>NZ_CP009279.1:1230160-1845240 GCF_000758545.1 Paenibacillus sp. FSL H7-0737 | reverse complement strand
ACCTGCAGCGGAACACTTACCAATGTGTAATAAAAAGTAACGGACAACGATTTATAGAAAAGTGTGTCTTTGAACAGCATCCGGTAATTGTCCAGCCCCGTCCACTGCGGATCACTGACCACTTCCCATTTATTGAAGCTGATATAGAACGAGAAGATCATCGGGCCTACCATAAACAATAGAAAACCGATAATCCAGACCGAAACGAACATATAAAAGCTAGCCGTTTTGGTATGCATAATCTTCTTCTTCACCAGCATTCTCATCAATACAAAAATAACAATGAAGACCAGCGCAATCACGGTCAGAAAAGGGAGAAGCGGCAGTAAATCTGCCGGCATCCCCATTCCTTCATAGAAATTGTAAATCCCTTCTATTATTCCATTCATAGTATTCTCCCGTTAGTTTTGTTGTAGGATCTTATTAATCTTCTCTGCTACCTGCGGGAATACTTCCTTAACATCCTTTTGACCAATTCCGATCGGGGTCGTATCGTCGATAGCTTTCATCTCGTTACCGATCTCATTCGTACGCTTCTGAGCTTCCTGTGCATGCTGCTTCTCCGCAGCAAGAACGAAGGCATTCAGATTCTTATCCGGATAAATGGCTTCAAATGCACTAGTAGCACTGCTCAGAACAGGAATTCCATAGGCATTTTTGTTGCCGCCAATAATTTTTTGAGTTTCTTCATTCTGTGTCAGGTGATTAATGAAAATCTTAGCCGCTTCCGCGTTCTTGCTGTCTTTGCTAAGTGCCAGACCGTTGACTTCCTTAGAACCGCCACCTCCAGGGAACGGTACTAGATCCCATTTAAAGCTTTCTACTTCAGCCATCTGCGGTAGGTACCAAGGACCAAAGTCGGTGAACATACCGATTCTGCCGCCAAGATACCAGTTCATCATGTTCTGACCTTGTTTTTCTGTATCATTCGGTACAATACCCTCTTGCTTGGAAGCAACCATATACTCAGCGGCTTTAATGGCTTCAGGCTCACCCAATGCTGATTGGGTCAGATCATCACTATAGAATTGCCCACCGAACGAATAGATCCAGTTGCCCAGGTATAGCGGTTCAGAACCAAAAACCTTGGTAGCTCCCTCACCAGATGTTAGCTTCTTGGCGATATCATTGAACTCATCAGTCGTCATTGGCTCCGTTTTGCTCGGAAGCGGAATGTCATTCTTCTCAAAAAGGTCCACATTAATTGCCATAACCTTAGGCTTAATAATGAAAGGCGCCGCGTAGGCTTTGCCATCTACACTCATGGAATCAAGCAGTGTAGGTGAGCTGAAGACGGATCCATCCACTTCTAATTCTTGGAAAGCGTTTGCAAAACCAGGTAAATCCCCTCCGGAGATCAGCATCACATCCGGTGCAGTCCCCCCGGCAATCATCGTCTGTAATTTCGTCAGATAATCCTTTTGAATCCATTGACTTTCTACTTGAATATCTGGATAAGTCTTCTTAAAGTTATCTATCGCTTGCTTAATGGCGTCAGCCTCTGACTGGGCCCCCCAATAAGCAAACGTAATTTTCCCTTTAGGAGTCCCACTGTTACCGCCAGAGTTTGAGGAGCTTTGGGCTGTGTTTCCTCCGTTACCGGAGCAAGCGGATAAAGCAATTACAACAAGCAGAGATAAAACAATCAAAGACCATTTTTTCATCATGTTGTCCCCCTTTTGAATGTTTAACTACCTTCAGATGAATGGGTTTCTGCACCGCAGCTGCTTCTGATGATCAGTTTAGATGGAAGTACAATCTTTAACGGTACTTCTCTACCACCGATACGTTCCAGCAGCATCTTTACCGCGCTCTGACCCATCTGTTCTGTATAGATTTTCACCGTCGTTAACGGCGGATTGGCATAGGCGGCCATTTCAATATCATCGATACCGACGATGGCTACATCTTTGGGAACCTTTAAGCCCGCTTCCTTCAGCGCCCTTCCGGCTGCGATAGCCATCGGGTCCGAACCGATCAAAAAGGCCTCCGGCAAGTTTTGCTTCTCAATTGCATCCTTCATGAGCTGATATCCAGTGGACATAGAAAAGTTATTGCCGATGTGGACATGTTCAGGCATGTACAAATTCTTTTGCTTCATATAAGCTTCAAAGCTACTTTGCCGCTGATCCAATGAATCTGTACCGGAATTGGAGCCAAAACGATTAATGAAATCACGCGAGCTAATTAGACCGATCCTCGTATATCCAAGTCCAAGAAGATGATCTAATGCTGTTCGAGTTACTTTATCGAAGTCGTTAACAACGGAATCAAAGCGATTCTCATCCGGTGAGTAGTCCACAAAGACGACATTCTGTATCCGACTAAAAAATAAATTATAAGGATCAAACTCGAATTTCCCAATCACAATAAGTCCATCTAAACCTGACAGGCTTTCATAGGATTCATGGTTTACCCAGCGGATAGTACGAGTAATATGCAGGCCAAGCTGATTGAACTCTTTCTCGATTTGCAGTCTGATGGATAAATAATAGGGGTCCTCTGATTCAAATTGCTCCGAACAAAAGGTTACCAACCCAATTTTATAATCTTTCAGATGTGCCGCATGAGTTACTGGACGTCGCTGACTCCCTTTATATTGCAGTTGTTCCGCAGCGGACAGAATCTTTCTCCTTGTTTCCTCCAATACCGATAACGAAGGATCTCCGTTCAGCACCCGGGAAACAGTAGATGCAGATACCCCTGCCAGACTTGCGATATCACGAATAGTTGCCAAAACTAATCACCTTTTCACTTCATATTTGGGAAACACCCCTCACAATCATTTTATAGTTTAGCCAATCATTTGCCAATCTAAATTATATTTGTTTACTAAACATCAGTGAACTTATGCGTGTTTCTAATATAACAGGGATTATTTTGTTTGACAATACTTATATTTAATCGCTTTCATCATTTATTTTCGCTATTAATGAAGCTTTTATCAGATAATAATTTAGATTATATATTCTTGTTTACTATACGTTTCGTAAATATTATACTCATAACGAATGGTAAACAGTAAATATCTATTTTTTGAACTAGGAGGCATTATGAAAACTTTAATCAACAACGACTGTCCCCATGTAACTCTTATTAGCGACAACCCTTTCTTTGAGAGCACTAACACTGTTGAGACCATCGAGGAGAATCTTTTTCTGATTCATATCCGGTTAACAGCCTTGCAAAAAGATTATCCGCCCGTGTGCCGTATAGAGTGGTCTATTCCCGCAGTTGACATCCATTCCCTGTGGCATCCGGGAACGGACCGAAATAAAGCTTTTCAGGTAGATTGGGGCGATGGCTTCCAATCCAAAAGCACTTCTCTCGCGCCAGTAGCTTCCCTGTTCAACTTAAGCGGACAGAACCGCATGACCTTTGCTTTTAGTGATGCCTTGAACAATGTGTCCATTAAAGCCGGTATCCATGAAGAGGATTCCAGCTTCCTATGCTCTGTAACCCTGTTCGAAGAAGCCCTACCGAAGATGGACCATTATGAAGCTACACTTCGGATCGACCATAGAAATATTCCATACCATAAGGCGTTGGAGGATGTAACATTATGGTGGGAGACCTTACCCGGCTATAAACCGGCCGTAGTCCCTGATGTAGCCTTACGTCCTATGTACTCTACCTGGTATTCCTTCCACCAAGCGTTGAACGCCGCCGAATTAGAGGAGCAATGTAGACTTGCTAAGGAACTCGGCTGTGACAGCATTATCGTCGATGACGGCTGGCAAACAGACGACAACAATCGGGGTTACGCTTTTACTGGCGACTGGGAGGTTTATGATGGTAAGATTCCAGACATGAAATCGCATGTCGAAGCTGTTCATCGACTTGACATGAAATACATGCTTTGGTATTCCGTTCCGTTTGTAGGCAAATGCAGCAAGGTATGGGGTCAATTTGAGAATAAGCTGCTTCGCGTAGATGAAAAACTAAACGCCGGCGTGCTTGATCCTCGTTACCCAGATGTACGGGAGTATTTGATCCACACCTACGAACAGGCCGTTACAGGCTGGGATATCGACGGACTAAAGTTGGATTTCGTGGACAGCTTCAGACTCAGTCCAGATCAGAAGGAAGGAACTGCAGAGGGTAGGGATTACGAATCGGTGCCGGAAGCAGTTGACCGCTTGCTCTCCGATGTTATGGATCGATTAAAAGCCATCAAACCTGATATTCTGATTGAATTCCGCCAGACCTATATAGGCCCTCTGATGCGAAAATACGGCAACATGTTCCGAGCGAACGACTGCCCTAATGATTCTATTCAGAACAGAGTCCGTACACTTGACCTGCGTCTTCTGTCAGGAAATACAGCTGTTCATTCCGATATGATCATGTTTAACCCGAATGAACCTTTAGAGAGTGCGGCCATGCAATTGATCAACGTGATCTTCTCTGTTCCGCAAATCTCCCTGCGTCTTAATGACATCGGGGAGGATTATTTAGCTATGCTGCGTTTCTGGCTAGCTTTCAGCAGGGAGCATAGCGATGTTCTGCTCAGAGGAGCGTTATACCCACAGCAACCGGAGTTACTATATCCTTTAGTGACTGCACGAAAAGACGACATACAAATTATCGCTATCTATGCCGATGCTGTTGTTCCTATAGATCAGGATGCTTCCCAATTATTCATTGTGAACGGAACCTATAGCGAAAAGCTAGTCATCCGAAGCTCCCTTTCCCCTGCGTACTACAAGATACAGGTTAAAGATTGTTGCGGACAACTCATCAGCTTACAAACCCAGCAAATCAACAAAGGATTACTTGAAGTGCCAGTTCCTAAGGCGGGGATAATTAGCTTTACCCGAGTACCTAGCTCCCTGTAATTCCATCTATAATTCTTGTGTTTTTCAAATAGAGTATAACAAAAGGGATGCCACAACAGCCATGAAATGACTGTTGGGACATCCCCTTTACGGATTTATACTTTGGAAGTATTGGTCCAAGCTTCAGCATATTGATCTTCTTTAAAGCCTACCGTAACTTTAACGCCATCAGTGACAATCGGACGTTTATTTAGCATACCATGGCTTGCGAGCAGCTCAAGCTTCTCCTGCTCACTAAGCTGTGCCATTTTGTCCTTAAGACCCAATGCTTTATAGACTTCACCACTTGTATTAAAAAACTTTTTCAGCTCAAGTCCGCTATTGGCCAGCAATTCACGCAGCTCCTCAACGGTAGGCGGCTGTTCTGCGATGTTTTGAAGCTCTAGCTCATGACCTTGAGCTTGTAGCCATTTTACTGCACTGCGGCAGGTGCTGCATTTTGGATATTGATATACTTTTAGCTTGCTCATGTTGTTCTCCTTTAATGGTAGTGATGAGTGCGCTACGCTGGAAAATTATTCTTCCGATCGCTGTTATCCTCAGATTTCTTGATTTAGTCCGCTTGTTGCGGATGAAATCCGAGGATAAAGGCGAAACTCCGTTTCTCCAGAACCAATTCACCCTCTCCGCTTAACATCACTAAGATAATTTTTACCTCAAATTCGCTTTCGGGCCTTGCTCCAATACATTCTCCAAGGCCGCCATATCAGGCGGCAAAGGAGCTTCAAAAATCATTTCCTGCAGCAGCACCGGATGCTTGAACGTCAGACGCACCGCGTGCAGTGCTTGACGGGTTATAGAGGCATCTAGTGCTGTAACGGACTCCAACTGTTCACTTTGAGTTAAAGTCAATTCCGGTAGATTATACAGCTCATGACGATACATGCTGTCACCAATCAAAGGACAGCCGATAGAGGTCATATGGACCCGAATCTGATGAGTACGACCACTCTCCAGCTTCAGTTCAACTTTTGAACCTTGTGCGTATACGGTTTTAACCTCATACCGGGTCAGAGAAGGATAACCTTCCGGTGTCACGATACGCCGATGAGGCTCCTCAGGATCACGGTCAATAGGTCCGTCGATATCGCCGAAAGGCTCCACAGGAGCCCCATGAACAAATGCAGCATAACGTTTGTCCACTGTACCCGCAATCATCTGCTCAGAAATATGCTGATGGCTATACGGATTCTTGGCGATGACTAACACACCGGAGGTTTCCTGGTCCAGACGATGGACGGGTCGAAAGCGGAAACGTTCATTTTTTTGCGCCCAATAATGAACTACTCCGTTAGCCAGCGTATCAGTGTAATGTCCGTGTGTGGGATGCACGATGATCCCTGCTGCCTTGTTTACTACGAGCAGATGCTCATCTTCAAATAGAATTTCAAAGGGAATCGGCTGCGGTAAAATATCATCCGAAGTCTCTGTTTCCATGCGAATCTGTACAATATCGCCTGCCTTAACATGTACGCTGATATAAACACGCTCTCCATTTAATGTAATCCCTTGTTCTGTTTGCTTAAGGCGTGACAACAATTTACGTGAGACATCCATCCGTTTATGCAGGATCGTCTTCAGCAACCAGTCATCCTCTTCTGGCGGTATAATGTAAGTAATTGGTGAATAATAGCTAGTCATATTAGTCTCGGAACACCTTTTTACTGCGAATGTATTCTACATCAGTAATCCCTGCCCGTGTATTAGCCGTCCTAGCCAGTGCAAAGAAATAATCGGATAACCGGTTCAAATAAATAACCGCTTCCGGATTAATGTCTGCATTTCGTCCAAGTGTAACTGCCCGGCGTTCCGCCCGGCGGCAAACCGTACGGCACACATGTAGAACCGAAGCCAACGGACTGCCCCCAGGGAGGATGAATTTTTCTAGTGGTGGATTCTCTGCTTGAAGCTCATCAATCCAGCCCTCCAACCGTTTAGCCATCTCACTTGTTACCATATATTGACCACCATCACCTAGCTTAATAAAAGCCAGATCGGTTCCGCAATCGAATAGCTCATGCTGAATTTCCAGCAGCTGCTCGCGTACATCATCAAACTGATCGTCCTCCATCAGGCTCCTTGCCTGACCTACAAAGCAATTCAGTTCATCGATCGTTCCGTAGGCTTCAACTCGGACATCGTCCTTACCAACCCGGCCGCCAATCACTGAAGTTTGACCCGCATCACCCGTGCGTGTATAGATCACCATGGCTTACTCCTCCTATCCATTCTTCAAATCACATAATGCTAGTTTAAGCTTTCTTATATAAAAATGGCAAATGAAGAGTATAGTTAGCAACTGACATTTGGGCTTAAAGGAACAACAAAAAGAGGACCCTAGGGTCCTCTTCAACAGCATGTAGCGACGTTATTTTCCAACTGGACGCCCCTTCATGTATTCATTTATCTTGAGATCCAGTAAACTGCTAATTTCAATCACATTATCTGAAGTGAATGATTTTTCCTGCAAAAAAAGCTGCTCCATTTTGCTACGGAGTATTCTAATTTCATCTTCCAGAGAGAGTATGCGAGCAGAAGCATCACCCTTGGGGGACAGTTTCCCACTTCCAGAAAAACACTGCCCTCCATAGGAAGGTAAGTAATAATCGGCACTAAGCACAATCATCCCTCCTAAAAGTATTATTGAGCGCGTGCCACAAAATGTCATTAAAGTAATAAAAGCAACTTCAAAGCAACGCTTAATTCCAGAGTAAAATACGTCCTTGTTAGTTCTATTATAGGGGTTAATTACTCTCAAAGTAAAATAATACCATAGGATTATAGGATAGGCTATAGTCCAATTTTCTCTATTCCATTCTCTCTCGTTCCAGTTGTGTGACAAAAGCACCAATGCGTTCTATAGCTTCATTCAGTTGAGCTACTGATGTAGCATAGGAGCAGCGTAAGTAACCTTCACCACCTAAACCAAAGACACTTCCAGGTACAGCTGCCACCTTATATTCAAGCAATAATCGTTGTGCAAACTGATCAGATGTCAGTCCTGTCTTGCGCACGCTTGGAAAAGCATAAAATGCACCTTGTGGTTCATGGCACTCCAGTCCCGCATCACGCAAACCCTTAACAATCAGCCTCCGCCGTTGATTATAAGAATCGACCATTCGATCCTTCTCTTCCATCCCATTGGTCAGTGCCTCAAGTGCAGCCACCTGGCCCATAGAAGGAGCACACATCACAGTGTACTGGTGAATCTTAAGCATAGCGGAGATCAAATCAGGGTGACCACAAGCATAACCCATTCTCCATCCAGTCATGGCAAAAGCCTTGGAGAAACCGCTGACCAAAATCGTACGGTCCATCATACCTGGTAATGAGGCAAAGCTGACATGATTAATTCCATACGTTAATTCCGCATAGATCTCATCCGAAATTACAATAAGATCATGCTTCTCTACAACCTTGGCGATCGGCTCCCAATCCTCTCGGGTCATAACACTTCCCGTTGGGTTGCTCGGGTAGCACAGAATTAGAACTTTGGAGCGTGGAGTAATCTTCGCTTCCAAACTCTCTGCAGTAAGTTTAAAGTCATTCTCTCCGATGGTTTCGATACCTACAGGAATACCTCCACCAATTGCCGTTATCGGCGAATAAGAAATATAGCAAGGTTCTGGTATGAGGATCTCATCGCCCGGCGTGATCAAAGCGCGCAGAGCCAGATCGATAGCCTCACTTCCGCCGACCGTTGCTATAATTTGATTGGCAGGATCATACTCCACTGCAAAACGGGTGTGCAAATAGTTCGCAATACCCTCCCTTAGTTCAGGCATTCCTGCGTTGGATGTATAGCCTGTAAATCCTCTTTCCAGCGAATAGACACAAGCTTCTCTGACATGCCACGGGGTCTTAAAATCAGGTTCCCCGACTCCGAGTGATATGATATCCTTGCTGCCTGCAGCCAGATCAAAAAACTTACGAATACCCGAAGGCTGAATTTGCTGTACCAGCGGGGCCAAATAAGAATTCATTGATTTGCTGTCTTCTCCGGTTAGCTGCGTTTTGTTCGTGATCATATGATTACTTCCTTTATGGAGAGATCATCAGACGGTTGTCTTCCTCATGCTCCTCGAAGATGATCCCATCCTGTTTGTATTTTTTAAGGGTAAAATTCGTTTTAGTTGAGAGTACTGAATCAATTGGAGACAGCTTCTCGGATACAAAATTGGCCACTTCACGTAAGTTTCGGCCTTCCACTTCTACCAGAAGATCGTAAGCACCTGACATCAGATAAACGGATTTCACTTGTGGATACAGGTAGATTCTCTCGGCAATGCCTTCAAATCCGCGACCCCGTTCGGGTGTAATCTGTACCTCAATCAGCGCTGTCACTTTCTCGTCATCGACTTTATCCCAGTTTACAACGGCTGCATACTTAACAATTACATGGTCCTTCTCTAATTGCCCAATCGCCGTCTTTACGTCTTCTTCTTCCTCGCCAAGCAGCGTAGCTAAGAGTGCAGTAGATCTTCTCGCGTCCTCTTTAAGCAGTTCCAGCACTTTCCTCTTTAGTTCGTTCATTTCCTTCATGCCTTCCCTCCGGATAGTTCGCAAATGACGTTGCGCTATTCATGCGTCGCCCCGCGAAAAGAGTTTAATACTAATATGACATGAATTGAGCATCTCTGCAAACAAAATAACCCCATATGATGTCCGCATAGAAGACTGTGTTTACTCAGCTAATTGGATTTATATACAAAAAACACCCGTTTACACCGGAGCTTTCCGGAATAAACGGGCGTCAGCCTTAAGGTAATGAGGTAGGATGCTTCATCCCATAACCATCTTGGTTACATTAAATGAGACGGTTGATGTTGCCCATTCGAATGAAGATGAGCGTTCGCATTGTGAGCAAAGGATCCAGCTTGTCCGGTTTTTTGCTGAACAAATTGTCCGGCTTTTTGCTGCAATTGCTGTGCAGTTTGGAGCTGTTTGTCTACATCTTGGCGCAATGCTTTTGCAGGTGCAGGATACATATTCAGTTGGGACATCTGCGTATAAAGCTCGCCCTGAAGTCGAAGCGTGTTCATGGTCATGTCGTTAAACACCCGACGAACCGCTGGACATGCCGATTCCGTAGCAGCTGTCGCATACTCACGGACCGTCCGCTTCAAATCACACAAAATGGTGTTCATTAAATCCTCATCTGGCATAAATGCTGCTGGATTCTGTGCATTCATTTTATAACCTCCTTAAGATTAATAATGCAATTATTGTGGGCTTGTTGGTGCGTACTGTTGATGCTGCTGGAGTAACTGAGTGAGTGTATCCATGTGCTGCGTGTGATTTTGGATATGCTGCAAACAAACTTGTCGGACCTGCTCGTTCTGCGTTGTCGCGGCGGTAGCCGCACATTGCTTAAGGAGCAAGTCCTCATTAGAGATGGAGTCTGCGATATATTCCAATTCTTTTCCACTTAGTGCCTGCATTTGCATTGATTGCATGAGTTGTAGTCCCTCCTTGTAGTTGATCCAAACAGGCTTTAGTATACCGCCAAAGCACACCATTTATTTGCCCAACAGCACTAGAGAGTTATGACAGAAATAAGAACATGCTGCGAATGAGACGGTAAAATGCCGCCCATACTAAATAATGGAACAAATGAAGGAGCGATCATTTTCATGAGACTAAATAGCGGCACCCCACCTTGGAGAAGCACTTTACAAGACCCACCAACTTATCCTGCGCTAGAGGATACCATTCACTGTGATTGCTTGGTCGTAGGGGCTGGAATGGGTGGAGCAATGGCATCCTATCGCTTGTCTTTAAGCGGAGCTGAGGCTGTTCTGATCGAAAAAAGACGAGTCGGAAGCGGAAGCTCACATGCCAACACAGGTTTACTACAGATATCTAACGATAAATCGTTAACCTCATGTATGAACACTTTTGGAGAAAAGAACGGCTTGCTCTTTTATCAGTTATGCCAAGCAGGGGTTAGAAATATTTTGGATCTGCCAGCCAAGCTCGATATCGATCCCCAGATCATTCCTCGCAGCAGCCTTCTATATGCCAGTACACTAGAGGATGTACCTGCTCTGCGAGAAGAATATAAGAACCTCGTTGCTCACGGATTCGATTCTGATTTCTGGGAAGAGGATAAAATTGCTTCGGTGTATTCTTTTTCTAAACCTGCTGCACTTTATTCACGCAGTGATGCAGAAGCGAACCCTTTCCGGACAGTTCACAGCCTGATCGCCAAGGCAGCAATGAATGGTGTACACGTTTATGAGCAGACCGAGGCTAAACACTATGAGTTCACTGAAGATGGAGTAATTTGCCACACAGAGAACGGACGTATTATTGCGAAGAAGGTTATTTTTGCAATGGGTTATGAAACGCAGGAGTTTAAAAAAGACCGAGGCGCTGAGCTGATCAATACGTATGCAATGATGACCAAACCTCTGAAGGAATTCCCAAAGTGGCATGAGCGGAGTCTCCTCTGGGAAACCGCCCGACCGTATTTGTATTTTCGGACAACACCGGAGGGACGTATTATTGCAGGAGGTAAAGATGAACCATTGACGGATCCAAAGCGCCGTGATATCAGAGTGATTTCACAAAGTCAAAGGTTATTGGAAGAGCTGGAAGCTTTATTTCCTGAGATCAAAGGCATTGAGATAGAATACTCCTGGGGTGCTGTATTCGGCTCTACGCGTGATGGGCTTCCTTATATCGGACCTCATCCCAAGTTCCCTCATTGCTACTTCATCGAGGGTTATGGGGGCAATGGGACGGTGTACAGCATGATTGCTGCGGAGTTATTAACCGATACGATTGCGGGTAAACATCGGCCGGAGCTTGATCTATTCTCATTGACACGATCAGCCAAACCTTCTCCTTCTTAGAAAACGGACGTGAATAAGCAATATTGAGTTTTTAAAAAAAAGCTTAGTCCCCTTATGGTCAATAAGAGGACTAAGCTTTTTATGAGGATGCTTATGCTTTATCGGTACTCAGATTACGTACGAGCTGAATACGGTCTTCCTGCGCTAGACTGTGCTGTACATGGAAACAAGACGGGCACACATACACATTAAGGGAGAATGGAGATGTTAATACAGGTCCACCTAGTGTAGCCGGTGCAGATGGCTCGAAGCTGCTAACAAGCTGTTTACCAGCAAGGATAGTTAACTCATGGCATTGTGTACATTCCGGAGCTTCTTCCTGAATCGCTAAAATGCCCGATACACGCTCTTCATACTTATTCAAATCATAATCGTCACCGAATTGGTTGAGCGTGTTGTAAATAGGAACTACACTGTCTTTGTCGACGTCTCCCCAAAGATCATCATCATTAATAACCTCTTGTTTAGGTTCTTCTACAACTTCTTCTTCCTCTTCTTCAATGCCGTCTATCCCTACAGTAACTGTACGATATCCGTTAAGTTCATTGTTGCAGTGAGGACAATTTTCCTCGGGTCCGAATTCCTCGTCCCATACGATTTCGGTATGACACCAAGGGCACACAGTTGTTTCCATCTTAATAATCTCCTTCATACTTCACGTTTAAATTTAGTTCATCATTAAATAAATAATACCGGCTGCTATAAAAGCAATAGCTGACACAAACAGAACTCGGGTAAGAATCTTCATGATATCCTCCTAATACTCCACAAAGTGGAGCTGCTCATTTCAAAGCTTGTCCAGCTTCATCTGGAATCCTTTGTAGGGAGGTGCAAAACTTTCTATTTTTTTAAAATATAGCTGCACCGATCACATAAGACAACGAAACCGAGATCAGCATCGCTATTAGCCCAACAGCACGGTTATCTGCAGCGATCTCCTCATCAATAGAGAACACTGGGGTTAGGAATTCAAATAAAAAATAGGCAAGCAGCAGCAGCAAAAAACCGACGACCGACCACTTCATCGTCTCATAAATCGAAACACCTGATTCAATGCTGAAACGCAGTACGTTGCAAATTCCGAAGATTTTGCCACCAGTAGCCATGGCTACTGCTAAGTTCCCCTTGCGAATTTCTTCCCAGCAATTATATTTCGTTACCATTTCAAAAATAGACAGAAATACAACAAGCCCAAGAATTGCTACTGCAAAGTAGCCAAGCAAGGCACCTAGCGGATGACCCAGCAAAAGATCAATATCTCCTTGCACACTTTTCCCTTCTTTCTGCCGGGCAATCCCGCTATTGCAGCTCAGCCACGGTTACGCCTGCGCCGCCTTCATTATAATTTCCAAGCCTATAGCTCTTAACATGTCTGTGCTTACGCAAATATTCTTGAATTCCTGTGCGGAGCACACCTGTGCCTTTACCATGAATAATAGAAATTTGGCCCAGATTTCCTAAGAAGGCTTCATCAATAAAACGATCCGTCTCCATAATCGCTTCTTCCAAATTCGTACCTCGCAAATCCAGTTCTCTACGAATGTTCTCATCACGGGAGCGTTTAACGGTTGTCGCCTGCCGAAGGGGCGTTGGTACAGAGGCTGCTTTCGAAGAGAGCAGTTCCAAATCATCCAGGCTTACCTTCATCTTCATGATCCCAAACTGTACTATAGCCTCTTTAGAGCCGCTTAATTCCACTACAAAACCTTTTTGGTTTAAGCTATCTACTTTCACTTCATCACCAGGACCAATCGTCCGCGGAGTCTTAGCAGGCTTACGAGTAGCGGCTTTCTTACGCGGTGAAGGTTCGGCTTCATCTAGACGTCTCCGTGCTTCAATCAGCTTATGCTCTTTGACTGAAGCGCCTTCTTCCATAGCTAAGCGTCGTAAATCACTGATAATTTCCTCAGCTTCTTTACGCGCTTTCTCCAAGATTGCGCTGGCATCTTTCTCCGCTTTCTCCAGTCGTTTATCTCGCTGACTTTCCAGCTTCTCCAGCTCTTGCTGCTGTCTGCCGCGTAATTCCTCTACTTCGCGGCGGATACTCTCTGCTCGCTCATGTTCCTGTTCCGCTCCAAGTCGATTCTCTTCGAGAGAGGCAATCATATGCTCTACACGTAGATCCTCTTCCTTCACTTCGCCGCGTGCATGCTCCAGAATCGCACCTGGCAGACCTAATCGCTCTGCAATTGCAAAGGCGTTGCTTCGTCCAGGAACACCAATCAGCAAACGATAGGTAGGGCTGAGACTCTGGACATCGAATTCCATGCTGGCATTGATGACCCCTTTACGCTCATAAGCGTAAGCTTTCAATTCGCTATAATGCGTGGTAGCGACCATACGGCATTCAGTCCGGTGAATATGTTCCAGAATGGCAATCGCCAGTGCGGACCCTTCTGCAGGATCCGTTCCTGCACCCACTTCATCAAGCAGAATAAGACTCTTGGGAGTCATTCTACGCAGAATGGAAATAATATTCGTCATATGACTGGAGAATGTACTCAGACTCTGCTCAATGCTTTGTTCATCCCCGATATCTGCATAAATGGCATCAAACACACACATTTGACTGCCTTCTTCTGCAGGGATGAATAACCCAGACATCGACATGAGACTCAACAGTCCAATGGTCTTGAGTGTAACGGTTTTACCACCCGTATTCGGTCCGGTTACAATAATGGAGCTATATTGGTTGCCGAGCTCCACATCCAGAGGAACCACATGCTCCGCGGGAATAAGTGGATGGCGTCCTTTGCGCAGCTTCAAATACCCGCGATCGTTCATACGAGGCTGTGTAGCCTTCATATCTCGGGCAAGACGCGCCTTGGAGAAGATAAAGTCAAGCTCACCAAGAATATCGATATCATAAGTCATTTCTTCGGCTATATCAGCTACAAGCGCTGTCAACCTATGCAATATGATCTCGATCTCCCGTTCTTCACGCAGCCGTGTTTCACGCAGCTTATTATTCATCGCCACAATGGACTCAGGCTCGATAAATAAAGTGGCTCCTGATCCGGACTGATCATGTACAATCCCACCGAAATGCGCACGATACTCCGCTTTTACAGGAATAACAAACCGATCTCCACGAATGGTTACCAGCTGATCCTGCAGCATTTTAGCAACGGAAGAAGAACGAATCATGGAATCCAGCTTCTCACGAATTCGGGTCTCTCCTCCGCGCAATTCACGGCGAATCGTAGCTAATTCAGAGCTAGCTGTGTCAAGTACATCTGCGTTCTCGTCTATACATAAACGGATGGCATCTTCTACATGTTTTTGCTCCGATAAAACATCGCTGAGTGAAAATAGGAATTCAATCTTTTCCTCCTCATGCATAGCTGCCAGGAATCGTTTGACTCTTCGTGCGCCGCCAATGGTAGTTCCCACTGCCAACAGTTCAGTTGTTCCCAACATTCCACCTATAGAGGCACGTTTTAGTGCTGCTCGAATATCGCTTATCCCGCCGAATGAAGGAATACCCTTCAGACGATCTACATTAGCCGCTTCGTCCGTGGCTTGAAGTAGCTTCTTCACACCTTCAAAATCACCGGATGGTCTTAGTTGCTCTGCAGTCATTCGCCCCATTGAGGTTTGCGTATATTGCATTAATTTATTTAAAATCTTGCGATATTCAAGCGTATGCAAAATTTTGTCGTCCAATTACAGTCACAGCTCCCTTCATAGATGTTTCCATTATACAGAATTCAAGCCAATTTCGCTATTTGGTATCGGTTAAAGCATAAAAACAAGTATTAAGGTCACAATAAGAACTGCACATATCCTTAGCTTGGGCCAAAGGAGGTTAGTACAGTGAATTTCTTGAGTCATGTGGGTCGTTTTATTGTAGCAGCGCTTGTTCTGATGGTCGTTAGTTGGATTGTTCCACAGTTCTCGGTTGGTGGCTTCTGGAGCGCTCTAATCCTTGCACTGGTGATTGCGTTACTCGGCTGGGTTGTCGAAGGAATCTTCGGCAAAAAAGCAACGCCCTTCGGGCGCGGTATCGTCGGGTTCATCGTTAGTGCATTAGTCATCTGGGTCGCTCAATTCGTAGTGAGTGGAGTCAGCGTTTCCATTCTAGGAGCTATCCTGGCGGCGTTGGTCATCGGTATTGTCGATTTGTTTTTGCCGGTATCCACGCCGTTTGAGGCAGCAAAGTAACGAAAGCTATTTACAACACAGAACCCCTATTTCCGGTTTTTTTCCGGTAATAAGGGTTCTGTGTTGTTTTTATCCATATGACACAATCTCCGCTTCATGACTCTCAGCACAATTGACCACTCTGTTCTTACCTTGCTTTTTAGCGGTATAGAGCGCTTTGTCCGTTTTACGAAAAAGAAGCTCTTTCCCATCCCCAAGCTGATAATCACAAATTCCAATGCTGACAGTAATCGGCTTATTTCCAGCCTGTAAATGCTCGATTTGAGCAATATTGATCCGTAATTTCTCTACAGCCTCATAAGACTCTGAAAAACTTTTGTCTGTAAAAATCACAGCGAATTCTTCACCGCCATACCTAGCCGCAAAATCATTTAACTCAATCATACCGCCCACCTTGTCCGCAATTACCTTAAGAACAAGGTCCCCCACCCTATGTCCGTAGGTATCATTAACTTGCTTGAAATTATCTATATCGAAGAGCGCCAGCTGTAGTTGAAGATTGTTGCTTTCACATTGCTCCAATAATGAATCCAAATATTCATGAAAGGTTTTATGATTATATAGTCCAGTGAGTGCATCTATCTTCAGCAGCTTATCCGAAATAGCCCTCTCCACCATTAGATCTTGGCCTTCCTTCGTTAATCTCTCCAGATTTACACGCGCTTCCCGCGCACGAATAATTACAGCAAGAGCCATCCCTACAAATATTATAAACACACACTCTACTATTAAGAATTCAAGCAGCGGTTTATGTAGGAATGGCCGTTCCAACCCGAAATATACTCCCGCATAAAACACAATACTAAATAGTCCCATTAGATACAGGAGCTTACGATCAAAATAAATAAGAGCGACCATAATCGGCATCATGAGCGTCATCTGAGCACCATCGACAAAAGGCTCTAATACAAAATACATAAGGTAGGACACTAAAAATCCACAACTAACCACCCCATATTTAGGGGATTGTTTACTATAACGAAGCCACAGCTCCGCAGTAATCATAAGGACCACAATTAGTAAATTACAAGCAATAAATAAGTGCCATAGATTCGTGTCCATGGTTGTTTTTATTTGAAGTCGGTCAATATTCGACAAAAACAGCAACTGTGAGATTAATAAAAGAATAACTACCATCCAATAACCTTTTAAGATTCTACGGTGCCAAACCTCCGTATTTAGCGTATCGTTAGTGCTTGAAATATGTATCCCCTACTTTTGCACGTTAATGTAATAGCTTTCATTATAATAAATTTTAGTTATATTTTCATCATTTATTTGCAATTTACGACAAAGTTTGAACACTCTCCCTTGTTCACGGATTTTTCACATTTAATCAAAGCGCTTACTTAAATTTTAAGTTATGATGTCTACATAATTGTCACATTTTCACTATGCTTGGACTTCTTGGGAGGAGGTTTGGATCATTAAAAAATTTGCAATTCTACTTTCAATTGTGTTCGTTATAGCACTTACAGCCTGTGGAAACAGCAATGATAGTGCTGCTGGCAATGCTAACACATCGGAGCCGGAGATCGAGGCAGAAACAGAACTTACAATTACAGCTACGAATTACAGCTTTGATCAGGAAGAATATCATCTAAAAAAAGGTGTACCCGTCAAAATTATTTTTAAAAACGATAGCGGCAATCACGGCATCCTTATCCCTGAATTCGAACTCCAGCTTAATAGCAAAAAGTCCTCGAAAGTAATTATTCCAGAGGAAGCCGGCACATTCGAAATGACCTGTTCGATTATGTGTGGATCCGGACATAGCGGCATGAACGCAAAAATCATTGTGGAATAGATGAATCATTAAAAAGCCGATCGTTAGGGAATTGCCCTGACGATCGGCTTTTTATTTAAGTGAGAAATATAAGACATGGTGTGATACTTATTCTTTCGAATATATTAAACAAAGAGGGCTGACCTGAAATAGATCTCTCTACACATCAGGTACAGCCCTCTTTCTTGCATCCGACATTCAACTGTCCTGTTCGATCAGTTGAATCCATTCATTATATTCATTCTGAAGCTTGGCATATTCCTCTTGAAGATTACGATGCTCATCCGTCATCTTTTGTAGCTCATTCTGATGCATCTCAAACTGGACCTGTAGCAGACGAAGTTGTCCTTGGGCCAATTCATAATTCTCGCCGACTTCACCAAGCTGCTGAAGCACCTCACTGCGTTCACGTTCAATAGATTTCTGCTTAGCCTCAGCTTCACCGGCCTCCTGCTGCCAAATATCTATCTCTTCACGCAGCTTCGCTTCCAAATCACTCCACTGCTGCTGTCGCTCGAATAATTCCTCGTACTTTTGCTTCCATGAAGCGCCGTACGCCTCTGCTTCCCTCAGAACATCCTGCTGCTCTGCAACCGTAGCAGCGGCCTCAAGGCTAGCTTCAGACAATTCCTCTAAGCGTCGAGCTGTCTCTTCGCCTTCTTCTTGCAGCAGTTGATATCTTTCCTGTAGACGTTCTCCATCTTGCAGCACTTCATCATATTGAGAGATCAGTTCCTCATAGCGTTCACGAAGTGCAGACAGTTCCTTCTGAACCTGTCCACCTTGTTCACGGAGTGCTGTAGTTTCGTGTTCTGCATCTGTACGAAGCTGAGCTTCCCGATCTAACTGTTGTACTAATCCATCCGCTTGACCACGAAGGATCTCAATCTCCTTTTGAAGCGCCAAAGATTTCTCTTCGGTCTCCAGTAGGTTCATTTCAAGCTCACTAATATCTTCCATCCGTTTATCCGAGAGCTCCTGCCAATTTGCTGCCTCCGCCATAGATCCAGCGAGTTCTTCCTGAACACGGTGCAGATTGTCATTCGTTTCCTGTAGTGACTTCCGCAGCTCTGATGCTTCATTCTGAGACTGCTGATAACGCTGGCGCAATTCTTCCAGCTCTTCATTCAACAGCGTGCCTAGCTCAGTAGCAGTACGCAGCTCTTCACTGAGCTGTTCTTCACGTTTAACCACCGCTTCATATTGTCCGAGCAGCGTCTGACGAGCATCTCGTTCACTCTTAAGACTGGCTTCAGCCGAACGGAGTCTAGACTGAAGTTGTCCTGTTCCACCACGAAGCTCAGCCAGCTGTTTCTCGAGCTCTTGAATGTTTTGCTTATGTCTATGTTCCTGAGTACCTTGTGACTGACGAAGTTCCTTATTCTTAGCAAGCTCCCGTTGTAAAGCTTCCCGTTCTTCAGCCAATTCCTTGCTTAGCTTCGTTGTCGTGCTCTCAAGCTCCTTACCCAGTGTCAACTTCGTCTTCTCGAGTTCCTTACCTAATGTTGATTTGGTTTCCTCAAGCTGTTTCTCTAAGGTTGATCTGGTCTCGGTTAACTCAAGCTCTAGAGCAGACAAGGAGTCTGAATTCTCCTTAGTCAGCGTCTCACGGATGTTCTCTAGCTCTTGCAAATGCGCTGCCTTCTGCTCTTCCAACTGCTGTAGACGGATGGCTTCTGCATTCGCTAGTTCCTCTCGATGATTCTCACGCATAGCAGACTGTTCAGCCTCATAACTTGCCCGCAGTTCCTGCAACTCCAGCTCACGCGCAAGCAGCTCCTCTTCCAGCTTCTCTCGTGCGGCTTCAGCCGCTTGGGTTGCCTCTTGCAGCTGGTTAGCATGTACTTTACGCTCATTCTCCTGAATTTCCAGATGACGCTTGCGCTCTTCTTCAACCGCAGCAATCAGTCGTGTAGCTTCTTCTTTAGCCGCCGCTTCAAGGCGTTCATATTCTTCTTGTCGCTCCCGCTGAACCTCCAGCAGGCGAGATACTTCCAATCGCAGTTCACTGCGTTCACCTGTCATCATGTTGAGTTCATTTTTAAAATCCTGAACCTGAATAGCCTGCTCCGCCATATGTACTGCTGCAAGCACCGCTATGCGCGGCGTATCCAGTCTGTTGTGTGATTTAGAAATCGTGCGCATATGTTCGTCAACATAACGGGCCACTTGTTTCATATATTCAGTGCTGCTTCCGACGAGTTTATAGGAAGTTCCGTATATCTCCACGGCGACACGTGTCCGGTCCATAGCCACAGTTGTGCCCTCCTTTGTATGTGTGCGGATTCTAAGTTAGTCTTACTGTTTCTATTGTAGCTTTTTTCTTAAGCATTTGGCAAAATCCCTTGTAATCAATAGACTCTCGCTGATATCCTCCGCATTTCACTCTACCCAGAAAAAGCCGCAGCGAATCTCAGTTTCTAAATGGATTCGCTGCGGCTTTACACAATTCCTGCTATTTTCTTAATTCTGCACCAAAAGTTTGTTGAAGGACTGATAATAGCTTATCATGCACCTCTCCAACCTCTTCATCTGTCAATGTATGTTCACCGTGACGATACAGCAGTGAGATCGCAATACTCTTCTTTCCACTCTCTAACTTGCCACCAGTGTACACGTCGAATACCTGCACGGATTGAAGCAAAGTTCCTCCGTTTGCACGGATGGAAGCTAGCAGATCGCCTGCTGGTACAGTTGAATCTACAACTACTGCAATATCCCGTTCCATACCTGGGAAACGTGGAAGCTCATTATATTGCAGACGGCTTTGCGTGTTATCATACAGCGGCTGCAATAGAATCTCAGCTACATAAGTATCCACTAGATCAAGCTCTCTTTGCAGTTCCGGATGAAGCTGGCCCATAGTTCCAATCTTCACACGACCCTCATCTCCGACTAAATATACCGACGCGGAACGTCCAGGATGATACCCTTCTGGACTATCTCCCTCGTAGATAATTCTGTCTGTAAGACCCAAATAAGCAAATACTGATTCCAGCGCACCCTTCAAATCAAAGAAATCTACAGGCTGTGCAGAAACGTTCCATTGCTTCACGGTTAGGCTACCGCTAAGCAACAACCCCAGCACCGGCAGTTCACGCGGCTGACGAGTCAACTGTTCCTCATCTGTGAAGAAGACATTGCCGATTTCAAACAACGCTAGATCGCTTTGACGACGGTTGGTATTATAGCTAGCAATATCCAATAGTTGTGGCAGAAGGCTAGTACGCAGTACACTGCGTTCTTCACTCATTGGCATAGCCAATTTAACCGCTTGTGAGCCTTCTGATAACTCAGGGAACATTTTGCTTTGTTTCGGCTGGATGAAGGAGTAACCCATCACTTCCTGATAACCGCCATGCGACAACAGGCGACGCAGTTCACGGCGGAGTGATTGCTTATGCGTCAATGCGCCTGGCGTTGTAACACCTTCAATCAGAGTCGTTGGAATATTGTCATACCCGTACAGACGAGCAATTTCTTCGATAAGGTCAACATCATAGCTGATATCGCCACGTCTAGTTGGCACCTGAACTTCGATCAATCCTTGTGCGGTATCCCCGCATTTGAAATGTAGACGACCAAACAATGTCTTCACTTCTAGCAAGGACAGATCTGTTCCGAGATAACGGTTCAGCTTCTCCAAGGACAAAGTAAGTACCTTCTCTTCTCCTGCGACTGTTCCTGCTTGCACAATTCCTTCATGCACAGATCCGCCAGCATAACGCGCAATAAGTACTGCAGCGCGATTCAATGCAGGGATTACTGCATTTGGATCCACTTCTTTCTCGAAACGAAGCGATGCTTCCGAGCGAAGTCCCAGTTGACGCGAGGTTTTACGAACGGTTCCTCCGTCAAACTTAGCGGATTCCAGAACGAGATTTACCGTCTCAGCAGTAACTTCCGTATCCTGACCTCCCATTACTCCAGCCAGAGCTACTGCTTTAGCTCCATCAGCGATAACGAGCATATGTGGCTCAAGCTTCCGTTCTTGGCCATCAAGTGTAGTAAGGACTTCATCTTCATGAGCAAGACGAACGCCGAGTTCTCCACCTTCTATTTTATCTGCATCAAAAGCATGAAGCGGCTGTCCGTATTCGAGCATCACATAGTTAGTGATGTCTACGATGTTGTTAATTGGACGAATCCCTGCCGCCATGAGACGATTCTGAATCCACAGCGGGGATGCTGCAGGTTTTACACCTGAGATATAACGAACTGCGTAATGACTGCAATGTTCTTCATTCTCAATCTTAACGGAAATAGATTGAGCAGCTGCTCCGCTGATCTCAATCATTTCACTCGCAGGATCAGGCAATTTAATGTCGCGTCCAAGAATCGCGCTCACTTCATAAGCAGCACCAATCATGCTTAGGCAGTCTGAACGGTTCGGAGTCAGATCGAATTCCAGAATTTCATCATCTAGACCCAGCAGCTTTGAAATATCTTGACCGATCTCTGTACCTTCAGGAAGTACAAGAATTCCTTCTTGCTGCTCTTTAGGAAGCAATTTATCATTGAGTCCCAATTCTTTAGCCGAGCAGATCATCCCTTGTGATAATACCCCGCGCAGCTTCGCTTTTTTGATATCCAGCCCTGGCAGCTTAGCGCCAACAAGAGCTACAGGAACGGTTTGTCCCGCAGCTACATTCTTTGCGCCACAGACGATTTGCAGATCTTCACCTTGACCTGCATCCACGATACATACGTTCAGCTTATCCGCATCAGGATGCTTTTCTTTCGATTTCACATAGCCGGTTACGATGCCGGAAATCCCTTTATTGCGGCGCTCTACTCCGTCAATTTCAATGCCGGCAGCGGTAATCTTCTCCGCTAGCTTTTCGGCGGTTACTCCTTCAATCGATGTATAATCAGCCAACCATCCGGTTGATACTTTCATGTCCGCTCACTTCCTTTATGTTTCAGATGTATTTATCTACTTGCCGTTCGATCTGCTTCCTGTGGGAGTAGTACAATTTAGGATTACTCGATGAAAGCTTCATACCCGTCCTATTTATAGCAGTCACTACGAAAAATATTGGACTTCCGATCGCTGTTATCCTCAGATTTCCTGATTAGAACCGCTTCTCGCGGTAGAAATCCGAGGATAAAGGCGAACGCTGGCGCTTCTACAGTTCCAAAATTCCTCTCCGTTCCTTCTATTAATAGTCTTTTATTAAGCAAGATCAGTAACCCAATTGCTACTTACTCCTAACCCGCCAGCCAGCTCGCCCACCAAAAATCTAAACGCCCTTGAACTGCTTTACAAAACTCATATCGTTGTTATAGAAATGACGGATGTCATCTATGCCGTATTTAAGCATAGCAATCCGCTCAACACCCATACCAAATGCGAAGCCGCTATACTTAGCAGGATCATAGCCACCCATTTTCAGAACATTTGGATGCACCATGCCGGCGCCAAGGATTTCTAACCATCCGCTTTGCTTGCACAGTCTGCAGCCATCGCCGCCACATTTGAAGCAGCTTACATCCACTTCAACGCTTGGCTCGGTGAATGGGAAGAAGCTCGGACGAAGACGAATGTCTGTATTCGGGCCAAACATCTCTTGTACGAATTGCTGCAAGGTACCTTTCAGATCACTCATCCGAATGTTGCTTCCGATAACCAAACCTTCAATTTGATGGAACTGGAAGGAATGCGTTGCATCGTCATCATCGCGGCGGAATACTTTACCCGGGCAAATGATTTTAACTGGAACTTCACCGTTCATAGCCTGCATAGTACGAATTTGTACCGGAGACGTTTGAGTACGCATAAGCAGGTCATCCGTTAAATAAAAGGAATCCTGCATATCGCGTGCCGGGTGATTTTTAGGCAGATTTAGGGCTTCAAAGTTATAATAATCGGTCTCCACTTCCGGACCTTCAGCCACACGGTAGCCCATACCAATGAAAATATCCTCAATTTCCTGAACCACTCTGCTAAGCGGGTGAACGCCCCCTTGCTGCATGCGGCGACCTGGCAGGGTTACGTCTACTTTTTCAGCCTGCAGACGTTGCTGAGTCTCTTGCTGTTGAAAAGCCTCTTGCTTCGCTCCAATAATCTCCTCAATGGCACTACGCACCTGATTCGCTACTTGCCCGATAACCGGACGCTCCTCAGCACTAAGTCCTCCCATACCACGTAGAACTTCTGTAAGCTCGCCTTTTTTACCGAGATATTTCACTCTTAGGTCATTCAAAACCTGTGGATCCATAACCTCCTGCAACTTAGCCAGCGCCTCAACCTTCAATGCTTCCAACTTCTCTTTCATGGCCGTGTACAGCCCCCTTCAATCATTGTCTAGTTCAACAAAAAAAGGCCTTTCCTCCCGGTAAGGGACGAAAAGACCGTGGTACCACCCTTGTTAGACAAGCTGATCTGTTCCCCTTAAGAGCTTCATTCCCTCTTTTGGCTGGACAGATACCTATCTCACTTTATACAGAAATAACGGTCTGTGACCGGTTTCCCCTACGCTTCCTTACAAGGCAATCTTAAGGAATTCAAGGAACTGCTCCGGAGTGAACTTCGACAGCTCTGTATCCTAGAAACGCTCTCAATCACCGGCGTCTCCTCCCTGTAAGTCAGGCACTGTGTACTCTTCTCCATCACTGCATTTCACAATTCAATCTAATTGTCAGGTATCTCTTTTATGCAAGAGATATGTCTGTTTATTATATGCAAAATCTGTCGTTTTGACAAGTTCAAGCATAATTAGGGCAATTTTTATCTGCCTTTAAGCTGGCTTTAAGGTTCAGAGCCATTTTGAGGACTTTTTTTCAGCTAACGTTCAGCGGAGCTTGATAATTTCCATTATTAAGAAGGCATGGTTGTACTCAATCATAAATCACCTTCATAATACAAGGACTTTCATACCGGGAGGGAATTACATGCATGCACGAAGAACAAAAGTAGCTGTGATCATACTTAGCGCAGCAGTTCTGAGTCAAGCTTCAGCGTATGGAGCATACGCGGCATCAACGACTACTTCATCCACCAAAACAGCAACTGCCACCACTGTATCCACTCTGGATAAACTCGGCTCTATAGCTTTAAAGAGTAACTTTAGTGTGAAGCTGACCGATGTTGGCTTTTTGACTCAGGATGGCGGCAATATTCTTACATACACCCTCAGCTATAACAATGGGAGCGGAAGCAGCATTAATCTTGTGGACTATTTCTCTAAAGTAACTACTGCCGGAGGAACCGTTATCCAAGGAAGCCCAGTAACCAGCAGTGCAACCATCAAATCTATCCCCTCCAAAAGCAGTCAATCCGTAACCTATTACGCAAACGTTGGTAAATCCACATCTTTAAATGGAGTGAAGATTTCAGTATTCGGTTGGGATTTCAGCAGTACCGATTATCAAAAAAAGCTGGGGACCTTCACCATGCCTGTTGCTTTTTCACAAGCGGTCGCTAGAGGCCAAAGTAAAAAGATAACCTTGAATAATCAGCCCCTAACAACCAAAACGGAAAGTCTGCAAATTTACAAATATAACGGTAAGGTATACGCCAAAGTAGGTGTGAGCTTAACCAATCAAGGAACCAAAGTGCTAAGTGATCCTGGACTTAAGGGATACCTCGCATCTGCAGGAGGATCTGTATTTGAATTAACGCTTGATGATGCGAGCAGCAACTACAAAGTACAGCCACAGGAAAAAAAGACGATCTACTACATGACGGAAATTCCCTCTTATATGAAGACAGACAATATGACTCTGCAGTTTGCTGCAGAAGATACCTCATTAAAATTAGCTTTGCCCATCGTCACCTATAACCTTCCCGCTGCTACCACACCAGATCTTGTCGTAGCCAGCAATGTCATCAAGAAGCTTACGATTAACAATAATACTGTCGAGACGCAGTTAAAAAGCGCCAATGTCTATGCCGACAACGGCACCGCGAATTGGACGCTGCAATTTCGAGTAAAAAATAGTGGCAACAAGGCGATTACTTTGCCTGCTTATGAGTTTACCGTTAAAGCCGCTGAAAGATATAGCTTTCCGTTGGACACGAAGGCTTTCGCAAACCTTACACTCAAACCCCTTGAAGAAAAAATAATTGAGCTCAGTGCAGAAGTTCCGCTAACGATCGCTCAAGGAACGCTACAGCTGCAAATGACTGAACCCGCTGTAGAGGGTAAGATTATTTTTCCTACAGCCTATTATCAGATTCCTTACACACTCCAAACTAACAATTGGCAGGATACAGAATACGCGGTGGAGAACAGTTACGGCACATTTGCTGTCAAGCTTGAGAACATCCAGCGGCTACCTTGGGCAGACAAAGATCAGCTTGTAGCTAAAATCAATATTCGCAACACGAAATCGACCTCTGTGCAGCTTCCTGCATTTACAAGCGTCATTAAAGCTGGTGAGAGTGATATTAGCAGCACTTCCCAAGTTGTCACAGAAAGCACGCAAACCATACTCGGGCCAAATGAATCCGCAGACGTTTATGTCGTGGCCAATGTTCCTTACACCTACCAGTTCAATCAATTAAAAATAACGCTGCAAGAAACCTCCGGCGAAAGCAAAATTAATTTTCTTTCTTTAAGTACAAATCAGTTGGACAGCCGTGTTCAGGAAGTTGCAGCACTAAGTTCCTTCCAAATTGACCTTGAAAGTAAAAAAGCAGAAGTGTTAGAGCGCCGGACAACGGTTTATCAGGGTGCGAGCTCCAATATCATGTACACAGAACTGGAAATGAACAGTGAGGAAACACGTAAATCGGAGCAGGCTCAACTCGTAGCTTATTACAAAACGCCTGACAATCAATATTACGAAGCCGAGGTCAACCAGTCTACCACTTCCACGAGCCCTAACGGAAAAAATCTGGTTACCGTCTGGACTAAGCTTCCACTTGGAGTAGATCCTTCTCAGCTTGTTCTTTATGTCGGTGAAGGGGTATCCGAAGGAAAACTTACGGCTCCTGGCGGGAAATCAACGGGTTATATCAATACGGTGTCACTGGGTCTAAATAATGTTGCGGTGGAGTCAAAAAGTAATCTTTTGGATGTAGAATTGTTCCCTTATACCCTATCCGTTACAAATGCAGTCGCCACCGTCACTGGTGGAAAAGATACGCTAAGCACTGTCCTAACCTACAACCTGTCGAGCAGCACGCTTTACGAATCGGGTACCTATGAGCACAAGCTTGTACTAGAGCTAATCGACCCCTTCGGACAAACGATGGAGAAGACATTAACACTGGGCACAGATCTACCATTAGGGAACTTCAAGTCATACACCACAACATTCACAAGCAATCTTTACAAAACTCTAGGTGGCGGCGCGATCCGATTGAATGTATACGACGAATTCCAAGGTCATCGAAATTTGCTGGGAACTGGGACCTATGTTGTCACTTATCAGGCAGCGTCAACGACTTCAAACAACAATTCCACTTCAAACACCGATTCAAGTGCTAACAATCCATCCGACACTTAGTATGCGAGGGGTGGCCTAAGTTAAAAGAAATTTGATGATCTATGGAGGAAAGAAATGAAGAAGAAAAAAGTGTTGCTCTGGACCATCGGAGTAGTAGCTGTAGTAACAGCCGGATTGTTGGTGTATACATTTTTACCTGATAAGAGCAGTCAGGCTGCTGAAGTGCCCATTAATACAGCCACGGTTACGAAGGGCGATATCGTAGTAAATGTATCTGGAGCAGGCTCCGTCACGGCCACTGAAACAGGAAAAGTGAAAACGAAGGACGCTGGAACCGTAGCTGAGGTGCTTGTCAAAGAAGGCGACAATGTAAAAAAAGGTCAGACATTAATTACCTTCGAAGGCAATGATTTGAGCGACAATCTCAAGCAGGAACAAACCTCTCTTACCTCGCTTGAAGAGGATCTTCAGGACAAGCAGGAGCAGTATAAGAAGCTTGCCGTGGCAGGTGCCTCCGAGGATGAATTAGCCAGTGCCAAACGTTCGATTGAAAAAGCGAAAACGGATATCGCCTCTCAAATCGAAAAAATTGCTTCTGTTCAAGAGGATATGATCCCTTCAGATCCCCTAACCGCCCCTATTGACGGAACTGTTACAGCAGTTAACATAGCCAGCGGTGAAAAAGCGATGGATGGCTCTGAGCTCATCGATATCACCGATTATGCTAATTTAAGCGTCATAGTGCAGGTGGATGAGCTTGATATTCCTACAGTGAAAATAGGGATGCCTGCTACCATTTCATTGGATGCCCTGCCCGATACTGAATTCAAGGGGAGTGTTACTAAGATTGCTAAGGAAGGCACCGTTTCTAACGGAGTCTCCCTCTTCGATGTTACCGTTGGCTTAACCGCCTCCGAAGGTGCCCTTGTTGGGATGTCGGCAGAAGTTTCAGTTACAACAGCTGAGAAAAAAGATGTGTTAACCGTACCTATTGAAGCTGTTCAAGAAAGAAATGGTAAGTACACAGTTTCTCTCCCTTTAACAGCGGGTTCAGCAGGTTCAGCGGGTTCAACCGATTCCTCAAAAGCCTCTAGCGAGGGCCAAGCACCGAGGCCTAGCGGGGCTCCTGATGCTCGCGATGGCGCTATGCCTAGTGGAGTGCCTGATGCTCGCGGCGGTACTATGCCTAACGGAGCAGCTGGCACAAGAAACCGTGGAAATAGTAATCAGCGAACAGTTTCCGTCGAAGTGGGCATCCATGATGAGAGCAGTATTGAAATTGTCAGTGGGCTTAATGAAGGAGACAAAGTGATCATCCCTACTGTCATCTCTACCAAAACAGGTACAACTAGTACTGAGATGCAAATGCAAGGTGGCATGGGCGGTATGGGTGGCGCCGGTTTCGGCGGTGGCGGCTTTAGTGGCGGTGGTGGCTTCAGTGGAGGTGGTGCTGGTGGCACGGGCGGAGCACCTGGTGGTGGCGGAGGTGGCAGTAGATGAGTGCTTTAACGCCGCTGATCCAAGTCCAGAATATGACCCATGGCTATACTATGGCCGGAGAAACTATGACAGTTCTAAAAAATCTTTCCTTTACAATCGACTTCGGAGAGTTCGTAGCGATTATAGGTCCTTCCGGTTCTGGTAAATCAACACTAATGAACATGCTCGGATGCCTGGATGTATCGGATGAAGGAAGCTATCTTCTAGACGGACAAGAGGTTCGCAAGTTATCCGACAACAAGCTGGCAGTTATCCGGAATGAGAAGATCGGCTTTATCTTTCAAAACTTCAATCTCCTCCCCAAGTTATCTGCTGTCGAGAATGTGGAGCTTCCGCTAATATACCGTGGCCTCTCACATCGAGAACGCAGAGAAACAGCTCAGCAAGCACTCCTTAAAGTTGGTTTGGAGGAGAGAATGCATCACCGACCTTCTGAGCTTTCAGGAGGACAGCAGCAGCGTGTAGCGATTGCGCGAGCCATGGCTGGATCTCCCCCGATTCTACTTGCAGATGAACCTACCGGGGCGCTTGATACGCGAACTGGACAAGAGGTCATGCAGATGATACGAGAATTAAATGAGCAGGGTCATACAATCATCCTAATCACACATGACCTCGAAATTGCAAAGCAAGCAAAGCGGATCATTCGTATTCAAGATGGCAACCTCGTAGAAGATCGGAGGAATGCGAGGTGAAATTATTTCAAAGTATGCGGATGGCTCTAAAAAGTATTTACAGCAGTAAAGTAAGAGCTTTTTTAACGATGCTGGGTATTATTATTGGTGTATCATCCGTTATCATCCTCGTTTCTGTGGGGCAGGGAACTACTTCTCAAATTACGGAGCAGCTTAATGGACTCGGAACAAATCAACTGACGGTAAACATCACTGGCCGTGGGGCTACCACCTCCCTCACCTATGAAGAAGCTTTGGCACTTGGAGATATAGAGGGGATAGAAAATGTAGCTCCTGTGATCAGTGGCAACGTTACAGCCAAGCATAATACTGAGAATGTTAGCGTAACTGTTGAGGGCATTACTCCTTCTTATGAGGACGTTAAGGATTTTCATGTGCAGTCAGGACGTTTCCTGCTTGATATTGATACGGAGTACCGGCAGAAGGTAGCGCTAATCGGCACAGGTACGGCTGAGGATTTATTCGGCACAGATGATCCAGTAGGCCAAAAGGTACAGCTAAACGGGATCAGCTATAAAATCGTCGGTCTTTTGGAAGCGAAAGGCTCTAGTCTAAGTGGCTCCAACGATGATATCTTATTGATCCCTATAGCTACTGCAGAACGTCAGTTAAAAAGCAAAGGCGTACGTTCCATCACAATTGCGACGACTTCAGCAGACACTGTAGCTACCGTAAAAGATAAACTAGAGAGTACACTGGATGCTAAATTTAATTATGCAGATAATGCTTTTAGTGTATTTGACTCTCAAGAGATGCTGGAAACTGTTAATTCTACGACAGCTACGCTTTCAATGGCACTTGCGGGAATTGCCGGCATTTCTCTGTTTGTCGGGGGGATCGGCATTATGAATATTATGATCGTATCCGTTAATGAAAGAACAAGAGAAATTGGTATCCGCAAAGCAATCGGCGCCAAAAAGTTCGATATTCTCGCTCAATTCATGATCGAATCCATTGTGCTTAGCGGATTGGGTGGGGTGATCGGTGTTGGCATTGGAGTTGCAGGTAGTTGGTTACTAGGAAAGTACACTTCACTTACAGTATCCATTGCTTGGGATATGGTACTGATATCTTTTGTTTTCTCCTTGCTTATCGGTGTGATTTTCGGAATGATGCCTGCGAACAAAGCCGCACGGCTTCGCCCCATTCATGCACTACGTAACGAATAGTAACTTCAAGTCAGCTGCCACAGTCATTATTATGACTAGGCAGCTTTTTTAACATAACAGAACTCATATTTTTGGGGCTGAGCTGGGTATCATTTACGAAGGCGTTGGGTAATAGGATTTATGGATTTGAATATAGATAAGGCAATAGGCCCATACCATAATCATTTAAATTTTTTATTATTGATATTTATTTGAGGAAGCGATTGCTCTATAAGTAGGACGTCCTATATACTTGTTGTACTACAAACAGCGATCCACACACAATTTATCTTTCCCATGCCTCATTTCCCACTATGTTACAACACCTCTTTTTTTTACATAATCACTCTCAACATCTTTGCCTGAAAATAAAACACGCCTGCCACAAATGGAAGTTCCGCAGGTTATAGGTTAGCAGCAATAAGATTTGTTAAACATCTTATGCGGGGAGAAGATGACCGTGGCTGGATTTTTCGATATCAAAGTAACACGCAAACTAATCTTTATTTTCGCTGCGATCTCCATTCTACTGGTTGGGATTAGTGTAGCTTCTTTACTCTATCTGAATCACACCATTAACAGAATGTCAGATTCTTTATATGAAGATGTATTTGAGAACTCTGAGCTCATACTGAGTGCTGATCGTGATCTGTATCAAGCCGCAATCGCTCTCCACTCCTCCATGAGCTCGAACCTCACTGACGCTGAACGTGATCAGTTCATTCAGGAATTTAAGGACAATAATCAACAAGCACAAGAACGGGTAGGCCTAGCAAGTTCAGACATCAAATCTATCAATAAACCCTACAGTGATTTGAAACAGGCAAATATTCTTACTGAATTAGAGAACGAGCTCCATGCCTTCGAAACATCCCTAGTCCTATGGAAGAGTACAAGGAGTAAATTGATAGCTGAACGAATGCAGATCGGATGGGACCCTGCTTCATATCATGCTGTAAGTCTGAACATGCAGTTAAATGAAGTCAGAACTCATCTAGATCAATCAGAAGACCTGATAGACACCTACGCTTTACAAGTAACAGATGGATTCCAAGATAAAAAGAGTGCACTCTTTGCGCTATACTCATTGGTCTTCTTTATTCTGCTTCTAGTTATTATTTATCTGGGTCGCAAAATCATTTGGCTCAAAAATGAAATGCTAGAGGAACAAACACTCTATCAGCTAATCGGTGAAACCATGTCTGACTTTATTATTTTGACTGATCCTAACGGGTTGATACTGTATAGCTCCCCTTCACATTCAAGTATTCTCGGCTATGTTCCTAAAAAGGGTGATCCACTCTCCAACTACATTCGTGAACCGGAAATTGCTTGGGCTAAACTAAAGAGTGTCGTTCAAGGAACCCCTCGTATCTCAGAGCTACGAATGCGTGGAGCTGAAGGGCAATGGGTATGGCTGGAAACGAAGGTGTCGCCTGTTCGGGGAAGCAATAATTTCCCAGCACAATTTATGTTAGTGTCCCGTGAAATTACACAACGGAAGCAATACGAAGAACGATTACATAAGCTAGCCTTCTATGATCATTTAACCGCGATTCCCAACCGTGCTCATTTCAAAATGTACATGGAGAATCTCATCAACCAACCCGAGGAACGGAGAAAGAATATTGCACTCGCATTGCTGGATTGTGATAGATTCAAGCAGTTAAACGATACCTTAGGACATCTGGCTGGAGACGAATTTCTCCAGCTGCTCTCTCGAGAGCTTTTGCAAACGGTTAAAGGTGTAGGCCAGGCGTTCCGGATTGGCGGTGATGAATTCGCAGTGGTACTACACCGATTTACTTCTCCAGAAATGTTAGATGAAATGCTACAACGGTTGCTTAAGTTATTCAACAAATCTTGGTCTATTGACAATGGATCTAGCTTCCACACCTCCGCAAGTATTGGTGTAGCCCTATTTCCTGAGCATGGAGGCAGTATTAATGAACTTTTGCGTGCCGCAGATCTAGCGATGTACCTTTCCAAAGACCATGGAGGGAATGAAGCTAATCTCTACTACGAGCTTTTAGATGTAGGTTTATCCAACCAGATCATCGGAAAACCATAAGATCAACAAAAAGAGCTGTTCCGGGGTACAACTAACCCTGAAGCAGCTCTTTTTTATTTTTTTAACTGGTTAACTGCAGATGATCATCTGAGATTCCATCATTCTCCTGATCACGATCTATAACCATGACCTTGATCAGCTCTTCATCCTTGGAACAATCAATGAAGCGATCGCCATCCCCATCTTTCTCTTCCCAGTCATTTAGTCGTAATATATACCCGATAGAATCGGTATCTGGCAACACCTCAATTCGTGCAACTGCACGCCCATCCTCCATATACCGAAAGTCGCATTGTCCGTCCTGAATTCCTGTATCCCAAACCCAAAGATTCCAGCCTTGATATTTCCCATCTGGCCGTTCATAGTGTACTTCGATAATTTTGGACCGCGGTGCTGGCTCACCACATTCATCATAGAGCACCATCATCGACAAGCCTTCAATATCCACCTCGCTACCTGCGACCTTCCGGAATGCTTCTGTCCCCGCTCGGGTATGATCCACTACCACGTTCCAACCGTTGTTAGCTTCAGGAAGAGATAGCTTTACTCGATCATTATTGGCATTAAAGATGACTGTTATATTGTTCCAGAGGTCGCCTCCTGCATGATTTCTAAGCAGGTACGACACGATCCCCCCATCACAGCGCAGAAATTCCAGCGAACGCTCAATTTCCTGCCGACCATGTAGACGAAATGCCGGATGTGTACGCCGCAGTTCGATCAAACCTTTATAATATTGAAATACAGGCTTAAACATACTCTTCATGTTCCAGCGGATCGCGTTAATCGTATCACCGCTACGATAGCTATTATGATCTCCAAATTTACTGCGCAGTAGCTCATCACCGGCATGCAGGAATGGAATCCCTTGCGAGGTCAGGATGATTCCATTTGCAAGTAGGGATCGGCGCACGGTCTCATTGCAGAGAATATTCTCCAGATCTACATTCACGTAAGGATTAGCCCGTGAAACGGCATCCTGAAATCCCCCTTGAACGGTAAGCACCTTATCCCATAAATTCAAATTGTCATGGGCTGTTACATAGTTCACCGATTCCACTGGGGAGTCTGTAAATTCGTGGATGGCTCCTTTGATTCCGGCTGCAATAGCCCCTTCTTTGCCGTATTCCCCTGTAATGAAGCCCCGTCCCCATCCATCACTATCACCTTTGATCGCCGAACGAAAGTTATCATTGAAGACAGCATATCCTTTCCCCCGCTGCACACCTTTTAGCGTCTTTGTTGCCAGTGGAGAATCTCCACCTGTCCAAGGTTCGCCATATAACAGCAGATTAGGATTCACCTCAAGTCGAAGCTCTTCCGTTATTTCACGCATGGTCACACTATCCATCAGACCCATAAGATCAAATCTGAAGCCATCAATATGATACTCCGTAGCCCAGTAGGACAACGAATCCTTAATATATTTACGTACCATCGGACGCTCTGTAGCCAGCTCGTTACCAACTCCCGAGCCATTAGATAAACGCCCCAAGTAGTCACGGCGATAGAAGTAATCTGGTACAAGCGGCTCGAAGGGGCCCTTCTCCACAGCATACGTGTGGTTGTAAACCACATCCATAATTACTGAAATCCCACGACTATGCAAAGCCTGAACCATTTCTTTAAATTCCCGGATTCGTAGACCTGGATCGGTAGGATCAGTGCTATATGATCCTTCCGGTACATTATAATGCTGAGGATCATATCCCCAATTGTAGTCGGTATGTTCAATGGACGAACCACGCTTTATTACACTTAACTCATCTACGGTCTGGAAATCAAACACGGGCATCAGATGTACATGGGTGATACCCAATTCAACCAGATGATCAATACCTATTGCATTTCCTTCCGAATCTCTTAATCCAAATTCAGTAAATGCTTTGAATCTGCCCTTATAGTACATGCCAGAGCTCTCATGTGAGGAGAAGTCACGCACATGCAGCTCGTAAATAACCGCGTCTGCAGGATGCTGCAATGGAGGAGCAACGTCCTTCTCCCAATGCTCAGGATGGGTCCTGCGCAAATCAACGATTGCTGTTCTTAAACCATTTGCCGATACGGCTGTTGCATAAGGATCTACCGCTTCCGTCACATTTCCATCAGCAAATACAGCACGGTACATATAATATTTCCCTTTTAAATCACCTGATAACTTAGTCTGCCAGACTCCGCCGTTCTGACGCTGCATATATATAATACGCCCACTATCTGTAGAGCTCGGATCAAATCCAATGTTACGTTGATTTCCATCTGTTTCGTACAAAACTAGAGATACAGCAAAAGCAGTAGGTGCCCAAACTTTAAATACACTGTACTCCACCGAGTACGTCAAGCCCAGGTCTTTACCTTCATAGACCTCTAACATTAATTCTGTATTTATAACATTTTTACTCATGAGTTAACACCATCCTATGGCTCCCTGGCTAACTTATAGGGATGCTTATAAGTCCAAATATTTCCAATTTAGATCATATTAATACTTGCACAGCTCTGCAAGTCGGTAAAGGAGTATAAACTTTCTATAGATTCATACTATTATATGTAAGACATATTTACAGGTTTGGGTTCCTTACCGACTTTATACTCATCACTATTACTATCGGCATAGACATCTGTGCAATAAAGCAAATAAAAAGTGAATTTAATTATTCTAAATTGAGTATAACGCTCACGTATGAACTTAAGCCAACGTAAGAAATAAAATTATCGATATAAACACAAAAAAACCGACCTCCAAACATCGGAAGTCGGTAATAGTAGTTGGAACGTTATAAAACGTTTTAACGGAGTAATGCATATGGAAATAGTTAGTTAGTGATGCTTTGAACAAGTGCAGCTACTTCTTCAGCAGTGCCAAGTTGCAATGCTTTTGCAGCCAGTTCCTTCATGTCGGCAGCCGACAATTTAGAAATTTGACTACGTGCTGGCAGAATTGACGTTGCACTCATACTGAATTCATCAAGACCAAGACCTAGTAAGAGTGGAATCGCTGTTGCGTCCCCAGCCATCTCACCGCACATTCCTGTCCATTTACCTTCTGCATGCGCTGCATCAATTACATTCTTGACCAGACGCAGGATGGCCGGATTGTATGGCTGATACAGGTAAGACACCCGTTCATTCATACGGTCAGCAGCCATTGTATATTGAATAAGGTCATTCGTACCAATACTGAAGAAATCAACTTCCTTTGCGAACTGGTCAGCCAGTACAGCAGTGGAAGGAATCTCAACCATAATGCCGAGCTGAATGTTGTCAGATACTTCCTTTCCTTCTTCACGAAGCTTCGCTTTCTCTTCAAGCAGAAGATCACGAGCTGCACGGAATTCACCAAGTGTTGCGATCATAGGGAACATAATGCGAAGATCCCCATGAACACTTGCTCTCAGTAAAGCACGCAGTTGTGTACGGAAAATATCCTGACGATCCAGACAAAGACGAATCGCACGGAATCCTAAGAAAGGATTCATTTCCTTTGGAAGATCCAGATATGGAAGTTCTTTGTCGCCACCGATATCAAGTGTACGTACGACTACCGGTTTGCCTTTCATATTCTCAAGCACAGTACGATAGGCGTTATATTGAATTTCCTCAGAAGGCAGCTTATCGCGGCCCATGTATAGAAACTCAGTACGATACAAGCCTACACCTTCGCCACCATTCTCAATTACACCATTGACATCGTTTGGTGTACCGATATTAGCCGCCAGCTCCACGTGCTTACCGTCTGAAGAAATCGTTGGTTTATCACGAAGTTTCTTCCACTCTGCAATTTGCAAGTCGTAAGCTTCCTGCTTGCGAACGTACTCCGCCACTTCTGCTTCACTAGGATTAATAAGAACGTCACCGTTCAGACCATCGACAATCACTAGATCCCCAGAATTCACTTCTGTCATGACATTCTTAGTTCCAACTACCGCTGGAATTTCCAAAGAACGTGCCATAATCGCGGAGTGGGACGTACGTCCACCAATGTTTGTTGTGAAGCCTTTAACATACTTGCGATTTAGCTGTGCTGTGTCAGAAGGTGTTAAATCCTCAGCGATAACAATAACCTCTTCATTTATTTCTGCAGGACTAACATAATGAATACCCAGCAAGTGGTTCAGCAGGCGTTTGGTCACATCACGCATGTCAGCTGCACGTTCTTGTAAGTAAGCACTCTTCATGTTTTCGAACATTTCAATGAATTGTGTAGCTACTTCGTTTAGTGCATAGTCCGCATTAACCGATTCCTGACGAATTTTATCAATTACGGGATTAATCAGCTCAGGGTCCTCAAGAATCAGCAGATGAGATGCAAAAATCTCTGCTTTCTTCTCTCCTAGTTCTGCTAAAGTACGCTCTTTAATGGTCTGCAGTTCAGCACTTGATTTAGCAAGTGCGTCATTCAACTTGGCGACTTCTGCTTCAGGATCACTGATACTAGTTTTTGTAATTGTATAATCCGGATGTTTCAGGATAAAAGCACGGGCTACTGCAATCCCTGCTGAAGCCGCGATTCCTGAAATTTTATTCATGGATTTCCCCTAGCCCTTCTTTAATCATTACATCAGAAAGTGCGCTCAGAGCTTCAGCTTCTTCGCTACCTTCAGTAATCAGAGACAAAGTGTCTCCAGCTTCTAGACCCAATGACAATACGCCAAGGATAGATTTCAATGTAACTTTTTTGCCTTTTGCTTCTGCATAAGCTTCTGTACCTTTGAATTTCGTCGCTGTATTTACCAAGGCAGTTGCCGGACGTGCGTGAATTCCATCTTCATCGATAATTCTGAATGTTGTTTGCATAATATTATCCAACTCGCTTTCTTTTAATAGAATATTTTTAAATTTATAGTGAAGGCTTCGCTCCCTTTAATGTTTAAAGGAAGCGTCCACCCTTGCACTTTTACTGAATGGTAATAATATCCTTATCGCCAATGGATACCTTACCTGGCTTCTTCAAGGTTACGGAAGAGCCTTCTGGTAAATTGGAGAAAATAACAGGAGACATTACTGATGGTGCATTTGCTTTTACATATTCTAAATCCACTTCCATGATCGGCTGTCCAGCAGCTACAAGGTCGCCCTCTTCGACTAGAACTGTAAAGCCTTGACCTTTAAGCTTAACTGTATTAACCCCTATATGAACGAGCACTTCCTTACCTCCATCGGACATAATGCCGATCGCATGCTTGCTCGGGAACACATTAAACACTTTACCGTAGACCGGTGAAGCAATCTTTCCATCATCGGATAAGAAAGCAAAACCATCACCCGTCATTTTTTGGGAGAATACTGCATCGGGAACCTCAGTGATATCCACTAGTTCACCATTTACCGGAGAGACGATATCTTCTTTGATAATCGCTTCACCAGCTTCACCTGCCTGCTGTTCTTCTTCAGGCTGTGGCGTAGCCGCTACCGGCGTTGGCGCAGGTGTCTTCCCGCTAATTACATCTTGAATCTGAGATTTAATGGTATCGGAACGTGTGCCGAAGATCGCTTGAATGTTATTACCCACCTCAAGCACACCTGATGCACCTAACTTCTTCAGACGAGTCTTATCCACACCTGATTTATCTTTAACCTCCACACGAAGGCGGGTAATACAAGCATCCAGATGAGCGATGTTCTCTTTACCACCCAACGCAGACAAGATGTTTCGTGGTAAATCATCACCCGTTTTAGAAACGGCTTCTGTGTTCGTATCTTCAACCTCACCCGTATCCTCTTCACGACCCGGTGTCATCAGATTGAACTTCCGAATAACAAAGCGGAATCCGAAGTAGTAAATTACGGCAAGGGCAAGACCTACTGGAATTACGAGCCACCAAGCCGTACGGTTCGGGATAATACCAAAGAGCACGTAATCAATAAAACCTCCAGAGAAGGTCATACCAATCTTGACATTAAGAATATGCATGGTCATAAAGGACAAACCTGCAAAAACAGCATGTACTGCGAACAGCAATGGAGCTACGAACAAGAATGAGAATTCAAGCGGCTCTGTAATCCCTGTCAGGAATGAAGTCAATGCTGCGGAAAGCATCAAACCTCCGACAAGTTTTTTATTATGAGGTTTAGCTTCATGATAAATGGCCAAAGCAGCTGCTGGAAGACCGAACATCATGAAAGGATACTTACCTGTTGTAAATGTTCCTGCTGTGAATTCTACGCCATCACGAAGCTGCTGCATGAAGATCCGTTGGTCACCACGAACCAATTCCCCAGCTTTATCTACGTAGGTACCAAATTCATACCAGAACGGAGAATAGAAGATGTGATGCAGACCAAAAGGAATAAGCGAGCGTTCGATTGTTCCGAAGATAAACGCTGCGAGCGTTTTATTCGTATCAATCATACTTTGTGATACATAATTCAGACCGTGTTGAATTGGCGGCCAAACTAATGTCAATGCCAAACCAAGAATCAAAGACGTTACCGCAGTCATGATCGGAACGAAACGTTTACCTGCGAAGAAACCCAGGTAGGATGGAAGTTCGATTTTAAAGAATCGTTTGTACATGGACGATGCCAATATACCGACGAGTATACCTCCAAATACCCCCGTTTGCAGTGTTGGAATTCCTAAGACGCTAGCATAGGAAAAGTCGCCTTGGCTCAGGACATAATCATTGACGCCAATTACAGTACCCATCGTAACATTCATTACGAGGAAACCAATAATAGCGGCTAGACCAGCAACACCCTCACCACCGGATAAACCGATGGCAACACCCACGGCAAATAGTAAGGATAAATTATCAAATACAATTTGCCCTGAGTTCATCAATACGTTCGCAATTGCCTGAACTACATCGTTCTCAAGTGCCGGAACGTATTGTAGAAAATCGGGGTTTACCAGCATGTTTCCTATTCCAAGGAGCAGACCGGCTGCTGGCAGTATGGCTACTGGGAGCATCAGCGCTTTACCGACTCTTTGTAAAACGCCGAAAAGCTTTTTGAACATCATGGTCACTTCCTTTCATTATTCACATTTTCAGTAAAACAGATGCCAAAAAAGGCATGAGCAACACAGTATAAAGGTTGTTATCTAACGGTAAGGTTAGATTACCCCAAGATGGGGACTAGCAACCAAAATACTGTAAATCACTCATGCCTGATCGAATCAGTTACACGCTTGGTATTCTGTTTTAATTAGGACACCGATATTGTAGCACCGTTTTTTTGTAGTGACAAGCTTTTTTTAAAATAAAAGAAAGTATAAGTTTCACTTTATACATTATCCTTATATTTCTCGCTTCGTCTCCATATCCACTTCATCCTCTTTCTTCTGGGCAAGACGTTGCAAATGAACTGTCAAATAACTGACCTCTGCTGGATACACAGGAATTCGCACTCGGTTCTCAATCACCTTAGTTAATTGCCAAGCCAAGGTATACATTTCGGGATACTCTCGTTTCATAAGACCATCCAGTGTAGAAGTCTCCCGCACTGATTCTCCACGGCGTAGTCTTTCTAGAACAAATCGTAGATGAGTCACCAACCGCGAATAATCAAGTGAATCACGTGGAATTCGATATTCGAGATTATTCTCTACAATTCCGATCAAATCACCAATCAAAAGAGAATGCTGTCTGACCTCGGAAATTTGTCTATTACTCAGCGCGCTAACGATATGAAGTGCAACAAAACCCACCTCATCTACAGGCAGTTCCACGCCCATGCCTTCATTAATCCGCTCAATCGCATACTCTGCCATCTTATACTCTTCAGGATAAATTTCCTTAGTCTCATACAGAAACGGATTGTGAATTGGGATATCTTGTTCATAACGCCGTATAGCAAATGAGATATGATCAGTGAGTGCAATATGAACATGCTCATTAAGTGGTTGACTACTGCTATGCATAATATATAACAAAATTCCATGTACAATCTCAATCAGCTTTTCATCCACTTGGGGAAGAAGCTGTTTATATTGTTCCTGCTCTTCCTGGCTGCGAAGAATAAACATCTTCTCCACGGAGGATAGATCAATCCGATCATGCAATTTTCGGTTAAACCCTATTCCTTTGCCAATCACTACAACCTCGGAATATTGGGGATGGTCCGCAATGATAACGTTGTTATTTAACACCTTTGCTACAGTTATGCTACTCATTTTTGACACCTCTTTTATTTCTAAACACCTGACTTCCAAGCAGCAAACGCAACATGAAACGGTACGATTAAAAAACTCTCGCTACCATCATATCATCAACATTCCGATATTAGAAGAACACTCGCGTTCTATTTTACCCGGAAGGTTCGGCTGGAGAACTTGTATACCAACGTCACGGCAATAACCATATAAGCAATCGTTCCCGCAAGAACAACTAGCGTAAATAGTGACGATGCTTTTGGAAATCCGATACAAGCGACGCTTAGTCCCAATACAATGCTGTTGACGATAAAAAAGAACGGATTTTTCATATTTAGCTCCGTGCTGTACGGTTGAAAGATATAATACATGAACAAATGGTGCACTGAGAAGAACAAGGAAAGACAAAGAATCGTTACCCAAAAGATCACTGCATCCATCAAACCCCAATCTGCGCCAGAGAGCAGAAACAGCAGAGTACATGCTAAACATATGGCGACAGCAGGAATAAGATTAAGGCCACTCAATTTAATAAGACGAATCTTAAAATTGTCCAGAATCGCAGTTTGTTCACGATAGAATCCATAGCGCAACAAGCTTAAATCACAATTGTAAAACATCGCTTTGCATACGCGCTCACCTATAGAGGTATAGTTCATTATAAATACAAAAAAGGGAAGTCCACCGAGCAGATATGCTGTAAACTTGGACGAAGTCTCCGGCGAAATAAGCATCATTAGGACAGCCACTATAAAGAGCACACAAATGATCGTTAAACGCCTCTGTATGGGTTGAATCAACAAGCGTTTATGCCTGGAGAAAAAAATAGCATTCAGGTAGGCGTAACCTGTCTTTCCTTGAAAAGCTTTCCCCATAAGTTCTTCCGACGAAAAGTCCTTCTCCTTAGTCTGAACATCTGCCACCCTTGCTTCTTTCATCATCCGGTTCATATCCAGCAATGGATCATCTATCTTGGTAACGACATCTACAGCACTGCGATAGTTAGGATATTTCCCAATATACACAGCCGCAATTCCTCCAAGTACAACGATCACAAGACTCACGGGGACACTAAATCCTGTCGCATCATTTACAAAAGCGTACCCTAGATAAAGGGGCACATAGGCAAGTAAGCCACCTAGTCCAATCACGGACCATACCCAGCTCATCTTTTTAACTAACACAATTTCTTTTTTGTCAAAAAACCAAAGATTCAGCGCCTCGGTGACTATTCTCCAGGCCGTTAACAGAAGTGTAAGCCATACGCCATGCCAAAGTGGAGCTCCAAAAATTCCTGCAAAGACGGTTAATGCTGGTACATAATAAATAAAGAACGTTAAACCTTTAATCAATAGCGTAGCATGCATATACTGTTTCGCCGGAATTCTCATCAGCTTCACACATATATATTTATCCCGTTTGGGCTCTAATATAAATACATTCGAAACCGCAGCCACTATAAAGCTCAGAACTATAAAAATATGTAAGAACAATGCATATTGTTCGGCGTGCGGCAATTCTTTGTGTGTAAGGACGATTGGCAAATAGATCACAATTCCCAAATAGGCGAACTTGCCTAAAAACCCCCACACTACCTTCAATGCAAGTACTATCCCAGCGAAGACTTGTTTTAGTGCAATGTTAGAGTAAATATCCCCTTTTAAAAGTTTGCCAAGAACAGGCAGCTTTTTGAAATAGTAAATCAGCCGATTGGCTCCGGACGAACCTCTAATCCTCTGAATGCTGCGAAGTGTACTAATCATTGTTGCCATCCTGAAGTAAAGCTATGATTTGCTCCTCAAATTCTGGACTTTGCAGAGTTTCACGCGGAATTTCTTGGAGGGTTCCATGATTTAGAATAACCAACTCGTCACATAAATCGGCGGCTAATTGCAAAATATGCGTAGAAAAAATAATGATGTGATCCTGCTTCATCTCACGCAGCAATTTCTTGATCTCAAGAGCCACAACCACGTCAAAAGAAGTTAAAGGCTCATCTAATAAAATCAAAGGCGGGCGAGTAATGATAAAGCAGAGCATTTGAATTTTATTCTTCATCCCGTGGGAATAACCCTTAATCAGTCGGTGCCGATCTTCTTCCTCAAACTTAATAATTGAAAAATAATCTTCAATGCTTTTATTCGTGTCGATCTTCTCACGGTTGATGTCCATATAAAACTTTACGAACTCATAACCTGTCAGAAACTCAGGCAAAATGGGTAGGGAAAATACATATCCGATGTCCTCGTCACGAAGCGGACGGGCACTATCCTTCTCACCAATAAAGGCAGCTCCGCTATCCATTTGGATCTCACCACTCAAACAATTGAAAAGTGTAGTTTTACCTGCTCCATTCCGTCCAAGCAGCCCGTAGATCTTCCCTCTTTCAAAGATGAAGTCTGCATCTTTAATCACCTGTTTACCATCGAAGCTTTTATGGATATGATCTAAAGTTAGTTGCACGCTCGCGCACCTCTCCTATTCTATAGCTAAGACCCAAAACATAGAGTAAGCCCGGTAGCAATCACCGAGCTTACCTTAAGTTAAATCATTCTATAGTAGTTATTGCTTTAACTAGTCTTCAGGTTGCTCAGCCACAGAAGTTGAAGCTTTGCTCGCTCCCCCCGATGCTGCTGGAGGTTGTATGGAGGTCACTGGTGTGACCGGAACAGCCTTGCTTCCAGTTGACCCTGAGGATCTAGTCGTCAGCCCTTTGATCAGGGCCTCTACGTCAATTCCAGAGACGCTCTTCAGCATCTCAGGAGCCGTAGACATCAACTGGGTTACATAGTTGCTGACACGTGCCGCACCTTCACCATTACCGGTATCTACAACCGTAAGCTTATCAATGGATGCCAGCGGCTTCGCGATTTGGCCAGCCAAATCAGGCAGCATTTTGACGATAATATCGAGCACGGCTGCTTCGCCGAATTTCTGGAAAGCTTCCGCCAGCTTTTCTTTGGCTTCTGCTTCCGCTAGACCGCGCAACCGGATAACCTCAGCATCCGCTGTACCTTTAGCCAGCTCTGCATCCGCCATCGCTTGACCTTCAAGACGCTTCTGCTCAGCTGTCGCTTTAGCTTGCGTTTCAATACTATATTGCAAGGCATCTGCCTCACGCATTCTCTTCGCCTTATCAGCTTCCGCCGCTTGCTCTACTGCGTAACGATCCGCTTCCGCTTTTTTCTTCACTTCTGCGTCGTACTGCTTCTCGCGAACTTGAATTTCTTTGGCTTGCAAATCGATTTCACGTTCCTTACGTACTAGCTCAACCTTCATCTGTTCTTCAACAACGGTCTGCTTTGCACGTGCCTCTTGAATATGATAAGCCTGGTCGGCTTCTGCTTTCGCTGTATCCTGATCCCGTTTAAACGCAGCCACCTTAAGCTGGTTTTCCTTGGAGGCTTCGGCGATATTCGTATCCCGCAGCAGTTCTGCTTTTTGCCCTTGCTCTTCAGCGTTTGCCTTTTGAATTCTCGCATCCCGCACTGCTTCTGCTTCAGCGATCTCTGCATCCCGCTTCACTGCAGCTATCCGCGGTTTACCTAATGCGTCAAGATATCCATGTTTGTCTCGGACATCCTTGATAGTAAAGGAAACAATTTGCAGACCCATTTTCTTAAGATCACGTGCCGCCACGCCTTGAACCTCTTGCGCAAAACGGTCACGGTTACGATATACTTCCTCAACGGTCATCGAACCGAGAATGGCCCGCAGATGACCCTCAAGAACTTCTTGTGCTTCGCTCTTCAGCGCTTCAATCGGTTTGCCCATAAATTGCTCAGCGGCTGTCGCCACATCTTCAGTCGAGCTACCCACTTTAATAATCGCTACACCGTCAGCAATAACCGGAACCCCTTGTTCGGTGTATACTTCCGGGGTCGTTACATCGAGTTTATGAGAAAGAAGCGACATAAATTCAGCCTTCTGAAAGATAGGGAGGATAAATGCCCCGCCCCCACGTACTATCTTTATTTTACGACCAGATCCATCGTCTGAAATATGATTTTTCCCCAAGAACGACCCCGTTACGATCATCCCTTCATCTGGTCCAACAGTTTTGTAACGTGCCCAGAATGCGATACCTAGCACAAACAAAACAGCAACGACAACAGCAGGGACTAACAAATACTCAGGAATACCGAACATTAAAGATCCACTCCTCTTCTCTTTTCGAATTCTGACACCAATGCAACGCCTTCTCTAACCTCCACTACAACAACTTTAATCCCTGCCGGAAGCAGCTCATGATCAAAGCTTGCTGCCGTATGCAGGCTATTGCCGGCGCCAAACTTTACCATAATCTCACCATAACCCGTGGCGGGAACAGGAATTGTGATTTCCCCGATCTTGCCAGGCAGATCACTCATAGAGAAACCATTGGACATTTCGCTTTTTTCCATGGGCTTAACCACCCCTAGATACATAAGTACTCCCAAAAAAGCGGCGGCTAACAAAGATAAAGCAATGATCGCCCCAGCTTCCAGAGCACTGTACCGGGTTAGAAGAATGCCCGCTCCGCCGAACACGGTTATTCCTCCTGCCAGTACGGTGGGATTCAGAAAATCTACGGATACGAAATCAAAGACTCCATGCAAAGCATCTCCGATCACATCACCCACCAGGACGCTGACTATGGCAAATATGACGCCTAGCGCCAAGCAGCCTAAATACAGCGTTTGCATATTTACTTCCTCCTGTCTTCATTCAGGACTGTCATATTACTTTAAACGAATAAAGTAGGTCATTGGTTTCACAAACTTTGGATATTTACCCATAAAAGTTCCATTCTGAGGATAAACGCACGAAAAATGCGGTCAGCAGCAGCGGAGATCAGGGACGATGTTGAGGAGAAATCCACAGTAGAGCATAAACGCAAAGAAGCGATTCATCCATTATGGAAGAATCACTTCTTTGACGTTCTATAACATCTTCTAGACTAAAGACGAAGGGTCTCTTTCGTAGAAGAATTTACTTACAAAGCCATTTTATAAATTTCAACTACATCCTCACGGTCAAGCTTGCGGAAATTACCAAACGGTCCGAAACGAACCGCCTTATCAGCCATACTGCCGATCTCGCTGTCATCAATATCATAATCAGCGAGTGTCTTCGGTGCACCAATGGAATCCCAGAAGCTACGCAGCGCTTCAATTCCTTCCAGCCCTATTTCCTTATCGTTCTTGCCCGCAGGATCAACTCCAAACACGTTTACAGCAAGCTTGCGGAAACGGGCAGGATCAGTATCGATATTATATTTCATCCATTGTGGGAACAGAATGGCCAGGCCTCCACCGTGTGGAATATCGTATACAGCTGATACTGCGTGCTCGATGTTGTGAGTCGCCCAATCTCCTGCAAAACCCATGCTAACCATACCGTTAAGCGCCATTGTGCCGCAATACATGATCGTCTCACGCAGTTCGTAATTATTCAAATCTTCAATAAGCTTCGGTGCGGTTTCGATCACCGTACGTAGCAAAGTCTCACAGAAGCCGTCTTGTACCGGTGTGTTGCCATCAGTATGGAAATAGTGCTCCAGAACATGAGACATGATATCTACCATGCCGTAGACCGTCTGATCACGTGGCAGAGTGAAGGTATTCTCTGGGTCAAGAATCGAAAATGCAGGGAATGCATGAATACTGCCCCAGCCCATTTTTTCCTTGGTCACTTCGTTGGTGATTACAGAGCCGCTATTCATTTCTGATCCTGTAGCTGCCATCGTCAGCACTGTACCGAGTGGGAGAGCGTCTTGAGCAGCTGCCTTACGTTCAACAAAGTCCCACATGTCACCATCATATTTCGCCCCAACAGCAACTGCTTTAGCGCAGTCCAACACGCTACCGCCACCTACAGCGAGGATGAGGTCGATATTATGCTCGTGACACAGCTCTACACCTTTATGTACGGTGGAAAGGCGTGGATTCGGCTCTACGCCTGAGAGTTCAGTAACCACAGCATCTATTGCGCTAAGCTCAGCCATGACCTTATCGAACAGACCGCTACGCTTGATACTACCGCCACCGTACATCAACAATACATTCTTGCCGTACTTAGGAACCTCAGTCTTCAACGCTTCCAGCGTACCCTGTCCAAAAATCAACTTGGTAGGATTATAAAAATCAAAATTACGCATATGTGTAAACCTCCATTAGTTATTTCAGAATGTTTTGCTCACTCGTATTATAAACCTCTGAATTGCCGCATTCAAATGGATTAGCTTCAAGCCACATAAATATTTCCACAAAGTGGTGCTTTGCTTCGATGCAAACTCAGATACTTTTCAGGGACCCCAAATATATAACCTAAAAAAAGATGTCCTTAAGCCTACAGGCTTAAGGACATCCCCTTTCCAAACTTTAGATCGCGCCGAAGCTCTTCACGAAACGACGGAAAGCAGCTTGCCCTTCCGGAGTCCGTTTATAGACACCCGCGTGTTCAAGAATATGTGTAAACTTGATGCCGACTTCGTTCTGCACAATCTTGACGGCTTCTTCATGCTGTAATGCCGTTCCGAAACGCTCTACAAGCTCCTGAACCCAAGCAGCGTGCTGCGCAAGTGGATGACTAGGGTCATTCTTCACCGCTTCTAATAGTGCTTGATCTCCTGCAAGGATGCTCGCAATAGAATCAAGCTCTTCCTTCAGACGACCTGGCAGAATTGCGAGTCCCATGACCTCAATCAAGCCGATATTTTCTTTCTTGATATGGTGCATCTCCCGATGGGGATGGAAAATCCCTTCAGGATATTGCTCGTTAGTCCGGTTGTTACGCAGCACGAGATCCATCTCGAAGCTGCCATCTTCTACCCGACGAACGATTGGAGTAACGGTATTATGAGGCTGCACTTCACCATCAACTTCGCTGAACGCCAACACTTCTGCTTCAGGATCACTATACGCCTTCCAAGCTTCATAAAGTGCATTGCCACATTCCAGCAATACCGCTCGATCTTCACCATTCAAACGTAATACGGACATAGGCCATTTTACGATATTAATGCTGACACCCGGATAAGATGCATGCGTGAACGTATCTTCCTTAGGCGCTTTCTGAATAGGGAAGGTGTGACGTCCACCTTGAAAGTGGTCATGTGTCAGAATCGATCCGCCAACAATCGGTAAGTCAGCATTCGAGCCAATAAAATAGTGCGGGAAAGATTCCACGAAGCTAAGTAGCCGCTTCAAGGTATCCTTGGTAAGCTTCATTGGCACATGATCATGATGGAATACAATACAGTGCTCGTTGTAGTAAACATATGGCGAATACTGAAAGAGCCATTTCTCATTATTCAGCTGAAGTGGAATGACACGCAGGTTCTGGCGCGGCGGATGATTAACCCGACCAGCATACCCAACATTCTCGCGGCACAGCAGACATTTTGGATAGACCGGCGGCGGGAGCAAGCGCGCCATAGCAATTTCCTTTGGACTCTTCTCAGGCTTGGACAAATTGATGGTCATCTCGATGTCACCGTAAGGCGAATCTTGCAGCCAGTAGACATTCTTGGAAATCCGGTCCATCCGGATATAGTTGGAATCTATGCTTAATTTATAAAAGCGATCTGTAGCCGCAGAGATACCTTTTTCAGCAGCTAAACGATTGAACTCCGCATTGACGTCTGATGGACGGGCCATTAGGAGTCCCATAATCTTGGCATCCAGCAAGTCACGGTAAGTGTCGCTATTCTCTGGAATCAATCCGATTTCAAAACCATAATCAATCAGTGCATCCAGTGGAATCTGTGGACCTGTAAGTGGACTTTGATCGATCTCGCCAACGAACGGCTCGCTAAATCCGAACTGATCTAGCAGCACATTACGGCTATAGTCTTCATCTGATGGAGCAATGAGCTGCTCACGTAGTGCGAACAAAACTAGCTGCTCAATCGCATGTAAGGCTTTCTGGCCAGCAGGCGTAACCTTATTCTCGTTGTGCATTTTCAATTCTCCTTAAGTAGGGTCTCATGCTCTAGTTAAGCTATGCTAAAGCCCCTTATTCTCCGTACCCCTGCGGATTGGCAGAATGCCAGTTCCAGGCGCTTTGAATGATATTCTCTAAGTCAGCATGCTGAGGGTTCCATCCAAGGATAGAGCGCGCTTTATCGGAGGAAGCTACCAATACTGCCGGATCTCCAGCACGGCGTTCTTGAATAACTACAGGGATTTCTAGTCCTGTAACTTTCTTCGCAGTTTCAATAACCTGTTTTACCGAGAAGCCAAGTCCATTTCCCAAGTTAAAAATATTACTGCTGCTTCCGCTACGCAGATAAGTTACTGCGCGAACATGGGCGTCAGCCAGATCGCTAACATGAATGTAGTCGCGCACACAAGTACCGTCTTCTGTAGGATAGTCGTCTCCGAATACGGCGATGCTCTCCCGTTGCTTCAAAGCGGTTTGCAATACCAGCGGAACCAAATGACTTTCCGGACGATGGTCTTCACCGATTTTGCCACTAGCATGTGCACCTGCAGCATTAAAATAACGAAGCGCTACATATTTGATACCCAGCACTTTATCAAACCAAGCCATCATGCGTTCCATAGTCAGCTTAGTTTCGCCATATACGTTTGCTGGCTCGGTACGGTCTGTTTCTTCAATCGGCACCTTTTCCGGTTCGCCGTAGGTTGCAGCTGTAGACGAGAATACGATTTTGTTCACGCCAGCTTTTTGCATAGCTTCCAAAAGGCATTGTGTACCGTATACGTTGTTGTCATAATATTTCACTGGGTCCTTCATGCTTTCACCAACCAAAGAGCTTGCTGCAAAATGGATAACCGCATCAATCTCATTCTCGGCGAACAGCTTGCCAAGCAGCTCCTTATCACGCAGATCGCCTTCGTACAGCTTGCCACCCAGTAGCGCCTCACGATGCCCTGTTAGCAGATTGTCGATGACAACCACTTCTTCGCCGCGATCCAACAGCTCTGCTACAGTATGAGATCCAATATACCCCGCTCCACCTGTTACTAAAATTGCCATTTGATTACACTCCCTTCAATTCTTGGACACCATTACCGATGCCGCAAACGTAGAACTCACCAACCAAACCAGATCTTGTGGTATATGCCTCGCCTACTTCACGAATGAAACGTTCTACATCATCTTCATGTACCAAGGATACAGTACAGCCACCGAAACCTGCACCAGTCATACGGGAACCCAGTGTACCGGGAATACGCTGTGCTTCTTCAACCATAATATCTAGCTCTTCACAGCTAACTTCATACAAATCACGCAAGGAAGTATGTGAGTCATTCATAAACTGTCCAAACTGCTTCAGATCATTGTTCTTTAAGACCTCAACGGATTCTAGTACACGTTGATTCTCTTCCACAACATGGCGAGCGCGGCGTCTAACAATTTCATCTGTGATTTTATCTTGATGTGCTTCGAATTGTTCATGATTGAGCTGTGCCAGATAAGCTAGTGAAGGAACTTCTTTTTGCAAAATAGACAAGGCCTCATCACACTGCTGACGACGCTCATTGTACTTGGAATCTACAAGTCCTCTGCGTTTGTTCGTGTTGCCGATAACCAGTTTGTAAGCACCTGTGATGAAAGGTACCAGATTATATTCAAGCGTATCACACATTAACAGGATTGCATGATCTCGTTTGCCATTAGCAACTGCGAACTGATCCATAATTCCGGAGTTTACACCTACGTACTGGTTCTCAGCACGCTGAGACAAGAGTGCAATCTCAACGGTATCCGTGTCGCCGCCTTCGAGAGTTAGGAAAGCATAAGCAGTCACGACTTCAAGAGAAGCCGATGAGGACAAGCCTGCGCCATTCGGAATATCACCATGGAACAGCAGATCGTAACCTTTAGATACTGGAGTGTTTTTCTTCTCCAATTCAACCATTACTCCAACCGGATAGTCGATCCATTCTCCAGTTTTGGCCTTGCCAATTTCACTATAATCAATAGATGCTTCATAAGGAAAATTAGTAGATGCAAAATTCACTTTGCTGTCACTACGTGGACGGACAATCAATGTTGTTCCGAATTCCAAAGCTGCCGGCAGCACGTATCCACCGTTATAATCCAAGTGCTCTCCAATGAGATTAACACGGCCTGGTGCATAAAATACTTGAGCTTCTTGCTCGCTTACCCCGTACTTTTCGATGAATTTCTTTTTAAGTTCCTGTGTGCTCATTAATGCCACTCCATCCTTTCGCTGCTTCAGCCAGTGGGAATAAGTAAAGCGTTCTTTATGTATTCATTATAATAGAATCAGTCATCCTCTGATAATGCAATCATGTGTGTAATGTATGGATAAATGTGACTTCCCATAATATAATAATTACACAAATAATTGATACACCCTAAACTATAAGCCATAAAATGACAATAACACAAGAAAGGCTGTCTCAAATGGAGCATACTTATTCCGTAGGATCTAATCCCGTATATTACGATAAACAAAATCTCCATGTACTGTTTGCTGGTCAAAGTCAGACGATTCCTATGCATCAAGCTGGCCCTAAGATTTACGATTATTATTTACTTCACTTTATAGAGTCTGGCTCAGGTGTTTTCCGTACTGAACATCATCAATATGCACTGGGAAAAGGTGACTGCTTCCTTATTCATCCAGGACAGCTGGTCAGTTATGTTTCGGATAAAGATCAGCCCTGGTGCTATCGCTGGGCAGCTTTTACTGGGAGTGAGGCTGATAGCCTCGTGCTGCAGACAGGCTTTACACCTCAAAAACCTGTGGTGACTACAACGGGTGATAGCGTCATCCCAGGTGCCCTTTCCAGTATCATGCAAGCCTTCAAAGCAAACAAAGAAAGTGCACACCTAACTTCTCTAGGGTATCTTTATCTCATTGTAGGTGAAGCCGCAGATTTACTCTCTTCCTTCTCCCGTCTTCCTGGAGCTGAATCGCAGGTTAAGCGTACTGTGAAGCAAATGATCCACTACATGGCCTCCCAATATGCTCATCCAGTATCCATTGAACAAATGTGTGATACTCTTGGCTATAACCGAGCCTATCTATCCCGTGTATTTAAGCAAGAGACCGGACTATCTCCGGTGACCTACTTGCTGAAGCTGCGCATTGAAAAGTCCAGACAGCTGCTGCGTGAACGACCCGAGCTGTCCGTGGAACAGGTAGCAGCATCCGTGGGGCTCACCGATGCTTTATACTTCTCACGCCAATTCAAACGGTTTTGTGCTCAGTCACCCACCGCTTACCGTCTCACAACGACTAGACATGTAAAAAAGACAAATCAGTAAGGGAAGCCTTTGAAAAAGGGATTCACATATTAGGCAAGTCCAATATGTGAATCCCTTTATTAAGCTGATCATTCAGTTAGCTTCGGTTATGTTGCATATAGACTCAGATATTCAGGGTAAGCACGAAGATGTATCTCTTTTGCCCTTTTCTGAGCCATTTCCTTCAGTTCTGGCACTTGCTCCGCTTCAACATAGTCAGCAAGAACATCAATCACATCATCAAGGAGCTTCGCTCTAAAATAAAACTCAATCCGTTCCAATATTGCAAGGCCTGCTAAATCAATAACTAGATCCCTACAGTAAGTCCAATCTTTTGATTTATAGAGCGGCCAAAGTAGTACGGAATAATCCATTGCAGCGTCTCCAAAAACCGTAAGGTCATCCCAATCAATAATCCAAAATTCATTATTATCATTGACTAAGATATTCTGCCAATTCACATCATTGTGTACGATGTCGGACGCCTTTCTCTGAAAAGAAGGGTGCTGACTAACCATAATTCTCAAAGCTTCCACTTCTGTATCGAACCAATCTAAAGTGTCCGCCGTTACGAAGTCCAGCAAATGCTTTTCCGCTCTAATAATTTGCAGATCTTCTTCAAATCGGTTGATGTATTCGTCAGTAAATGCGGCGGCATAATTGTAGTCCTCATCCTCACTTACAACTGCCATCCTAATTCCTTTATCTGCATGTAATTGATGAAGGGACCTCAGAACCTTTTCAACCACTGGCAGTGGATCGGAAATGGAGCTTAATGGTTTACCTTCGATAAAATCAAACACTAAACCATAAGAATAACCAGATGTTATTTCTTGTGTAATCTCCCTAATCAACCGTGGTGCCTTGTAATTATAAGTCAAATGTTCACTGATCTTAACCCACTGTTTAAGTCCCACTGCTTTTTGCTCTTGTGAGAGTTTTAAATGACGAAAGGTTTGACCATCCGTTATGCGATAAGATTGGTTTACAAACCCTCCAGGATTCCAAATATACTTAGCCTCAATCTTCGACCTATTTAAGCCTATAGATTCCGAGTTGGCTTCGGCCCACTCTTTCACCTTGTTCTCATCTTGAAGCAACTCCATCGATGCAGCTCATCCCTTCACCTACGTCTTCATCCAGTTCCATTCTCCGTTTGAAGAATAGTCTCAATGCGATCCAATTCTGCCTGCGAGAACTCCAAATGCTGAAGTGCAGCTATATTCTCTTCAATCTGACTAATTCTGCTAGCCCCTATCAATGCAGAAGTAATCTTCCCATCACGTAGTGTCCAAGCTAGTGCAAGCTGCGCCAAACTCTGGCCTCTTGAAACAGCAAGCTGATTTAACGCGTGGATCTTGCGCTTCACATCCGGTGTAATTCGGCTTTCATTTAACGCAGCAGAGGGTTTGGCCGCTCTTGATCCTTCTGGGATTCCATTTAAATACTTATTGGTTAACAATCCTTGAGCCAGAGGTGTAAAAGCGATACTGCCAACTCCGCTCTGTTCCAGCACACCCTGTAAACTCCCCTCAATCCAGCGATCGAGCATAGAATAACTCGGCTGATGAATTAAGAGCGGCGTTCCTAGGCTGTTCAAGATTCTAACCGCTTCGAGCGTCTGCTCCGCGGTATAGTTAGATAATCCTATATACAGAGCTTTGCCGGAACGCACAGCATGGTCGAGCGCCTGCATGGTTTCTTCAAGAGGTGTTTCCGGGTCCGGCCGATGCGAATAATAGATATCAACATAATCTATACCCAGCCGCTTCAGACTCTGATCCAGACTAGCCAGCATATATTTACGCGAACCCCATTCGCCATAAGGACCGGGCCACATGTTGTACCCTGCTTTTGTAGAAATCACCACTTCATCTCGATATGGAGCCATATCACTTGCAAGCACTTTCCCAAAGAGCTCTTCTGCTGAACCCGCTGGTGGTCCATAGTTGTTGGCTAGATCAAAATGAGTAATTCCAAGATCAAAAGCACGAGTGATCATTTCTCTGCCATTCTCGTAAGTATCAATTCCACCAAAATTCTGCCAAAGTCCTAATGAGATTGCCGGAAGCTTAAGACCTGAGTTCCCGCAACGGTTATAACGCATGTCTTCATATCGTGCTTCATTTGCTACATATACCATTGCTTATCCCTGCCTCTCATTACGCGCTGTTTCTGTACTACCTATCTTTAAACTACTAAGCGCAATAATAATCTGGCAACCGGCAAGCGATGAGATTATCCCTTCTAACCAAGCAGATCCTTTACACTGCCGAGTACTTTCCCAATCCGATCTGTAACCAGAAGATCAGCTTGATCATCAAAAGGTGTCGGGTCGCCATTCAGCAGCACCGTACGTTTGCCCCGGAAATAAGTAACTAGACTAGCTGCAGGCTGGACCGTAAGAGAGGTTCCACCAATCATAAGCATATCTGCAGCTGCTATCGCTTCGACAGAACTCACCAGCACCGAATGGTCCAATTCTTCTTCATATAGCACAACATCCGGCTTAATAATACCACCACATTCGGGGCAGCGAGGGACGATCTCAGTGGTACTTAGGAGCTGCTCCAGCCCGTAATAACGTGAGCAGTCCATGCAATAGTTACGATGAATGGAACCATGCAGCTCAAGTACCTTTTGGCTACCCGCCAGCTGATGTAGGCCATCAATATTTTGCGTAATCACTGCTTTAAGCTTGCCCTGCCGTTCTAGCTCTGCAAGCAGCAGATGTGCGCCATTCGGACGAGCATCGGGATGAATCATTTTACTGCGGTAAAAATCAAAAAAAATGTCCGGTGAGGACATAAAAAAAGTTCGGCTCAGCATCACTTCAGGCGGATAAGGTGAATTGTGCTGAGTCTGGTATAATCCTGCTGCCGAGCGGAAATCCGGGATCCCACTCTCTGTTGACGTACCTGCCCCTCCGAAAAAAACGATGTTGTCACAGTCTTTAATCCAAGAAGCAAGTGTCTGCAATTGATCCATATGTTGTAGCACATCCTTTCCATTAATATGCTGATCAGTAGGTGATCCTTAGCTCATTATAGCTAGAAATAATCACATCTGCGTCAATCAAGTGATTTCCATCACCCATGCTGGAGATTCCAACGGCGAGGCGTAAGCCTGCACCTTTACCCAATTGCATATCTGCATTGCTGTCACCAATAATAATCGTCACTTCAGGAGACAGCCCCAGCTCCCGGCAGGCTAATTCAGCCATTTCAGGTGCGGGTTTTCCGTTTAATACTCTGTCTCTTGTAACTACCGAATGAAAATAATGAGCAATACCAAGCCAATCCAGATGCTCCTGAGTGGTCTTTGCGCCATCTGAGGTAACCACCCCTAGCTTGAGTGATGCAGCCGCGCACTGTTCCAGAAAAGGAAGAAGCCCTTCTAGAGGTTGTACCGTGCGGCGTTTGCGTAATTCATACATAGCGTCCTTAGCTATACTCTTTACACGGGTCAACGCTTCATTCCAAGGAACACCCGCAGTATACAGCTGCCATGCAAGCACACCATAACTTTCTTCTTCTGTAGCCATGGTGAGCGGCCCTGCTGGATCATAACCAATCAACTTTCCTGCAGCATCATGCTGGGTACCTAGCACTTTACTCCGATCCACGATAAAATCAGTTCCCATAATCGCAAGCTGATTTTCCATTCCACACAGTACAAGCTCGGCCCAATTCCCCCAAGTGGCTAATAGATCCAATAACGTGCCATCTTTGTCGAACAATATTCCTGAACAGGGTATGCATTCATCGTTAATCTGTAATTCTGGCATAAGTGTCCTCCCTTTGTTGGAAAGACCGAAGACTACCTGATATTCCCAAGCCAATCCAGCATGGCGCGCACAGTGTCATTTTGCTGTTCTTCTTCGGAAATGGTTGCTTTCCCGTCTCCTTTTTGTGGTCCATAGCTTCCAAACTGAGCGTGATTTCCACCGACGATTGAACTATAAACCGTATTATCTGGCAAATAGGAACGTCCTTTGTTGTAGCTGTCTCTGTCAATAACCTGATCCTCTGTACCCACTACCGACAATACTGACAAAGCAGTCTCACGCAGACTACCTTTTTCATCTGGATAAGAAGCCAGGAAAAACACACCTTCCAGCTGGTCCGCATGCTCAATCGCATAACGTGACGCCATGACACCCCCAAGCGAATGCCCACCTAGAACAAAAGATTGCTTTGGATGCACACGAATAATCTCTTCTGCAGCATCGCCCTTTGTTACTGCTAAATTAAGCGGCATTTTAGCGATGTAGAACGGATGCCCCGCAGCAGCAATGCCCTTCGCCAGTGGGGAGTAAGCTTCTGGTTTCACCAGAGCTCCAGGGTAAAATATGATCGAGGCCCCCTTAGTAATGGAGGGTTCGAACGAAATCCAGTTTTCATTTTGTTCAACTGTAACTCCACCACTTGAAATCAGTGCAGTTTCGGCTTCTTCAGCCGGTGCATACGGAGTTAAATATTTCCAAATCAGCAATCCGGCTACAACAAGAATGATTAGTACAATTAAACCAATACGACGCTTAGTTATTCTTTTCTTCAACATGCTCCACTCCCGGATGTTACTGCATATAAGAAAATTATAGTAGAAACCCACTGTTCTAACAACCTTCAACACATCGCCACATTTGGCACTAATGATAACGCTTTCAATAGTGAGTTAATTCACAATTCAATTGAAGAAAATCTTGTATTTTAAAATTAAAGCATCAAGCATCTTTGGGGGGAAGTCATGGTAGGGGAAAACTCGCTAGACACGCCTGGAAAGACCTTTTTTCTAAATTTACGTTTTGTTCTCATTGTTACTGTAATCGTTGGAAACGCCATAGAACCATTGATAGGCTCAATGAGCAGCTTGCATAGCTTATATATGTGGATCTTCAGCTTTCATATGCCGCTCTTCGTGCTCGTTACAGGCTTTTTTGCCAATAAACACCTTACAGGTACACAAGGCCGTCGCATTATCATGCAAATCGGATTGCAGTATATTATTTTTCAAAGCCTCTACTCTGTGCTGGACGCCACCATATATCAGGTGCAGGGTATCCATCATTCCTTTTTCGCCCCCTATTTGCTCTTATGGTTCCTGGCAAGTCATGCCTTCTGGCGTATACTGATGATCGGGATGCGTAAATGGTCGCCTGCCACTCAATTCATTTTTGCTGTCGCCGCTGGAATTACCGTTGGGTACCTACAGCTTGATGGCGTATGGTTCAGCATTAGCCGCACTTTTGTATACCTGCCATTCTTCGTATTAGGTTATCATTTTTCGTTCCAATCCTTTTCTCGTTTTTTTCAAAAATGGATTAGAATTACCGCTGCCGCAGTCTCCATCCTTCTATTCCTTCTGTTTGCATCTTGGGGATCAGAGTTGCCGATAGGCTGGCTTTACGGAAGTATGACCTACATGCAGCTTGGGCTTCAAGAATGGTACGCAGGAATTTATCGTCTGGGCGTTTACGGGCTACAAATCACTGCTGCACTAGCGTTTATGGGGTGGATTCCTTATTCGCTTAGCCGGCTGACTGACTGGGGCTCCCGTACGTTATATGTTTTTCTACTTCACGGATTTATCGTTCGTTTTGCCGCTGTTTCTGGCCTGTACGCTTATATCAACCATTCTTTAGGTGCCATGTTATTGGTGCTTTCTGCAATCTTACTGACCATTCTCTTAGCCCAACCAAGTGTAAAAAGGCTGATGCATCCTATTGTTGAGCCCCCCGTTGGTTGGATGATCACCCTGCAGCGTGTTGCCTTAAGGCGCTCATTATAAGTGGCCTATCCCCTTGCGGATAGGTTTTTTTATACTATTTAAGGCCGGTCTCCTCATGAGAAACTTCACATTGTCCGGTAGAAAAAACGTGCTCTTTGTGATAGACTCACTAATAACAATGACTTCTCCGTTCATTAAAGGCGGGAAACGTTTATACCAAAACAGCGGCATTTTTTATAGAATCGGCTTCGCCCTTCTTCTCTAGGAAGCTCGTCCCCGTTCATTCTATAAACCGTATATACGCAGGTCTTTGGAGTTCATTGCGTTAATGCGACACTATATTTCATTGCAATTTATTTAGGGGGGAAATGTCAATATGGCAGCTAAGAAAATGCGTTCAGACATGATTAAAAAAGGCTTTGACCGTGCTCCACACCGTAGTCTCCTGCGTGCAGCCGGAGTAAAAGAAGAAGATTTCGGAAAGCCGTTTATTGCGGTCTGCAATTCCTATATTGATATTGTTCCAGGTCATGTGCATCTTCAAGAGTTCGGTAAGATCGTTAAGGAAGCGATTCGTGAAGCTGGCGGCGTTCCTTTCGAATTCAATACGATCGGCGTTGATGACGGTATCGCAATGGGACATATCGGTATGCGTTATTCACTACCAAGCCGTGAGATCATCGCTGATGCCTTGGAAACTGTCGTTTCCGCGCATTGGTTCGATGGCATGGTCTGCATCCCTAACTGCGATAAAATCACACCGGGAATGATGATGGGCGCATTGCGTGTCAACATTCCAACCATGTTCGTAAGTGGTGGTCCAATGAAAGCCGGCGTAGACAGTAAAGGTAAAAAGCTCTCCCTTACCTCCGTATTCGAGGGCGTAGGTGCTCACCAAGTCGGAAAAATCAATGACGCTGAGTTGCTTGAATTAGAACAATTCGGTTGTCCTACCTGTGGATCTTGTTCAGGAATGTTCACTGCCAACTCCATGAACTGTTTGGCAGAGGCACTTGGACTGGCATTGCCAGGTAATGGTACCATCCTAGCTGTAGCTGATGAACGCAGAGAATTTGTACGCAGATCTGCTACTCAACTGATGGAACTGATTAAGTTAGACCTTAAACCAAGAGATATCGTAACTAAAGAATCACTCGATAACGCTTTTGCACTGGATATGGCAATGGGTGGCTCCACCAATACGGTGCTACACACCCTTGCACTGGCTCAAGAAGCTGGTATCGATTATCCGCTTGAACGCATTAACGAAGTGGCTAACCGTGTTCCTTATTTGGCGAAGCTGGCTCCAGCATCCGATATTTTCATCGAAGATGTGGACCGCGCAGGCGGCGTTAGTGCCGTCTTGAATGAATTGCTGAAGAAACCAGGTGCTCTGTACGGAGACTGTATGACGGTTACCGGCAAAACATTAGCCGAGAACGTAATCGGACATGAGATCCAAGATACTTCCGTTATTCATAAGATCGATAACCCTTACTCCGAAAGAGGCGGTCTCGCCGTCCTATACGGCAACCTGGCTCCTGAAGGTTCCATCATTAAAGTAGGTGCAGTAGATGCTTCTGTTGGTGGATATCACAAAGGTCCTGCGATCTGCTTTGATTCCCAAGAATCCGCACTCGAAGGCATCGCTAACGGTAAGGTTAAAGAAGGCCATGTAGTCGTTATCCGTTATGAGGGTCCAAAGGGTGGACCGGGAATGCCGGAAATGCTAGCTCCTACATCGCAAATCGTGGGGATGGGTCTTGGTGCTAAGGTTGGTCTGATTACAGACGGACGTTTCTCGGGGGCTTCCCGCGGAATTAGCATCGGGCACATTTCTCCGGAGGCAGCTGAAGGCGGCCCGATCGCTTTTGTTGAAGATGGAGACATCATTGAACTCGACCTCAACAATCGCAAGATTGAACTCCTGGTTGACGAAGAAGTATTGGCGGTTCGCCGTACGGGCTGGAAAGAGTTTGAGCCTAAAGTTAAGACTGGTTACCTGGCTCGCTATTCCAAAATGGTTACCAACGCCAGTAACGGTGCAGTACTGAAGATTTAATTAGCAAACCCGAGTTCTATTTGTTCCTAGCATACAAGAGCAGTCCACCTTAGATAATCTATGGTCGGACTGCTCTTTTTTATTGGGCACAAGAAAAAACGCCCCACAATCCATTTCTGGTTTGTGAGGCATCTATATTACGGTTCATTATATAAGACTAAATAATATCATGAATCAATTCGTTACTGTTGCTCCTGGCAATTCCACTTCTGTGAGTGAATCATTAAGTGACAACGCTTCTTCTTGGTGCGGTTTACGTTTTCTTACTGACCTTTCATCATGAGGCAGTTGCTTATTCATCTTCTTGAGTAATTCTGAGACAGGCATCAGAATTAGCTTCGGTACAAGGACCTCACTACGCTCCTTGAGCCTAGCACCACCATCTGGATGAATCACACTTAACAGGATCTTTAAGTAAAACTTGGTGGAGCGTGCGAATATGCCATCGGGCAAATCATGTACACTAAAGCCGAATTTCTCTGGCCCACGGTTAATCATACTAACCCCATAAAGTGCTTTGGCTTGCGCGAGGTTTACATCTTCGGCAATAACTTCTGCCAGCATTGGCAACCCCTTCTCCATTCTGCGGATCATGCGAATCGCAAGTTGAGCAGAAGAACGAGAATGAATACCTAACTCGAATAATTGCCTGTTATCAATATGCAGCTCAATGACTTTATCACCTTTACTCAGCAAGGTTCCATCACCAAGTTCAACAGGCTCTCCCTGATATTTACGCATTCGATAATGCATGAATGGATCGGCCGGGTTAATCGTTTTGAGCTGGAATAATACTTGGAATACCTGCTCCCAAGCCAACCAGAGTCCGACCAGTACTCGTTTACCAAAGGATAAACGCCGAATCGGTGATTTCTCCGCCATCTTGATCATGTCATCCACTCGAATACTGCGCAGTCCTCTTCTTTGGGCCTCCTGCAGCGTCAGTTCAAGGGCTACAAGCATATTCTCGGGTGCGTCCGGATCGGCACCTAACGTTGTGCCACTATCATGCAGCAGCATCACTTCACCGGGATTCAATCGCGCCAGCATCTTCTCAGTGAGACGCTGCGCACCAAGCTTCTCACGCCAATCTCCAAACATTACCGACCATAGAACAATTTCAACTTGGCGACGCTTGGAAATATCGAACAAATTGACAATCCCCCAAGGTGGACGGTAATAAGTACTACGCTCGCCTATTATGTTGTAGATAATATCATTCGTGCGCTGAATCTGCCGACGAACGGTTGCGGGCCGCATGAGCCAGTTCGTCTTGTGAACATAATTATGAATTCCAATAAGATGTCCCTCTTCATGTATCCGCCTAATAAGATCCGGATAACGTTCAGCGTTAGATCCTACTACAAAAAAGGTTGCTTTTGCATCATACTTCTTCAATAAATCCAGAAGTAACGGTGTAAATCGAGGGTCAGGTCCATCATCAAAGGTCAACGCGAACTCATTTCGCCCAGTTCCTTTACGAAAGACACGGTAACCAAAAATGCGGCTAATCATACCCGGGATAAAAGCATAAAAAGATGAGATATAAAATAACCAGAGCAGCAAAGTCTGCATATGAATTCCTCGCTTTTCCAGAGTTGACTTTGGCTCGCCTTACGTCTGCAAGCAGAACCTGTGATACGGCCAAGTGAAGTTAGATAAAAAATACGTTACCCCCTATTTTAACACATGTATCAAAGAAATAGACGGTTTTTAGGTAAAATCATGTACAATGTATTCAAGCTGACCTATCAACTTATTAAAAAAGGGAGTTGTTTATATCTATGCTGCCGTTATACAAAAAATATTGGCGCACGTTCTTCGACATTGGATTAATTGTCCTCACGGTCTATCTGGTTATGTTCGCCTTCAGTAAATTGTATCAGTTAGCTGCCCCTGTATTCCTATCTTTTTTTGTATTTTTGCTTATTGAACCGCTTGCCCGTTTCTTGAACCGACGGGGGCTTGCCAAACCATTCGCTTCAGCGATCTCAGTGCTTCTGTTCCTAATCGTTCTTCTGGGTACGTTATTTGGCGCTGGGTTATTGGTCACCATCCAAGCGCTTCACTTTCAAGATAATCTTCCTAAGTATACATATGTGGTGCAACAACATTTCGTGGAGTCCACAACCTACCTTCAGCAAAAAATCGAAAGCTTGCCGCCGGATATTACCGATAAAGTAAATGGCTACTTTAAAGATGCCACGAATGTTCTTACTGGATGGCTTGTTACTTTTCTAAAATATATGGTCGGTGTGCTCGGATCCTTCTCCTCCTTCATGGCCAATTTTGGGATCGCCATTATTTTAGCATTTTTCCTTAGTATGGAGATTAAAGATTGGCGCAAGATTGCCCATGACAAAATGCCAAAAACATTTAAAACTGCTTACGCTTTTTTGCAGGGCAACGTCTTTAAAGCCATCGGCTCTTATTTAAAAGCCCAGCTTATTCTGATCAGCATTACCTTTGTTATCGTACTGGTTGGCTTATTCATACTAAGGACCGGTAACGAAATCACTATGGCGCTTATCTGTGCTGTATTTGATGTCTTGCCGCTCCTTGGTGTAACGACGATTTTAGTCCCTTGGATCATCTATCTGTTCATTGTTGGCAATACCTCATTAGCAATCGGTTTAATCGTACTCCTGGCGATTGTATTGATTGTAAGACAGCTGCTTGAACCGAAGATTACCGGGAATTCGATTGGCGTATCGTCTGCTTTTCTGATGCTGTCCTTCGTCATTCTGTCCACATCCGCTTTCGGTATGGCCGGTCTGATCCTGTCGCCGATTCTGCTTATTCTGATCAAAGAACTAATTCAACAAGGATATCTTCAGAGCTGGATCTATTTGCCTCAAGAAGAGTTTATCGTTTCGCCCTTTGCTGCAAATGGCCCTTCATCTAAGAGCAAGGCCACTGCTACTCCTCCGGAGCCTCAAGCTTCTGTAGAAGACGATAATAAATCAAATATCTGACCGAATAGCTTAATGGCGAGATGCGGACTATCCGGAGCGACATTCTCTACTGCAACTGATACAGCATATTTTGGGTGATCCACCGGACCGTAGCCGATAAACCATTGATTGTTGCGTGCTACGCCCTTAACCAGCGTCTGTGCCGTCCCAGATTTACCTGCAACAGGCCAGTGTGTGCTTTGTAGACGGGTTCCCGTTCCTTCCGTTACAACTTTGCGCATCATGGACAGTAACTGGCGGGCTGTAGACTCAGAAATCCTCCCTGCTGAGGAAGGGGACAGATGTCCCGGCAGCTCCTCCAGCTTCTGCCCGTTCGCAAATGTGATTCGCTGCAGAATCCTTGGTGCCCTTACTTCACCTCCATGCAGTAGCGTTACAATAAGATTAGCTGCTTGTAAGGGTGTGACTTGTACATCCCGCTGTCCAATTGCAGTCTGTACTCTGGCTCCCTTGTCATCCGGCAGTAAGGTAGTAAAGATGGTTCCCTTTTGCTCTCCGGAAAGTGGTTTTAGAAGTGGAAACCCAAGCGTCTTCTCGGCTTGCCAGCTGATATCTCTACCGAGTCCTAGCGCCAGTGCAGTTGATTGAAGCTGGATACCGCTTAAGCGCTCTGCCAGAGCAGCAAATACAGTATTACAGGACACGGCGAATCCTTGCGCCAGCGTAAGGGGTCCGTGTCCTTTTCCTGTCAGACAAGACAATCCATATTTCTCAAATTGCCCGGAACAATAAAAAAGCTCATCAGCGGAGGTTACACCCGCTTCTAAGGCCGCGGCGGCTGTAACGATTTTGAAGATCGATCCAGGAACGGCAGCCTGGAGTGCCCGATTGTTCCACTCCCCGCCTTGCGGAGATATCTTCTCTGGATTATAGAAGGGTAAAGATACCATGGCTTCAATATCTCCCGACCCGGTATCTAACACCACTATGGCTCCTTCCTTCATTCCGGATTTGAGCGCAAGCTCCTCAATTCCCTCCTGAAGCTTCTTATCAATCGTTGTATATAAAGACAGAGGGAAATAAGGATTGCCCGGAGCTTTAACTTGAATGGGACTGCCTGGAAGGCGATTCCCACGCGCATCCACTTGAACATATGCTTCCGTGTGTCCTACCCCTTGAAGCAAAGGCTCTAATGTCTTCTCTAAACCGTCCGTTCCCGTCATAGGAACTCTAAGACCCGTAGGAGAAGCTTTAGCTCCAGCATGCATAGTAGCTTCCGATAAATAGCCTAGCCATTGCCGACCTGAAGAGATCCCATCATATCTGCGTGCGAAAGGGAGCACGCCTACTCCGTCGATCCCCAGTGCACTCACTTCTTCTGCCTGTGCCTGAGACAACGCGAGTGGTCCTTTTCCCACTGAAGATGGCCATAGCAATGGTTCTTTAAGTGACGACCGCTTATTCAGCAGTTGTTCATAGCTGACACCCAGAATCTCCGCCAGTCGGTGCATGGGTTTAGCTTCTTCGTAAACAACCTTCGTCACAGATTTCTTAGCCATCTCCTCTTGTGGAAAAAAAGCCGCCGTCCAAATGGTTTCCCCCGCAAGAGGCTGATTCTTGCGGTCATACAGACGTCCCCGACCGCTGTCCAGTACAGTCTCCCGTTCACTTTGAATTTCCGCCATCTTCGCAAGTGTATATTTTGTTCCAGGAACCGTCTGTTCCTTCATAATTAGCTGAACCCATGCCAGCCTAAGGATCAACACGGCTACAGCCGCAGATAAAATAAGAAGACCGCTGAATACACGCCGATGTTTGTTATTACGCAATGTCTTCCCTCCTGAGCAGACTCCACACCTATTATGTCCTACCTACATCCATTAGAATCGCCATAAAATGTTCATTGCAACATCACAATCCATAATTTATTTTCCAAACACAAACACTTACCATCCTTATAAGGACGGTAAGTGTTTGTGGGAGAAATATTCGGATTAAGTATGTGTGAAACGTTTCTCGGGAAATATAAGGATTGTTTATGGATTAGACTGTAGTTCCTTTGCTTTCTTAAAAGCTTCAGCTTCTAAAGAAGCGGGCAGCCTACTATCAGATACTAGCACCTTGTTCTTTGCACTGTTTCGGAATGCCTCCATGGCCTGTCGGCTATAGCTGTCATAATTCGAAATCGAAACGTCCTGCCTAGCTGGAATCGAACCTTTAAGCGGATTAAAGGCATTCTGACCTTCGGCAGATCCGAGTACCCTTAACCAATCACGAACTGACTCTCGATCCTCAGCACCGCGTGACAATCCAAAAGCATCCAATTGGAATCTAAATATCCCTTCTGTACCTGGTGAAGCGTTCCAGCCAAACTGCACACCGTCCTTCAGCTTCAGATCATGTGTGAAAAAACCATTCACCCAATCACCCATAATGTTCATTGCCGCTTCTCCCTCAGCAACGAGCTTAGCCGCTTCCTGCCAGTTTCGTTCAGCATGATCAGCATTCACATAGGTCAACATCTTTGCGAACCGCTCCATCCCTTCTTTTACATGAGGATCGTCAGTATTGATTTCTCCTTTACTTAGCTTTTTATAATCCTCGGCCCCCAGTGTTCCGAGCATGACATTCGTGTAAAGAGCGCTAACCATCCACGGTTCCTTGTTTCCAAAAGCCAGCGGTGTGATGCCTTTTCTTTGTAATTGATCAGCCACCTTAAAAAACTCATCGAATGTCGATGGAACCTGAAGGTTGTTATCAGCGAAGATGGATTTATTGTACCAGAGCACATTTTGACGGTGAATGTTAAGTGGAACATAATAAATGTCATCCCCAAGACTAAGCATATCGATGATCTCTGGAGGAAATACTGTATACCAGCCTTCTTCTTCGTACAGATCATTTAACGGCTCTACCCGCCCTTCAGCTGCCCAGAGCATATTCCTTCCCTGAAAGGTATCCGGCGGTTCCCCCTCCTTCATTCGCCGTTCAAGTACTTCCTTGGCATTTCCCCCTGCACCACCTTCAACGGCAGCATTAAAGACATAAATGCCGGGATACTTTTCTTTGAATACCTTGATCAAAGCTTTTAACCCTGCTTCTTCCCCGGCCCCTGTCCACCAGCTAAAGATTTCCAACTGCGGATGATCCGACTCCGCCTCGCTTCTCGTTATTGCCTCCTGAATGTTGTTAACCGGTTCACTAGATCGCATGGCCTCCTCATCAGGAAAAAATGCAGACAAATCTTTTTCTCTTAAGTTCATACATGAGGATAAAAGCAAGCTGACAATGAGCGTGTTGGATACCAGACTAATCAGCGACCTTTTCATTGAGATTCTTCCTTCCTATAGTTCCCGCTGTATTCGTTTATTTTCTGCTTACAGTCTGCCAATGGATTGCCGAAATTCCGTCGGTGACATTCCTGTTGTCTTTTTGAATACTCTGCTGAAATAGTTAGGATCACGGTATCCAATTCTTATACTGATCTCTTTCAGCACTTGCGCAGGATCGGCTAGAAGCTCCTTGGCTTTATTGATTCGCAGGCCAGTTAAATAATCAATAAAGGTTATGCCGCAGCGATCACTAAATATTTTGCTAAAATAGTTTGGGTTCAGCCCTACATGTTCAGCCGTCTCCTCAAGCGATAGCTCCCGCCTGTAATGGTCGGAAATAAACGTCTGAGCCCGACGAATCGCGCTAGCCGAATTGTTATCGTACCAATGCTTCAACATTCGGGCCTGAAGAAAAAGTCTTGAATGGGCTTGCTCTACCAGCAGCTCTACCTGTTCCACCTCTCCGAAGCTAAGCTGCGGCAAAGGCTCAAGCCCGCTCTCCCTAAGCGTCTCATCAGCCAAAGTAAATAATCGGTGTAGTCCGCTCTTTATATCCTGGATCTCGTCACTACAGAAGAGACGAAGTTCCGCTACCCAAAACTCGAAATCTTCCTCCATCTCTCGGAACTGTCCACTACCTAAAGAACGAAGCAATCTTCGTTCCGCCTCTCTCATACCAGAATTTGAGAGCCATTCCTCTTGTGTTTGTGAGCTTTCCCCCTCATTAAGAGCACTGGCTGATAACAGCGCTTCGTGATAAGAGCCTATCAACTGATCAGTAGAAGCTGCTAAACCTCCGATTCCAACAGACAGCTGCAATGAACGGAAACGCCGGGAAGCAAATTTAGCCAGATTGGACACAAAATCCTTAGTATTATGAATATGCTGTATTGGCAAACGGGATTTCGCATCCGGAAACATGAAGACCGGGATACGAGCTCCTGTCATCGGACCTACAAGAGAAAAGCAACTAATCTTACACTGATGCCTAAGCCAAGAATATATCTCCCTTCGTTCCTGAACACTCCATGCCTTCTCCTTCGTTGACATCACAAATACGATAGCGAATCCTGAAGATTCTGGTACACCAAGGGTATGGCTCCAATCTCTAACCTGCACTTCCTGTATTCGATCCATCAAAATAGCACTAACCCATTCGGACTCTACTAGTGATAATGTCTCTTTAAATTTGGACTCCAGCTCATTAGTTCTTTGTTTATCCTCTTTTTCTCGTGCAATCTCATGGGACATCGTGCGGATGACCTCCACGATCTGATCCTTCCGATATGGCTTGAGCAAATACTCCCTCACACCATAACGCATGACTTTACGTGCATATTCAAACGTATCGAACGCAGACATCATAATAAAACGAATCGCTGGAAACCTATTATGGATCAAGGACACAGCTTCCGTTCCATCAATTCCCGGCATTTTGATATCCATAGTGATGACATCAGGCCGTAGTTGTTCGGCGAGCTCTACAGCTACCCTACCATTTTCGGCTTCACCAACTACTCGAATCTCTGGTAGAAACCGCTCGATGATCATCCGGAGAGCACTACGTTCAATACGTTCATCATCCACAATCAGGAGCTTAAGCATGCAGGATCTCCTCCTTGCTATTATTCACACGCGTTAGCCTCAGTTTGATGGTCGTTCCCTTTCCCTGCTCGGACATAATCTCGATTACATCGTTCCTTTGATAGAAAAGCTGCAGCCGTCGTTGTACATTTCGAATTGCAATTCCATTGGAGTTCGAATCAGCGCTCCCCACAGGCTCCCTTTCTTTCTCTGAATCTATGGGCGTATGTTCGGAAAAAGGAATATCTCCGCTCAAGCGAGCAATCGTTTCCGGGTCTATTCCAACGCCATTATCCTGTACCTCTACGATGACATCATTACCACTCTCGTAAATGGCCAGATGCAGTTTCCCACCCTGTTCATAGGATTCCACACCATGGGTGAAAGCGTTCTCAATAAAGGGCTGCAAAGTCAGTGGTGGTAACAAGCAATCCAAGGCTCGCTCCTCAATGTCATCCGTAAACGCAACTCTATCATCAAAACGCATCCTTTGAATAAACAAATACTCTTTAACAATATTCACTTCATCACGCAGCTGAACAATATAATTCATCTTCTTCAGATTGTAACGCAGCAAGGTCGAAACGGAATCCACCAACTCGCTTGTTCTTTCTGCGCTCTCGACATAAGCCATTTTAGAAACCATGTTCAGTGTATTAAATAGGAAATGTGGATTGATCTGATTTTGCAGACTTTTCAGCTCCATTTTCTTAACCAATTGATCGAGTTCCGATTTCTGTTTGATTTCAACCACGAGATCGCGGATGTTAGAGCGCATATTATTAAAGGTTGTTGCGAGAAAGCGCATTTCATCACGCGTATTCACCGTAACCTCCCCCTCGAAATTCCCGCGAGATATCCGATTCGCCGCAGCCGTCAATTGCTGTATGGGCTTCGTAATTCCATTGGAGAACCAATATGCAAAAATCATACACAAAATGGCTACCGAACTAAAAACAAAAACACCTAAATATCTAAAGTTCTCATTCTTTCGACTAATCAGCTCAAACACATTCCGGTAATCCGTCAGTTCGCTATTAATAATCGTCAATGTGGTCTCTTGAATATATCGGGTAATCTCACCCGATTGTTTTAAGTGTGCGTAGTAAGCATCCTGGTTGCCTAGATCAAAAGCTATAAGGCTTTGCCGGCTCTCTGTCATGTAGCTGTCTATCATATTGCTATAGTTATCAACGAGCAGTTGATTATGATCATTTTGTAGAATATTTACTAGTAAATCCTGTTTGTTATTAAGCTTCATAATGGCAGTTTCATACTGCTTCAGGGTCTCATCGCCGCTTCGATTCCGGAGCACATACCGGTTCATAGCATCATTAACATCAGTGGCATCCTGGTATAGCTCATTAAGCAGAAAAAATCGGTGCAGAACTTGATCGTATGTCCTTGCCATATTGATATTATCTATGTAAAGAAAGACGAAAACACTACTAAGTAGTACTATAAAAGCACTAAAAAAGATCATCAGCTTGCTTTTAATACGAATCATGGCCCGAAGTCCCCCTTTCCGCGGGAAATTTCCTCTTTGCGGACCACATTGGCATCCGTATTAAAGATGGTAACAATCTTTTTCCCTGCTAGATAATCCACCATCAGTTCCACACTCTTTCGTCCCATCATGTACGGTTGCTGCACTATAGAGGCATCTATGATGCCCTCTTCAATGAATTCAAGCGTTTCCGGTACGTCATCAAAAGCAATGATCCGCGCCTGCTGATTTTTACCTTTCAGCATTTGGGCAATCCCCAATCCATCCAAAGAACTTGTACCCAAAAAAGTGTCTATCTCCGGATGCTGATTCATGATTTTAAAAGCTATGACTTCTGACTGAATCCGATTAATGTTTGATTCTTCAATTTGTACGACATGGATACCAGACTCTCCATCAATTGCATCCATAAAACCTTTAACCCGCTGCTGTTGATTCGTAGAGGTAAAGCTCCCGGTCACAATCCCAACTTGACCTACACCCTTCGATTGCTGAACAAGTGTCGTTCCAGCTAAATATCCAGCCGCGTAGTTATCAGTGCCAACATAGGCAATCCGCCCGCTAGATGGTGCATCCGAATCAATAGTAATGACAGGGATACCTTGTTTAACAGCTTCAGCTATGATGGGATTAAATTCCTTATCGTTAAGCCCTTGTGTCAATATTCCGTCTACCTTCGATGCAATAGCTTTATCTATGATTCGAATTTGCTCTCTCTTATCTGCTTGGACGGGTCCGAGATATTCCAGCGCAATCCCTTCCTCTGCTGCTGCTCTCTGAGCGCCTTTTTCAATTTCACGCCAATAGGGATTATCCAATTCTTCCGAAATTAAGACCAGATGTAGTAGTGGCTTTTGCGCAGGCTTTCGTTCGGCTAGTAAATGATCGTAATACAACACTTTTCCAGTAAACACGCCAGTAAAACATAGGGAAATGGACAGTAAGAGCAGCATGAAAATATAAAAAGGTCGCCGAAGTATATTTATGGTGTTCTTCCCCCTCTAGCATTGTTTATGCTAATAAGAATGCGCTTACATTAAAATAATAATAGATACTATAGTAAATATAGTCAATTCCCGATTCCAAAAAAAACTGCCCCAAGCTACTTATAGCTTGAGGCAGCTTTGTAATTCCTGCTTGCGAAGGGAAAAGACTATGGTGCAACAGTTAAAGCCTCTTGCGCGTAATCGGCAATGACCGGATGAACCAAAAGATTTAGTGGTTTGACTGGAATCAGTACACTGTTGGTGGTTTTCACTGTCATTAGCGATTCCAACTGGAAGTACGTATTCAGTTTCTCTCCTGCGGAAGAGGAACCGATTCGAACCGCATAAGTACCTGGATCAGCTACCCAAGCATGGCTGCTCTCATCGAAGGAAGCCAGATCCATACTATTTAGTGTGAACGTAAGGGTCTGATGCTCTCCTGCATTCAATAACGCTGTCTTTTGGAAAGCCTTCAATTCCTGAACTGGTTTATTGGCACCCGGAGCGCTTAGATATAGCTGAACTACCTCTTTACCTGCAACTGTACCGTTGTTATATACATCCACGGTTACAGTCACAATTCCTGCTGCAGAATCAAAAGCATCTGAACTGATCTTAAGATCGCGGTAGCCAAAGGTTGTATAGGAGAGGCCATATCCGAATGGATAGGCAACCGCACTGCTTTTGCCAAACGTATCATAGTAACGGTAACCAACATAAATATCTTCCTCGTACTTCACTTCCACACTATTTCCTGTAAAGTTATTAGCGGAAGGAACTACACCATAACTTGTAGGAAAAGTCATTGGCAGCTTGCCCGATGGATTCACAGCTCCGGATAATACGTCGGCAATTGCATGGCCTGCTTCCTGTCCTGGCTGCCAAGCCAAGAGAATAGCATCCACTTTATCTTTCCAGGAGATCATTTCAATCGGACCGCCGATATTCAGAATCACGGAGACCTTCTTACCTTGCTCATGGTAAGCAGTTGATACCTTATCAATCATATCCAGCTCTGTTGCTGTCAACAAAAAGTCACCCTCAGCATTTTTCCGGTCTGCACCTTCACCAGATATTCTGCTGATTACAATAATGCCCGTCTCGGAAGAAGCTTCTGCTGAATTAATCTCACCCGCTGATAATACCTTTTCCGGAAGTGGTGGATAGGCCAAGCCGCCAAAGCTGCTCACTGGACCGTATTCCGGCTTCTCTCTTAGCTCTGTAATATATTCTTGATAGCTGACATTTAAAGGTTCATATACGCTGTAGCCTGCGTCACTTAACCCTTCCACAATGGATACAGTATGCTCCACATTGACATCGCCGCTGCCAGTTCCGCCTTTGACGGTTTCAATCTGAGCATTTCCGAAGAGGGCAATATTCGTACCTGCTGCGATAGGCAACGCCTCAGCTTTATTCTCCAGCAGCACCATACCTTCTGTTGCGGCTTGACGAGAGGTCACTGCATTTGCAGCAAGATCAGGTTTGTTGCTGTGTCCGATCCCCTTAAAGGATGGAGATTTCACTACGACTTTCAAAATTCTTTTTACGTTAACATCCAGTTGTTCTACGCTCAGATCGCCATCGTTCACAGCTTTAGTAATCGCTGAAATGGCTGCCGCATTTCCTGGCATGATGAGGTCGTTGCCTGCAATCATATTTTGTGCCCGGTTCGAGCCCCCACCCCAGTCCGTCATTACAAAACCTTGGAACCCCCACTCATCGCGGAGAATTGTGCTCAGTAGATCTTTATTTTCGGAGGCAAACGTTCCATTGATTTTGTTATAAGAGCTCATAACAGACCATGGCTGCGATTCTTCCACTGCGATTTCGAACCCTTTCAAGTAGATTTCGCGCAGTGCTCTTTCTGAAACGACCGTGTCAATGGACATCCGGTTCGTTTCCTGATTATTCGCGGCAAAATGCTTAATCGTCGTTCCGACTCCATTCGCTTGAACCCCGTTCGTAATCGCCGCGGTCATTTTTCCTGAGATGAGCGGATCTTCGGAATAATACTCAAAGTTTCTGCCTCCCAATGGATTGCGGTGAATGTTCAGCGCGGGAGCCAGATATAAATCCACACCATACTCCAGTAGCTCATTCCCCATCGCATTACCTACTTGGTTAGCCAAGGCTTCATTCCAAGTCGCGGCAATGGAAGTGGCGATAGGGAACCCTGTAGCAAATGTTGTATCTTCACCCTGTTTCGTGTTGATGCGGACTCCCGCTGGTCCATCTGCCATGATTAACTTGGGAATCCCAAGACGTGGCAACTCATAAGAACCACCAGCAGCTCCAGCTACCTTCGTGCCTGAACCAGCACCGACAACCAGCGAAGCTTTTTCCTTAAGCGTCATTTCACCAATAACGGCATCAATGGATGCTTCGTCTGTCAGTACAACCAGACTTGCGTCGATAGTGTATTTTAATTCAGCTATAGGACTAGATGGGATACCAGCTTTAACTGCCAAGGCTTTAATTGTAGCCGTCTCTTTATCGGTACCTACAATTGTAATGGGCCCTTGATATACGGTACTGTTTTCAGTTGGTGTACTGCCGTCAAGTGTGTAATAAATTGTAGCGCCGGATGTTGAGGTGAGCGTAACCTTAGGGCCACTCTTATATACACCAGGCTCTGGAAAAGCAGTAGGCAATGCTGCTCCAATTACATAATTGAATTCAGCAACTTTACTTGTCTTGCCGTCTTTAACCGTTAATGCCTTTACTATTGAGGAGGCCGTAATACTGATTCCAGACCGTGAATTATACTGCTTGGTCGTATTCATTACTGATGCTGCAGGTGTAGATCCATCGGTAGTATAGAAGATGGTTGCGCCACTCAGAGCAGTCAACATTACCGTCTGAGCTCCATAATAAGTTCCTGACGGGATAGAAGCTGTTGGAGCAGCAACGAGTCCTTCTTCAGGTTCAGTTCCGGGATCAACAGCTTTTTTGTATTTCGCTGTCCGGGCATCGTTAATTACGCCGCTCCAGTTCATCCCGAAGGCAAAGTCATAAGCATTCCCTTCAGAATCTACATAGACTTTCATATCATGGGATACATCCTCATACTGCTCCTCTACCGTCTTCATGTCTTTAGGCATTTGCATAGGCAGAAGGGCCGATGGTTCATATGCACCTACCAGAATATCGAAGATCGCTTGATTCTGAATGCCAAAGTTCGCAATAATCGCATCCGCACGATCTTCGAATTCAGCAACAATCGTTGGATTAGACATCGTTAGGGAAACGACTACCGGTTTATCTCCCATTACTTTTTTGGTATCAAGCACCAGATCAAGATCAGACTCATTGGATGCCGTAGTCTTCTTTCCCTTGTAAGAACGGTTCAATACATCTCGTGCATCACCAGCCAAACTCGTCTCACGTGCATACTCCGCTGTATATGGACGATACTGCAGGCTGATCGGGATATACCCATTACCTCCGGCATCTACGTCAGCTTTGCTGTAGCCTGCGCCAGTTTGCGGATTCTTGATAAAGACAATCGCGCTGTCCGCTTGAGCCGGATCATCCGTCACATTAAAGTATTTCTTCAGCTGATCAATGTTGACAGGATACGAATACGATTTGGTAGCTGCATCATAAGTTTTTGGAACATAAACTTTCTCATCTTTTTTAAGTGGAAGTACATGGTTATCTTTGTTTTTCAGCATAATGACTGACTTTAACTGGGCCATATAACCCTCTGTCATAAACTCCTTGTTACCCACAGTAGCTTTTGTTTCCTCTACATCAAGATATGGATTCTCAAATAGCCCTGCATTAAAAATATTAGTAAGTAGTCGTACTGCTGACTCTTCAAATCGTGTCCGTATCACCTTCTCGCCTTGTTTCTCAATTCCTATTTGATACGCTGCAATGATAGGTTTGGAGTCGTTGTTTCCACCGAATTGGTCAACGCCAGCCATGATGATTCGATAGTGACGTTCCGCAACTGTGTAATTTTCTTCTACACCCCATGGGCGGTTACCAAATAACTCAACAGGTCCTTCATCGCCTGTGATTCCCCAGTCTGTTGTGATTACACCGTCGTAATGATACGTATTCCGTAAAAGATCGGTGATTACATAAGGACTATACGAGTTCCCTACATTCTCTCCATTCGCCTTATCCTGATTAAATGAGATTGTATAATACGGCATAACTGCAGCGGCTTTTCCAGTCGGTCCTTCCAGGTCAAATGCTCCTTTTGTAAAAGGAATCAGATGCTCATCGAAGTTATTTCCCGGATAAACAGCATACTTTCCATACCCATAGTGTGCATCTCGGCCACTCTCGCCGGAACCCCCACCTGGCCAATGTTTGACCATAGCATTCACACTCTCATTGCCCCATCCATCGCTGCTGCCCGGTGTAGTCTGAAAACCATCCACATAGGCTCTTGCCATATCAGCAGCCAGTTTAGAGTCCTCACCAAATGTTCCGCTGAAACGAGTCCAGCGCGGTTCCGAAGACATATCCACCTGAGGGGATAAAGCTGTTGCGATGCCAAGCGCCCTGTACTCTTTAGAAGCAATTTCGCCGAACTGCTTCGTCAGATTGGCATCGAAGGAAGCAGCAAGACCTAGTGCCTGCGGCCACATCGAGATCGCTCCACCTGATCCTTCGTTATACTCTGCGTTAGCTACAGTGCTATGACGAGGGTCCGAGCTGTTATTAGCTGGAATACCAAGCCCAATCTTCTCCACTAAGGCTTGGGCATTGTTATTCCAACGGGCAGCCACCTCAGGGCTCTCAACCGTAGTAATCAATACATGCCGCAAGTTATCTTCTGTCAGGAATACTTTCTGTTGGTCTGTTAGATCGGATGCCAATGCACCGCTTTCCGCCAGCGGTTTTCCACCATAAGTTCCCCCACGGAATCCCGAAGCTGAGGCTGCTGGTATGGATTGATGACCACTGTACAGCATAAGTCCGGCAATTTGCTCCACAGACATTTGCGAAGCAAGATCCTTAGCTCTTACTTCTGTGCTAAGACGCCAATCCTCATATTTGTCGAGCTTGCCGTTTTTATTCAAATCTTTAAATGCTAACCCATCTACGGTTAACAGAGTTACCCCTGATTGTGTTGAGTATCCTAAGGTTTCTCCACCAGGATTGGTCACTGTACCAATCGTACCAACAACGCTTTGGCTCCATTTCGTGCTACTGCCTCCATTATTTGAGCCTGACCCGGACCCTCCGCCGCCAGTAGCAGGACTGCTAGTTGGCTTAGCCGCAGTATCTTTACCATCATTAGTAATTGTTCCTTGGCCAACCTCTTTACCATCAATGATCACACCTGAAGTTTGTACCACGATACTGGTCACATTTTTCCCACCAGTTATGATTGTTCCCTCTGCTCCTGGCCGGATAGTGATCGTTCCCACCTTCGCCCCATCATTGATTACAATAACGGTAGGAACTAAAATTTCCATAGATTGGATTGCAGTGGACCCTTCGGCTACAACTCGAACCTTTCCGCCTTGCTTATTAATGGTTACACCCGACAAAGTACTACTCTTCAAGTGAATACTGTCTATTCCTCCGCCGCTTACAAACGTGGTTCCAGATACGGTTACTTGATCAAGTGTAGCCTCTCCGTTACCGATACCTGCGGTTAAATATAAATCTCCACTCACTTTGCTACCAGATAGGATTGCTCCTGAAGCAGTAATTAGCGCAGAGCCCGTGATCGCCGTGGCATCATAAGTACCTGCAGCATTGTAATATCCTTTTGCCATACCATCAATAATCTTAATGACCTCAGCACGTGTTATGGACCCCGTTGGTTTGAATGTACCATCCGTATACCCGTTGATAGCCCCTTTTTGAGTAAGGATGCCAACCGCTGAAGCAGCATAAGCACTTATAGAAGCAGCGTCCGAGAAGGATAGAGAAGCCGTCCCTGCCTGTTTCAATTCGAACACACGAGCCAGCATGGTTGCAGCGTCCTGTCTCGTTAAGTAATTATCTGGTTTCGCAAGATTACCTGCAAAACCTTCAAAGTAACCTGCTTGACGTGCGATCAGCACATCAGCTGCATACCATTTCCCGCTCGGTATATCGTTAAAGCTATTGCTTGTTTGCTGTGAAAAACCGAATAATCGGTTGAGCACTGCCACGAATTCTGCTCTAGTTACTTTTCCGTTTGGTAGGAAGCTTCCATCCGTATATCCATTTATAATTCCGCTTGACGCCCATTTTCCTATTGGTGATTGCGCCCAATGCCCGCTTACGTCCTTAAAACTCGCAACCGTTTGAACATTTGTAATTTCAGCGGCAAACGCCCCTGGATTCACAGATGAGAATAACAACGCAGCGACTGCTAAGCTACTGGCCAGCTTTCTAGCTATGGGCATTTTCTTAACTTTTAGGCTTGAACTGTTTTTATATTTTGTCAACATGCCATCCTCCTCAGTAAAATATGTAAACGCTAACAATACCGTCTAACAAAAAGATCTCTTCAGTTCACCCCCTATTTGATAGACATATTATAGCTTGAGGTTTGGGATGGCTTATCTAGACTATCTTCAGATGCATCTGGATTATTTTATACTCGCTACATGCCGCTCAAAACAAAGAACCGCTTCTCCTAAAGGAATAAGCGGTTCTTTAATTTAGTATTCTGTTAAGGCTACCCTACACGCTGAATTTCGATAATTTCTCCTTTAACTGCAAGGATGCATCCTCCAGCTTCAAAGAAAGCTCTACCAAATGATCACTTACACTTTGTTGCTCTCCACTAAGTGAGGCAACTTCTTGAGAGGCAGCTGATGATTCCTCAGCTATTGAGCTTACGTTGCTCATCGAATCGGATAGAACCATTTGCGATTGACTCAGGCTGTCCATCGACACAGTTACAGCATTCAGACGGGCGATAAAATGCTGCATCTGATCCTGCACAGATACGAAGATATCGCTAGTACTCTGCACGGAAGTCATTTGCTGATTAAAGAGCGGTGCAACTTCTGAAAGGACCACAACCGTCTCGTTCATATCTCTCATAACGGTATCTGTTATTTCTGCCACAACAGCGATAGACTCTTTCGATTGATCTGCAAGCTGGCGTATTTCATCGGCTACCACCATGAATCCTCGCCCGGCCTCGCCTGCTCTTGCTGCTTCAATGGTGGCATTCAGAGACAAGATATTCGTCTGCTGAGTAATATTTTGCATCACATTAAGAACCTTCATAACGGAAGATGCCGCTTCTGTCAGCTCGTTAACCTTCAACACAAGCTGATTCGTCTTCAGGCCCGTCCTATTCGTCTCATTAAGTAATTCTTTCAACCTGTTGAAGCCTTCCTCACTGAGTTCGCCGATGCTATGTGCGGTGTGATCCATCTCGTGAGTAGCTGAATTGACTAAATCCATCTGTACCGAAATTTGCCCCGTCAACTCATTGCCACGATCAGCTTCCAAGGCTAAACTGCCAGCACCACCCGCAATTTCTTCCGTGGCCGCGGCAATATCCATAGCTGCATCAGCTGTCTTGCGCGAAACACCGCTAAGCTCATCGGCGGTTTCCAGTACCTTCCGAGCGGTTTCATTCGTATGGATAACCAGCTCTGTTATTCGTTCCATCATCATGTTAAAAGAACTGGATAACTGACCGATCTCATCACGTGAGGTGATATTCGTACGCACCCCTAGATTCCCTTCGGCTCCCTCTGACATCAAATTCTTAAGTCTGGTCAGCGGTCGAGATACCATTCTGAACATCCAATACCCTATTAAAATGGCGATAACAGCAGCTACAGCAACAATAATATAAGTAGTCTTGAGAATACGCAGCGCGTCTTTCGTCAAGTTCTCAGCCGGTACAACACCAAGTAACCTCCATCCCGAGGTTTCTAGTGTTCCGTATACAGCTAATATAGATTTCCCCTTCTCATCCTTTGTTGGCAATGAGCCTGCTGTATTCTGCAGACCACCCAGAAGCGTCCCTCCCAGATTCAAATATGTATCCGTCCCCACTTGCTGGGAGGAGGCAATCAATTCATCCTTATTCGTTAGCAATTGCATGTAGGAGCTTGTTCCAAGATCCACTTTACGAAGCTGATTTTCTAATTCGCTAATTCTAATATCGTTAATGACTATGTATCCTGAGCTTTTAGAATCACCGGCAATCGATTTGGCCAAATGGAAAACACCTGACGTATTTCCTTCCTGGCCCTGTAATTCACGTGGAATCCATACACTCTGTGGCTTCTCCTCTAGCTGCTTAAACCATGAGGATTCTCTGAAACTCTCAATAAAAGCGCTATCTTTTGTACCCGCCGAAGAAATCGGAAAATCTTCATTCATCGGAATAAGGTATACGGCCTCCACACCGTTTGATGCCGTGAGCCAATCATTTAGCTGCGCACTAATCTGGTTAGATAGTACCTTACGTTCCTCATTACTTGTAGTGGGATTATTCCCTTGTTTGAGTGCATTTTGAATTTCATTGTCGTACAAGATTCTTCCTAGACCATCCTCATAACGTAACAATTCCACATCAAACTTCTCAGCGGTTTGAACGACTGTCTGTTGATTGGCTGACAGCGCATTCGTCTCGATCGTATGCTCAGCTACGGAATAGGAAGTGTAGCCGAGAGAGAGCACGAGCACCATCGTCGAAACAAAGAAGATGAGAAAAAGCCGCACCCCAATGGATTTGGATGGATGCAGCTGGAATCGTCTTTTTTCTTTTTTCACTTGTACTTTCATCTAATCATTCACCACCGTTGTCGTCTGTTATGCCTACTGGCTTATCGTTTACAAGGTCATGAACATTTGTAACACCCGATCGGAAAGATATGGCAAATACTCATGACCGTACTCATAATAAACCATAAGCTCTTTGGGCGCTAGTACTTTGTTGTACGCGGCAAACTGCGTTGAAGGTGGACAAATCACATCGGATAACCCTGTAACCCATAACATTTTGGCTTGAATTCGCTCCGCGAGATTCTGAATATCGATGTAACCCAGTCTATTAAAAATCTCGTCCTCACGTAAATGATGAGGATCAAAAAAGCGGAAATAATAGTTAATTTCCTCATAAGCTGACGTAGTGATATCAAGCTCCCAAGCCCGTCTATAATCTGAAAGAAACGGATACACAGGAACGGCCATGCTCACACGCGGCTCTAATGCTGCACAAGCTACAGTAAGCGCTCCGCCTTGAGATAAACCAAAAGCACCTACTCGTGCTGGATCAACTTCCTCCATAGACATCAATATTCGAGCAGTCTGCGCTGTATCCAGAAACACATTACGATAGTAAAGGTTGTGCGGATTAGGATCGTCAATGCCGCGAATAATATGTCCACGAATGGTTGTGCCTTTTACTGTAAGATTATCCTCGGAAAGTCCGCCTTGTCCCCGGCAATCCATCGCAAGGACACTAATCCCATGTGCCGCATAAGTCACCTTCTCCATCCAATCCCCGCTGTCACAGGAATATCCATGAAACATCACGACACCAGAACCTTTTTCTGAACCCCTTTTCTTCGGTCTTACATATTTACAATGGATTCTTGCTCCGCCAACGCCGGTAAAATACAGATGAAAACATTCCGCCAGCTCGCTGACGAACTCCGCAGGCTCTAGTTCATAATCTAGTGACTGGGCGTCCAGATCATGCAAAGCCCGCTCCCAAAATGCGTCAAAGTCGACTGGTTTTGGGCTGCTTCCGTTATATTTTTTTAATTGTGACAATGTCATGTCGTTTCCCATATTAAGGTCCTCCTTAAGGTTTTTTCACTTAAAAAACAATGGAAACGGAAAACCCGCTTATGTGGGTTTTCCGTTAGTTTCTACTATTAACAAGAGCTCGATAGTTGCACTTTGTGCAACTATTACAGCTAAATATGTTGTGTTGTTCATTTAATTGCACTCTATACAACTAAAATTGCTCACAGCGGGGTTTCCGGGGCAAAATCGCCTGAAATAAGTGTACAATGTGCAACTATTTACACTAAACACCACCAAACTGGTTAGTTTAAGTGCACTTTGTGCAACTAGCGGCTTTAGCCTAGACATACTGGCGTCTCATGAATGAGCTCATAGTACTCACTCGTTGCTCTTTGGCTGCACTTTGTGCAATAGAATCTCTCCATATGAGTGTCCGTCTTTGTTCTATTGCACTTTGTGCAATCAGTTCGAGCGAAACCGAGCATAAAAGTGATTTTTGCGGAAATCCATTGCAGAGAGTGCAATAGATTCTATTTTCAGACGAAATCGAGAGTTTCTATTGCAGAGAATGCAATGAAAAGCCCAAACCACATAACACAAAGCACGCAACGTGCAGAACCCAGCACACAAAATACAGCACACTACACGCCGCACACTTTTTTCGAACGCTGCTCAGCCACCAAATATCTACCCAACTTCACTCTACCTAAAGCTTGTTCCTCAAAGGTTGTTCACCCTATTAAATTTTACCTAAACCCGCATCATCGCCAACCTCTTCATGGGTGTCGATGACATAGTTGACGATTTCATCAACAGTTGTATATGCAACGCCTACATAAGTGTCAGCAGCGCCATAATAGATGGCGATACGGCCCGTTTCTGCATCATGCAGAGTGGCACATGGGAACAGAACGTTATTCACAAAACCTCTTTCCTCATACCATTCTTCAGGAGTTAGCACAAAATTTTTCGAGCGATATTTTACTTTCGAAGGCTCGTTAATATCCAAAATAACTGCACCCATGCTATATACAAGACCGTTGCAGGTTCCTGTAACGCCATGGTAGAACATCAACCAGCCTTCTGTAGTTTCAATCGGTGCAGGTCCGCCGCCAATCTTGACACTTTGCCACCAGCCTTGGCCACCTTTACTCATGACATGGCGGTGTTTACCCCAAAATACAAAGTCAGGGCTTTCACTAAGGAATACATCACCGAATGGTGTATGTCCGCTGTCACTTGGACGGGACAACATCACGAAGTTATTATTGATTTTTCTAGGGAACAAAACACCGTTCCGGTTGAAGGGCAGGAATGGATTTTCCAAGTTGATAAATGTTTTGAAATCTTGCGTTTTAGCAACACCGATAGCTGCGCCGTAAAAATCTGTACACCAGATAATATAAAATGTATCTTCGACCTTAACCAGACGTGGATCGTAAGCATAACGCGGCTGATAAGAGTTACCTTCTTCATCTATAAATCGGATCGGCTCATCATCGATTTTCCAATCTAGACCGTCAACACTATGTCCCATGCGCAAATGCGGACGCGTTGTGTTATCTTCTACACGAAATACTCCGATAAAACTACCTTCAAACGCAGTAACCGCACTATTAAAAATACGGGCTACTCCTTTTGCAGGATTTCTTTTGATAACCGGGTTATCATTATGTCTCCAAATCGGATTCTCATAGCCAGCAGGCTTATCCTGCCAAGGCATGTTCGGGATGTTAATCGCACTTGCTCCAACCAATTTCACTTCACTCATTAGTATTCCCTCCAAATGTATGCAACTTTTCAGTATGCTATTTTATCTATTACTGCTATGAAATCTACTACTAAGCTTACTTAACGGAACCTTGTGAAAATCCATTGTAGATATACTTTTGCAACGCGGTAAACACAACCAATGTCGGAATAATCGCGATCATAATCGCCGCACATATTACTTCCCACTGCGATCCATATGGACCTTTAAACTTAAAGAGTGCTGTGGAGATCGTTTGGAGATCTGTTTTCGGCATATATAGGAAAGGAGTGTAAAAATCGTTATAAATATTTACGCCCTTCACAATAATTACTGTTACAATCGCCGGTTTCAGCAGTGGCAAAATAATTCTCCAATAAATCGTCCAATACGAAGCCCCGTCCAGCATCGCGGATTCATCCAGTGACTCGGAAATCGAATCCAGGAACTGCATGAAAATATATACAGCGATAATATCCGTACCGAGGTACATCACGATGGGTGCCCATCTAGTATTAAACAGGCCCAAGTGATTGATGATTTGGAAGGTTGCCACTTGCGTTGTAACACCCGGAATCAGGGTAGCAATCAGAAACATACTGATGAGAACTTTACTGCCTTTAAATTTGAAACGGGATAAAATATATGCCATCATCGAACCCGTCAGCGTTGCACCCAGGATAGAGATCACAACGATAATGACAGTGTTTTTAAATCCTAGAAGCATTTTGCCATCAACAAAAGCCTTAGTGTAGTTGGAGAAATTCAGCCAATTCTCTGGCAGCGTTAACGGTCCGGTTGAAGCGTATTCCGGCCCTGTTTTTAATGAGGCAAAAAATACAACTACGATAGGTATCAATGCTGCAAGTGCTCCCAAAATCAAGGTGAGATATTTGAATATACTAGCAGTGGTATATTTTACAGAATGCATAGTTTATTTCTCCTCCTTGATCAGAACGCGCTGCAAAATAGTAACTACTATAACGATACCCAGCAAAACTACGGCCATCGCTGACGCTAATCCAACTTTGCTATATTTGAACGCTACATCGACCGTCTGAATGACAAATGTGCTACTTCCGTTAGATCCGCCTGTCATGACGTATGGAATTTCAAACACACCAATAGCGCCACTGACCGCAAGAATCAGGTTCAATTGCAGAATACGTTTAATACTTGGCAAAATAATATGCATAAACTGATGCCATCTGTTTGCACCATCAATCTCAGCAGCTTCATAAATATCCGAACCGATCGAGGAAATAGCCCCAAGGAAGATCAGAAAGTTCATCCCCATGTATCTCCACAGTGACGCACCTGCGAGCGAGAAGTTAATCAAATTCGGATTGAGCAGCCACTTCTGCTGTAAACCGCTGAGTCCGAGCAGGTTAAGAATCGTATCTAGCGTTCCATCTGGTTTGAAAAAGAACAGAAAGATAAAGCCGATCGCTACACCGTTTAGCAAGGTTGGGAAGAACAAAATCCCTTTGAATAAATTTTTCATGCGAACACTAAAGCTCAGAATGGTTGCAAAATACAAAGCAAGTGCCATCTGAATAAAGGTAGTGAAGAAATAATACAAGCTGACCTTAAATACGGAAAAATACTCCGGTTTCGTAAAAATGGTTTTGTAGTTTTCTAACCCAACGTACTCCATGTTTTTACTTAGGCCATTCCAGCTGGTGAAGCTGTACCGAAACATACTGATTACTGGATAATAAGCAAATGTGAGTAGTAATACGATCGGCACTAATGAGAACAAGCATATGATGGCAATCCGTTGATTTTTGTAACTCAAATTCGAAAACTTGAACACCCGATACACCTCCAGAAAAGCATCCTCATTTATTTATGACTCGTTTAAATGTGAAGGGGGAAATGCCCGTTCGCATATCCCCTCCCACATCCACTACCGCCTATAGCATTTAAGAAAGCTTATAGTTGTTTACTGTGCTGTGACTTTAGCGCGAGCGGCTTTCCACTTGTCGTTGAGGTCCTTCATGATGTCATCATAGGATTCTTTTCTGTTGCCAATTGCGGCTTCAATAATCCGTTTCTTGAAATCTGGTTGCCAAGCACCGATTTCGGCTTGTTTGTCGATTTCATCAGACCAGCCTTCTTCGCCGGCTTTAGCAGCTGCAAGTGTATCAAAGGTTACTTCAGTGCCTTCATATTGTTTCAGAATTTCTGGAAGCTCTGCACCGATAGCCGGGCTCATACCGCCACCTTCAGTCGTTGGGTAGCCAGATTCGTTAATGAACCAATCCACCCAAGCTCTAGCAGCTTCTTTGTTTTTACTATGAACGCTGACACCCAGATTGTAGTCACCAGCAAGTGGTACAAGGATTTTATCTGCATTCGTAGGGAATGGCATAAAGCCGACATCATCTGGATTCGTTGCTAAACCTTTGATTTGACCGATTGCCCAAGATCCAAGAACCATCGTGCCGATTTTTCCGTTAGCCAGATCCGCTTTGGAAGATTCCCAGTCTGTAGTCGTTGGATCTTCTTCAATCAAACCTTTTTGTGCTGCATCATACAGGATTTTGTACAGTTCATAGTGAGGTTGGCCTGGAACATAGTTATCGTCGCTAGCCACTTGACCAATGTTCACATAATCACGGTTACCAGCTACTGTAGCCAAATCCGCTTCCCATTGGGTCAATGTCCAGCCAGCTGCGTAGTTTGTGTACAGAGGCACAGCTTTCGTTTTATCTTTAACAGATTGCAGAGCAGTTAAGAATTGTTCAGGCGTTCTTGGAACCTCTGTAATCCCAGCATCTTTAAAGACTTGTTTGTTGTAAATAATACCGTTAAAGTTGATGGTCATTGGAATTCCGTAAGCCATTCCGTCTACTGCTCGTTCTTCCACACCTGTATATTGTTTTTGCATATCTTCGAGTGTACCCAGTGGTTCGAAGAAATCGGGAATATCTTTAATAGCTATGCTTGTAGGTAACAACAGAACGTCGCCATAGTCACTAGTGCTCATGCGAATTTTAATTTGATCTTCGTAAGTAGCAAGCGCTTCAAAGTTTACCTTTACATCAGGATATTTCTCATTGAACTTAGCCGCATACTCTTTGAATACGGTATCAACAATATCCGTTCTTTGCGTAATGACCGTGATATCCCCTTTAATATCCTTGGCTGCTGCATCATCAGCCGGAGCTGCCGTCGCCTCTGTTGAGGATCCATTGCTTCCTGTGTTTTTAGCACCTTCATTGTTGGTGTTGTTGTTTGAGGAACAACCGCTAAACAATCCTGCCATAAGTGTCAGTGCCATCAAGCCCATCATTGTTTTGCCTTTTTTCATGCTTTTACGACCCCTCTCTTCAATTCGACTCTAATTTGGTTTAATAACAAAAATAATAACTTTTATCATCACCATCAATTTAATAGAGTAATCACTATTATCAAAATCACTGAAATACTCTTAAAAAAAAGTGATGATATCGCTTACAAACTCATTATAGATCTATTTTTAACGCAAAACGATGGTTTGAATTGCTTTTTCTGGTCTTGTATTTGTTATTTTTGTTTTTGTTATGGTGTTTTTATTATCTAATTTATTGAAAATAACCACAAAAAAAGAGAGCTTATCGCTCTCCTAAATAATAGCTTCCTATATAGGACTAAAACTCACGTTCCATTTTCGGTAATTTACAGCCACTTTTATAATCCTTAGGTGTCATACCACACATTTTCTTGAACAATTTATTAAAATAAACCGGATCACTATAGCCAACCTTATCGGCAATTTCATAATTTTTTAAGTCGGGATGCTCGATCAGCAATTCTTTCGCCTTAGTAATACGAATTCGAATTAGATAGTCGGTGATGGTTTGCCCCGTCTTTATTTTGAACAACCGGCTGAGGTAGCTCGCATTCATACCGACGGTCTCCGCCAAACGCTCAAGTTCGAAGTTCTGATCATACTCCCTCTCCAGTATGCTTTTAGTCTGTTCAACTACGTAATGCTCACCACCATCTGCCGCTTGAGAGAACATCTCCTCCTGCTCTGTGACGTTCTTTTTCTTTGTATCCTCTACTCTCTTGAGCAATTCATATAGCTGAGTCTTATCAATAGGTTTTAGTAAATAATCCATCACCCCATGGCGGATTGCTCGGCGGGCATATTCAAATTCACTAAAACCGCTAAGAACGGCAATAGGTATATCCTCCATATGTCCTCTAACCTGTTCAATCAACATAAAGCCATCCATTCTAGGCATTTTGATATCTGTAATAAGCAGATCAATGTCATCTCGGGATAACTTTTCAAAATGCTCCCAGGCTTCCACCCCGTTACCGTAGGATCCAATTACATGTACATCTAGCTCCATCCTGGATGTGATTTTTTCGAGCCCCCTGCGAATGACCTCCTCGTCGTCCGCAATCATAACATTTATCATTTGAGCACTTCCCTCCAGTTGTATCTGCCAGTTATTATGATTGCTCCATCATCACGAATAGAATTCTTCCTATGTATTACGTCAATGTACGATTACACTCTTTTATAGTCTTGTATTTACTATAACGAAAGTTATTCTAATTTCCCAGCTGCAACTATAAATTGTCCTTGAAATCATCTTAGAAAAAGTATATAACTAAATTAAGTTGTTATTATAAACTAACAAATTAATAATAACTATATAACAAAATTATTTTACTAATTATTCTCTTTTCTATTTTCAATGTAAGGTGGGGATTCTCGATGGTATTTAACAACGAATACATTGCAGGTATAACCTGGGGCTTCTCGGGTACACGCGGTTCATGGAAAACGGAAGAAGCGGAACGTTCGATGGAACTCATGTCTTCAGTCACTGGAGCGAACTGGACGGCCATTGCCTTTAGTGCGCTTCAAGCTACCGCTCATTCTACGGAAATTCCCTACTGGGAGGCGCCAACCGTTACCGACGAAGAAGTGAAACAGTCCATCAGTAAAGCGAAGTCACTGCAGCTAAAGGTATGCCTGAAGCCGATCGTTAATTGCGCGGACGGAACTTGGCGTGCTCACATTAACTTTTTCGATAAGGATGTTCCTTGCGAGCCTAAATGGTCGGAGTGGTTCAGCTCTTATACTAAATTTATTCTGCATTATGCTGCTATTGCTGAAGAAACAGGCTGTGAGATGTTCTGTATCGGCTGCGAGCTTGTACAAACGGATAGACGAGAAACCGAATGGCGTACGCTTATTGCCGAGGTTCGGAAGGTTTACTCAGGAATTCTTACTTATAATTGCGATAAGTATCAGGAGGATAACGTGACCTGGTGGGATGCGCTCGATGTAATTTCTTCAAGTGGATATTATCCAGCCAACGATTGGGAAGCTCAGCTCGACCGGATTGAGCATGTGGTGAGATCACAGAATAAGCCATTCTTTTTCATGGAAGCGGGTTGCCCAAGCCGAAGCGGGAGTGCGGCGATCCCTAATGATTGGACCTTGAAGGGTGAACCAAGTCAAGCAGAACAAAGCAAATTCTATCAGGCAATGTTTCAAGGCTGTGAGCGCAGAGATTGGGTTCAGGGCTTTATGCTTTGGGATTGGCCTACTCATCTTTATCCAATTCATGAAGCAGAACACAATGATGATTATTGTATGTATGGCAAACAAGCCGCTGGGATCATCAACGAATACTTCACCTCGAAAATCAATAAGTAATGTGAGGAGTGACTACTTACCAATGATTATTTCACCAGAATTATGGTTGACCCAGCTTGAGGATGAGCTACAGGGTAATATTCTTAGTTTTTGGATGAAACAGACGAAGGACGAAATCAATGGCGGTTTTGTTGGTGAAATCGACAATCAGCTGAACATTGCACCTGACGCGGAGAAAAGCCTTGTGCTTAATGCCCGTATTCTTTGGTCCTTTGCCAGCGCTTACCGGAACTACGGCAAGATAGAATATCTGGCCATGGCAGAGCGTGCCTATGCCTATTTGATGGATCATTTCATCGATAAGGAGTATGGCGGATTATACTGGATGGTGAATGCTGAAGGCAAACCTTCTCAGGAGAAAAAACAGATCTACGGCCAAGCTTTTGCTATCTACGCATTGGCTGAATTCTACCACGTGACTGGACGGCCTGAGGTGTTAGATGAGGCCATTCAAATATTCCGGCTTGTTGAGAAATATGGCTATGATTCAACTTATAAAGGTTATGTTGAAGCTTTATCTCGGGAATGGCAAATCACGGATAACCTCAGTCTTAGCAGCAAGGACTTGAATGAAAAAAAATCTATGAATACCCATCTGCATGTTCTGGAAGCGTATACCGGTCTCTATCGAGTATGGAAGTCAGAGGAGTTGGCGAGTACGCTGGCTGAGCTAATCGAAACGATGCTGGACCATATCATTGATAACGAAGGCAAGCATTTTCATCTTTTCTTAGATGAGGCATGGAATGTAAAGTCAGATATTATCTCCTATGGACATGATATCGAAGGCAGCTGGCTGCTTGTGGAAGCCGCAGAAATACTTGGCGAAGAAAAGCTGCTACAGCGTGTTCGAACCGTCGCTATCTCCATGGCAGAAGCTGTTCTTGCAGAAGGTATAGATACCGATGGCGGGATATGGAATGAAGCTGATCCGAGCGGATTGCTAAGCAAAGATAAAGATTGGTGGCCGCAAGCGGAGGCGGTTGTTGGATTCTATAATGCTTATCAGCTGACCGGTGACAGCAAATTTAACGAGGCTGCCCAAGCCTCCTGGACTTTTATCGATAAATATATGGTGGATCACAAACAAGGCGAATGGTACTGGGGCGTGGACGAGAACCATCTGCCCCTCCCTCACGCAACCAAGGTTAGTGCCTGGAAATGCCCTTATCATAACAGCAGAGCCTGCTTCGAAATGATCGCACGACTGAATTCAACCCTAAAGGAGACTGTATAATGTCATCGTTATTTCATGAACGCAAACAACAATTAACAGAACGTTATGAAGCGCTGATCACCCGTAAAAATGAAAAGCTTCCTTATGGAAACGGTATTTATGACCGTTATGCTTATCCACTGCTTACCGCTGAGCACGCTCCTCTAATCTGGCGTTACGACTTCAACCCTGACACCAATCCTTACTTCGCTGAAAGAATCGGCGTCAACGGCGTTTTCAACCCGGGTGCCATTGCACTGAACGACAAATTCTATCTCGTTGCTCGTGTTGAGGGCAATGACCGCAAATCTTTTTTTGCTGTAGCAGAAAGCGACAATGGCGTAGACGGCTTCCGCTTCTGGGATCATCCAGTCGTGTTGCCTGAGACAGAAGTTCCGGATATCAACGTTTACGACATGCGCTTAGTAAGTCATGAAGATGGCTGGATCTATGGCCTCTTTTGTACAGAACGCAAAGATTCAGACGCCCCACACGGTGACCTTTCCAGTGCAGTAGCACAATGTGGTATAGTTCGCACAAAGGATCTGAAGACCTGGGAACGTCTGGCCGATCTTAAGACAGGTTCTGCTCAACAGCGCAATGTCGTGCTCCACCCTGAATTTGTGGATGGAAAATACGCCTTCTACACTCGCCCACAGGATGGCTTTATTGATGCAGGCTCCGGTGGCGGTATTGGCTGGGGACTCTCGGATACGATTGAGGATGCCGTGATTACAAGTGAGACAATCATGGATGAGCGCCACTACCATACCATCAAGGAAGTTAAGAATGGCCAAGGTCCAGCTCCAATCAAAACACCAAAAGGCTGGTTGCATATCGCACACGGTGTGCGAAACACTGCCGCTGGGCTTAGATACGTCCTCTATGCCTTTTTATCTGGTCTGGAGGAGCCAAACAAAGTCACACATTCACCAGGTGGTCATTTCATCGCACCAGACGGTGAAGAACGTGTCGGTGATGTCTCCAACGTTGTATTCTGTAACGGTGTAATTGCACGCGATAACGGTGAGATCTATATCTACTACGCTTCCTCCGACACCCGCATCCATGTAGCAACAACTACGGTTGATCAAATGTTAGATTACGTACTGAACACACCAGAAGATCCACTCCGCTCTTATGCTTGTGTAGAGCAACGTATCGCCCTCATCGATCGTAATTTAGCGCTGTAAATAAGAGTTCAGAGTCCTTAAAAATCAACAGAGCAGCGATTCTCCTTAATGGAGGGTCGCTGCTCTGCGTTTTTGATCATTCTGTGTCCCCTAGCACGTTACTATGGGTATTTGATAGTGTTTACTAATGCTCTTTCGACTTGTAAATCTGTTCATGGATACTCCCTTATTGTAGATAAATATCCATACTTTTTAGCCGTTTAATGATTAATTCCTATAGATTAAGCTCAAAATAGCTCAGTAATCCCCTAACTCCAAGGAGGCTGAGATATAAATGTTCAAACGTATGGATGAGATCATGATCGAAATTCCTGAAGTTGAGAAGCCAGATCCCAATGCTGCTGCCGCTATACAAGAACTGCTTGGCGGAAAGTTCGGAGAAATGTCGACCCTTAACAATTATCTCTATCAATCCTTTAATTTCCGTTCAAAAGACAAACTGAAACCCTTTTATGATTTGGTGATGAGTATAACAGCGGAAGAGCTAGGCCATGTGGAGCTAGTTTCGCATGCCATCAACAAATGCCTTCGAGGGTCAACTAGTTATAAAGAGCCAGATTCCACCCCTCTAGGGTCCGTAAAAGATGCGCGTTTATCCTATCACTTTCTGGCGGGGGCTCAAGGTGCTATGCCTTTTGATTCAACGGGGAATCCATGGACCGGAGCAAATGTATTTAATAGCGGCAACCTAGTGGAAGATCTGCTACATAACTTCTTCCTCGAATGTGGAGCCAGAACACATAAAATGAAAGTTTACGAAATGACGGACCATCCAGCTGCACGCGCTGTAGTCGGATTTCTCTTAGTGCGCGGTGGTGTCCATGTGGTCGCTTATGCCAAAGCCATCGAAATCGCAACAGGTGTTAATGTAACGAAACTCGTGCCGGTTCCTTCGTTAAATAACAAATCGTTTAGTGAAGCGAAGAAATATGAGGAGAAGGGTGTGCATACAAAGCTGTACACCTGGAGTGACAGTGACTTCGGCGCCATCGATCAGATTTGGAAGGGAACCCACCCAGAGGATAACCTCCCGCTTGAAGTCATTAAGGGAGCACCTAAAGGCTTCCCGATCCCCGTAGCTCCTGCTGTCGAAGAGGAGTTCGCCCCAGGAATCTCCCCCGAAGACTTTAAAGAAATTGCCAAACGTCTCAAAATGGCTGGAAATATTACCGAATAATATTTAAAGTGAATCTGGTGAGGAATTTACGCAGCGTCTTCCTCACCATAGGTTCACTTTTTTTAATTGTACAAAGCCCGATATTCATCCTCCAGCATAGACATCAGAATCATGTTATGAAATTCTCCGTCTACATAAAGAGCATCCCTCTCTACACCATCGTGCTTGAAACCAAGCTTCTCATAGACATGAATGGCTCTTGGATTAAAAGGATATACACCCAGATGGATACGATGCAGCTTCAAGGCTTCAAAGCCATATCGCAGCATTTGAGTCATAGCCTCAGTACCGTAACCCTTCCCTCTATGTTCATGACTACGAATCCCAATTCGAATATTTGCGCTACGGTTGTCCGGATCTATTTCGTTCAAAACCACTTCTCCAATAAGCTCATCCGTTTCCTTGACGATAATCATAAGATCCACACGATCCTCAGCTGGAACACTAATCTTTCGAATCCATGCCGAAGTTTGCTCGCGAGAGATTTCCCCTTGCGACCCTGTTAGACGACCCATCTCATCATCAAGTAAAAATTCGTAATAGGCCTCCAGATCGGACTCTCCTACACCACGCAGATGAATATTTTCGCCTTCGATCTTAGGTATTGCAACTGCTTCTGACATAACTGAATTCCCCCTAACCAAAATTCCATGGCTTTCAATTATTTTTAATCGGCTGATTTCTAGTCTCTCGGTATATCCACAGAATCACGATGCACTATGTCTGCTGCAATCAGGATCTTCTCCAGTGGTGCAGAGGGATGCCCAATCCGACTTAGCAGTTTCTCCACTGCCGCCCGGCCCATCGCTTCTTTAGGGACATGTACAGTAGTAAGCGGCGGAACGCCTCTTGAGGCATCCTCAATATTATCAAAGCCCGTGACCGAGATATCCCCTGGAATATTGAGACCTTCTGCCTTCAGGATATCACTGACCGTAAGTGCTGTTTTGTCATTGGCGCAGACCAAGGCGGTTGGGAGTGTCTTAGCTTTTTTCCGCTTCATCACCCAATTTTTAAAATCCTCTTGGAATACATCTTCCTCCACCCCTTCTAAAAAGAGATTCGCATCATCTTCCAAAGGCAGTCTTATCCCACTCTCCTCCAGCGCACTCCGGAAGCCAATCCACCGATCCCGAAAACTGCGTGAAAATCCAATATTTCCGATAAAATGCATTTGTGTATGGCCTGTCCCCATCAAATGATTAGTAAGTCGAGCCATGGAATCCACATTGTTCGCGAATACAGTATCACTTGGAATTAATGGATCTTCATGGTCAATCAACACCATCGGCAGACCGATGCGATGTACCTCAAGTAGTAAAGAAGTGGAGATTTCACCCACACCTACCAAACCAAGAATCCCGCTTGGGTTCAAGATATTCACGAAATTATCCGCACGATTCTCAGAGATGATCACCATTCCAAGTCCTTCTTGATCCAGCGCAAGGGCAATACCGTCCACAATTTTCCCCCAATACAAGGAATCCTGAGTTTGCGAGCGGATATTCGGCATTAATACAAGCACAGATTGCTTATTCCGATCACTCCCCCCTACCGGAGGAGTCCGTTTGACACCTTGGACAAAAGCATTTTTTTGCGTAAAATAGCCTAACTGCGATGCCGCTTGAATCACTCGTTCTCTGGTCGTCTCATTAACTCCAGCTTTACCAGATAGTGACTTGGAGACAACAAATTTGGATACACCGAGATGATCAGCTATTTTTTGCATGGTGACCTTTTTAGCCATATTAAAACCTCCAGAGATTGTAATAAAATTAATGTTAAACTAAAGTTAAGGCTGAGAAGTTACCTGTGTAGCTACCCGCGCTTCCGTCCATTTTGCATTTAATTCGTCAAAAGACTTTTGTAAATCAGGCGCAGCAAGTAACTCTTGAATATAATCTCCGGACCAAAAAGACAGCTTAGCTCCATTTGCCAGATCGATGAACGCATCACTTTGTACCGTGCCATAAACCAGCTTAGGTTCATAAGATAAAAATTCACGGTACTGCGGCAAAAAAGGGTTCAGACTACCATCAGCAGGAAGGAATCCCCAATCATCTGAATACGAAGTCTCTTTTACAAAAAAATTCAACCAAGCCATAGCAAGCTCTTTATTCTTACTGTATTTGCTAACACCCACGAACCAGTCCGGATTGATCGGTGCATAGTGAGTACTGCTATTATCATAAGGAAATGGGAAGAATCCGATATCATCTGGTGAAGCCCCCACATCAAGCACTTGACCAACCGCCCAATTTCCAAGTAAATACATGCCAGCTTGACCTTTAGCGAGTCTAGTCTTAGAGATCTCCCAATTGTTCGAGAAGAGTTCATTCTCTACATAACCTTTAGCAATTAAGGTTCGAGCAATGGAAATGGATTTCCCCCACTCATTATCAAGCTGCCATGGACTATCCTCATTTACCATATTATTTAGATACTCAGGGTTGCCTGTCATATAATTGACCAGACTATTTCCCCATTCACGCAGTGGCCAGACGGCTCCATAATTCATATACAGCGGGATAATTCCAGCCTCTTTTAATTTAGCGCAAGCTTCGTAGAATTGATCCAGTGTCTGTGGAACTGCGGTAATTCCTGCTTTTTCAAAGGACCTTTTATTATAGACAATCCCTACCGTGGTAGTTCCCGTAGATAGCCCATATCGCTTACCATCATAAGTAGCAAAAGAAGTGAAGCGCTCACTAGCCGAAGTTTCTTCATCCAACGGTTCGAAAAAATAATCCAGTTCCTTTGATGGTAGATTCACAGGAAGCAAAAGTACATCTCCGGCGTCCTTGGTGGACAGTCTTACCAGAATGTCCGTTGCGTAATTGGATAAACCTTCAAATTCAACATTCGCTTCGGGGTACTTTTGCTTAAATTGGTCTGCGTACCCTTGAAAGGTTCCGTTCTCAATCAGATCTATTCGATTGGTCATCATGACTATGGTGCCGGATAAGTCAGACTTCACCTCGTTTCCAACTGGAGGCACTGTAGATTCCGTCTGCTTGGTGTTGTTCTCACAGCCACTAATCGATAACAAAATGAGAAGCAGCAGTATGGTACGCGTAGTCCAGTGTAATCTCATCCCCATCAACGGACAGCCTCCTCTTATTTCAGTCAGATAATCTAATCATTTCCGGTTCCAGCAACGGCAGTGACAAAATAACATCCGTCCCTTGTCCAAGCTCACTATATACCTCAATTCCAAAAGCCGCTCCATAATGAAGGCGCACTCGCTGCTGTATATTTTTCATACCAATGCCCCCATTGATACTTTTCTTAGGAGGACTTTCTTTCTGCAGCCCATCGTTCAATCTCTCCAAAGTGATCTTATCCATTCCACAGCCATCGTCCTTAATATGAAAGAACAGCATTTGCTCAGTCATCTCACAACGGATACTTAAATGCATTTGTGGTTTATTATCATCCAAGCCATGATAAGCAGCATTCTCTATGATCGGCTGGAAGACCAGCTTGATAATAGAGTAATTATCTAACTCCTTCGGTACGTCGATCTCGAGTACGAAACGATTAGGGTAGCGACAGTTCAGCAGCTCAACATAATTGCGTACATATCCAAGCTCTTGCTTCATTGTCGTTTTGCCGCTCAAATCACTTGTACTATACCGTAGCAGTTTACCTAAAATTGAGATCATGTCCGCAGCTTCAATATCATCATTGAGCTCAGCGGTCATTCGGATCGACTCCAGCGTATTATAGATAAAATGAGGATTAATCTGACTCTGCAGTGCGTGAAGCTCCGCTTCCTTCTTCTGTTCTTCAATTCGGTAGATATCCTGAATTAACTGCCTGATCCGAGCCAGCATTCGATTAAACTGATGCCCGAGCAGACCAATCTCGTCACGCCGTCTAACCCTAAACATCACATCTAGATCGCCGCCCTGAACCTTTTTCATCAGTTGAATCATCTGCGATAGTGATTTAGTGAGTGCAAAGGAAAGGATAATGGAGATAATTAACGCAAGTACTATGATACTTAATGTAGCAGCGAGCGTTGTATTACGGGTTACCTTCACATCCCGCATTAACACATCTACAGGAATCGAAATAATGGCCTTCCAATTGGTCTTGTTAGAGCTTGAGTAAATATTTAGAAAATCTTTTCCGTTGACTGAATCATAGAAACTCCCGGATTTCCCATCGACCCTTTTGAATAGCTCTGAATCAGATACATCCGTGGCAAGAAGTTTTTTGTCACTGTCGTACACGACCATCCCCATCTCATCAACGATCAAAGATTTGCCATGTGTTACTTTATCCAGCTCCGTAACCCGATTCTCCAAATTGCTAATATTCGCTTCAACCGCGATCAGCCCAATCGGATTTAACAAACCATCCACGATTTTGCGAACAACGGTAAAAGCATATCGAGTGCTCTGCAAATTACTCGTAAATGATTGGGTACCAAACAAAAGGGCCTCTCCGCTGGAATCCTTCGTCTGCTGACTCCAGTACTTATAGCTTTGATCGAGGTCGAGCCGTACTCCACCATCCTTGGCAGAATAATAACCATTCCCATGCGCGTCAAAAATATAAACCGTGTTCGCGCCTCGCTTAATATTGTTAATAAATGAAATGTTGCCTTCTATGCCCCGCTGAATGGACAACAGTAAATCAAAATCTCCGGGTAACAATGTAGCACTGCCTGATTCGCCACCCATGATCTCTTTCTGCTCATGATAGTGGTTCGAACGAATTAAATTTTGTTTAATATCGTTCACATAGGCTGGCATAGATGAAATACGCTTCATATCTTCGATATAATCATCTACTCCATCCATCATTTGATCAATTAGCTTCTCAGAATAAGCAATGGTATTGCCCTGAATAGATTCTGAATAACTCTTATAAGTAAACACACTAATGAAGGTAAGCGGAAGGGTAATAATTATTAAAAAGACGAGGAGCAGCTTGCGTTCCATACTCATGTCCCCGATAACGGACCACCAGCCAAAGATGCGTTTACCTTTCATACGGTCCTTCTCCTTAACCCTTTTTTACCTAACTTGTTATTATTATTTACCTAACAAAATTATTATACGGGGAAGTCCTTCTTTACACAATAACAAAACCGCTTCCTCATAACGAAGAAGCGGTTTTGTTATGTAAATCATAAAAAATTAGTTAGGGACCCACTTATTTTATCGTGAATAATGACAGTTTGTCCTTTAACTGTCCTGAAGCACTTTCCAGCTTACCTGACAATGAAACGAGTTGATCACTTACACTTTGCTGTTCATTACTGAGTGAAGCCACTTCTTCGGAAGTCGCTGATGATTGCTCAGCTACAGCACTTACGTTACCCATTGCTTCCGACAACACAACCTGTGAATGATTCAAGCTACTGATCGCTGTTGTCACCGATTCCAGACTAGTAATGAACTCATCCATCTGTCCTTTTACGGATACAAAGATATCGCTCGTGCTCTTCACTGCGCTTATTTGCTCTTTAAAGAGAGGTGCCACTTCAGATAATACAGCTTCCGTTTCGTTCATTTCCGTTATGATCTTGTCGGTGATTCCAGCAACAAGAGCAATAGACTGCTTCGATTGGTCGGCAAGCTGTCTTACCTCACCTGCTACCACCATAAAGCCCTTGCCAGCTTCGCCTGCACGTGCGGCTTCTATCGTCGCATTCAATGATAAAATATTCGTCTGCTGTGTGATACTCTTCATCACATCCAGCACCTTAATCACTGAGAATACTGTTTCTTTCAAATTGTTAACACGTTCTACAAGCGCACCTGTCTTTTCCCCAGTACGGCTAGTCTGATCCAGTAAATCCGTTAATTGCTTGGCACCTTGAGCACTAGCTTCTCCAACCCCGCGTGCTGCCTCATCCATCTCACTATTGGCACTAATCACGGTCTGCATTTGCGTAGCTATCACATCTGTAAGCTCATTACCACGTTCAGCTTCAAGTGCCAGACTGCCTGCTCCTCCAGCAATTTCTTCCGTAGCGGCTGCTATTTCCTTCGCGGAAATAGCAGTCTTACGCGAAGCTTCTCCAAGCTCGCCAGCGGTCTCTAGCACATCTCGAGCAGTTTCTCTAGTTTGCGATACAAGCTCAGTGATACGCTCCATCATCAAGTTAAAGGAGGCTGATAGTTGTCCAATCTCATCCTTAGACACATATTCTGTACGTACACTTAAATCTCCGCTTGCACCTTGAACCATAAGATCCTTCAATCGTGCCAGAGGGCGAGCAATCATACGAACCATCCAAATCCCGATCAATATCGCAAGCAGTGCTGCGCCAGCAGCTGTAATAAACGTCGTCAACAGAATCGGACGGGCTTCCTTCACTAGCTCGTCTGTAGGCACTACGCCTGATAGCTTCCAATCCGCCCGTATCATCGGATTAAATACCGCCAGAATTTCTTTTCCGTTTGGATCTTTAGCTTCTAGGCTATTATTATTTTTCTTACTCTCTTTGATAAAAGAAAACTCGGATGGCTTTCCATCGTCTATCGAATTAGAAGAAGCTACAACTGTACCTTCAGGAGATACTAGTTGAATACGGGAGCCATCTCCCAGCTTCACACTTGCAAAAGATTCCTCCAGCAGTGTGTTTTTCAACACAAGCATGATTATGTATCCTTTTTCTGATCCCAGATTTTTAAGGGATCTTACCATAGCAATCTCCTTATCTCCATTTCCTTGAATAGAAGTGGAGAACCAAATATTCTTGGCGCCGCCTTTGTCACCGTCCGAATAATATGAATTATATTCTTTGGTGTCTTCTACTAACTTCTTGTACCATTCTTGTTCACGTAATCCGTCAAGACTAATGCCAGCACTACCACTTGTAACGATATCCTGCTCAGGTGTCTCTGGAATCAAAGAGACACTGATAATATTATTATCTGTTGTTGTCTGACTGGACAATTTCTTACTTATTGCACTTGTTGCTTCAAATTTCTCGTAAGCTGTTTGTGCAGTAGACAAAGCCTTCAGATCCGTTTGCATCTGCGCATCAAAATAAAGCTGTAATGCCAAGTTCTCATACTGTTTCAAGGTAATATCCAGCTTCTCAGCAGTCTGAATAATAGTCTGACGATAGGCTTCTGATACGTTATTCTTTATCGTTGTTTTCGCCTTCGAATAAGATATAAGTCCAAGTGACATAACTACGATTACAGTGGAACATAGGAATATTAGAAATAACTTCACACCGACGGATTGGATAGGATTAACTCTCTTGATCTGGCTTCCCCAACCCAACATCATTTTCTTAGCATCTAACTTTGATGTCTTTCCTGTACCTACTTCATTGCTCTGTACATTTACGGATTTTTTATTGTTCTTCTTCATCTCTCTAACCTTCTCTCTTTATGCTTTTCACTAATACTATCTTGATCAGGATCCCCATCATGATCATCTACCCGCTAATATTAGAGGACATATGAAAGCGCTAACCATACTATATATCGGTTTATTAGGCCTTTTTTCTTAGCTTTACTATACTTTTTTTATAACTTTTAACCTATGTATTCTGAAACAAAAAAACTCCCTTCGTTCTACCCTCCTTTTGGATTTATTTGTTAGTTACTAATATATATATCTTATTGTTAGCTTTGTCAAAAGAAAAACAGGGATGCTCTTATAGCAAAGAACATCCCTGTATCTTATTAAGATTTTCTCTTACGCATCATATCAAAGTATGCTACCGGCTGATCTACCTTCATGCGTACACGTTGCAGAGGATGACGAGCTGCGTCAAGCGGGTTACCTGCTTCATCCCACAATTCCGCTACAGTCTGCTTAAAGAATGTATCATTGGGTCCGAAGAATTCAACTTCCTGCCCTGGCTTGAAGTGATTGCGTTGCTGAATGAGCGCCATTCCACTCTCAGCATCGTATTCTAGTACAAGTCCGGCAAAATCATAAGGAGCTGCTTTTTCTTCAGGCTCATAGATATGATCTTCATGATCCGGAGTATCATAGAAGAACCCTGTGTTAAGCGGACGATTCGCCGCTTTATTCAGCTCATCCAGCCACTCTTGCTTCAACTCGTATCCTTCCGGATCAGCCATGTAAGCATCAATAGCTTTACGATAAGCGTTAACTACAGTAGCTACATAGTGAATCGACTTCATTCGTCCCTCGATCTTGAAGCTGTCAATGCCTACTTCAATGAGTTCAGGGATACTTTCCAGCATGCACAAATCCTTAGATCCCATGGAGAAAGGATTATCTCCTTGCTGATGCAGTGGAATCTGAGTTACACCCGGAAGCAAAGGGGCCGGAGATTGTGCTTCAGCTTGATCTTCTTCAGATACCCAAGTGCCTTCAGGACGCGCATCCTCGAACAAATCATATTTCCAGCGGCAAGACTGACAGCAGCCTCCACGATTGGAGTCACGGTCTGTAAAGTGATTGGATAATACGCATCGACCGGAGTACGAAGAGCACATCGCACCATGGATAAAGCTCTCGATTTCAATGTCAACATGCTTCTTAATCTCAGCGATCTCTTCCAGGCTTGTCTCACGTCCGAGTACTACACGTGGCAGACCCTCTTCTTTCCAGAAGGATACCGCTTGCCAGTTCAGTGTAGACTGCTGAGTACTCAAATGTACCTCTAATCCAGGTACTAAACGGCGTGCTGTATCTACAATGACCGGATCAGCAACGATAATAGCCGCAATGCCAACTTCATATAAGTTACGCAGATATTCTTCAATCCCTGCGACATCTTCATTGTGAGCATAAATGTTCGTTGCAACAAATACCTTAGCGCCGTATTTCTTGGCGAATTCAACACCTTCACGCATTTCCTCAAAGCTGAAATTGTCTGCTCCTGAACGCAAACCGTATTTCTGCCCTCCGATATAAACAGCATCCGCACCATAGTGTACTGCGAATTTTAATTTTTCCAAATTACCGGCCGGAGCTAGGAGCTCCGGTTTGTCCAGACGGTAACGTTTGCCCTTGTATTGCGGCTTTGTCATGGTTCCCATTCCTGTTCTCCCCTCCATCGCCCCACAAAGTGATGTCTATGCATGCTTACTGCACCTAGTCTTTGCGGGGAACTAAAAAACTCTCATTAAATTAAACTTAATATACTTGCTCTTTATAGAAAAATCCGAAGCTTAGCTCCCGTTCTGGATCCTGCAACGTTCTGATAGCTTCCATCCAATCCTCTTGGAAAGAATATGCTTCTGGATCAACTACGTAGAGATCAATAGCTCTGCGATAAGTCTTAACAACCGCCACATTATACGCTGTTGATTTCAACAATCCTTCAATCTTAAAACTCTGTACGCCTGCAGCCATAAGGATATGAAGATCCTCCAAAATACAAATATCTTCCGAACTCATAATATGTGTACCGTTCTCGTCTTCATAGATTGGGAACTTTTGGTCATCTCGTTCTGCCTCGATCAAAAATAGACCACGTTCCTTACCAAGACTACCGCCCTCGCTTGGACGTCCTTGATGTGACATATAGCTTTCTACAAGCTTACGCTTGGAATGGTATATATTGGTCATGCCGTGAACCTGAACCTGTGCCTCTACCTCTAAAAGCGGAACCATTTCCGTCATTTCATCCATATTCAGCTCACGGGCAAGAACGACGCGAGTAGCACCTTTACGCCCCCAATAATTCGCGGTTGCGTAATTGGTAGAGGTCATTTCCGCATTCCAATGCAGATTCATGCCCGGTGCTTCCTTCTTCACTGTGGTTAACACAGCAGGATCACCGAACTCAACACCGTCAACACCAAGTTCACCTATAGCCTTCACATAGGCAGGGAGCTCTTCGAGAAGAAGGTTGGACATGAGTCCACCTAGTCCAGCATATACTTTGCAGCCACGCGCATGTGCCATTTCTACAACAGCAGCTGTATCCTCCAGAGAAAAATGTCCGGCAAGACGCATGCCAAAACGGTCATCCCCGATGAGCAATGCATCTGCTCCGGCATCCAGCAAAGCAGCAGCTTCCTCTAAGGATGCTGCTGTCGCCAGCAATTCCGGTTTGTTAATCATGTTGTACCTCCTACTTGTACAGTTATTTCAACCGCACCACTCTTCATTTTAATATTTTATTTCGATTCTTGCTTACTTTTTTCGATATTGGCTAAATGTTCCTTGTAGGTCTTAGCAAACAAATGGCCCTGTGTACCATCTTTCTTAGTCACATAGAAGTAGTACTCAGATGCCTCAGGTTCAAGTGCCGCCTGAATGGAGGCCAGCCCTGGGTTACTAATAGGTCCCGGAGGAAGCCCAATATTTCTATACGTATTATAAGGACTGTCAACTTCCAAATCTTTATATAACAGTCTTTCCTTCTGTTTGTCGAGCAAATATTGAACCGTAGCATCAATCTCCAGCTTCTGCTCTTTCTTTAAGCGGTTATATATCACGCCAGCAACTAATGGTCGTTCACTATCTACCACAACCTCACGCTCGACTAACGAGGCCACTGTCAACAGCTCATGAAGTGTCATTCCACGTGCTTCTAGCTTTTGCTTCCAATTCGGAATCGTGTCCAGTTTCTTCTGGAACTGATCCAATAATGCTTCTACAACTTCCTGCGGCGTACTATCCTTGGCTAGTTCATACGTTTCAGGGAACAAATACCCTTCAAGCCGATGACGAAGGTTCTTATTCTGCGGGATACCTAGAACATCAATTCCCTTCAAGCCCGTACCGGTATCCATTATTTCGAGAAAAATAGCAGCATCCTGATTCCATGCCTCAGCAAGCTTCTTGGCAATCTGCTCAGCAGTATATCCTTCCGGAATCGTAAAAGTTACGGTCTCTTCCTTAACAACATCACCCGCGTTTAACCTCTCGATGAGCTCGTCATAGGTGTCTCCTGGACTAGCAACATAAGTACCAGCTTTGAAGCTGGAACCTTCTTTGGTCCATTTCAAATATCCCTTAAAAAAAAGACTGTTCCGAATAATGCCATTTTGTTCGAGCAGATCAGCAATTTCAGCGCTGCCCATGCCCTTCTCTATCGTAAATGTTACGGCGGGTCCTGCAGGTTCTACCGGTTGCATCCCGTTCCAAATGTACCAAGCGCCTCCGCCTCCTGCTGCTACCAGCAAAAGAATAACAATAAGCACAGTACGGATTGCGGATTTCAAGTCAGGTTCCTCACTTTCCGACTATAAAGTATAAAAGTGTACTACTTAAAATTCAATAGATATTTCATGATCATGATTGTTGTTTTAATTATATTGATCGTATTCCAAGCAAAAAGAGCGCGGAATTCTCCGCCCTCTTCCGTACTCATCATAAATGTAACGTACATGTTTAAAGTTTATTCTGCATCGTCCACTGGAAAAGTCATCTCATCATATAGCTCAGAGATGTCTTCCCACTCTTCATCGTCCACGATGTTCTCTAGTTCCGGAAGTCCGTCAGGAGAGACAACGATACGCAGAATTTCATATTCCACGTCTTTACCGGTGCCTTTCAGCACCGCATAGCCAATACCACCGACTTCAAATTCGGCGATAATATCGTAAATGGAAGACTTGCCCTGCTCATCTTCCAGTTCTACTGTTTCTCCATAGGCTTCCTTAAGCCGCGAAGTCCATACCGCTTGATCAGCGGATACATCAGTCATTCTCAGATCCTCCGTCCAACTCGTCAACCAGTGTGTTGAAAGTCTCTTCGACAATCGCCCACTCCTCGTCATTATCGATCATGAACAATTGAAGATCGTCGCCTTCTTCCACATAACGGAACGCATAAACCTCATCGGTTTCCTCGTCCTCGGAATCAAGCGGAACCACCATCATGTACTTAGCGTCCGAGCCATCAACCTCAAACTTCATAATGACCTCGAATTCCTCTTCATTACCTTCCTCATCAGGAATATAGATAATTTCCGGTTCTTCCTCTTGGCCAATCTGTTCGTTTGTCATATCCTCGCACCCCTCACCTTTTACTGTTAGCATCCAAAAAATTTTGCAAAATCAGGGCTGCAGCCATTTTGTCCACAATCCCTTTGCGTTTCTTCCGGCTGACGTCCCCTTCAATCAGCACCCGCTCTGCGGATACCGTCGTCAGACGCTCATCCCAAAGGTGTACGGGCATTGCAAATTGCTCCCGTAGCTTGTCAGCGAACTCTATGCAGATTTCGCCCCGGGGTCCTACTGAGCCGTTCATATTCTTCGGTAGACCAACTACAATCTCTCCAATTTCGTGCTCCGTAACAAGTTCACGAATACGTTCGAACTCATTACCAGTACCGCGGCGCTCAATCGTTTCAAGAGCTTGTGCCGTCCATCCAAAAACATCGCTTGTGGCTACACCGATTCTACGGTCGCCGTAATCCAATCCTAACTTCTTCATCATCTGGGATTATCCACCTTGTGATTGACGAGGTAGAATCTAACCAGCTCTTCAATCAGCTCATCACGTTCTTTTCTCCGGACCAAACTTCTCGCATTGTTATGACGCGGAATGTAAGCTGGGTCTCCGGAAAGTAGATACCCTACGATCTGATTGATCGGATGATACTCTTTCTCCACCAGTGCATCGTATACAGCGAGCAATATTTCCTGGGGAGAAGCTTCCTTTTCGTCGCCCTTCACATTGAATTTGACCGTTTTGTCCATGGAGTCCATTTGTGACACTCTCCTTCTGCAAAATCACCCTAAAAGGGCGGCTTCGCAAAGTTGCTACTGTGCAGCTCACTTGCTTCCTTTATCATAACATATTCATAGCCCAACGAGGAAATCCTGCGCGTGGAATAACGCTTTTTTTGGCATTTCCTCTACAAAAATAATGATATTTTTGGCTTTTAAGCTATTGTCAAGCACAACTATTCATGAAAATCTAACCACCTGTTAATAAAGAGTAGCGGTACTGATGTCAAACTCTCAGTACCGCTATGTTTTTTCGTAATACGTTTAAATTAAGAAATAGTTTCGTAATTTTTATTTATGCTAGGGAAGCCACTAATTCTTCTGCTTTAGCCAGTGCCTCGCCAAGCTTGGAGGCATCTTTACCACCAGCTTGTGCCATATCTGGACGTCCGCCACCGCCGCCACCGCATACTGCTGCAACTTCTTTAACGATCTTACCAGCGTGGAAGCCCTTCTTCACCAGATCCTGTGGTACAGCTACAACAAAGTTCACCTTATCGTCCATGGCAGCACCCAGAACAAGTACAGCATCCGGGAGCTTGGATTTCAATTCATCTGCAGTAGAACGCAGAGCGTCCATATTTCCTGCTTGAACAGCAACAGCAAGAAGCTGTGTACCTGCACCAACCGTCTTCACACTGCTTGTTAGTTCAGCAGCAAATGTTGCGCTAAGCTTAGCTTGCAAGGATTCATTCTCCCGCGAAAGCTCACGCACTTGGTTATGCAATGCTTCAATCCGTTTTGGAACGTCGTTCAGAGAAGACTTCAGTAGACCCGCAGATTGCTTGAGCAGATCCAGTTGGCTCTCAGTGAACTGATAAGCGTAACGTCCAGTCACTGCTTCGATACGGCGCACTCCGGAACCAATACCACTTTCGCTAAGCAGCTTGAAAATTCCAATTTGAGACGTGTTGGATACATGGCATCCACCACAAAGCTCAAGGCTGTAATCGCCGACTTGAACGACACGGACAATATTGCCATATTTTTCACCAAATAATGCCATGGCGCCCATAGCCTTAGCTTCGTCAATTGGCTTATTCTCAATGACCACATCAAGGCCACGCCAAATTTGTGCATTCACACGATGCTCGATATCGCTTAGTTCTTCCGGTGTAATCGCTCCGAAGTGGGAGAAGTCAAACCGTAAACGTGCACCTTCTACTAAAGATCCTGCTTGGTTGACATGACCGCCAAGAACCTCTTTGAGCGCTTTATGCAGTAGATGAGTAGCTGTATGGTTCTTCACGATATCTTCACGCTGTGCACGATCCACTTCAGCGCGAACCGATTCGCCTACTTTCAATTCTCCAGCTTCGACAGTTACCAAATGTACATGTTGACCATGTGGGGCCTTGAACAATCCTTTTACCTTAGCTGTAACTGAACCGCCAGTAAGCAGACCTGTGTCACTCACTTGTCCACCACTTTCAGCATAGAACGGTGTTGCCTCAAGAATTACTTGGCACTCTACGCCTTCGCCAGCGGTATCGACCAATTCATCACCCACAACAATAGCCATGATTTTCGACTCTGTTACCGAGTCATTATATCCAACAAATTCACTTTTAACCGTCAGATCCGCTAATGCGCCACCTTGGATCTTCATGCTGCCACCGTCATGACGTGCAGCTCTTGCACGATCACGCTGTTCTTGCATAGCGACATCGAAGCCTTCACGGTCTACAGTTAATCCTTGCTCTGCTGCGAAATCTTCAGTCAGGTCAAATGGGAATCCGTAAGTGTCATATAGCTTAAATGCATCAGCGCCAGCAATCGTGCTGTGCCCATCTGCTTTTGCTTTAGCGCTGATCTCACCCAAGATAGCCAATCCATCAGACAATGTCTCATGGAAACGTTCTTCTTCTGTACGGATAATCTTGGCGATATATTCCCGATTCTCGACAACGGATGGATAATACACACCCATAATCTCACCAACGGTTTCCGTCAACTCATGCAGGAACGGACGATCCAGACCCAGGGTCTTTCCGTAACGAACAGCACGGCGCAGCAAACGGCGGATAATATAACCACGACCTTCATTAGAAGGAAGTACTCCATCCCCTACGGCAAAAGTAACGGTACGCACATGGTCAGCGATAACTTTAAGCGCGATATCCTGCTCAACATTATCTTTATAAGTTACACCAGCAAGCTCAGCTGTTTTTTGAATAATCGGTTGGAACAAATCGGTATCGAAGTTGGAATCTACATCTTGAAGAATGGATGCAAAACGCTCCAGTCCAGCACCGGTATCAATGTTCTTGTTCGGAAGCGGCGTATAGCTGCCATCCTTGTTATGGTTGAATTGTGAGAACACAAGGTTCCATACTTCGAGCCAACGTTCGTTTTCTCCACCTGGATACATTTCTGGATCGCTCATGTCGCTGCCATAAGCTTCGCCGCGGTCATAAAAGATTTCCGAACAAGGACCACAAGGGCCTTCGCCGATATCCCAGAAGTTCTCATCTCCCAGCTTAATGATGCGTTCTGCTGGCAAGCCCACTTTTTCATTCCACAGCTTGAATGCCTCTTCATCCTCAGCATACACAGTTACGGAAATACGTTCTGGATCGAAGCCGATCCACTCCTTGCCAGTCAAGAATTCCCAAGCCCATGTGATAGCTTCTTCTTTGAAATAATCGCCGATAGAGAAGTTACCTAACATTTCGAAGAATGTATGGTGACGGCGTGTCTTCCCTACATTCTCGATATCATTGGTACGAATACATTTCTGCGAGTTCGTCAGGCGCGGATTCTCAGGAATCTCACGGCCATCGAAGTATGCTTTCAGCGGTGCCATACCTGCGTTGATCCACAACAGCGAAGGATCGTTATGCGGTACGAGAGATGCACTAGGTTCAATCTTGTGACCTTTACTTTCAAAAAACTTAAGCCATTTGGAACGAATTTCACTTGCTTTCATTGTTTACAGCTCCCGTCTCATCTTTTTAATTCGGCTCATGCGCCAGATTGTACAAATTTTCTAAAAAATAAAAACAAAAAAACGCCCCTGAATAATTCAGGGACGATTAATATCGCGGTACCACCCTGGTTATCGCCTTGACCCAATTTACGGGAAAGTTAAAGGGCGATCGCCTTGTCGCGGCTGATAACGGGTGCCCCCGGTGAGTTTGTGATCTCACACTCCGAAATTAGCTTTCCACCGGCCTGTCTTCAAGGTTCTCCCAGCCATTACGAAATGTTTTCGTAAAGGAACCTGTTCTCTGATCAAGCCATCCTCCGGCGTACTTCATTTTCATCAACGTTTTATCCGATTTACATTTTAACATTTCAAGTATAGCCAGTGCCCCTTCATCTGTCAATCTGAGTAGGAGTTAAGAATAACGTGAGAATATATGATTTTTGTAATGGTGAACTCGGGCACTTAAAGAATATAGTAAATCTCAGATAACATTTGGAAAATTATGTATTATAAATAGTGCTCTAGAATACGCAATGCTCGGGTAAAACCAAAGGAGGATTACAAATCATGCTGCGCAATAAAGTAACTGAGGAGCTATCGATTGTTAAAGTTCAGCCTACATCAATACGCTTTATCGTCAGTCTCATTTTTATTCATATTCTCTTCACTCTAACGGTTAACCTTGTACTTTTTGCAAATGGAACTTTAAGCGTTATTGCCAAAAGCACAAACGGATGGATCAACGAAACGTTAGCTGCAAATCTGTTCGGTCTTGTGTTAGAAGTGGTTATTTTCTTATGTATAATAGCTAAATTATCGCTGAGGGATTTGGGGTTAAAAAGGAATACATTATTAGCAGGACTTATCGGCACTTTTCTATTTTGGCTCGCAATTAACATTGTTGATTTAGGTATGACATTACTGACTCACTCAAGTTTAACATTCAATAATGATATATTTACGAATTCGAACGTCGTCTTTGGTGCATTCCTGGGTCAGATTTTCGGAAATGCTTTACTGGAAGAAGTCTTGTTTCGGGGCTTTCTGCTAGTTCAAATCTATCTCTTATTAAAAAAAGTCAATAACAATACTTCACGCATTGGTTATGCAATGCTTTTCTCACAATCGATCTTTGCCGCTATACATATCCCAAATCGGATCTATTCAGGATTAGTCGGAATGGATTTTGTTTATGATTTTATCGTACTAGTAATTCTAGGGGTCATATTCTCATTACTCTATGTCTTAACCAAGAATCTATTTTTCGTGATTGGCGTCCATTCCTTAATGAATGTTCAGATTATGTTTTGGAATAGTAGTTTTACTCATACAGCAACGTTAATCTGTGTGTTGTTACTGACTTGTCTTTTAATTTGTTTCAAAAGGAAGGAATTCCGAGCGCAGAAATCAGAGGAGGCAGTGCCAAGCTGAATAAATGGAATCGGAGAATTTTCTAGAATCGCGACTGACCCAATTGTAAACATAATCACCTAAAGCAAGCAGTCGATAACCAAAACGGAGGGCAGCAATTCTCAAGTAAATATGAGAATCGCTGCCCTGTGCTGTATTTTTACGTTTTTAATATAAAAGAGCTACGTTTCCGTCAGCTGGCGCAGGCAGTACGTTTCCTTAATAACAATTCTAAATCAGCTTGTGTGCAAACCACTTTTCGCCCCTGAAGCGCCAAAGAAAAATGCCCCCGCGAACGGCCCACTCGCAGTTCATCGCCAGCCAGACACCCATGACACCGTAGCCCAGTACGATCCCAAGGATGTATCCAAAAATTACCCGAAACAGCCACATCGTCAGCATTGAGGTAATTGAGGTGAAGCGGGAATCTCCCGCTGCCCGCAGTGCGGACGGCAAAATAAAGCTGACGGCCCACAGCGGAACTTGGGCAATGGAATTCACCAACAGCACCACAAACAGATCATCAATGATCTCGGAAGGTGGGGAAAAGATGGATACCAGCGGGTGGAATAGCGGCATCAGAATCAAGGCGATCAACGCCAAAGAGCCAGACCCGATCCAGAGAAAGGACTTGATGAACTTTCTGGCTTCAGAGACATTCCCCCGCCCGATACATTGGCCGACCACCGTTACAATAGTTAGCGACAGCGCGCTGGCTGGAATTTGAAACACCAGAGCCAGCGAGCCGGCAATGGCATTGGTCGCAATGGCATAAGTGCCTAGGCTGACAATAAACACCTGAGTGAGCAGTTTCCCCCCGTTGAAGAACATCTGCTCTGCCGCGAACGGCACGCCGATGAACATGATTCTCCGCAGCATGGTCAGAGGGATTCGGAATAGGTCACGAACACGCACCCGGAGGGCCGTATCCACCTTGAACAGATACACCAGGGCACAAACCATACCAGCATACCGCGCGATATTAATCGCTAGCGTCATCCCCAGCACACCCATGTGCAACAGGTTAATGAAGACCACGTTCAGGATAACATACAGCAGGTTCATGATGAGCGACAGCATCAAAGAAGCCCGTGTCTTGCCCACTCCTCGCAGAGCTCCGCATACCGCCTGAACCACCGCGATGCCCAGATATGAGATGCTACTGCCGATCAGGTAGATGCGGGCATTGTCCAGCACTTCGGGTGAGGCGGTTCCGAACAAAAGGTTCAATATAGGAGTATGTAAGCCCATCAGCAGCAGACCGATTCCCAAAGCGATCAGCGACACCGAAGCGACCGAAGCCGCCGTAGCCTGGGACACCATCCGGTCGTTTCCGCTCCCTTTATACTGCGCGACTACCACTGTCCCCCCGGTTGCAACCGCCACGAACACATTGATCAGAAAAATATTCAGCGAATCCACCATATTCACTGCACTGACCGCCGCCATCCCGGACGAGCTAATCATTGCGGTATTTACCAGATTAAGTCCAATAATGAAGGCCTGGTCAATCAGAATTGGAATAAATAAAGCTATAATTTGCCGATAATCCATCCCCTCCCCAGAAAGATATTTCTCCAGCAATCTTTTCTTCTGAAGACTCGCGCGAAGCTGCATAACATATCACATTCTTTTCTGTAAAATGGAAAAAACTCTTCATCCGAAGAGCTTTTCAACAAATTATACCCATTATACCGTGGGCACTTTACATTCAGTTTACTATAGATACACTTTTAAGTCTTTAATCAGGAGTCAAAAAACAGCAACTCTCCTTCAGATATTTGGAGAACATAAACTTCATCAGAATTATACAGCTTCAGACCATCAGACCATAGAATCATTCGTTCATCAAAAGTATTGGCAAAAGTCTTTAAGCGGATTGCGTTATGCTTGATGATTATGATCGATCTTTGCATTTACGCAAGAAAAACGCCTGACGGCTTCCTTGGAGGTAGAGTAGAGTTACAAGCTGAGTACATCCGTAATTCCATAATCGTATCCATATACACCTTCGTAGTGAGGTTCCGAGAGACGGACCATATTGCACTTATTCTCTAAAACAAGCCCATTCCCGGGTGATTTGGGGCGGATAACGGTGCTGGCTCGTTTACGTTACTGGCGGCACATTGTATTCGGTTTTTCGCATACATTCGGCTCGTTTACGTTACCGTCGGCACATTGTATTCGATTTTTCGCATACATTTGGCTCGTTTACGTTACCATTAGCACATTGTATTCGGTTTTTCGCATACATTTGGCTCACTTACGTTACCGTCGGCACATTGTATTCGGTTTTTCACATACATTCGGCTCGTTTACGTTACCGTCGGCACATTGTATTCGGTTTTTCGCATACATTTAGCTCGTTTACGTTACCATCAGCACATTGTATTTGGTTTTTCGCATACATTTGGCTCGTTTACGTTACCATCAGCACATTGTATTTGGTTTTTCGCATACATTCGGCTCGTTTACGTTACCGTCGGCACATTGTATTCGATTTTTCGCATACATTTGGCTCGTTTACGTTACCATTAGCACATTGTATTCGGTTTTCCGCATACATTTGGCTCGTTTTCGTTACCGTCGGCACATTGTATTTGGTTTTTCGCATACATTTGGCTCGCTTACGTTACCGTCGGCACATTGTATTCGATTTTTCGCATACATTCGTCCGTAAGCTCGACTAAAACATGCATTTCGAAGGATATAAGGTCCGTTCGGCCCGTTATACATCCCAAAGAGGGGTGTGCTCAATTAAAAACAGGGCTCCCCATGGCCACCAGTTGAATATAGGCCATCCTATAAATTCTTTTCACATTTCTCAGCTATCTCGAAATTTTATAAATTCTATTCCATAAAAAAAACCCGCGCTAGGCGCGGATTCTTAAAGAAGCTATTAAGCCTTCTATTATTTTGCACTTTCGGCAATCGTCTTATAAGCCGCTAAATCTGTATACACTTCCACCTTAAGCGGATTGCGTTTATGTTTGGTAATTTTATAGAAGTGATAGACAAACACTGCAATATTAGCTGCTAAAGATAATGCACTCACAACCCAAAGCGCCGTTTCGCTGTGAGAAGATTGTACGGAGAACTTTGAATCGCCAACAAACGCCGGGAACGACATTGTAAACATCATCCAAATCGCCAAGGTTTGTGCACGGTGCTGTAGCCATGCTCCTTTTTTGAAGAAGAATGCTGGAATTGTACAAGAGATCAGAAGAGCTGCACCTGCATAGAAGGAATGGTCAGAAACTGCGTTATATACATAGGCAAAGTTCCAAATGTCATAAGCAATGATCCAGAACCACAGCTGGTCCGGCCACAACATATCCTTACTCTTGTCTTTACTAATAACAATACCCATCCAACCAGAAATCGTAATAATGTTCAGAATACCTGCGATCCCGTTCATAATGTTCCAAGGACCACCTACCATCATTACGCCATCCACCATGCCTTGCAAGCTGTACACTTGGAAATCACGGATAACTGCTTCAAGAATGTTAACTGCAAGGATAATAGCCGGGAACATTAATATATATTTATTTTTGTCCCATCCTTTAACATAACGGATAGCCATAAACCCTATACATCCTGCCAAGGCAGAATATACTTTTACCCAGTGAAACCATGTTCCAGTACTGGAGCCTTCGCCTGCCGTATTCGGCCAGACCGCTATGGTAAGAACAATTGGGACAACGATAAACAGAATGATTGAAAACCACTTGCTTCTTCGAGCTATTTCGTTGAAAATCATTAATCCTGCAAGTACCACTAACCACATTAGAGCAGAGTACCAAGGAATCGATTCGAATAAAAACATAATGCATTCCTCCTAAAAGTTTTGTGAGCATAAACATCACTGATTGTCTTCGTGCAAAACTAGCTTCGTAAGCATTCGCATATTTTGTATATAAGCTATGTCTTGAGTCCAATATATCCCATCCTCCTTCGAACGATCAAACCGCTCAAAACGTTGATTTATCAAGGTTTTCATAGTCTCATTTCGAGTTGAGTTTACACATCAATAGGACTGGAATTCATCCAAGGTCCTACCCCAAGTAAGGGAATCTAATAGAAACCATGCCTACAGAACTACAAACTGTAAACCTAACTCGAACGTAAAATAACCCCCACAAAGTGAAGTTTTGCTTTAATGCTTACTCAGTTACTTTGTGAGAGGCCCAAAATATATACTTTATGCAATATAAAAAAACCTTGCCGACAAATTTCTTTGTGGACAAGGCTTACTACTCACGCATTTTTAAAAAAATCTTTCAACTAAGTATTTCGAATATACGATACAGTTCTCCAGTGTAGGAAAATTCATGATTTCTCCTGCATAATAGATCTTATCTCTTCCTTGCATCTGATCAAGCCGTTCATAGAAGCCTTCACGGATCGCTTTAGAATCTACATGGGGAAACTGCTTCCAGCGCTTCATCATATACAGACGTATATTCTCGCCGCCAAGCTCGCGAAGTTTATTTTCTACCTTTTCCCTCATCTCGAGATCTGTCATCTCATCATTCTCCGCTACATACACCGTAACTAGATCCGTTGTTCCCATATCTGCCCACCTGTAATACCATGCCATCATATGTCCCTTGCGTTCAGGATTCATATTGCAGGGGATATATCCAGAAAGCTCCGGCAACCCCTTCACTCTGTAAGCATATACCCGAAACCGTTCATAGATTATACACTCAAACAATGCTCTATCTTCCGAAGATAAGTGAATCATATCGCCCAGATGCTCTAAGGAAGCTGTATAAATAACCTTGTCAAAATAAAAGATATCCTGGTTTGTTTCCACCCGAACTTGACCATTTTCCTCTTGCTCCATATGTAGCACTTCACAAGTCAGACGCAGATCCTCTACTTGGTCGGCCATTCTTCTAATGAGTTCAGTGACTCCCTTAGGCCAGGTTATCATGTGAGTGATCTCAATAAAGGATAATAAATTATCATAAGTAAGAAATTTCAATACATAGGCGGCCGGCACATCCTGAATACTCCCAAAACCAAAGGTATTGAAGTAATGCATATACACCTGCCCAATTACAGATAGCTCATTCTCCGTACACCAATCTGAAAAGGGCTGACATAGATCTGCCGGTAAGTGTAGAAAACCCGGTTCTTGTAGTGACTTATAACGTTTCAAAATTTCCGGCAACCGTTTGAATTCTTGGGTAAACATCTGAATTTGGTCCATAGGAATCTGAGTAGTTTTTCGCCCATTTGTATCAAAAAATCCCCGTTCCAAGAGTGGCCCCTTGTCCATAAGATCAAACTCCCTCATGAGTTCTATCGTATGTTTATAAGTTGGCAAGCCGATTAGAGTTCCCATTTCATAAGTTTTCCCTTTGTATTCGATGGAGTGGCACTTGCCACCTACTCGGTCCGACTTCTCAAGGAGAGTAATATGAGTATATCCTTTTTTCGCTAGTTGGTAGGCAGCTGTAACCCCAGAAATCCCTGCACCGATGATCCCTATCCTGTCTTCATACTTCATATTAGTCATCATCCGTTATCTCCTTGTAAATAACCATAATGGCAAGGTCTCACGCTGACCTGCATACTCAAGTGCGACATCCGATGGTATTTTACCTTGATTAGGTCCGTCTGTGATCACCCTGCTGAAGTTATAGATCCTCAAATATTCGTGTAAGCGCTTTTCTAAAGTCTCAAAGGAATCAATCGTATCATCCAACCAAGCCTGCTGATAGAACTCTTTCGTCAACACTGCTGCAAATTGCTGTAAGGGCTGAAATACTTCTGTCTGATCTGCAGTAATAGCTACTTGATTTATGTTGTTCTTATGTAAAAAATCGCTGTATTTATGTTTACCTCTATCCCAGTTCGTAGTAAATTCACGACTCTTGTTCGTAACCAGATTATTAATTTGGAATTCTAAGGTCTTCATCAATGGGATGACTTTCAAATCCATAAAATCGATAAAATGAATGGCGGACTTCCGATTATATAGCTTAACTAAGCCTAATCTGGAATAGGCATCGTAGACCACGTATTGATACACCTTTCCTACCCTCGGGAACACTCCCATATAGCTAATACTCTGTTGGCACATATACCCGGGATGAGCATTTTCCGGATTTTTCATCCTATAGTCCAGAGGTTTGGATTTCTCTTTACACCCTCTGCTGTTAGCCGCTTGCGCGCCGTCCCGCTTCTTTGCTTTAACTTCTTTGGCGTAAGCCTCCCGTTCTATTCTCTTACTAAGTCCATTTCGACGCAGCACATTATAAATACCTGACTCCCCTATGTTCACACCCTCATCCTGCAGTTCGTAAAAGATTCGCTTGGGTCCATCTTCAGGGAATTTGGCAACGTATTGTAAGATCAATCTTTCCGTTCGCTTATCCACTTTATTAGGCATTACCGGCTTTCGTTCCTTCTCTGCCAGTCCATCCATCCCCTGCTCTTGGTAAGCTTTACACCACTGATAATAGATCGTCCGGGATATGCCAAACTCCTTGCAGGTTTCGCTCACATTGTTGCTGATAGTCCCTTGCATGAGGATATGATATTTGTTGTTTGCATTCATCTATTACACCCCCTATTCTTTATTTTATACATAGTTGGCGTTAAATACAGTGCTATTCTACAAAGGATAGGTGAAAAACTTATACTTTCTATTATTTTAAAAAAAGAGAGACAGCTCAAGGCTTCTCCCCATTCCGAACAAAATGTGTGCTGTATGCCCCTCCAGAAATCTCCAAACAGTTCAGACGTTGACCATAGGCACATCCACCATCCACACCAATCTTATCGCCCAGCGGACTAAACCAGATGTCTTCCGAATCATGTAGATCCATCGTCGAGGTATGACCGAAAATAACCGTTTTGTCAGTGCTAACTACAGGATTCGTATAAAATGGCTTTCTGATCCAGATAAAATCATATGGATCCTGCTGCTTCCAATCCGCTATTAATGGATTAATGCCTGCATGGACAAAGATATGGTCTTCCGTCTCATGATAAAGTGGCAATGAACTTAGAAAGTCCAAATGATGTTTGTATTTCTGTCTAATTTCTTCTTTCAGCAGCATATAATCATGCCAGCCAAAATCCGCTTTAAAAAAATCAGAATCCGCCTCACAATAGCTCATCAATGTATACAAACCACCGTTGTTTAGCCAATGCGTATCCAGTTTATCATCCTCGCTGGTGAGCGCATCATAGGCCATTTTATCATGATTGCCTTTTAGAACTGTGACGTCCCATTCCCGCTTTAGGGCCATAACTTGGTCCACAATTCCTTTACTATTGAGACCTCTATCCACATAATCCCCCATCAGAATGAGCTTGTCCTCGGATGGCCGATAGTTTATTTTTTTTAATAATGCGTTGAATTCGGAATAGCTTCCGTGAATGTCGCTAATCGCTAATATTCTGATTGTAATTCCTCCTTGCTCTGGATGCTGCAAGCTAAAACGCCTTCGGCGTCCTTTAAAGGACGGTGAGCGTTTATGCGAGAATTATAAGGATAAAGTATATCGTGAAACTTATACTTTCTTATAATTAAAAAAAGACGTTCCGGGCAGAGGCACCGAAATATCTTTTTTTGTAATGGTCGCTATACGGAATCCATAACGAGCGGATCTTCATCGGATTGAGTAAAAAGCTGGCGGCTTCTGACTTCATGCACCGCTTCTTGAAAACGATCACACAGAAAAATCAACTGGTCGATCTCTTTCTTACCCACCTTTTCCGTAACTTCACTTAAAATACCTGAAAAAGTAGCCATCTGGGAATCATAAATCTGCTCCCCTTTATTCGTCAGACCAATATATACAACCCGCCGATCGGTATCGGACGTTGTTCGCACCACGTAACCCTTCTCCTCCAAACTGTTAACCATTTGTGTCGCAGTAGGCCTGCTAATTTGGAGCAAGTCGCTTAATCTAGAAATCATGACTCCCTGCTGCTCTTCGACTTCGTCTGAAAGCTTCTTTCGCTTCATCAAATTGTTTATGACATACATCATCATAAATTCTCTATACGAAATCACTTCCTTTGAGGACGGACGAGAGGTCAAACGTTTAATATTTTCAAAGGCTATAATTAGCTTTTGCTCTTGACTATTTTGAGTATCCATAGGGCACCTCCAATTTAACTCAATCTAATTAGATTACTTACCTATTTCCAAAAAATCAAGTCCAAATCACATTCTGTTTCCATAAAAATTAAATAATTAAACAGTTGTGCTAAATGATGAATTTGTGTATTATACATAAATGATAGTTTGGCTACCTAATTATTAAGACGTGAATTCCCAAACTACAATATATAGAAGTTAAAGGAGAGGAACAGCTCTGGAGCATCTTACGCAAAAGAAAAAAGTTACAATTATGATTGCTTTAATGGCGGCTATGTTTTTCGCAGCAATCAACCAGACCATTGTGGGTACTGCAATGCCCCGAATTATTGCGATGTTAGGAGGCATTGAACATTATACTTGGGTAATTACCATCTATATGCTCACCTCTACAATCGCTACCGTACTTGTCGGCAAATTATCCGATATCTATGGAAGAAAGCCATTCCTCTTAGCGGGGATCGTTATTTTTATTATAGGCGCTTTCCTGTCCGGATTGTCGACAAATATTTTCCAAATGATCACTTATCGCGGGATTCAAGGTCTTGGCGGCGGGATTCTAATGTCGGCTACCGTAACCGCTGTAGGTGATTTGTTCGCTCCTAGAGAGCGAGCCAAGTGGACTGGAATTATGATGGCCATATTTGGATTCTCTAGTGTAATTGGTCCTACCCTTGGCGGCTTCATGGTGGATCACATGGCTTGGAAATGGATCTTCTGGATCTTCTTGCCTTTCGGTATCGTGGCTTTCTTCATGATTTGGAAAATGTTCCCTAAAACTGCACGCTCCACTTCAGAATCCATTGACTACTTAGGCTCCATTTTCCTTTCCCTTACCATTGTTGCACTCTTGCTCGGCTTTTCATGGGCGGGTACAAAATATGAATGGGGTTCCCCAGAGATTCTCAGCTTGTTCGGGGCATCTATTCTCGGAGTTATTATTTTAATTCTGATTGAACGAAAAGCTAAAAGTCCAGTATTGCCATTATCCTTATTTAAGAATTCCATCGTAACCATCTCCATGGTTGTCGGCTTCCTGATGAATGCCGGTATGATGGGCGCAATGATCTATCTGCCATTTTTTGTCCAAGGTGTAGAAGGTGTCTCCCCAACCAACTCGGGATTCATTAATATGCCAATGTCACTGGCAATGATTGTACTTAGTACGCTCGTGGGTAGATGGATCTCCAAATCAGGTAAATACAAGCGTTATGCCCTGATGGGTATGCCCTTTATGGTTGTAGCCATGATCATAATGGCCTTTATGAGCAACATTGCGATGGCCGTAGTCAGCATGATTGTCTTCGGGATTGGTTTAGGACTATCGATGCCTGTCTTTACCTTAACCGTACAAAATGCTGTAGCTCCCTCCATGCTAGGGGTTGCTACTGCTACAAATACTTTGTTCCGTAATTTAGGTGGAACCATCGGTATCGCTATTATGGGTACCATCATGAACACTTCATTAACGAATAAACTAGAGGCAGCAGTGTCCTCTGGCAAGGGTCCAGATTTAACCAAACTTGACCCTGAATCCGCTAAACAGCTTTCTGCATTTATGAATCCGCAAATGCTGCTAGATCAGCCTAAGCTGAAGGAACTGCACGCAACGCTGCCAGAGCAGATCCAGCCGCTCTTCAATCAATTGATTGAGATGCTGCGAAACGCACTAAGCGATTCCCTGACGGTTGTATTCTTAAGCGGCACGGCACTGTTAGTCATTGCAGCATTGCTTGTCCTGTTCCTTAAAGAGATTCCGTTACGAAGTGGTGAGAAAAAAACAGAGGTAACTGCAGAGGGAAAAAGCGAAGGCAAAAACCTTGAAAAGTCAGTACCTGCTGCACACTAATCACAAATAAATATACATTAGAGATGTCCGTAAACAGCTTTGGCTGTGCGGCATCTCTTTTTTATGTGAAGGAGATTAGGATTCGGTTGGTTGATCGTTCAATTCTTCGAAATAATCGTAGACTTCGTTTAACAGCTCCATTAACGAATCTGTCTTTTCTCTACCCATATAATCAATCATGCCTTTAAAGGTATTTCGGGATTTCGTCACGGCCATTTCGGCCAAATGCTCTCCTTTTTCCGTAAGCGTGATCTCACTGATTCGGCGATCCTGGGCATCGGCAGAACGCACTACATATCCCTGTGCAATCAGACTATTGACCATCTGTGTAACCGTAGGAGAAGTGACTTTAAGAAACTTGCTGATATCTGATACGGTCTGGCCCTTCTTCCCTTCCCGTTCCTTGCCGAGCTTTAAAGAAACCAACATCCGAACCTCACTTGGCTTCAATCCCCAGACTGTAGTTTTACGCCAATTCATCCTGGCAAATTGCTGGAAAGCTTCCATTAGTCCATCAACATTCTGATATTTATCTTCGTTCATCAGTACACCCCATAAGATCCATTTAACACTAAGTATAGCCTAATCGGGCATAAAAAAGAATTGATAGATGTCAGATATCCATTTTCAAATCATTACTATCGAGATGTATAATGGGATCAGAAGAAAGGGCTTGGTCGTCCTTTACTGACGATAAATGATACATTGTTATATATAAAATACAGGCAATTCACGCCTATTCGAAAGAGGTTATCTATCATGTCCTTTTCTTATTCTACATATGACGCTCTAGGGCTTGCTTCGCTTGTCAAAGCACGTGAAGTCTCCCCTCGTGAGCTTGTCGAAGCCGCTTTCGCTCGGCTCGATGAAGTCAATCCAGTTCTTAATGCAGTCGTGCGCACTCGTAGAGAAGCTGCTCTTAAGGAAGCTGACGATATGCCTGTTCATGATAGCACTCGCCCGTTTGCCGGCGTTCCTTTTCTGCTCAAGGATATCTCCCAAGCTATCGCTGGAGAACCTCTTACTTCGGGTGCCTTGCTTATGAAAGACAATATTGCCAGACGTGACTCGAACTACGTAGCACGAATCAGAAACGGCGGATTTATTCCGCTTGGACATACGAATACACCAGAATTCGGCCTCAAAAACATTACCGAGAACGTCCTTCATGGCCCGGCACGTAATCCGTGGAATCCCGAATATTCCCCCGGCGGTTCAAGTGGTGGTGCAGCTGCAGCTGTAGCTTCTGGTATTGTTCCGGCAGCGGGTGCTAGTGATGGTGGCGGCTCGATCCGTATCCCTGCCTCGTTCACCGGCTTGTTCGGACTGAAGCCCACCCGTGGACGTACTCCAGTAGGACCAGGTGTCGGTCGTCAATGGCAAGGCGCTTCTATTGACTTTGCATTGACAAGGTCCGTACGCGATAGTGCTGCCATGCTGGATCTACTACAGGTTGTGCAGCCAGAGGCTGCTTTTCAAACACCTCTATATCCGGGCGTCTATTTAGACGATCTATTCAAGCCAGCACAGCGAAAACTGCGCATAGCGTTCACAACAGCTTCTCCAGTAGGCACTCCTGTAACGAATGAAGCAGTCATTGCTGTGCTCAAAACTGTAAAATGGCTCGAAGCTGAGGGGTATGAAGTTGAAGAAAAGCTAAGTCCAGTAAATGGTGTTAGGCTGATGGAGAATTACTATACGATGAATACTGGCGAAGTGGCAGCGATGTTCGTATCGCTGGAAAAAATGATGGGACGTTCCATTACTTCCAGTGAAGTCGATATCGTTACTTGGGTCCTTGGGGAAGCCGGAAGAAAAGTCTCTGCGGCAGAATTTGTGCATAGTCTGGATGAATGGGATATTGCAGCCGCACAAATGGCAGGTCTGCTTAACCGCTACGATCTGTATATCACACCAACAAATGCGGATTCAGCCCCTAAGATTGGCGAGTTAACGCATAGCTCTGCTGAAATCGAAAAACTTCTGCATGTACATGAATTGCCGAAAGAGGAACAAGAGCGAATGATTTACGCTATGTTTAAACCAAGCCTAACCTACACACCGTTCACCCAGCTCGCCAATTTGACGGGTCAGCCAGCTATGAGCGTTCCCGTCCATATGTCGCAAGAGGGTCTACCGTTGGGGGTACAGGTAATGGCTGCTAAAGGCCGGGAAGATTTACTGCTTCAGCTTGCAGCCCATCTTGAACAATCCGAGCTGTGGGTAGGGATGACAGGGAATCCGCTCTTTCCATGATGAAATTCATGAAGTGGTGGCTAAGTCAATTGAGGATCATAGTTCTATTACTTAACTATGCTCGATCCTATTGAGAATATAATGATCGTAGGAAGATCGATAAAGATTTGAATCAAATCAAAATGAGATGGCCAAACAATGACTATGATTGGATCAAAATAGATAATAGTATTAGCGCTAATGTATAGCAGATATATATTAATAAATTAATGATTCTGGTTAGCTTGTCCACAAAAATAAACCGTTCCTCGATGCCCAGCTCCCGACCACATTTTGGAACATAATAACAGACGTTTTTAAAGTGTCCACAAAAGCATGCTTTTACGGCTGCCGATCGATAAGCCGGTCGTTGGATTGCGCTTCAGCTTGCCATTCACCAGGAATGTATTGGCAGCAGCAGCTGCGGTGGATCCGCGAACCGGCCAGCGCCGGGGTAGCCAGGGAATACCTGCAAGCACTCCTGCAGACGGCAGGTATGGCCACCGGTGATCACTGCAGCGAGCAGCCTGACGTATGCCCGTTCGCGGTATCCACATCCGGAAGCCGCCGGCTGCTACCGATCGCTGAGCCGGCACCGTGCCGGGTAGTCCGGGAACTGCGGCAGGCACTCCTGCAGACGGCGGGTATGGCCACCGGTGGGCACTGTAGTGAGCTGCCAGGCGTTCGCCGGTCCTGGTGCATCCGCCTCCGGAAGAGCGCCGGATGCTGCGGATCAAAAACCCGATCACCTGGTTGTGCTGCAACTTGCAGCAGCAGCATCTGCGGCGGATCCGCGAGCCAGCACTGAGCCAGGGAGCCCGAAAATAACTGCAGGCACTCCTGCAGGCAGGAATGGCCACGGGTGAGCACTGCAGCGAGCAGCCCAGAGTTCGCCGACCACCCAGAGATTGACCTATATTGGAATCCCTCAAGCATAAAAAAGGAACCCGCGCTGGTATCAGCGTGAATTCCCCTCACCTGTAAGATTGTTATTTAGCAACTGCAATCTTCATTTCCAAGTCCTTGTAATAGGTCTTGATCCATTTTTTTCCTGAGTCTTTCAGGATGTCTCCTTTAGCGTCTATGGTGTACGTAAATGGCCTAATTGTGATGGTTTTCGGCACTGCTTTGAAGGAGGCTGCATAGAACAGGTCTTCTTTAATGTTAGCTGTGATCGGTCGCTTGATGTCGATGTCGCTGACGGTTGCCTGAATTAGATTTCCTTTCTCATCGGCAATGTCATACAACATCTTGCTTGAACGCCCTTTGGATTTGGCTGCTCCAGGAACTTTCCCGCTGCTGTGCAGCTTGAGTTCCATCATTAACGGCGTCATCTGGAAATAGTCCACGGTATAGCTAAAATCCCCGCTTTTTTGAGTTGTACCCGGCTGCAAGGTTGCAAGACTATTCAGCTTTTTCACCGGGACGGTAAAGGTAAATGGCTCCTTGACGCTCTTGGTGTACACCTCTATCGTCATTTTGAATTCATCCGCGAGCTGCGGTTTGCCATCTTTGGGGATGTTGAAAGAGAGCAAAGCTGCCCTTTCATCTTCCGGCATAGACGTCACATAGGGAAGATATAACATCCTTTTCCCATTAACAGACAAAACCGGGATCTGCGCGATATCAATAATGATCCCCTTACCCACAGTGCCTCCCTCCTGCCGGAATGCCATGTCAAGACGGTTCCCGTCAAACATTACTTTGGATATACTGAGCGTTACGCCCTCGTGGGTAATCGCTAGATTGGAACTGGCAGATTGCCCGGAGGTCTCGGCACTAACGGTTGAAGGGAACCCGCTGCCTGTGACTGCCATTACCAACGTTACTGCCAATGCTGCTCCAGCGAATTTTTTTCTCAATTCAGGTTTCATAGAATTCAATGGATTAGCTCCTGTCCTATTTTTTATGAAAAGAAAAAGGGAGCTATCCCCAGGTCATTATTGATGACCTGCGGGACTGTCCCCTTCTCTAATGGATTAAGGCTTAACAGGAATGGTCAATTCCAGATCTTTCAGATATGTTTTCTCACCCACACTGTTCTTTCCTTGGCCGACAACGCTCCAATCCTTGTTGTTCACAGTAAGAGTAAATGGCTTGATTGTAATCGTTTTAGGTGTGCCAGCAAAAGGAGAAAACAGTTGATCAATCTGATATTCAGTCTTGGGTTCGCTGTTGAAATACTCGAATCTGCTCGGATTCACGACATTTCCTTGGTCGTCTACAAGCTCGTAATAGACCATACTGGCGCTGTAATCACCGGTTTGCCCCGGAGATTGTGGTACTTGGCCCTTACTATCCAGAACGAAACGGGTGGACACCGGCGAAATATCCAGTTGCTTAACGGTATAACTGAACTGTCCGTCAGATTTGGAGGCCTCTGGTTTCACAACAATCGATTTATTCTCCACGTTCACAGGAATCTTGAATTCAAAAGCTTCTTTCACCTGTGTGACATTCGCCTGAATGGTCAGCTCGAATTGGTCAGGCAAATTTAGACCCTTAGTCACTTCAACTACATAAGCATTCTTCTGCCTAGGCGAGTCGCCAAAGCTGCCTCCGCCATATTCAATGGCTTGTCCGTTAGCGAGGATCGTTGGCATTTTAATATAACCTTTAAGCTGATCCTTTTCCTCAACATCTTTTTCAAAAAGGTATGGAGAGCCTGTATTCGGCAAATCTACGCCTTCACGTTCCAAAACGAAGGACAACCGGGTTCCATCATAAAGTAAATTAGCTACCTTCAGCGTGATTCCTTCATGGGTTACACTCAGGTTAGGTTCTGTTACGATTCCTTGTTTAATGGCAGTATCCAAAGCTTCGTTGCTGGTTCCCTCAAAGAGAATTCCAACAATAGGAATTTGCTTTAACGTTGAAGCCATTGCCGGTGATACAAATCCCGTACCCACCACACCTGCACCTAGGATGGCTGCTGCTGCGGCCACTACTGCTGTTCTTTTCATTAAATTAGGTTCGGATGATGTTCTTTTCAATTCACTCGCTCCAATCGTATTCATAATTTGATAACTCATACTTTTCTTTGGTAAAGACGATTCACGAATCATTTGTTCGATGGCATTCATTTCAGCGAATTCCGTTTGTTCCGGCGAATGTCCCATGTGCTATCTCTCCTTTTCGGCTTTTACATTCCATCAGTTTGCGGCGCAATCGTTCATATTTTTTCCGTATGGTTGCGGACTTGAGGCCCATGATTTCGCCTATTTCCTCAAAGGTGTACTGCTCTACTGCCTTAAGGAGTAAAATATGACGCTCTTCAGTTGTGAGAAAAGTCAAAAGCTCATAAACCTCTGACTCATGACGGGAGATTTGCAGCACAGGCTGCTGCTCTTTATAATGATCGATCAGCTTAAGCCAGCGGCTCTGTCTCTTCTTCAAATTGATTAGATGATGGTATGCCATCTTATACAGCCAGGCTGAGAAGGATACTTGCCTGCTGTACTGGTGAAGATTTTGATAGGCGCGAATAAAGATCTCCTGTACGGCATCTTCCGTCTCCGCATGATTTTTCAGGATATAATAGCAGTAGGTATACATTTGCCGTTCAAACTGGATGATGATCGCACTGTATGCCTCTTTGTCTCCTGCTCTGACCTGTTCTACAACCGCTTCAATAGCATTCCATTTTCCTTCCTCTTCCCCGGGGATGGTTGGCTGCAAGAGCTCACCTCCTTTCTTGTTTACCTATATAACAATCTCGTAATGCTATTTTGTGACACTATTTTTTAATATGCAGTTAGATTAGGGACTACAAACGCAGTGAGATTAATTACATATACGAACAAAATCACCCTAACGGGTGAATAACTTTTTAGCCAGCGGTTATTTGTCCGCTGGCTAGAAAGTTATTCACCAAGGTTCCGTTACAGAGACAAACTCTGGGGATTCTCCAGACTCCAGGTCGTAGGCACACTCTCCCACTATAAATTCAGGGACAGGATCTACCGTCCCACATTCTACGCAAACATAATCGATCCATACCTCTGGTTCTTCCTCCCACGGCTCAACATCCGGTGATTGCAGCATGGACAGAGCATCGGGTCTCGCCCATAGCTCTCCAGCATCCGCTGACGGTAGTTCTTCTTCTTTCGTTCTTTCACAGGAAAGGTCATCTCGATTTGTTTATGGATCATGTACCACCACAGATTAATCACCTTCTGTGACTCTTTGTTTTTCCCCCGGCTGTATAGACTATAGCGACCCACCATCCGAAAATGCTTCGGTGGAATGTGCTGCACGAGATCGTAGATAAACTTCATCACCGGCGACACCACATCCACCCGTTTCCCCGTTCGGTGATCTTCGTACCAGTAATGCACCTTGTGGTGGTCGTAGCTGACCACCCGGTACTCTGCAATCGCCGGTCGCGCTAAATAACCCCCTATGTATTTCGCTGCTCCTCGGGCATCCTTTATCCGCTGCTCTGCATTCACATAGAAACCTGCCGAGAAGTCATTAGAAGTAAATGCTTTCAAATCGTCAGTTGTTCCTTCTTCAATAGTGCCCGAAGCTTTTCCATTAAAAATGGCAAACTCCTTAGTATCTTGGTTAGTATACAATGGATCTACTATTTTATTTATTCGCATTTGAACAAAATCTTTTGATAAATCACTGTTAGCGTAATCTACGATCATTTTTCAACTATTAATACAACAAAGCTCACGCTACTCCTGCTCACGCCCGCAAATGCCATAGAAGAAGAGATGGATGGCTTCCTCCAGGAAGGCATCTATCTCTTCTTGTTTGCTGGCTTCATCTAGCATTTCTCCCGAACTTCGCATATACATTCCTATAAATGAAAGTATCCCTTTGGTGGACACTTTATTTGAAATTTCTCCTCGTGCTTTGCCATCCTCCACCATCTTGACCATCAATGGTAAAACGTCATTTGTGTAACGTTCTTCAATATAATGAAACATTTCCTGGTCCTCAATCATAAGCTCCTTCACAGTCGTAGGAGACAATGAACTGTAGGTTTCTCTCTCCATCGTCATAATATATTCAATAATCTCTTTTAGAGAATGCTCTCCATGAATGTAATCTTCAAATTCGCGAATGGCCTTCTCTATAAAATCCTTAAAGGCCTCACCAAGCAGTGCTTCCTTGCTGCCAAAATAATTATAAATCGTCACCTGTGAGACGCCTGCCTCTTTCGCAATGTCTGCGATCCGGAGACGTTTGGGCTCACTGCTCTTGAGCATCTCCATCGTAGTCTTCATAATTTTGAGTTTTATTTGAGCGGCTCTTTTCTCAAATCCATTCATGCTATCCACCCTTAACTTCATTATATAGTGCGCTTATTTAAATTTAATGAAATATTTATTATCAATTATTTCATAATTCCATTGACTTCACTATTCACTAGGAATAATATAACATATGAAATATCCAATTAGTAATAGTTCATTATTTTGCAGCGGGGGTGGCGGCATGCTTGTAGTTGAAGGCTTAACCAAACGTTTTTCGAATGGCAAAGGAATCGAAGATGTTACGTTTACCGTTAATAAAGGTGAGGTATTTGGTTTTCTGGGGCCTAATGGCGCGGGTAAATCTACGACCATAAGACATATCATGGGATTTATGAAGCCGGACAAAGGTAATGCGAGCATCCATGGACTTGATGTATGGAAAGCACAAGGCACAGTCCAAAAGCATATTGGCTATCTCCCCGGTGAAATCAACTTTTTTGACGGGATGACGGGCCTTTCCTTCCTTAAGTTCATGTCTGGTATGCAAGGGATGAAGAACACTAATAAACGCGACCACCTTATTGAACGACTGCAATTTGACGCCGCAACTCCGATCCGCAAAATGTCAAAGGGAATGAAGCAAAAAGTCGGTATTGTCGCAGCCTTTATGCACAATCCTGAAGTTATTATTCTGGATGAACCCACCTCGGGACTCGACCCGCTTATGCAAAAGGTATTTATAGATCTCGTATTGGAGGAAAAAGCAGCCGGAACCACCTTTCTAATGTCCTCTCACAGCTTTCAAGAAATTGAGCGCACCTGTGACCGAGCTGCAATCATTAAAGAAGGACGCATTGTCACTATAAAAAATATCCACGAATTACAATCGATGCAACGGAAGCTGTTTGAGGTTGTTTTCGCGAGTCGCGAAGATGCAGAGCAATTCGCCGCCTCCGGCCTGCAGGTGGAAGCACGTGAAGGGAATATGGTCCGCATTGCCGTTCAGGGGAATTATGATCGATTCATTCAGGAGACCGGGAAATATAATATCCGCAGTATGGATGTGTTCACGCAGAATCTAGAGGACATTTTCATGGACTATTATGACCGTGAGGGGGCCGTGCAATGAATCTTCCACTCTATAAAGAAATGATGAGGGTGAACCTCAAAGGCATTATGAATTACGCCTTCGGTTCTGCCTTCTATATTCTGTTTATGATCTGGCTATATCCAGGGATCGCCGGAAGCACACAAGCCATTGATGACCTCATTAAAGCTATGCCGGAAGGTGTAGGTAAAGCCTTTGGATTAAACAGCGGATTTACCAGTGCTGAGGCTTTTATCTCAGGAGAATATTATGGACTTATTCTGGTACTGATTCTATCCATCGTATGTGTACAAATGTCGACGCAGCTCATGGCTCGACTTGTGGATCGTGGCTCTATGGCTTATCTTCTGATAGCACCAACTACGCGGAGAAAAGTAGCTACCACGCAGGCGCTTGTACTCACAACAGCATTGCTCCTGATTATGGGCGTAACCACACTCGCCGGATTATTAGGTAAAGCATGGTTCCTCGGCAGTGAATATGAATTTAATAGCGGCCGATTCGCTCAGCTGAATAGCGTAGCGTTTTTATTGTTTTTTGCCGTGGGGGGACTCACTTTCCTCGTATCCTCGGTTTGTAATGATGAGAAAAAAGCGCTTGGAATTTCCGGCGCTATCACCTTCGGATTCTTCACTCTGGATCTGCTAGGCAAAATAAGCGATAAACTGGAGGGATTACGTTACATGACCTTGTTCTCCTTCTATCAGCCTGGTAAAATCGTTCAAGGAAACGTGGAGATTATTCAGGTTTCTAGTTGGTTACTGTTGATCGGTATTCTCGCTTTTGCCATAGGGATCGAACTGTTCAGACGACGGGATCTTCCATTATAGGATTAAGGGACGCTCCAATAGCATGTGGCTACTGGAGCGTCCCTCTTTCATATAGAAGAATATAATAAGCTTCTTCACACTAGAGAAGCATTATTTTAAGATTTCGTATCCGGTCTAGGGACACCAAAGTTTGGCGTTCCATCTTCATTCCACTGGATCACTTGCACACGCGCGTGCCGATTAGGATCATATAATGGGTCTCCCACAATTTCCTTATAGCTTCTAGCATGGAACACTAGGATATCCTGTTTGCCATCTTCTGAGACTGTAAAGCTATTATGTCCCGGTCCATATTGACCGTTTTCTTCAGAAGTTGTAAACACAGGTTCTGGTGTTTTGACCCATGATTTCGGATCCAGTAAATCACTATCCTCATCAGCGGTTAACAACCCCATACAGTAGTTATGATCTGTTGCACTTGCCGAGAAAGTCATGAAAATACGTCCATTCCGCTTAAGAACTGCCGCACCCTCATTCACCAGGAAGCCGATTTTTTCCCAATCATATTCAGGCGTGGTGATGCACACCTGCTCTCCTTTTAACGTCCAAGGATTTTCCATTTCAGAGATATACATATTAGAATTACCAGGGATATCAGGATCCTTTTGTGCCCATACGTAGTATCTAACCCCTCTGTGTTCAAAAGTGGTTGCATCCAGGGCAAAGGATTCCCATTTCGTTTTGATTTGACCCTTTTCCACCCACTCCCCTTCTAATGGATTTACGGATGAGTTTTCTATGGCAAACATGCGATGATCAAATAAGCCATCTTTCGTATCGGAGGTATGTGCAGCTGCAAAATACACGTACCATTTTCCATCAATATAATGAATCTCGGGCGCCCAAATATTGGCACTCATTAAGCCTGTTTCATGCTTAACCCAAATGGTCTTACCCTCAGCCTCAGCTAATCCCTGAATGGATTCAGAACGACGAAGCTCGATTCTATCAAACTCCGGAACCGAAGCTATGAAATAATAATAACCATCAGTATGTTTATAGATCCATGGATCTGCCCTTTGCTCAATAAGCGGATTTTTCGCATTGAATTCTCTCATGATGACAACTCCTATATCTCTCTTTATTTTTAATTTTATGGGTCACCAAAACACACCATTCCTTATAAGAAGGCAAGGTGTATTTAAGCTATGTTCATTTGATCTACCCTTTAATACCTGAATTCAAGTTAATAGATTGAACGAAGTATTTTTGAGCAAATATAAATAACAGCAGGGTTGGAACGATCGCCAAGATTGCCGACCCCATTAATTGCCCGATCATACGATAGTTTCCGTAGATATCTTGTAGCAAGAGCAACCCAGCTGTGACTGGCATTTTGTCTACATCTGTGTACACGATAACCGGCCAGAGGAAGTCATTCCAAGATCCCGTAAAGGAGAACAATCCGCAAACAATCAGAATCGGCTTAACTAACGGCAATATAATTTGCGCGAAAATTCTAAAGTCACTTGCACCATCAACTTTTGCAGACTCATCTAATTCTTTTGGGATACCGTTCATAAACTGTCTGACCAAGAAGATATTCCCCATACCCGCAAGACCGGGAATGATCATTGCCCAAGAAGTGTTCACCCAGCCTAAGGAATCGATAATTTTATAAGAAGGAATTAAGTTAACTACACCCGGGAAAAAGGAGATCCCAAGCAAAGTAAAGAACAGTGTGTCTCTTCCTTTAAAGTTAATACGGGTATAACCAAAGCCTGTAATCGAAATCACAATAACGACCAGGATCGTGTGGGTTGTAGCGATAAACAATGAATTGCCTAACCAACGTAGAATTGGGGCTGTAGAAGTATTGTTCAGAATCGTAACATAGTTCTCAAAAACCCATGTTTCAGGAAATAGTCTAAAGCCTGAGGAAACCACTTCCGTTTGTGATCTAAAAGACGTGGAAATCCCGAATATTACTGGAATAATCCAAATCACACAAAGGATAAGCAAAAAAGCATATGATACATATTTTGAAATACTAACATTGGATGATCCTTTTACTTTGCCTGTTCTATTTACAACTGGACGATTATCTAGGCCATTTACCGCCTGATTTGACATTATAGTACACCTACCTTTTCCATTTCCTTGTTAATCAATTAGTTCCCTAGAACCTTATGTAGCATTTCGGTTCATTACATAATATTGCAGCGCTGAGATCACCAAGATTACTAATCCCAATAACACTGCCATCGCCGATGCCATCCCTGCAATGGATTCACCGTTTCCGAAAGCTAATTGACGAATATACATCATGAGTACGTGTGTACTTTGTCGAGGCCCGCCATCAGTCATCATTAACGGTTGGCCGAATACATTGAAGGCTCCGGCAGTTGTCATAACAAAGGTATAGATTAATGGAAAACGAATAGATGGCAAGGTGATACTTGTGAATCTTTTAATTGAACCCGCACCATCGAGCTCGGCTGATTCATATAATTCTTGCGCAACGCCACTTAAGGAAGCACGATAAATAATCATGTTGCCCCCAATACCGCCCCATAGTGTGATTACAATGATGATAATCCACGCATACGGCTGATTTGCAGGCCAAGCAATTTGTGATCCGAATAGATTACCAGTAATCCCTAATTGCTTATTAAAGATCAAAAGCCAGATTAGTGCAGCCGCAGAAATCGAAATCAAGCCCGGAATATAAAGAATAGATTGAATTAAGCTCTTCATTTTAACTTTTTTATGTTCTAGTGCAACAGCAACCATTAATGGGATAACTATTAATAATGGAACAGAGAGACCCACAAAGATCAAAGTATTTTTCAGACCTCTGAAAAATTGAGTATGAAACGTTGATTTGCCATCAAAAAGAATGGCCTTATAGTTATCAAAGCCTACCCATACCGGGTCACTCATTAAATTCCACTTTGTAAATGAAGCATAAATCCCATAAATCGTTGGCAATAAAATGAAGACAGCAAACAAAATGACGTGCGGACCTACAAAGAAGGCAGGTGCCCAGTTTATTTTCTTTTTCATAGGATTTCATTTCTCCTTTTGCACAAAGTAATGCACCAATATACGGCACATTACTTCGTACAATCTATTCTATTTCGCTTTATTTCGCTGCACTGCTGCTTTCTGCGATCTTATCTTCTACAAACTTCTGCATGGTTGCCAAGGTCTCATCTAAATCAACGTTACCGCGAACGATATCTGCGCAATAAGTATCTACTGCTTCTGCAATGTATGGGTAGTACTCATATGTGTAAATGTAAAGGGATTCAATTTCTTTTTCATTAGAAGTAAAGAAGGATTGCATGTAGTTTTGGTATTCCGGACTTTGGTTAACTACGTTACTTGCGACGTTTTGACCAGCTTTTGCCCATTCCATTGAGTTTGTACGCACATATTCTAAGAAGTTAGCAATCCCTACTTCTTTTTCATCTGTTCTCTTATCGTTCTTAAGCATAGCGAACAAGTGAGAAGAAGATCTATTCGTGAATTTATCAGCGGTTGGAGAATAAATGTTAGTCACACCAAAGTTCAAGCCTTCAACTCCAGCATGTGCGGTAGAACTCCAAGTTCCGTCTGTGGAGAAGAGTACGTTTTGGGATTGGAACATCAAGTAACCGTCTTCACCAAATGGAGTCATCAAACCAGCATCAGCAATTTTCTTAACATCTTCAAAGGCTTGTTTAAATACTGGGGAGTTAACAGCCGGTTTGCCGTCCACCTGAATATCTCCGCCCAAGTTTTGAATTTGAGCCAGGATAACCCATCCGAGCAAGGCATCATTAACTACATAGTCGCCTTCATCCAATTTACCTTGTAAGGAAAGCATTTCATCAATCGTAACAACGTTATCATCCAAGAAAGATTCAGCATTATATTTCTTGAGCAAATCTTTATTGTAATACATTACGTTACTGTGGATATCAAGAGGTACTGTGTATTGTGTTCCGTCGATGTTACCAGTGTTCCAAGCTTGTGGTAAGTAATTTTCAGCTTTTAGTTCAGGTTGTGCCGGCAATACAGTATCTTGCATGGGTTCTAAGACACCTTGCTTAACAAACCCAGGAACACGGTCAGCGTGGATAATTGCTAAATCAGGAACACCTTTGCTGGAAGCCAAAACGGTAGAAATTTTCGTGTACATATCAGCTGTAATAACGTGCTTCACTTTAATCTCTGGATTCGTTGCATTGTACTCTTTAACGATTTGATCCATATAAGCACCATCATCACCAGTCAGCGGTGTCCAGAACGTAATCGTCTTACTATCATCTTTACCACCACATCCTGCTAACACTGTCGTTAACATTAGAACCGTTGCTAATACTACTCCAAATTTCTTTTTCATTACTCTCTCCCCCTGCAGCTGTAATGTTAAGATAATCATTCACATTAACTTTGTTGGAAACGATTAACTTAAACTTAGTATACAGTCGCTTTGAAAGCGTAGTCAATAACTTTTAAATAAACTTAATAGATTTTTTTAAAACTTAGTTAACCTTTTAGTTCATTAAGACGAGATGAAAGCGATATATTATTTACTTCAGTTACCTTTCGTGTTACTTTATATAGAGATTAATAAACTTTACAGTATATGAAATTACTTTGAAAGAAGTGGATAAAATGCAATTGGAAATAGACAAGTCCTCTCTCGTTGTTTATGAAGCCTTGGCAAGTGAAGTACGAATAAAAATCATTCAGTTACTCTCCAAAAATAAGATGAACATCAAAGATTTGGCAGAAGAACTTAAAATAAGCAGTCCCATCGTAACAAAACACATTAAAAAGTTAGAAGATGCAGGAATCATAAAAACAGAAAAAGTTCCTGGTAAATCCGGAATGCAAAAAATCTCAATTCTTAGAGTCGACCATATTGAGATCAACTTCCCTAAAAAAATCTTTCATTCCTTTGCCTCCTATGAGACATCGGTGCCGATTGGTCATTATACGGATTATGATCTGAAGCCTACATGCGGACTTGCCACAGAGAAAGAGTTTATCGGCAGAGTAGACGAACCTAAGTATTTCATGGATTCTAAAAGAGTCGATGCAGAGATTCTATGGTTTACCCAAGGTTATGTTCAATACAACATTGCCAATTTTCTAAAAAAAGATGAAACCTTGCAGCAATTTGAAATTAGCTTAGAGCTTTCTTCCGAATTTCCATTTGCCAATGACGTATGGCCTTCAGACATCACCTTTTCATTGAACGGCTTGGAATTAGGTACTTGGACAAGCCCTGGAGATTTTGCTGATGCAAGAGGTAAATTCACACCTGAGTGGTGGCCGCACAATATTAACCAGTATGGATTACTAAAAACGATTAGAATTACTAATCACAATGGAACATACATTGACGGTGACCCCATGTCTTCCGTTTCGATTGAGGATTTAGATACGACCTGTGACCGATGGACTTTCCGGATCGAAGTGAAGGAAGATGCAAAACACGTCGGAGGCGCAACAATTTTCGGAAAAAAATTCGGAAATCATGATCAAGATATCATGTTCAAAATGTATTACCTTTAAAATCTTCTAGTATGCAAATGTATCAAAGTTGGTTCTTTCATGGGGGCGAACAACTAATTAGTATTTATTCTTCATTAGCCCCCCCTATCTGTACTGTGATATGAACCAGTTATCACTTTCCCCTATCCATCTCTTTATCGCCCACATTTCCCACCTTCTTTCACTTTCCACAACTCCAGTAGTAATCTGCAGTACTTTTCATACGCTATCCAAACCCAACTACCTTTTGTTAATAAAAATATAAATAGATTCATTGTTTCATAAATTTCTATTTGACTATATGCTAATATCATGCTTAAAATGAGATCAATATAAAACGTTCTCCACGATATGGTTTGTATAAACATAAAACAAATCCATTTTGATTTGTGAAAAACGTTTTTTTAGTAGCTCTATTGTAAGCGTTTTACATTTTTCGTACCGCCGCAATCTCTAATCAATAGAATCGGAGGATCATGAATTTGAGGAAAACAACTCGTAAGCTAACCGCTTCACTTCTTGCACTCACGCTGCTAGTACCTGCACCATTCATTTCAGCAGCTTCTGCAAGCGATTCCAAAACAATCCCACCATCCACGCAACAACAGGCTGTCGATTATTCAGGCCACTGGGCACAGAAAGATTTTCAATCCTGGGTGGATAAGGGCTTGATTTCAGGCTATGGAAATGGAATTTACAAACCTAATCAAGAGATCACCCGCGCGGAATGGGTCACATTGATCAATCGGGTCTTTAATTTGCAGGAAAAATCAGAAATCGCCTTCATGGATGTACTGGAGTCAGGTGCTTATTACAGCGATATCCAGAAAGCTTCGGCTGCAGGATATGTATCAGGATATAGCGATGGCACCTTCCGACCAACACAGGTAGTAAGTCGTCAAGAAGCCGCGGTTATGCTGCACAGACTATTCCAGCTCAATTCTTCTGCAAATACCTCTGCACCAAAAGATGTTGAAGATTTACCCTCATGGAGCCAAGAAGCTGTATTATCTTTATTTGGTGAAGGTTATTTGAATGGTTATAGTGACGGCAGCTTTAAAGGCGCAAAAGCCGTAACAAGAGCGGAAGCACTGCGTATGATTGAGAAGTTGGCCGGGGAAATCACTTCTAAGAGCGGGAGTTATACGGGGATTACCACTCAGAATATGGTAATTATTAACCCGGGTGTTGAGTTGAACAACTCCACCATCTCCGGAAACCTGTACCTTACCGAAGGTATTGCAGAAGGTGATATCACGCTGAATAACGTCACTGTTAAAGGAACAATATTCGTATCCGGCGGCGGCGAAAATAGTATCGTACTTAGTAACTCTAATGCAGGTGACATGGTTGTAGATAAGCGTAATGGGAAACTCCGCGTCGTTACTAAAGGAACGAGTACCGTACCAAGTGTACGTGTACATTCCGGTGTAATGCTTGAGGAAGATACTACTTTGACGGGAGCAGGCTTCGGCCGGGTCGTTATAGAGAATACGCTCCCGAACGATTCAATCATCAGGCTGAGAGGAAATTTTGATTCTGCTGAGGTACGAGCGGTAGGAGTGCCTACACTACATCTAGCCGCAGGCAATATTACTGAAGTTACATTGAACCAATTAGCCAAGCTGCGTGTAGATGCTGGTGCAGCAATCAAGAATCTTATCCTTGGTATAAACGATATGATTACTATCCAAGGCACCGGGAAGGTTAGCTTTGACAGTAAATATAATAACTTAATCAAATTTGAAACACCTACTCCGACAGCTACGGCAACGTCTGGTTCTGGTAGTTCAGGTTCTGGTGGATCGGACGGCAGCGCTGTTGCTACACCTACTACTACCCCGGTTCCTACAGCTACAGCGACTCCTACTGCTACGCCGGGTCCGTCAGCAACGGCACCAGCACTCACCAATGTTTCTGTACATGATCCGTCAGTGGCTGTAGACAAAGGAACGTATTATGTATTCGGGTCTCATATCGATGCGGCCAAATCGGATGATCTGCTGAACTGGACTCGTTTCACAAATGGTTATACAACACCAGGCAACGTACTCTTTGGTGATCTTTCCGCGAATCTGGCAGAATCCTTTAAATGGGCTGGAGAGAACGATTCTGACAGTAAAGGCGGGTTCTCCATATGGGCTCCAGACGTTTTCTGGAATGAGGATTATAAGAATGCGGACGGAACCACTGGCGCTTACATGATGTATTACAGTGCTTCTTCCACTTACATCCGCTCAGCGATTGGCTTTGCCACTTCACAAAATATTGAAGGTCCTTATACCTATGGAAATACCGTAATTTATTCCGGCTTCACCAAGGAAGAAGATTACGATACTAACAGCAAAATTAACAAAAAATGGACAAACACAAATATTCAAAAGCTTATTGATAACGGAACACTAGAAGATGCCAACCCAGATTGGTTTGACGCAGGCGGTTCATATAAGAACAAAACGTATACAAACGCAATTGACCCGACGTTATTCTACGATAAAGACGGCAAGCTGTGGATGACTTATGGATCATGGTCAGGCGGTATATTTATTCTAGAAATAGATCCAACTACCGGCGAGCCAAAATATCCGGGTAAAGATGGAACGACCGCTGATGGACGTCTAATCGACCGGTATTTCGGTACCCATATTTCTGGTGGTATGACCAAATCGGGCGAAGGTCCGTATATCATTTACGACAAAAATACAGGTTACTACTTCTTATACGTAACTTATGGAGGACTTGCGTCCGACGGTGGTTACAATATGCGTCAATTCCGTTCAATGAATCCGGATGGTCCTTATGTGGATGCTGCCGGACAAAGTGCAGTGCTGGCAACGACCAATGATCATTCGGCCATTGGCAACAAAGTTCTTGGTAATTTCATGTTCACGAACGTGAATAGTGATCCAGACTTCCAAACTTACGGCTATGTTGCATCAGGCCATAATTCAGTCAATTATGATGAAGAGACGGGTAAAATATTCAACTTCTTCCACACTCGCTTCCCGCAGCGTGGTGAAACACATGAGCTTCGTGTGCATCAAATGTTCACCAACGAAGATGGATGGCCGCTCACTTCTCCTCATCGTTACACTGGTGAAACTATCGCAGCCGTTATGCAGGAAGATGTTATTGGAGCTTACCAGTTCGTGAATCACGGGAAAGATACTTCTGCTAAAATTAAATCCACAACAGCTATCGAACTGCGAAGTGATGGAACCATTACAGGGTCCGTAACCGGTTCTTGGGAGCTAAAAGGAGAGTATTACGCCGACCTGCTCATCAATGAAATAGAAAACGGAGCTGCTGTACAAAATCTCTACAAAGGTGTATTCGTAAAACAATGGGATTCCACTCGTCAGAGCAATGTTATGACTTTCACAGCCATGTCCAATAAGGGTGTTACCGTCTGGGGCAGCCAAATTGAACTGCTGAGCACAGATCAAATTGTATCCAATGTTAAAGATAGTTTAAGCTTGGGCAACACAAGTAAAGTATACAAAGATCTTACGCTCCCAACTGAGGACGTTAGAGGAACAGTCATTACGTGGTCGTCTTCCAATGAAGCCGTAGTAGGAAACGATGGTTCAGTTGTTCGTCCTGAAAAAGGACTTGGAAACGCAACGATTGAACTTACTGCTACGATTGCGCTGGGTGAGTCTACTGCAACTAAGACCTTTACTATCATTGTAATGGAACTGACTGGAAATATACTGGAAGACGGTTTGGTGGCAGCGTATGATTTTGAAGGAGATCTTTCAGAGAACGGAGATCGTACTGATAAGGGTACAATTACCGGCAATCGGATTAACAATACTGGTGGGAACATCACCTATGAGACAGGTGAAGTTGGTCTTGCAGCTAAATTCGACGGTAGCTCCGGTATTCGCCTACCAAATGGTTTGATTAAAGGCAACACCTACACAATAGGCATGTGGCTTAACCCACAAGAACTGACTCAATTCACTACAGCCTTCTTTGGTGCTACAACAGATACGAATTGGATTAGTCTCTTGCCTTATGGAAACGGTGGAGCTACTACCCGGATGTGGTTTGGTAGCCAAACCTTCCACGATGCAGAAGCAGGCATGCAGATTCCAGTTAACCAATGGTCGCATATAGCTTTCACTTACGATGCCGGGACTGTGAAGCTGTATGTGAACGGAGTATTGAAGTACACTGGAAAAGGATTTACGGATGTATTTAACAGTGCAGATACAGTATTCGCCCTGGGTGTAAACTACTGGGATATCCCATACAAAGGTTTGATTGATAACCTGCGTATCTACGAAAGTGCACTTTCCGCTGAAGCTGTAGACTTGCTGGTAAACGGTGAGCCTGACAGTAATATTAAAGTAAGTACGATAACCATCCGTGATGCTGAAATGGATGTGGCTGTGGGGAATACCTTTACCCCTCAAGTAAAAGTACTTCCTACCAATGCCGGAAATAAGAAACTTACTTGGAGTTCTAGTGATCCTAGCGCCGTTACAGTTGATGCTACAACCGGAACCGTAACCGCACTAACGGTAGGTGGCGAAGCAGTGATTACAGCCACTGCGGCTGATGGCAGTGGTGTCTCAGCAGACTATAAGGTAAACGTTACGGATGGAAAAGTAGCCTATTATGCTTTTGATGGAAACCTTGATGACTCCCTCCAATTGGTCGGTACTGGACAGGTTACGGGAATAAAAATCGAGGCTCCAACTGTAGGTAACATCACTTACGGTAACGGTATCACTAATCAAGCAGCAGTATTTGACGGTGTTTCCGGAATCCGGTTACCTAATGGATTAATTGACAGCAATACCTATACCGTATCTATGTGGTTAAACCCTGAGCAGCTTACTGATGCAACAACAACCTTCTTCGGTGCTGCTTCGATAAACAGCTGGATTAGCTTCGTTCCACAGAACGGCGCAGGTAAAACACTGCTATGGTCTGGCGAGGCGTGGTATGATGCTGTTTCCGCTATGAAGATTCCAGAGAATAAATGGACGCATGTAGCATTTACGGTCAACAACGGTACCGTGAAGGTATACCTCGACGGAGTTGAGCAATTCTCCGGTGAGGGCTTCCCGAATGTGTTTAAGAACAAGAATGGTGTGTTCACTCTTGGTGTAAACTATTGGGACGTACCTTATAAGGGAATGATTGATGAACTGAAGATTTACAGCAGAGCACTCAAATCAGACGAAATACTGACCGAATATAACTCAAATGTAAATTAAGAGAATCATCATTTGGAAAGAGAGCGGAGCCTCAGGCTCCGTTCTTTTTATCTTAAGTCACGCGATCAAAGTGAATGAGCGCCCATAAAATTTCTCACCTTCGTATTGTAAAACAAGCATTTAAATAATATAATCATTAACTATACGTCTTGAACTAAATTGGAGGCCATCTATGAAACTTGACCTGTCGGAAGAATCTCTTCCCGTCTACGAAGCTTTAGCCAGTTCAGTTCGTCTGCACCTGCTGCGCTTGCTTGCCGAGAACCCAATGAATGTCAAGGAATTGGCCGCAGCGGTAAATTTGAGCAGCGCCATTATGACAATGCATGTGCGTAAGCTAGAAGCTGCAGGACTTATCCAGACACATATGGCACCTGGACGAAGTGGTCTGCAAAAGATCTGTACGCTGGCTGCTGAAAGCGCCGAGATCACCTTTCCAGGCAGACAAATTAATGAGCGCAAAAGCTACCGCAAGGAGATTCCTGTTGGGCATTATTCTGACTTCATGATCGAGCCTACCTGCGGTCTTGCCACTACAGAGCAAGTGATTGGCAGCTTTGATGATCCCCGTTATTTCTGGGATCTCGAGCGTATGAATGCTGGTATTCTCTGGTTCGGCAAAGGGTATATCGAATATAAAATTCCTAACTTCCTTCTCTCCAGTCAACAGCCCGAGGAGCTAATCATTACGATGGAGATTGCCTCCGAAGCGCCTTCCATTAATAATAATTGGCCCTCCGACATCACTTTCACACTGAACGGAGTACAGCTTGGATTCTGGACAAGTCCGGGTGACTACGGAGATAGACGTGGTAAATACACGCCAGCTTGGTGGCCAGCACTCACGAATCAATACGGCCTTCTTAAGCAGCTGCGCATTACATCTAAAGGCACGTTTATGGACGGCCTGAAACTGTCCGACGTTACGCTGGATCAAGTGAACATTCGCAACAAGCAATGGACTTTCAAGCTTTCCGTCGATGAAGAGGCCGAGCATATTGGCGGCATTACCCTTTTTGGCAAAGGCTTTGGCAACTATAATGATGATCTAATCGTTGAGCTGTTCTACACAGATACCCATGAATAAAGCCGCATTCATCTCCCGTTGGAGAGTCGAATGCGGCTCTTATTTTACCTTATTTCATGTTCAATGAAGGGTCCCCATAATCCGCCACCAGGCAGTGGACAGCCACGTTCCTTAAGCTTAGCTACAACAGGAATAATGCATCCACAAGCTACGCAAGTCACACTCTCATGCAGCTTAGGACAAGTCCCGCAAAGAGAAATCCGTTCAGCATAAACCTCATCTGGAACACAAAGCTCTGTCTTAAACATGGATGATGACAAGATTCGCTCTATCTGTGCATCGGTAACCTTATAATCGTCGCGACACCCCTTGCATGCAGATGTTGTTGACATGATAACACCACCTTATGCCTTCGGCGTAATCTCCAGCACAGTTACTGACATTGGAGCCAGCTCTACATTAAGAAGATCACCTTCAAGTGTAAAGGCTGTAAAAGCTTGCGGTACGACAGCATCTGGCTGACTAAATGTATTATGAGCATCTATCTTGTTACCTGTGAGCGTAGTGCCTGTCACTTCAACCTTCTGCCCGGAAAGACCACGCAGCTCGAGGGGTACAGTAGCTGATGCAGCGTGATTCAAGTTGCAAAGACTGACATGAATGATCCCAGCGTCTGTTACGGAAGCTGAAGCAGATACTTCAGGAATCTCGCTGCCCTCAAAGCTGTAAGTCCCACTATCGATTGTTAAATCCAACAACTCAGCATCCTGATGGACTTTAAACATATTGAATACATGATAGGTAGGCGTTAGCAGCATTTTTTCTCCTTCGGTTAAAATCACTGCTTGAAGCACGTTAATGGTCTGCGCAATATTTGCCATCCGTACCCGGTCACTGTGTTTATGGAAAATATTCAGGGTTACGCCAGCTACAAGGGCATCCCGAATTGTATTTTGTTGATATAGGAATCCTGGATTCGTACCCGGCTCAACATCATACCAAGTTCCCCATTCGTCAACGATAAGGCCTACTCTTTTATCTGGGTCATATTTGTCCATAATAACACCATGTTTAGTAATCAGCTCATCCATGCGAAGGGCCTTCTCTAAAGTACTAAACCATTCACTAGTTTCAAAGCCTGTTGCTGCCCCTTTATTCTCCCATGCTGGACCAGGAATCGTATAATAATGAAGAGTAATCGAGTCCATAAAGCGTGTAGCTTCACGCATTAGAACTTCCATCCAGTGATAATCATCCACGTTAGGACCACAAGCGATCCGGTGAATACGATTCTCCCCGTAATTACGTACATACGTCTGATATTGGCGATAAAGATCTGCATAATATTCTGGACGCATATTCCCGCCGCAGCCCCAATTCTCATTACCAACGCCAAAATAAGTGACAGCCCAAGGCTCTTGATGACCGTTCTGCTGGCGAAGCTCAGACATCGGTGAGACACCGCCAAAGGTTAAATACTCTACCCATTCGGACATCTCTTGAACCGTACCACTTCCCACATTACCATTGATATAAGGTTCACATTCCAGCATCTCACATAATTCCATAAATTCATGTGTACCAAAATGGTTGTTCTCAACCGTGCCGCCCCAATGCGTATTGATCATACGTTTACGAGCTTCGCGATCACCAATACCATCTTTCCAATGATATTCATCTGCAAAACATCCACCCGGCCAGCGAAGTACTGGAATTTGTATTTCTTTAAGCGCTTTCACAACATCATTACGAATACCGTTAGTGTTAGGAATCGGTGAATCTTCTCCGACCCAAATGCCTTCATAAATACAACGTCCTAGATGCTCAGAGAAGTGTCCATAAATATTTTTGTTTATCGTACCTTTGCGAATGTCTGTGTTAAGGATTGCGCGATCTGCCATGAATAAACTCCGCCCTTCAACATTTATATTTTTATTAACTAATTAATAATTATACAAATATTATAGAGCGGTCCTCAACGATCCGTCAATCTCCAATATGAATGAATCTATTCTTTATCAATCGGTTTGTTTATCCCGTCTTCATAATAATCAAAAACGAGCTGCCGCTGCGTTCCTCTTACCCCGTAAAATACGTCGGAGATCCGTTTCCCCTTCCGTCTTAATTCGTTCTCCAGCCATTCTTTGGTCAGTCCATTATTCTCAAGATTCTCTTCAATGAGGACGCCATCCATAATTAACTCAACGGGAAAGCTCTGAGGAACCGAAAGAAGCTTCAAATCTTTTCGAGTAACATATTGATACTCTTGTTTCTTTAAGACGGATACCATTCCGTTATCTTCTAATACGGCATACTCTACTACCTCCAGATTAAAAATTTCTTTTTCCCTCAGTGCCTGATCCAAGGAGTCTAGCGAATACCTTACCTTTTTCATATTCCCTTCAAGAATTTTCCCGTTTTCAATAAGTACCGTAGGTGATCCTGAGATCCAGCTTCTCATTCTACGACTCTTTATAGCGATGATAGATAGTAGAAAAGACGTAGCAGTGATAACAATGAGCGCCACGATCATATATGACGACTTCAGGTCTTTATTAAAAGCCAGGTTTGCCGCAAGCGATCCTAATATAATGCCTGTCACGAAATCATGAAACGTCAAATTAGAAATCGTTTGTTTACCCAATATCTTAGCTATCACTAGCAGCATGATCATAGCGACCACAGTACGAAGAACAATATCCATATGCGCCTGCATCTCTAATGCTCCTTTCTATTCAATCCCCTATTATTCACAAACCAAGGTGAAATGAAACGTCATTACAATCGGTTTAATTTTAAGAGGTCATCCGGAGACTTCTATAAACGTCAAAAGGGCTCTGGAATGGTTCTACTGAACCGTCCCAAAGCCCTAGCTACGAATGCTTATTTTTCAGTCTTGATTGCCAGCAGATTGTGCAGAATCATTGCGCTTTCAGCTCGAGTTGCTGAGCCTCCCGGATCGAATTGCCTGTCACTTCGACCCGGGATAAGTCCAAGGGCTTGAGATTGACCGAACTATAATTGACTGCAGCTTTCGATTCTCCATTGACATACGCATCTTCAGAAACATACAGCTTCGTCTGGTTCCGAATCGGAAGGTTCGGTGCAGTACCATCCCGATCATTACCGCCATGTGACCGTACAGTTCATCTATCGACGGGATCATTTCAAGACAAGCGCATTCCATAAATTTATCGAATTATTGCAGCAAAAACCCTGAAGACTCGTATGATGAGTTTCTTCAGGCTTTTTTACATGGCACCGTTATGATCACCTGTGCGCCGCCTTCGACACGGTTTCCTGCTTCGATATGCCCTCCGTGCTTTGTAATGAGCAACTGTGCTGTATACAATCCAAGCCCGGAATGACCTTTGTCTAGAGATCTAGACGGATCCCCCGTGTAGAATTTATCGAACATCCGCCGCAAATCAAGAGCGCTGAACCCCTTCCCCGTATCCGTCATGTCAAAGGTAATCTGCGTCTCCTCTACGATGACCGTCCACTCGATCCTTCCCTCCACTGGCGTAAATCGCAAGCTATTGGTAATCACGTTATCGAATACTTGCTCCAACCGTGATGTATCCACAAGAAACTGCTGTTCTTGGTCGCATCGCCTATTCACATAAGAGAAGTCAAAAGCAATCCACTTCTCACGGCATAACAATGCGTATTCATCTTTTTTCCGCTCACAGAAGGCGAGTAAATCCGCTCTCGTATACTGGAGGACAAAATCAGGCGTGTCGATTTTATTCATGAACAGCAATTCCGTCAGCATTTTGTCCGCACGCTGCGTACTGTTCTGAATGGTTAACAAGTACTTCTCCAGCCGTTCGGGACGGCGTGCACCGCTCTCGATTAAATTGTCTACATGACCTTGAATGATCGTCAGCGGCGTCCGCAAATCATGGGCAATCGCAGAGATCATGTCGCGTCTCTCCTGCTCCAGCTTCCACTCCCACTTCAAGGATTGCTCCAGCGCGATCCGCATCTCTTCGAAGGCATCGGAGAGCTCGATCAGCTCCTTCGACCCACCTGCTCCTGCGACGGAGAAATTCAGGTCATTCTGCTGGATTCGTCTAGCTCCCCCGATGATCCGTGCGATCGACGGTTCGAGCCGTTTACCCAATTTTCTCGCGAAAATAAAAGAGAACAAGACGATGAAGAAGAACGGTGCGATCAAACTGCACAAAATAAGCATAACGAGCAGCCCGTTTCCAGGGTTGTTGGAGGATACACTTAAACTGTATCGTAGCACCAGCATCCCCTTTAATTTTTTCTGCGAATCAAGGATCGGGTGGTAATTGATATATTTCCCGCCCTGTTTCTCGCTACGGTTCAGCTTGCTTAGCACATCCTCCGGGCTGTTGACGAAAGTCTGCCCCTTCCAGCCGTAGACGATTTGCCCCTTCAGATTCACGATTTGATACTGCATGCCTTTCGTCAGAATAACATGTTCCAACGCATTCTGCTTTGAAGGAGATAATAAGGCATCTTTTTGCTGATCTACATAACCTAGAATCTGGGGAATTTGCTGCTCATAATAGTTGGCTGGTAGAATGCTCTTGTCCGTTTGATTAATCAAAGCATAAAGCGTACCGCCCCAAACCAGCATCGAGCCGATGAAGCTATAGAAAAGAACGAGTGTAAATGCGCCCATAAACTGTCTGCGCAGCGGTTTTCGACTTGCCTTTACTTCCTTTCGAATCTGTACCCTACCCCCCATACCGTTGTAACAAAGGTCTTCTCCGGTGCTGCGCACGCCAGCTTCGCCCTGATATTTTTGATATGTTCGGTAATTGTGGCTGCTTCTCCCTCCGCATCGAATCCCCAGATCTTCTCATAGATTTGTTCCCGCGAGAATACTTGATTCGGATGCATGAAGAGAAGCCGGAACAATTCGAACTCCCGGCTGGTCAGCGGAATCGGAAGGTTCTGGTAGAATACCTGATGGCTGTCCAGATCCATCGTGAGATCGCCATGGTGCAGCAGCTTCGGTTGATGATCAAGATGGCTCCGCTGCTCCCGACGAAGATGCGCTCTTATTCTCGCCTTCAATTCTTGCATGCTAAAAGGCTTCACGATATAGTCATCGCCACCGACGGCGAGTCCTTGGATCCGATCCGCTTCATTGGAGCGCGCGCTTAAGAACAGAATCGGACACGAGACCCGGTCACGTATCGCTTGGCATACTTCGAGCCCATCGAGATGCGGCATCATAATATCCAGGATGATTAAGTCGGGCGTCTCTCCCAGTCGATCGAACACTTCCTTGCCGTCATAAGCCACTGATACCTCATACCCATCATCCTGAAGCGCATCGCGCATAAATCCGACGATATCTCGCTCATCATCGGCGATTAGTATCTTTTCTCTCATCTCTTGAATTTCCTTTCGCGTCTATCAATCTAGCAGCTTTATCCCCTCATTGTACCTTCTTGTGCGCCAAAAATCCCCTGCAGCGGCACACACGGTGTTCACAACAGGGGAACAATTAAATTTCCAGGTATAACTGAGTTATAGCTTCGTTGTCGGTTCTTTGACTTTATCGAAGACGATGATCCCGTCATATTGCTCTTTTGGAATGAATCGCATCGACATCGGCATAATGATCTCGGACGTCATGCCATCCTCGGCTGCATAGATCGGTTTGAACATCCAAGCATTATTTTTGTTCGGAGACTTGTGCTTGGATAGATCCGCAAACGCAATCTTATAACCGCTCTGCATCATCAGTTGTTCCAGACTCCCCTTCGGCATCGGCTGAATATCGAAGATCTTCTGTGTCGTAATCGTGCTCGCCTTACCGCTGTTCATGTACAGACCCAACACGTAGACCTTATCCTTTAGCTTCTTATGTAGCAATTCTCCCATACTTGTAAAGCTGTTAATCCATTTCCCTTGTTCTTTCGTTTCGATTTTGGACGTATTCTTCGCCAGATGATCGTTATGCGCCCATAAAATCACTTTCTTGCCGGGATACATCACCTTCATTAACCACTCCACGTTGTCAGCCATGATTCGATCACGGAATTCATAGCTTTCCTTCGTATCGTACATCCCCATCTCGATGAATTTGACCCGATCCTCCAACGTCTTGACAGCGATATCCACCATCCGCGGGTTCGTAGGGTAGGCGGCTGCAAGTTGTTCTTTGTTCTCTTGGATGAATTGGATCAACGCCTTGTATTTCGGTTCGTACGCATTCTTCACCTTCTTGATTTCTGCTTTCGCCTCCGGATGACTATCGTCCATGCCATATTGGTTGAGCACCTTATAGAAATCCGTCATCGCTTGCATTTCGAAGTTGAAATAATTCTCGCCCTGATCCTTGTCTACCTTGGCAATCCAACCGGCAATAAATTGCGTTAAGTACCCTGATGTGAACTGCATGTCATAACCTGCTAGATATAAGGGATCGTTCGTCCCTTGCTTCTTCTTGATGTAATCGAATAAATTCAGAGTCTCCTTGGAATGCCAGATGGGAAAAATTGAACGTTCCATCATTTGTTGCGATGTCCATGTTCCTGCATTATCGTACGTCATGAATGAATCCCCAAGGCCCGACTCAAATGCAATCACGTCAAAATCCAGCTCTTCGTGTAAATATTTGATCAACCTTGTCTTCATGCTGCTGTATTCTGCGACACGGTGAAAGTTCTCGCCAAGGCTAATGACCGTCTTATCTTTCAAGATCGGCTTCAGAAACGCTAAATCTTTATAGTCCGATGACGTCAAAGATTTAATCTCTTGAATATTCTCCTTCGACCCCGTAATTTCCTGCGCGGTCGCCGAGGCGCTCACAGGCGATAGTAATAGTGAAAATGCTAGGCCCAGGGAAATGATACCTGTTAATCGTTTCGTTGCTTGCATGTTGAATGTTCTCCTCCTTCGAAATCTGTTATTACGTCGTTCTCTTACCATGCAGAGACATCGTAACAGGAACTTCTAAGGAATCTATAAAGATAAGAGAATAATTCCTCAATGCGCGTGCCAGAACCGCTTCTTCACGAATCTCACTGCCATATTTAAGACGAGCATGATCATCCCGATGTTGATCGCATAATCCGCTAAATTGAGAATGCCTCTCCCCGATCGAGACATGATAAAATCCGTGACCTGCCCGAACACCAGTCGATCAATCCCGTTGCCAACCGCACCGCCGACCAAGAAACCAGCGATCATATCCGCCAATCGGCCTTTCCAGGCACCCATTCTGCGATAATAGAACACACCGATGACGAACAAGATGGCGATCACCCCGAATAACCACGCATAACCTTGGAATAAACTGAAAGCCATCCCGCTATTCTCATAATGTGTAATCTCCCATCGTCCGAAGAACAAGCTATCTCCGATATCCAGGTTCATCCGAATCCAAATTTTCGAGACCTGATCGATCAAGATCACGACCATCGCGATCATACAAAACCACATAGCGACACCCACTTTCTTCTCAGCCTATGAACAACCATGTAACTCCCTTGTGCTCATCATACTACAAAACCATGTGGCATCGAAAAATAAAGGCACGCCCGAAGGAGTGCCTTTCAGGTATCCTTATATTGACTGCTCGTCTTCATTTTTTTGTAAAATAATGAAAGAAAACGCAGGTTTCTTGTGTCTAATAACTGAGAGGATAGGGGAATGATTTCTATGACGGCAACGCTAAAAAAGTCTACAAGTTATCTTCCTGCACAAAATTCAGCACGGCATCGTCGACGGCCGAAGTTCTTCCCAGATCAGGGCAATTCACAAGCTCAATTTCGCAAGTCTCCGCACAGCCGTGCAGTTCCAAAAGAACCAGTTTATTACGACCTTTGCGCAGCAATGGACCGGGGATGTATAGGGCCCTTTGCGGTCCTGCGTTCCAGTAGCGGCCCAGATTAAATCCGTTGATCCAGGCAACCCCTTTATTCCATCCATCGAACCGTAGAAAAGTATCGCCAATTTCCTCCGCCTCAAAGCAGCCCCGATAGAATCCGGGCAAACCTGAAGGTGCCGCAGCTTCTTGCTTCTCCACCGTCTGCTCCTTGTACTCAAGTGAAGCCAGCGTTCCCGGTTCTAACGGAAGTGTACGGATCGTCCAGTTATATTGCAGCTGGTTATCGATTCGAACACCGTCCAGAATTCCTTTCGGATCACGAATGAGCGGCCCATAATTAATCCGACCCATATTCTCGACGAGAATATCCAGCTGCGCTCCTCCGGCAGGAATGGAAAGTTCAAGTGGCTGCGGATTCCAGCGTTCAATGACCCCAAGTACCTGTCCATCCAGGAAGACCTGCGCCCGATCACGCACACCCTCGATGTAAAGCTTCTGCCTGGTCCGTGGTCCCTGCACATAAGTGCTGTACAATATAAAACCATAGGATTGTCCGAGCTTTTCCATCGGCTGCACACACACACTGTTCACCGGCTCGGATAACTTCTCCAGATTGGAGGCTGTGAATAGTTCCGCTCTTTCCATCAAGGCAACTTTCCCGTAGGAGATCTTCGGAATCGGCTCAGGGAGCGGACAAGTCGGTGCAAATCCGTGTTTGCCCAGTACCGACCGAACAGCTTCAAATTTCGTCGTCGTATCTCCCCATTCCGTGAGCGGGGCATCATAATCATAGCTTGTAGTCGTCGGCTCGTAGGCGACGATATGATTCGCCCCATTATAGAAGCCAAAATTGGTCCCGCCGTGGAACATGTACATATTGAGTGAGGAGCCGTGCGTCAGGATATCATCCAGAACGCCAGCTACATCTTCGGCATCGCGCACATGATGATCCTCCATCCAATGATCGAACCAGCCGTTCCAATATTCCATCACCATCAGCGGCTCTTCAGATCGGTACTCCCGGTATTTGCGGAAGGATTCCTCTGCACAGGAGCCAAAATTAACTGTAGCATGCACATCTTCCAGTGTTCCGCCGAGCAACATTTCATCGGTTGGTCCGTCGGAGGTAAAGAGCAATACATCAACCCCTCTGCTGAGGAGTCCATTACGCATATATCTCAGGTAACTACTGTCATTGCCATAGCTGCCATATTCGTTCTCTACCTGGACGGCCAGAATCGGCCCGCCATGTGTGGACAGTAGCGGAACCAGTCGAGGAATCAGCTCATCGTAATACCGGTCCACCTTGCTTAAATAAAGAGGATCACAGCAGCGAAGCTGAAGTTCACTGTAAGCCAGCAGCCAGGCCGGCAGACCACCGAATTCCCATTCGGCACAAATGAATGGACTCGGTCTGACAATAACATGAAGCCCAAGCTCTCCGGCCAGTTCAATAAAAGAGACCACATCGGCCATGCCATCAAATACGAACTCCCCTTCCTTGGGTTCATGCATATTCCAGGCGACATAGGTCTCCACGGTATTGAATCCGCAGGCTTTCAATTTCAGTAGCCGATCTTTCCAGTATTCAGGCACAACCCGAAAATAATGAATGGCTCCCGATACGATCCGGTAAGGCTGTCCGTCCAGGAAATATTGTCCGTCGTTCCAAGTGAGTAGGCTCATTATCGACGACCTCCTTTTTAGCATTTATTCTAACGATTCCCCACAGTGGTAGACGGCAAGCCGTCTAATCTTAGGGCTTGCGGCAGCTACTGGCACCCGTAGTCGTATCTTCTCTGCGCATACCGGAGGGAAGGTGTCGATTTTCTTATGGCCAATCGCGCTGCCACGTTTCAACTCCAGCCACGCTCCGTCACTGAATGCTTCCAGCACATATTCGCTCACTCTTTCGCCATAAGCGATGTCCTCCATAATCTCGGCGTGGTCAATCACAGTAGCTACAGGCAATTCCAGCTCAATAAGATCTCCAGTGCCCGCCGTTACGGCTAGTGCCTTTCCGAATCTACGTTGAATCTCCTTACCGAATTCCAGCAGACGCTGCACATCGGCCTCTGGAAACAGCCCGTGGTTGTCAGGCGCCACATTGAGTAGCAAAGTCGCCCCATGCCCAACCGAACGATAATAAATATCCATTAGCTGCTCCAGAGACAGCAGCAGATGCTCTTCCTGAGGATGCCAGAACCAGCGGTCTTTACGGATGGGCACATCACATTCCGCAGGCACCCAGCTCGGTGTTCCGGGAAGCCAGTTCAATGAAGCTTCACTGAACATGCTACCCCGAGCGGAATCCGCAGTGTTCCAGCATGGATAAGGAGCAACGCCATCCTCATTGCCAACCCAGCGAATCGTTGGTGCCCCCATATTAAACACCATGGCGCTTGGCTGATGGAGCTTAATCAGATCCATAATCCGCCGCCAATCGTAATTACGGCCTTCAGATCCTGCGCCGTCGAACCAAATCTCCGTAAGTGGGCCGTAGCCCGTAAGGAGCTCCTGCAATTGCAAGCAATAGAAATCATCATATGCTTGCGGATCCGCATAACATGGCTCATGTCTGTCCCATGGAGACAAATAAATGCCGAAGCCTAGTCCAAATTCACGGCAAGCCTCCTCGCACTCCTTGACAACATCGCCTCGCCCTTCTTTCCATGGGCTGGAGGCAACAGAATAAGTACTCGTTGCAGTCGGCCACAGGCAGAAACCATCATGATGCTTAGCGGTCAGTATAAAATAACGGAATCCAGCTTCTTTAGCTGCACTAACCCATTGGCGAGCATCCAGATGAAGCGGGTTAAAGACCGTAGGTGAATCGCTACCTTCTCCCCACTCCTGATCGCAAAATGTGTTCATTCCAAAATGGCAGAACATCCCCAGCTCCAGATCCTGCCACTCCATCTGTTCCTTAGAAGGCAAAGCTACTTGCTCTTCGGACTTGTTCTTTGAAGAAATGCTTTCCATCATTTTTATACTCTCCCGTATATTTGTGTAAGCCCAATGTATAAATAAGGGCTTTGGAAAGCCGGTTGATGACCTTCCAAAGCCCCGTCCCCAACTTGGGATACCTCGCTTATTGCCTATTTACTTGATGACACCTTTTTCGTTGATAATTTTCGTTGCTTCACCAACCATCCATTGCTGCACCTTATCAATCGATTCATTTCCAAGCATGAATCTGCTGAAGCCGTCATCGATAATTTTGGTCAATTCGGACGTTGCCGTCGTCATCACCTGCGCACCGTCAAGGAATTGAATTTCGTTATCGAAAAGTGTGTATTTGAGTGAATCCATATCATACATATCTTCTTTGCCAGCGACCAATTTAGTCAGCAAGGTCTCATTGTCAGCTTTTTTATATCCGGAGAATTCCAGTCTGTTATCACTAACAGCCGTAGACATAAATCTCATCAATTTGAAGGAAGCCTCTTTGTTCTTTGAAGTTGCGCCCATCGCCAGCATGTTGCCGCTGGTGAAGTATTTGCCTTCATAGTCTTTCGGTTCCGATCCTGCAGGAGGCACCGGTACCGGAGCAAAGGCTGTCTTGAATTCATGCGGATACTGCTCGGTGTTACCTGGATCAGCAATCGTCCAGTTGCCAGCCAAGATCATAGCAGCTTCTTCATTGAAGAATTCGGTACGATAGTTAAGCTTAGCGGCAAGAGCGTCTGCATAAGATTTCGCAGATTTATCAGCAGACTCCATATCTTTACGCAGCTGGAAGAAATACTTATATGTCGGATCCGCGAAGATCGTCGTCCCGTCATCATATACGAACGGGTCTTTCATCATCGTTTGAGCTGGAGCGTTCATGTACAATTCCCAGGTGTGGAAATATGTGCCGTAACGTTTGTCCACGCCTTCGCCTTTGGTCAGTTTTTTGGCATAGTCGCGGTAGTCATCCCATGTCCAGCCAAAAGTAGGTACAGGCAGACCCGCTTCATCCAGTGCATCTTTGTTCAGCATCACGTAGTTGCTGCTCTTCGTATATTGCAACCCATAATAGTTGTTGTCGACCTTAGCATTCACATAATATTCATCCTCAGGAACGAGGTTATCTTTCTCATAGAATTCATTCAGCGGGGCAAGTGCTCCCCGAGTCGCCCGTTCAAGCACGCCTCCCAAGCTTGGCACCTGAACAACATCAATCGCTTCGCCGGAAGATATCAGGAAGTCGAGTTTCTTCAGCATCTCCACAGAATCACCGGGAACGAGTGTCACATGCTCTACCTTGATGCCTGGGTTCTGATCCATAAATTCCTGCAGCATAGCATCGGTACCAGCCGACTGGGCTTCATTATCCCAGTTGTAATACTTGATGGCGACTTGCTTGTCCACCTTGGTGTTCCCGGCATTCGTGCTAGCTTCAGCATTCCCGTTCTTTTCCGAGTTTCCGGAATTTCCACAGGCGCTTAGCGTTAAGGAAACCGCCAGCATGGAGCCCAGTACAACGGATAATTTTTTTTTGCTCTTTGTTTTCATTTTACTTCCCCCCGCACTGAATTTTAAGTATAGTTCCTTGTTCATTTCTTATTATAGGCATCCGCTTTACTGGCCAAGTGCACAATTTTGCTGTTGTAGGATCACATTTTTGACTTTTACTATCTATCGTGTACACCCGCAGGTCAGCCCTTTACGCCGCCAAGGGAGATTCCGTTAATGACTTGCTTTTGCAGGGCAATGAACACGATGACGAGCGGGATGATCGCCGAAACAGCTGCCGTCATCATAATCGCATAGTTGTTCGAATAATCGTCCCGGAACAGGGTCATACCGAGTGGGATAGTGTACAAATTCTTATTTAGTAAGAAGATCAGCGGATTCTGGTAATCATTCCAGGTCCAGATAAATTTGATGATCGCTACCGTAGCGAGCACCGGCTTGCAGAGCGGAATAATGATAGACCAGAATATCCGTAAATGGCCTGCACCGTCAATTCGCGCCGCTTCAATATATTCGTCGCTGACACCAATCATAAATTGCCGCAGCAGGAACGTGAAGTAGATGGAGAACATACTCATTAATATGATTGCAGCATGAGTATCATAAAGACCGAACCAGCGAATCAGCAGAAAGCGCGGAATCAGTGTGGCCTGGTCAGGTATAATCATGAACGACAGCAGCGCCAGAAACACCATATTTCGTCCTTTAAACTTGATTTTGGTCAAGGCGTACGCCGACATAGATGAAATGATAAGTGTAATTAAGGTTGTAATAATCGCAACTTTAAAGGAATTTAAATAGAAATGAGAAAAAGGTACTCGTCCCATCCAAACCATCTTGAAATTATACGCTACATTGATCTTCTCGGGAATCCATTGGATCGGAAAGCGCATAACATCTTTCTCATATTTAAAGGCTGCGGAAATCATCCAGATCAGAGGAATAAGAAATACAATGGACAAAGCCCCCATGATGCAGGTAGTGATCACTCTGGACATATTTTTTCTAATCAGTTGCATGTTAATCTCCCCCCTTTATTCTTCATTTCTCATTTTCCAAGTAGCTGCGGTGATCAAGCCTATGACGGCGAATAGCAGCCAGGAAATTGCAGAGGCATAGCCCATGTTGTAGTATTTGAACCCTTCCTCATAGATCCTGAACACAAGCACGGTAGAAGAATTGTTCGGGCCACCTTCGGTCAAAAACGCGATGATGTCGAACACCTTAAACGAGCCAATCAGCATGGTTATAAGCAAGAAGAACGTGGTTGGACGCAGCATCGGAACCGTGATGGCAAAGAATTTCTTCAGTGCGCTAGCTCCATCTATTTCGGCGGCTTCGTAGATTTCATCGGAAATATTCGTCAAGCCGGCCATATAGATAATAATGGTGTAACCCAGACTCGCCCAAGAACTGATAATGGCAATCGATAACAGCGAGGTCTTTGGATCGACCAGCCATTTTGGAGGGCTGGAAATTCCAAGCTCCATCAAGAACTGATTGATCGGTCCAAGGGATGGATGGAACAATGCGCTCCATACAGCGGCAATTGCAATAATCGAAGAAATATAAGGGATAAAGAAGGCAACTTTGAAATAATTTTTAAGAAATACACTATTTTGAATCAATGCCGCCAGCACCAAAGCAATCGCAATCGGTATCGGCACGGTCATAATCATATAAATAGCATTGTTCTTCAAAGCTTGAATGATGCTCGGATCATGGAACATTTTGATATAGTTATCCAATCCGATAAACTCGATCCCTTGAACCCCCGACAATAGATCCCATTTCGAGAAGCTTAAATAAAGTGAGAATCCAAGTGCAAATACATTAAGAAAAAGCATTCCGACAATTTCCGGAGCTAGAAACAGCCACCCGGTCAAAGCCTCTTTCCGCTGCGGAGTCCAGAACTTCCGCTTCTCCTGCAGAATTTTTGGCACAGGTTGTTTTGCAGCCTCCACGTTGTATCACCTCGACAATTTGATTTGTCATTATAGTAATATATCCGCCTCCCGCATGAAGGAGTGATTATGACCCGAGATGTGCAAGATTTTGACCTTTGTCTTTCGACATCAAAAAAACCGCCCTAGATGGGCGGCTGGTCTATTCGGTAGGTTGAGAATTGCGCTTCTCAGCGTACCGAGTGTTTGGATTTATATTCGCTCGGCGTTGTTCCCACATATTTTTTAAACACTTTTGAAAAATAGGTTCTGTCCGAATATCCCAGACCAACGGCTAGCGATTCCAGATTTTGGCTGGAGATTTTCAGCATTTTAGTCGCAACCTTCATCTTGTGCTGATGTACATAGTCCGTAAAGGTCAGACCTGTCATGCGTTTGAAATAACGCGAGAAATAGCTCGGGTCCAGAAAGAGATAACGTGCCATATCAATTGAAGTGATGTTATCGCCAAGATGCTGATCGATAAATTGCTGGATAAGCTGCAGCTTGGGCTCCTGCGGGGGAGTTCCCGCCACCTGCTGTTTGTTGCCTGTAATCTGCACAAGCTTTCTTTCCACCAGTTCCATCGTATCCTCCAGTGTGCGGGTTTGCACGAGATAGACGAACAGATCCTCATCGAATGTTAGGCTAGTGAACATCAGCTCGATACCGCGGAGCATAAAGGATAAATCCCGGACGAAATCGCCCGGATGGATAGCCATAACTTTTGCAGTCCTAGCGATTTCCTGAAGAGTGCCACGGATGGCTTCAAGATCATTTTTAATCACGGCCCGTTCCATCTGCGGGATATAACTATCCAGAAATCCTTGAGGAGCAGGCTGGAAGCGAGGGGTAGCGATTTGCAGAGTATCCAGAACTGTGTATTCCGCACTTGCATAGAACTCGCACTTGTCCTGGACAATTTGCCGATGAATCTGTCCAATCGCCTGCAGCTCTATTTTCTCAGTGACTGCGATGATGCCCGGTTGAATCTTAAGGAGATGGGAGCACTCGGAACACAATCGCTGTAAATAATCATGAAAATAAAGACTGGCATTCTGCGCCAGATTCACACGGTAATTATACAGAATCACAATATTCTTCTGTTCCAAAAAAGGCGTAATCCCCTCACACGCTTCGGACAGCTCTAGGGCTATATTGTAGATGGCATATAAAATAAGTGGATACTCGCTCTGCTTGTACCTCTTCTCGAAACTGGAAAAGTGAATGCTGACCGTGCCCAGCATGAACCACGGATACGTCCAGGATATGCCGATTTGCGTCGCATAGGCTAGCGTGGTTTCGGGCGGAGCGCCGCCAATCACCCTTTGCAGCAGATTCTGCCGGAATAACTGGCTATTGTATCCCGTTTCCCCATGCTTGATTAGCCCGATCTTCGATTTAAGCAAGCGTACAGACTTGGCAAGGCTTTTCTCCAGTTGCTCGTCCGTAAGCTGGTCCTTAATTAAATAGTCATCCACCTTCAGCTTTACCGCTTGCTGAGCATAATGGAAATCCTCATGACAGGTCAGGAAAATAATTCTGACCTCCGGCTTCATCCGGGTAAAGTAATCGGCCAGCTCAATCCCGTTCTTTTGCGGCAAGCCAATATCTGTGATCACGATATCGGGCTGTACTTCCTCAAACATTAATAACGCCTTGGCACTGGAATAGGTGCTGCCGACAATCTGCAAGCTATGTGCTTCCCAGTCAATCATCTGCTGAAGCACCTTGAGCATAGGAACATCATCATCTATGAGCATCACTTTATACATCAATATCCCTCTCTCTCCGACAGATTAACCTGATGATTGCCTTGCGGCAAATACAGAGAAACGGACACCCCACCTTGCGGCAAATTATGCAGCGACAAGCGGGTATCCTGACCATAGGTCAGCCTCAGCCTTTGAACCACGTTAATTAAACCGACCCTTTGATAAGTTCCATCCTGTTCATCGTCCTTGTAGAGCAATCTGCGGTTCAGTCCTGCCAGAATTTCTGCCCCTGCACCACAGCCATTGTCTTCGACTTCAATCATAATCCCATCAGGGATCGTTCGGGCACGGACGACAATACGCGGTGCCGGGTGGTCAACTAGACCGTGAACGATGGCATTCTCTACGAGAGGCTGCAGAATAAGTTTAGGAACGATGAGCTTCTCTGTATCCGCTTCCAGATCTACCTCCAGTTCAAGAGGGATTTCGTTGCGGATCTTCATGATGTCGATATAATGGCTAAGCAGTCTGCATTCTTCCCGTAGGGTAGCCGGTTCATTGACTTTCAGATAGGCACGGAGAAGACTCATTAGCGAATCAATGATCCCGCTGTGCAGCTTATCTTTAGCCAAAATAAGGCTACATTTGATCGAATTCAACGTGTTGATCAAAAAGTGGGGACGAATCTGCATAAACAGCGCCTCAAGTTCCATCACTCGCTTCTGTTCTTGCTCCAGCTCGATGTCGTGAATCAATCCTTGCAGTTGATCCAGCATAGTATTCAATGTCTGCCCCAGCTCAGCGATTTCATCCTTGCCCTTGACCTCCAGCCTGACATCAAGATTCCCCATCCCGAACTGGCGCACAACGCGCTGCAGCTTCATGATCGGACTATGCAATCTTTTGGCAATCAGCATGGAAGTAGCCGAAAAGACAATAAACAAGAGAAGCACTAAACCAATACCACTATAAAAAGTTCGCGAAATCTGGCCCGACCATTCTTTCTCTGAAGCTTCATAGACCAGCTCCCAATTGGATTTGTCGATGGCTCTGGCCGTACGCACGCTCCCTCTAGCTTCCTTGCCTTCTGGGGCTAGCTCTGAGTTCCCGGCGATCAGACCTCCTCTGGAATCAAACAACGCCAGCTTGCCAAACTCGACCGGCCCGAGCAATTTGTTGAAATAGGCATCGGGAATTGAAATGAGAAGCACGGACACCTGCTGTTTCTCCCGGCTATCATAGATTACTCTGGCAATATAGTAGCTACTGCTTTTACCGGAACCGCTGTCAGCCATCCCAAGCCATTGCAAGGTCTCCGGTTCGTGAATATTGACACGTCCCATCAGCTTGTCCATGTTGGCATTAATCACGGATAAATTCTCAGTCCCAGAGGAGATCACAAAGTGTTTCCGGTTAACCAAATACATGCGAATGTTATTATTTAGCGGCTTAGAGTTGATGAGCGAAAACACATCCTGAATTTGCGTAAAATGTACGTAATCCTGATAGGTGTTCAATCGCTCGGTATCTGCAAAGACCTTCAGATTGGCGCGAAAATTGGTATCGTTTACAATAAAATGCGATGCAAATGTCACATCATCAATGGTCTTGTTTAGTTCGTCAATCATAACGTTCAGAAAGTTATCGTTGCTGAGCTGCAACTTCTCTACCATCGTATCCCGAATAAGCACAAAGGAGATGATCGATACTGCAATCAGCGGAATAAAAATCAGCAAAAGAAATGAAACCTGGATACGTCTATAGTAAGTGAATTTGAACATGTTTTCTCCACGCCTCTCTCATGCTCTTTTCTTTTATTCTATCAGCCCGTTATCCAGTATACATGCATTATCTGATTACCGTGACTTTCTTTTGACCGTTTGCGAAAACAATAAGCACTACTTCACCAAATATTTGTATACCTTCCACTACATAGGAATCCAAGTGACTGGATGGAACCTCATGGCTGATCACGATAATATGCTCCTCATTCCTTTCAGGGAAGCTGATGCGGCATGCCTCCGCCTGCACAGCATCCACAGGTTCACCCGTATGGCGGTAAATCGGCACCTGTTCAACCAGTGGACAGAACGGCTCACCGGAAGGCTGCGGGTACAGCATCTGTATCATCGATACCTTTCCTTTTCCCGTTCGGGAGTAAACGGCATGTTGATTGGGTTCCAGCAGATTGTATTCGCGGGAGATTACCCCGTCATCAATCTTGCCCTGAAGTCCTTTAACATTTACGGGAATGATGCAAAGATTGGCTTCCTGCTCATTGTTTGTACGGCAAATGAATGTCTCGTCTTCCATCTGAACCGCTCCGGGAGCAAAATGAAAATGCTGGGAAAACGTATGCTCCTGACGGCAGCTAAAGCTGTCGACCAGAAGCCAGTAATAAGGCTTGATGAATATGATCCTCCTTAGCAGGTGTACCGGATCATCCAAATGACGGTAACCATCATGGCTGCCCTCAACATAATCAAAGTCCGGATTGCTGATCCATTTGCTGCCTACCGGCTTCGCAATTTGGGAGAAGGACCATGTATCCGTGATTTCAGTGAATCCAATTCCGTCAACAGTAGTCGTATTATGGGCAGCGCTTTCTTTTAACGCTTTTCTAAGTGGTGTGTGATCACTATAGTTGTATCTGCCCAGATCGGTAAGCATATCCCGCCCAAAGGCATGCAGATCGAAATGTAGCAAATCCGCGTGACCATGTCCACCACCAAGCGGTCCGCAGTGGAAATATAGGTACAAGTCCTGCTCGTCCCAACCCATTCGCATCACATAATGACCGGAATGTGTGAAAGAGCGTGACAAGTAAGGCGGTTCCTCCGCAATCAGCTGCTCGTAGCCTTCAACTCCACTCGTTCCGAACAACCAGGCATTGTCATAATCCATATGATCGTATCCGCCAAAGCGGAGCACAGAATCCTGGAACAACCAACCTGCATAAGTCAAAATCGAACGGACATCGCTGTCATCACTATCCCCGAGCATCGGCTGCCGATGATTCGGTTTGGCCCAATACAAGGAAGCGACGGCCATTTGATGAACTTTTTGCTGAAGTTCATCCTGTAGCTCCAGTCCATTCATGCGAGCCAAGCGGATGCAATCGAGAAAACATACCAGAACCTCATGGTGATAGGTGGGCGATTGCTCCCACTGGATACCATCCGCCATAACCTGGATTCTAGCCGTCTCCCCTAATCTCTCCTCACCGAGCCGTCGCCAAATCTTAGCCCTAGTGAACTCAGGGAAGTAGAGCGCGGTTTGGAATAAACCACAAGTCTCCAGAACGCCCCAATTGCTGATATTCTTCCAGCCCGTAAACGATAAAGCTAAATATTCGCTGTGTTCATGAAGGGATATCATCACTTTCGCCAGAAGCGTCGGTGTGAGCAGCGGACTATCCTGTATATAGGACAGCGCTTTGATCCAGTTCGCACAGCGAAGACCCGCTTCAATGGTGCGCCAAGTCAACGTATCATTCGTAGGCATGTCTGGAACAGGATTACGGTCCATCCAATCTTCAAGCTGACAGCAAAATGTTCTCGCATACTCCTCATTACCTGTTATCGCATACGCTTGTCCTAATGCCACCCAGTAGCGGTGGCGATTCAGCATATAAGCCCATTCTACATCCTTATCCGGAATATAACGCCAGTCAATTTCTTCCACAAAGGTAACCGGAATGCGGCTGCGCTCCATATCCCAGGGAAACCGAAAAAGAAACGTCTGCTCCATAACTTCATCCGCCGTCTTCATTACGACTTCCAGCTCATCTGCGCAATATTGCTGTATATAATCGATATGCTGCTGTTTCCGACTGTCCTCTGCCCGCCAGCCCGGCGTGCTCCGACTAGTCAAATACCGATGCAATTCAGTCAGCGCATCATCCTGCCGTGCTTGGCTCAGCGCACCCTTCACGGGCGCTAGAGCAGGTAATTCAAGGTCGAGTAGCGTAAAGACAGCATAGGGAGAGGTTGTTCGGCCATCAGCGTTCATACCAGTACCCCCTGGTGCCTTTTTGCAACCGCAGCAACGCTTCGAGGTAGAAATAATCTCCCCAGATCATGAAATCATCCGGAGACAGACCGCCGCGTACATGGTAAGAGCCGTGTTTCAGCAGCCCCTCCGCGTCTTCACCGATCGTAGAATAGTTCTGCACAAGTGAAGTCATCGACTGTATTAATCCCTGCTGAAAATAAGCCCGTTCGGGATCTTCCTCCTCCATTAGCTCCAGCAGTTCCAGTAGTCCAGCCGCAACAATTGCAGAGGCCGAGCTATCCCGGTACGTATCCGCAGACACTGGAGCATTAAAGTCCCAGTAAGCGACATGATCCTGTGGCAAATGGTCCAGAAAATAGCGAGCCATCCGCTTGGACGTTTCCAAATACAACGGATCCTTAGTATAGCGGTAAGATAATGCAAAACCGTAGACGCCCCAGGCCTGCCCGCGCGTCCAAGTCGATCCGTTAGTATAACCCTGGTGTGTAGCGCCGCCAATCGGCTCTCCTGTCTTCTGGTCGAAGAAAAACGTATGGTAGGAGCTGTCATCTCCCCGCACCAGATAACGTTTCGTTTTATCCGCCTGCATGACCGCCACCTGCCGATATAGGGAATCACCGGTCTGTTGTTCCGCCCAATACAGAAGAGGGAGATTCAACAGACAATCAATAATGATGCGCCCACCTTCCTGGGCATCTCCCACAGGTCCCCAAGCCTGAATATAACCACCGCCTGTGCGCCAGCGCTTCAGTAATAAGTCCGCCGCCTGCAGTGTCAACTGACGCGCGGATTCGTCTTTATCTATAATCCACTGGGCCTTGGAGGATAACGAATACAAAAATCCGATGTCGTGATGATCAAGCACCGTCTTTGCCGCGAAACGGCGGCGGAAATCCTCTACGGTATGAGATGCCGCGATACGAAAGCTGTCATCCTGCGTATATTCATAGCACAACCACAACATGCCGCTCCAGAATCCATTGGTCCAGTCGTCATTGTTATTGAGCTGGTAAGTTCCATTCATGCTGACATGAGGGAATCTACCCCCGAATCGGTCTATATTTTTACGTACCTTCTCTATCGCATCTTCAATCGCATTGCTCCACATAAGTTCCTTGCTCCCTTCGGGCTCTTCGTTTCTTATGTTTCATGATAAGGAGAGTGAACAGGATCTAATAGGGGCGATTTTTGCTTTGATGTGCATTATTTTGACTTTTGTACGAAGTAACAAAACGTATAACTATTTATGGAAAAATACGTTAAAATCAGAAAGTGACTTACAACTTTCATTCTTTTTAGAAACGGAGTGTCCTATTAATGAAAAAGCTAGGTGCATTATTTTTATCCATTTTCATGGTTATGTCTATCTTTACCACTGCCCATGCGGCTGAAAAGCCTGTCGGTGTGTGGATTGATGGAACAGAAGTAAAGTTAGGCAATTCTAATCCTGTTCTAGAAAAAGGAACTACATTGGTTCCTATGCGTCCACTCCTAGAGAAGCTTAATGTAAATATGAATTGGAATAAAAAGACCCAAACCGTAACGGGGACCAAAAATGGACTAGCCCTCTCACTGACTATCGGCAGCACCACAGCAACGGTAAACGGGGAGAAGAAAAAACTAGAGGTGGCTCCTAAAACCATCAACAATGTCACCTATGTTCCTGTCCGCTTTATCGGTGAAACGATCGGCTATAAGGTAGAATGGAATGCGGCGCAGCGCACCATCACCTTTGTAGCTAATAACGAGGCTGCAGGGAGCACCGGATTCTTATGGAAAGTGGAGAACAACGGTAATACCGTCTATCTACTTGGCTCTATCCATGTGGCTAACGACAAAATGTACCCGCTACGCCCGGAAATTGAAGCTGCTTTTGAAGCGTCTCAATATCTCGGGGTCGAAGTTGACTTAACAAAGGTTGATCAAACGGAGATGCAAAAGTTCCTTACGGAGAAAGGTTCTTATACAGATGGGACCAAGCTCAAGGATCACGTATCCGCTGATACCTATAACAAAGTTGTTGCGCTTCTGAAAGCGAATGGTCTTGCAGGAAATGCATTCGATTCCTATAAGCCATGGGTCGTTACTCAAGGTATCTCAAGCCTACAAATGCAAACAACAGATTATACACCGGATACGGGTATCGACCTATATTTCACACAGAAGGCAGGCAAACTGAATAAACCTATCGTTGAATTGGAAAATATGCAATTGCAGCTGAACATGTTCAATCAATTCTCAGATGGATTGCAAGAAAAGCTTCTCCTTGATACACTCGATAGCCTCAAGCAAACGGACAATGCCGCAGCAACGGCTTCGCTGGATGGATTATCCCAAATGTGGATGCAGGGGGATGAACAATCCCTCGTAGCTATGACACAAGCGGTCGCTAAGGAGCCAGAATACTATAAGGGTCTCGTTTCGGATCGGAATGCCAACATGGTGAAGCATGTAAAAGAGTATTTGAATAGTGATAAAAAAGCGACTTATCTTGTCGTTGTTGGTGCACTACACATGCTGGGTGATGATGGCATTGTGACTCAATTGCAAAAAGACGGCTTTAACGTCGTCAAACAATAAATACTAGTGTCAAAATAAATAAGGCTGTCTCTTAGTCATCTACAATGACTTTGAGGCAGCCTTTTATTTTTACTTTTTTAGCTCAATCTAAAAATAGTAGTAAATTGACGTGAAGACAGAGCGGAGGGGTGGAGGGATTCTGGAGAAACGCCAGTGTTCGCCTTTAAAGACCCATTTCAACTGCTAATCTTTCTACTATTCAGAAATTGGGCTTTAACAGCGATCGTAAGAACCCTCCACTCCGCAGCGGTTTATTCACAAACAGGCTACTACTATTTTTGGTTTTGAGCTTTTTCCTTCTACCATTTGATTAACTGATCCACCTTCACCGGAAGTCCAGTAGCGATCGAACGATTAGCCGCAATCCCGGTCATAATGGACAACGCCCCATCCACATGGGAAGCTGCACGATTAAACCGATCCTCCACAGGTCGTTCAAAAATATCACGAAGCATGACCGGATCTCCGCCCCCATGTCCCCCAACGCCTTCTTCAATTTCAACTTCATAAGGCGGCGCAAAATGAGGGAATACAGTGATTTGCTTGTCCTTTAGTGCCCCTTCATCTTCTTTCTTCCCCCCGGCGTTTACATAGGACTGTTCAACAACCTTAACTTCCATCCGCCCCTTCGTCCCATTAAATACTACAATGAAGCCTTCCCAAGGCAAATAAGCATTAAGTGAATAGTTCATAATCGTCTTGTTTTTGTATTTGACCATGACTGCCATCGTATCCTCAATGCTGATATTATCACCGAATACACTTTGATCTCGCAGGTACCCATCTTCATGCTCGGCATCCAGATACATTTGCTTAAGCTGCTCGTTGTCTTTTAGATGAAGCGCAAAGGGATCATTTTCCGCTGCACTACTACCATGGGCACGCTGATAAAACTCTGTCACCCCGCGCTTCTCCGCATTCTCTCTGCCATAGAACCTTAAATCTCCCATGGCATAGACCGTATCCGGACGAGAGCCCAACCAGAAATTCATCAAATCGAAATGATGTGTTGATTTATGAACCAACAGCCCTCCGCTGTTCCGTTTATCCCGATGCCATCTGCGGAAGTAATCCGCCCCATGCTGTGTATTTAGCAGCCACTCAAAATTAACGGATAACACTTCTCCAATCGCCCCATCCATGATCAATTCACGGATTTTGGTATTGTGCGGGGCATAGCGGTAATTGAACGTAACACGCAGTTTTTTCCCCGTCTGCTCAATCGCTTCAAGAATTTCCTGACATTTCTCTTCATCTACCGTCATTGGTTTCTCCGAAATCACATCACAGCCAAGCTCCATCGCCCGGATAATATAATGGTGATGTGTGCGGTCAATACTCGTAACGATAACTACATCCGGCTTAGTCTCTTCAATCATACGATCAAACTCATGAGCTTTATAAGTAGGAACCGCATGATACTGATATTTCCCTTTCAGTAATCGATTCGCATAATCCATTCTTGCCCCATTCACATCGCAAAAGCCTACAATTTCTGAAGTTTCACGATAATTCGTAGTTATCTCACCATAGAAGAACTCCGCTCGGCCACCGGTACCTACGAATACATATTTCTTCTTCGACACAAGGATCACTCCATCGCTATTGATTTTGATGCCGTTTCTTCTTATAGTTTATAGTATAAAATACATTCAAATCTAAGCGATTATTAGCAAAAATAGCGAAAACTTTGCATATATTAGCTTCATTATCTGAAAGGGGCAAATCTACAATGGAACAGGAGCTAGAACCTCCATTTATCATTGAACAAATCAAAAGAGCCGGCCCATTCAGCATGGATTCCGACCATTATCACGATACATATGAAATTTATTATTTACTCGCAGGTGAGCGCAGCTATTATATCAACAATCTGATTTATACCTTACGCAAAGGTGATCTGATATTTATTAACAAAAATGAACTCCATCGCACCACTTCTAAGGGCTCAGTACGCCATGAGCGAATATTGATTAACTTTGAGGAGGACTTTCTGCAAAAAACGTTGGCGAACTACGACCTAAGTATTCCTTTTTTAACTACACAAAGCTTACTTCTGCGTCCCGGAGTACATGAACAAGGAGCCATCGAATCTATCCTCTTCTCCATGCTAAAAGAACAAGAAGAACATCGATCACAGCAAATCCCCTATCTTCAGACACTGCTCATCCAGTTATTTATTGAAATGAACAGAGTACAAGAAATAAGCCGCGAGCCCATCGCTCCTGAGAGCAGTGAGAAGCAGCTTAAAGTCTACGAAATGATCGATTATTTACAGGCACATTATGTTGAAAAGCTTACATTAGAGCAGCTATCCGAAACTTTTTTCATCAGCAGTACCTATCTTTGCCGTTTATTCAAACAGACCACTGGCTTCACCATTGTTGAATATCTAAACTACATTCGGATCAAGGAAGCCCAACGACTCTTGCAGAGCACTAACACTAAAGTCACTGCCATTGCAGAGAATACAGGCTTTGACAGCATCGCCCACTTTGGGCGGGTGTTTAAGCAAATCGCCAAATGCTCACCTCTGCAATACCGCAAGCAGAATCGCTGATCATCAGGCCTTGATTACACCTTTTTTGATAATAATATTTCCATAAAGTGCTTCTTCACCTGTGACTACAACAGCATAACTTTGCTTAGAACGATTGTAGAAATCAAACCGCTCCTCATATTTAATCGTCGCTTCAGCGTCATGTTTGGCGATTATCGACTCGTACGTGGACCAGATCACCGGCACCGTAGGATCTCCCTCAACCACAGCCATAAATGCCACCTGATGTTCCACATAATGATCAAGGGGCAGCAATTCCAATATTGCATCCAAAAGCTCAGGTATCCCAATACCATCATATCTTAGTACTTTTGAGTTTAAGGAGTGTCCGGGATAATTAGCATCTGCCAGTACAAGCTCATCGCCATGACCCATTTCCATCATCACACGTACCAGTTCCGGAGATAGTAGCTTAGGAATTTTTTTCAACATCCAAGCACCTCATTACTTCCCATAAAAAGATCTCAAAGCAACCAGCTCATCAATCCGATGCTGTGGCAGCTCTCTCTCCCCGTCAATCATACGTGTAATAAAGGTAATCTTGGCTGTATATTCGAGTCTCTCCATATTCAGATAAGCCTCCATAACATCCGTTCCCCAAGTAAGTGCGCCGTGATTTTCGAGCAGGACTGCTGTTTTTTTGCCAAGGTAAGGCATCAGTGAGTCTGGAATTTCTTCTGTCGAAGGGGTACCATATTCCGCTAATGGGATATCCCCGATCATGATAACCGATTCCGGCATCATCATTTTATCGAGTGCCTCACCTTTAATGGCAAAAGCAGTGGCATACGGGGGATGTGCATGAACCACACCATTCATCTCAGGTAGCTCATTATAAATTCTCAAATGCATTTTGGTTTCTGTTGAAGGTCTGTACCCTTCTGCCGCTTCAAGCACTTCACCTTGCAGATTTACTTTTACAATCATATGAGGCTCTAAATATCCTTTGCTCACCGCTCTGGGAGTAGTAAGAATTTCATTCTCTGATAACCGTGCTGAAATATTCCCATCATTGGCGGCGATGAAATCTTTATTAAACAAATTTCTGCCGATATCACAAATCTGCGAACGTAGTTTTTGTTCCAAGTTATCCATAAGTACTCTCCTCGTATCCTATTTTTTAGAGTTCTTTCCCACAGAAGGCTGGTATGTCTTAAAGGTAAAGGATTGTGCCACGAACTCTTTCCCCTCGGAAACATCCAATTTCCCCAGCGCAGCCAGTTGGACAATGATATTGCCAATTCCACTGGCCTCCACAGGCCCCGCAACGACTTCTCTACCCGTAGCATCAGCGGTGAGCTGGCATAATAGCTCATTTTGAATCCCACCGCCAACCATATGAATGATAGTGATTGTCTTGCCGGTGATCTCTTCCATTTCTTCAATCGTTCTACAGTATGATTGCGCAAGGCTCTCAAGGATAACGCGTATAAACTCAGCTTTCGTATTAGGCGACTGTTGCCCCGTTCGCTCACAATATTCCTGAATCCGCTGCATCATCACACCAGGTGTGCTGAAAAGCTGGTCATTCGGGTCAATGATCGCTGGCGCCCCATTAATCGTTTGGGCTAATTCAACCATTTCACTTTGACTAAAATTCTCTCCTGCTTTCGCCCAATTCCTCTGGAGCTCCTGTAGAATCCATAGTCCCGTTGTGTTTTTTAGCAAACGATTAGAATTACCGTAGCAACGTTCATTTGTGAAACCATATTCATAGCTTTTCTCTGAAATGACCGGCTCAGGCGTCTCCATACCAACCAACGACCACGTACCACAGCTTAAAAATGCTGCTTCATCCTTACGAGTATAAGGGATCGAAGCTACTGCTGAAGCCGTGTCATGTGAAGCGCCGGCTATCACTTTCATCGGGCCTATATTAAGCTCCTCTTGAATAGTCGGCAGGATAGATCCAATAACTGTTCCCGCATGAACCTGTTGTGGAACTAGACTACTCGGAATCCCAAGCCTGTTAAATAATTCAGAGGAGAGCTCTCCCGTTACAGCATCCACTAAGCCGCTTGTACTCCAGATCGTGCTTTCTGCTGCTTTTATACCTGAAAACAGGTAATGAAATAGATCTGGCATCATTAAAATCGTATCCGCGGTCTTCATAAGAGAATCATTATCCTGAAAATCAGAGAACAGCTGATAAAGCGTATTAATGACACTTGGCTGAAGACCGGTCATACGGAATTGCTCCGCCGGTGACAGTAGCGCTTCCAATTTGAGACGGTGAGCCTCCATCCTCCGATCCCTGTAATGATGGGGGGAATAGAGCATCATTCCTTTTTTATCAATAAACCCGTAGTCGACTCCCCATGTATCCACACTTAAGGACGTCAGTTCTCCATGTTGCCTAAAGGCTTTTTGAACCCCTTGCTTCATTTCATGGAAGAGCCTTAGAGTATCCCAATATAAATGCCCGTTGACCTGTACCGGCGTATTCTCAAACCGATGAATTTCTTCCATTTGCAGCTTATCGCCATCATATATCCCCAGCATAACTCTTCCGGAACTGGCGCCGAGATCTATGGCTAGAAGCTTAATCGTATCACCCATTGTTCACCACACCTGCTTCACAGGAAGATTTTAATAGAGGGGTCCAAAGTTCTGACATGCTCTGTAATCTGCTCCCTCCAGATCTTCGGTACCAAATAACGACCATACCCGAGGTCTAAAAATACGTGATTCCTCAACATTATGCATGCTGACCGGAATGCGCAGAATAGACGCCAGCGTAATCAAATCTGCCCCAATATGCCCATAACTGATCGCTCCATGATTCGCGCCCCAATTATTCATGACATCATACACTGATTGGAAAGAACCACTATTGGTTAACTTAGGCGCAAACCAGGTTGTTGGCCAAGTCGGATCTGTTCTTTGATCCAGTGTATGGTGAACATCTTCAGGCAGCTCAACCGTGTGCCCCTCTACAAGCTGAAGAACAGGTCCAAGCCCTTTAACCAAGTTCATCCGTGCCATAGTAACTGGCATCCCGCCTTTAGTTAAATAATCCGTAGAGAAGCCGCCCCCACGGAAATATTCTTGAGAAGCCGGACGGAATTGGGTATGGCTCAAACAAGCTTCTACCTCATCCTCCGAAATTTCCCAAAAAGGTTTAATCGCAGGTTTACCGTCTATCGTCTGCTCACCCGTCCCATCAAGAGCAGCCGAACCCGAGTTGATCAAGTGAAGTATTCCGTGTGCTGCCTCACCTTCCAATTGATGACCCGTTACTCGCTTAACTGCATCCGGACTCCAAAAGGTTCGGACATCCGCAAAAATTTGTGCAGTATTCGTAAGCAAATAATTGAACAGCATCGTTACTCCGTTCAGGCTATCATTCTCTGTCGCTACGATATAAGGTGTACGTTTGCCATTCCAGTCAAAAGAGGAGTTCAGTATCGTTTCCATGAAATCCCCATTAGGAAAATGATCCGTCCATTGGCGCTGACCTTGAAACCCACCCACAATCGCATTATGACCGTTGGCCTCTTCCTCAAAGCCCAGCTCAGCGAGAACAGGATTTCCGATCATCAGATCACGGGCGATCAATGTCATTTTCACACAAGTCTCCCACTGCTTCTCTTTCTCATCATCACTTATTTGCAGATGCTTCGGATTATTATCGGCACCAACTTGGCAGTTTTCTTTGGTCCACGCGAGTGCTCGCTTATATTCCTCTTTATCATAAATCTCCTCTTCAAAGCGGCGTACATATTCTGACATATCTATATATTCATTACGCATTCCCAGATACTCTTGGAAGAACTGTTCATTCACAATCGATCCAGCAATCCCCATCGAAACAGAACCCATTGATAAATAGGATTTCCCTCTCATTTGAGCGACAGCCAACCCAGCTTTGGCGAACTGCAGCAATTTAGTCTGCACATCCGCTGGAATCTCCTCACTGCTAGACTCCTGAACATCCTCACCATAGATACCAAACGCTGGAATTCCTTTTTGTGCATAAGCAGAGAGAACAGCAGCTAGATATACCGCACCTGGGCGTTCCGTTCCGTTAAATCCCCAAACCGCATGTGGGATTGAGACATCCATATCCATCGTTTCAGAACCATAACACCAGCAAGGGGTCACAGTAATCGATACGCCAACATTAGCCCCGGCAAATTTCTGAGCCGCAGCAGCAGCTTCTTTCACACCACCAATCGTAGAATCGGCAATAATGCACTCTACGGGGCGGCCATCCGGATAAAATAAGTTCTCTTCAATAAACTTAGCTACCCGCTGAGCCATACCCATGGTTTGAGCTTCTAACGATTCGCGAACCCCTCTTCTTCTGCCATCAATGGTCGGGCGGATGCCAATTTTCGGATAGTTTTCTATCACTGCTGTTCCTCCTCAAGATCATCTTAGTATCATCGGTAATGGACCTATTTCTCCTTCATCATAAAATATGGAAACGCTTTAGTCAACATAAAACAACACATTTATAGATAAATTATGTGGTTTTATGTGGTATTAATATTATTATACTGTGGTATTATGTGAATATGAGGTTATTTCTTTGATTTATTGGGCAATGTAGTAAACTAGGAAGTAGATGATGATAGAGGTGAGTGAACGGATGAAAGCATTTGAACGGCGGGATCTAATCATTAATGAGCTGTATAGACAAAAGAAAGTCCATGTCGCTCAGCTGGCGCAAAAATTCAATGTCTCGGAAGAGACCATTCGGCGGGATCTGGATAAACTGGACAAGGAAGGACTTGCCAAGAAAAATTATGGCGGTGCAATCCTTAATGCCCACACGAATGAGGACCCTCCCTATGTGAGTAGACATCAGGTAAATATTGAGGCCAAACGTACGATAGCTGATCATGTCCTCCAATTAATTAATGATGGGGACAGTTTGGTGACGGATACGAGTTCAACAGTTTTTGAGGCTTTACGGAGAATTATAGAGGAGAAAAACAATCTGACGATTATTACGAATTCTTTGGTTGTATTATCCGAATTTCAACATTCTGGGCAAAAGCTAATTTCTACTGGTGGAATACTAGGCCCCGAGACTAGCTCCTTCGTTGGACATACCGCCTCACAGACTATTCAAAAATATAATGTGGACGTAGCCATATTCAGCTGTAAAGCGTTGTCTATGACTGGTGGGCTCAGTGATTCGAACGAAGAAGAAAGTGAATTGAAGATTCTTATGCAACAGCAGGCGAATAAAGTAGTTCTGCTCGCAGATCACTCTAAGTTCGACAGGACTGCGTTCATTAAATTATTTAGTTTCGATCGAGTGGATTATATCGTTACAGACGAGAAGCCTTCTGAGGAATGGATCGAGTTTCTGAATAACTATCATATATCTCTTATCTATGCACCCGCTGAGTAATCAGTAGGTGCATAAATAAAGATAAGGGGAAACCTTTATTTCACTAGTCGTTTAAAAGACCGCTTTTCTCTACGATCTTCAGCCACTCCCCAGCAATCAGATCATGCCCAGCCGCTGTCGGGTGAACGCCGTCCCACAGCCAGTAGGCTGGATCTATTCTACGAGTAGCTGCATCAAATGCTTCCTGTAAAGGAACAAACACAGCATTAAATTCCTCTGCAAGCTGCTTAACAACACCCTGATAATGAGTAATCCGCTCTTTCCATTCGTCCCATTGTTCTGCCGGAGCTCCGGTATTTAGAATAAAAGGCTCACACAAGACCAGCTTCGTTTGCGGAAGTACTTCCCCAGTTTCTTCAAGCACATGACGGTACGCACGTTCAAAGCGGTCCGTTATACCACTTGGTTCCCCTTTCATTGTTCTCCAAAGATCATTAACACCAATTAAAATACTGATGATATTCGGTTGAAGGTAAATCGCATCCTCATTCCAGCGTGCATATAAATCGGAGATCCGATCCCCACTAATTCCACGGTTATAGAACACGAGATTCTGCTCAGCCCTTTCGTTGCCTAGCTTACCGCCAATGATATATGCATAGCTATGTCCTAGAATATGATTGGGATCTTCATCACGACCACGGCTTCCATCCGTAATAGAATCACCCTGAAACAAAATCACTTTTTTAGCTTTAGAAGTTGGAATAGTCATTACTACGATTCATCTCCTTGATCTCGTCTTTTACATGAAACATTCAAGTTGAATGTTTCATAGGATACAAGTAAAGTTAACATATACAACTCAAGGAGGGAAGAAAATAATGAAATACAGAAGACTAGGCAAATCAGGACTAAAAGTCAGTGAAATCGGCTTAGGCAGCTGGCTTACATATGGAACAGCAGCAGAGCAAAAGGCAGCAGATGCCTGCATCAGCAAAGCTTTTGAATGCGGTATCAATTTCTTTGATACAGCTAATGCTTATAACCGTGGTGAAGGCGAAAAAGCAATGGGCGCTGCTCTTCGCGCCTATGAAAGATCATCTTATGTGCTGAGTACAAAGGTATTCTTCCCCATGGGGGATGATGTGAATAATCGCGGTTTGTCTCGCAAGCACATCATGGAGCAATGTGAAGCTAGCCTTCGCCGTTTAGGAACCGATTATATTGATGTTTATTTTTGTCATCGCTTTGACAGAGAGACGCCTGTGGAGGAAACTTTACGCGCACTGGACGACCTAACTGCACAAGGTAAAATTCTGTATTCAGCAGTGAGCGAATGGAGCGCAGCTCAAATTTCTGACGCCACCGGCATTTCACGCAGACTAAATCTGCGTCCGCTTATTTCCAATCAGCCTATCTATAACATGTTCGAACGTTACATTGAAGATGAGGTACTTGAGGTATCTCAGCGTGAGGGCCTCGGACAAGTGGTCTTTTCCCCACTCGCCCAAGGTATCCTGACAGGTAAATACAAACCTGGACAACAGCCTCCGGCAGGAACCCGCGCAGCTGATGATTCGGTAAATGGCGTCATTCGCAGCTACTTCCGCGATGATGTACTGACTGTTGTCGGACAGCTGGATGAACTAGCTAACAGTCTTGATTTGAAGCTGTCGCAACTAGCGTTAGCTTGGACCCTACGGCAACCTGGTGTAAGTTCTGCAATTATTGGGGCCAGTAAGCCGGTGCAGGTGGAAGAGAACGCCAAAGCTGTTGATGCCGTTCTATCTCTAGATACTTTGGAGCGAATTGAAGAGATTCTAAAGCCAGTAGCCGATTTCGCTCCAGCGAGATAATCTAAAAGAGGTTGTACCAAAAGCCACAGCAATTGGCTTAGGTACAACCTCTTTTTTCTTAAGAGATCAATTTGGATTCTTCGGCTTGTTCAGCCGCCTTTTCGATATAACGCTCCAGCGGCTTCTTGAGCGTTAGCGCCAGTAAGAGTGCTATTACACCGAATAGGATCAAATAAAGACAATCGCGAATCGCCACTTCCGGCAGAATCCCCCCTACCGCCTCCCGCATCAAACTAATCGCATAAGTAAATGGCATAAACGGATTCAACATTTGAAAGAAATGGCCTGTTGTACTGATTGGAAACGTACCGCCAGAGCTTGAGAATTGAAGCACCATGAATACGATTGCTATCCCCTTCCCAACGTTTCCGAATACGGATACAAGCGTAAATACAATCGTCACGAATACGATACTAATTAATACTGCAAAAAGGACAAACCACACCTTGTCCACCACATAACATTTCAGAATAAAGATATTACCAAGTACAGCCACCAACGCTTGCAGAATTCCAACCGTAAGAAACGTCAGCAGACGTCCAAAATACAATTGATACCGCTTGTACACAATTCCCTCAGTATCCACTCCCGTACGGAGAAGTGAGATTAGGAGTGTGCCACCTACCCATAAGGAAAGTACAACATAAAAAGGAGTCATAGCCGAACCATAATTCGGAATAGGATATAACTTATTCTCTTTTAATACTACCGGATTGGCTAAAAAATCACTTTTGCTCTTAATATCCCCTCCGAGCAGCTCAGCAATCTCTCCCAGATCCACCTCATCTTTGATCTGACGGATGGTAGCTGCCGCTTTACGAATCGAATCTTCCAGGATCGGAAGATCATTTCGCACCATATCCGCTGCGACCGCCACTCCCTTATCCGCACGGGGGAGACCTGTACGAATCAGATCAGAAATCTGGTGCACCCGTTCCTCTACAGACGGCAGATCCTTACGGACAAAATTTGCAGCTTGTTGTATTTTTTCTCCTGCAACAGGCAAGCTGCTCTGAATTAGTGGAAGTGTATCGCGAACAAAAGTACCAAAGCTCTGTGTCTTATCTGCGACACCGCTAGCTGCTGTATGTACCGCTTCACGAATAGCTGGTAAGTCCTGCTGTAGACTAGCCAAGCTTGATTGTCCGAACTCAATCGTTGCCATAGTCTCCTCAAGAAGGGTACCCAGCGCCGATAGACGATCCGGAACTTGATCCAGGGCAGTGGCTGTAGTCTCAGCAGCAGTGGATATTTGCTCTAATGTATTTTTTATAGCAGGGATAGTTGCCGCTTCATATTCGGAAATAAGCTTCGAAATGGCTACGTTCCCTTCGCCAGATTTAAGACCCAATTGCTTAACATTACTCGGATCAGGCTGACCCTCATTTTGTAGATCCGTCGCCAGTGAGTTTACCAAAGAAGTCTGTCTGCTTAAGGCATTGTTTACAGCCTTCAAGGTGCCAATCTCAGCATTAGTTACTGTTCCTGGTGAGAATGTATTCAGTGCCGATAACAAAGAAAGCGTATGATCCATCACGTTACTTCCCGACACCAGCTGAGCGGAAACTGACTCAAGTTGCTCGCGTACCGCTTGCGGGTCAAGATCTTCTCCCTGCAGCAGTTCAGCAAGCTGAACTACTGCGTCCTCCGTATTTTGCAGCAGGTATATATTTTGTTTGAGGGCGGCAGGTACCGCTTCAAATGCAGCATTACTCTTCTCTAAGAACTGTTGAAGCTCTAGAACAAAATCATTTCCAGCAGTTACAATTTTGTCGGCCTTAGGTAGCGCAGTTAGAGCAGTGTTAACAACTTTATTTGCTTCCGCAAGACCTTCCGACGCCTTGTCCATGATTTGTTCAACTTCACCAAAATGATTATCAAGTTGAACGATTAGCTGTGCTGCTTGTTCAATTTTTGGTAGCTTATCCTGCAGCTCCCCTAAATGATCTGCAACATTGGCAATTTGAGGCCAATGTTCAGCTATTTTTTCTAAAGCCAATCCCGCCTTTTCAACCTCAGGCAGCTTATCCTCCAGCTTAGAGATGCGCGTTGCCGATGCATGAATTTGCGGCCATTGCTCCTCAATTTTCAATACATGTTGGCCTGCCGTTTCAATCTCGGGGAGACTTGCCTCTAACTTAAACAACCCTTTTTCAACCTTGCGTATAATAGGCAATTCAGATTGGAATTTTGAATCAATTTGCTTTAAAGCCGTAAATACGGTTTCGCTAATGGTTTCCGTAAAATTCTCACTGATCTGTGTTGTAATTGAAGAGGCACCTTTATCTGTGATTTTAGGGGCAATAGCATTTATCTTCTCATTGACGGTATATTCAATCTCTGGTTTCACGATCCTGCCTTCGAGGATTCCTGTCATTCTTTTGGAGAAATCAGCAGGGATAACAATACTCGCATAATAATCTCCACGCTTCACACCGTTGTGCGCAGCTTCTGCATCTACGAAGGTCCAGCCTAAGCTTTTATTATTCCGAAGACTTTCCATGACATCATTGCCGATATTGAAGCTCTTATCCTTCACAGTGGTCCCTTCATCCAAACTGGTTACAGCAATCTTAATGCCAGAGGTATTACTGTAGGGATCCCACACCGCCGCAACATTAAACCAATCATACACAGAAGGTAACACCACCAAAGCAGCGATCAGGAACACGGCCACAGGAACCTTAAATACGTTGCGCCAGTCGTTCCTATAAATCCGTAGTATTCCACCCATTCGTTGCTCCCCCTAATCTGTATGTTTTGACATTTTAATATGCCCGAGGAGACAAACTTTTACTATCATTTTTAGCGGATTCATGACCGGCATCGTTTTTCAGAAATATTTTTAAAAAATTGCAACAAAACCTGCTCATTTAACGTAATAGAAGTATATAGCCCGTTTAGGAAAAAACGTAGCGGGTAATAAGATATATACAACCTTTTTACATATCTCAAGGGGGAGATTTCTAATGTTTAAGAAAAAGTCAGCGTATGTGTTACCGGTTGTTGTTCTATTGTTTCTTTCCCTAATTACTACTGCTAGTACCGTTGGAACACGAGTAGATGCGCAAGATAGTGGCAAGACTCAGCAACAGACGGTATATATCCATACTATTCAATCCGAGAATGGCAAGCTTTCCATTACAGCCGATGAAATAAACTGGTATCAGGGTGCTGATGCTGACCGAATCTTTGCTGAGAGAGACCCAGAAGGTGCAGCAGAAATTGGCGGAGCTCCAGACGGATATTATGTTGTTAATGATGTTGATACACTGACAACCTATCCGATCGCGGATAACGCAAAAGTCACCATGCAGATCTTTGATCACACTGGTAACATTGAGGACTTAGACATTCAGTGGAACGAAGCTATCACCTTACAGCAATTTATCGATCAATTTAATAAAACGGATATTTTCGATCTAAGCCAGTTCCCTTATCACCTTACGATTCAGGACGGCGTAATCACTTCCATCGTGCAACAATATATACCTTAAGCAGCAACACGTAACATATGAAAAAGAGGGTTACCCAGCGGCCATTTACGTGGCTTAGGGGTAACCCTCTTTTTTTTGCAAAACGGATTATTTTTATTGCGCATCCTTAACAGGTACTCCAAAATTCGGCGTGCCATTTTCATTCCAATGGAAGACCTGAGCACGTGTATGACGGTTTGGATCATAAAGAGGATCGCCAGTAATTTCTTTATAATTGCGACAGTGGTAGATGAGCACATCTTCCCCATTTTCATTGACCGTAAAGCTATTATGGCCTGGACCGAATTGTCCATTTTCTTCATTTGTTTGGAATACAGGATTTGGTAGTTTAGTCCATGAAGCTGCCTCCAGAAGTTCGCTGTCTTCATCCGCTACTAATAGTCCCATGCAATAATTGAAGTCTGTAGCACTCGCCGAAAAGCTGATAAAGATACAACCATTTCGTTTCAGTACTGCTGCGCCTTCGTTTACTTTGTACCCTATAATTTCCCAGTCATGCTCTGGAGTAGCAATCATAGTCTGAGGACCTGTGAGTGTCCACGGGTTGCTCATTTCAGAAATATACAGATTAGAATTACCTTCAATATTCAGGTCCTTCTGAGCCCATACATAGTACAGTTTTCCTTTATGCTGAAACGTTGTCGCATCCAAAGCGAACGATTCCCAAGCGGTCTTCACTTGACCTTTTTCTACCCATGTTCCTTCTAAAGGATTAGCAGATGCATTCTCGAGCGCAAACATACGGTGATCGAACAAACCATCCGTCGTCTCCGTAGTCCGTGCTGCGGCAAAATAAATGTACCATTTTCCGTCTATGTAATGAATTTCCGGCGCCCAAATGTTAGCACTAAGCGGCCCCGTCTCATACTTGCGCCATGCTACAACTGGTTCTGCAGTAGTTAATCCTTCGATGGTTGTCGATCTTCTTAATTCGATCCGGTCGTATTCTGGAACAGAAGCTGTGAAATAGTAATATCCATCCGTATGTTTATATACCCATGGATCAGCACGTTGCTCCACCAATGGGTTGTTGTACTCTCTACTCGTATCCATAATCTCTCTCCTCTATAAAAGCTTTAACAATGCAGAACCATGCGGTGGAAGAACCTGCGTAACCCCTTCATTAGTAACTTCCAGGTCATGGCTTTGCCACAGATTACGTATCGTTTTTGGAACTGAAACATTTAGCTTTTGGAACGATACCTGGAGTGTCGACTCTTTGTCACTGAGATTAAACAACGCTACATAGTGGTTACCTTGTTCATCCTCAGAAGTCCAGATCGCATACTCTTCGTTCCGCTCTACTTGTCTACCACCCTTACCAAAATGATGTAGGTGAAGCACTTCCCTATTGGTTAACAAAGATAATGTCCACTCATCATTGTCTCTAAGCTCTCCCCCGAACATTAAAGGCGAACGGAAAATAGTCCAGAGCGTCATCATGGTAACCTGTTCGTCTGGAGTAAACCTTGTAAATCGGTCTCCCCCGCCATCAACGGAACGAATCCCAAGATGACCTAGCGGCAGCATATCGCAGTCTGGCCAATGGCCTGGCTGAACGTAAGGAGCCCATTTTTCGCAGCGCTCGAACATTCCACGCAGCAAATGCCAATGATCCCAATAATCGTCGGTCATTCTCCACAGGTTAGCATGTTCAGCTAAGTGTTCAGCCTCTTCTACCGGAGCAGGTCCAGGTGAAAGACTAAGCACCATTTCACGACCACAGCGGTCGATAGCCTTACGGATCATGGCAACTTCGTCTTTGTGGTATCCATAAATACGTGAAGCGGCAATATCATCCACCTTCACATAATCTACGCCCCAACTGGCATACAGCTGGAAAAGAGAATCATAGTAAGCCTGACTGCCTTCTTTAGAAGCATCTACTCCATACATATCTGTATTCCACGGACATATAGAATTGGGATGTGCGATATCACGTGCAGTTTGCTCAGATCCTAGAATGGAACTTGCCGCATGAACGGCCTGTCGAGGGATTCCACGCATAATATGGATGCCGAATTTCAACCCTAATCCATGCACATATTCAGCGAGTGGGGCAAAACCTTTGCCTCCCTTTGCGGAAGGAAAACGATTTTCTGCCGGTTGAAGTCTGGAATACTCGTCCATGACCAGCGGTACAAAGTTACGATATTGCGAAGAGTTCGCTCCAGGCTCATACCACTGAATATCTACAACAACATATTCCCAGCCAAATCCCTTCAAATGAGCAGCCATATATTCAGCGTTGCCTCTTACCTCTTCTTCATTAACACTAGCTCCGTAACAGTCCCAGCTATTCCAGCCCATCGGGGGCGTTGCAGCTAACATAATGATTTTCACGTCCTTTTCTTAGACTTTCAGTTTAAAAATAGCATAGACAAAAAGACTTGTAAACATATTTATTTAAACCTTTTAATACTTTTATAAAATAAATAGTGAAAGTAACATGATTCCGGTGTAAAACCATCTTATTTCGTGAATTAGTTTCATTAATTTTTAAATTAAATTAGATTAAATGCAAAAAAAGGAAAAAATCCCCCTTATTTTTATCATTCTACAAAACAAGGAAGGATGCTTTATTTATATGCTATATTAGTTTATAATTTCATAAAACAGTATTCATTTATGACCATTTGGAAGAAGGTATTGATAAAATGATCTATATTAAAGATTTAATGAGTGGTCTTGAAATATTCAAGGCGCTTAGTTCTGAAATCAGAATCCTCATACTCGAACTTTTAGCTACCAATCAAGCACTGAATCTGAATGAAATTGCCAAGAAGCTGAACCTCAGCAATGGCGCAATCACGATGCATATTAAAAAGCTAGAAGAAAGCGGTCTCATCGAGATAAACACATCTGTGGGTAAACACGGTATTCAGAAGGTCTGCTATTTAAATAAGGATAAGCTTATTGTTGATCTTCGCAGCAAGGATGTTGATAATCTCTACGAAGTAGAAATCCAAGTAGGACATTATAGCAACTATCAGGCTGTTCCGACCTGCGGTCTTGCTACCAAAGACAGCATTATCGGCGACTTCGACGAACCCCGTTATTTCGCTGATCCTCAGCGGATTGAATCCGAGATCATTTGGATGGCTGAAGGCTTTCTCGAATATAGAATTCCGAACTATCTTAAAGCTAATCAAACGTTCCGCGAAATCCAATTCTCGATGGAGATTGGCTCTGAGGCCCCTGGATCTAACGATAACTATCCCTCCGATCTTTATTTCTACTTAAATGGAATTGAAATCGGCTACTGGACTAGTCCTGGAGATTTCGGAGACACCCGTGGAACGTTTAATCCAGACTGGTGGCCTCCACATTTAAACCAATATGGTATGCTCAAACTGATCCGTATTAATAATGAAGGTAGCTTTATTGACGGTTGCCGGATTTCTGACGTGACCCTGGATGATATTCAGCTTGATTACAAGAGCGAGCTTACTTTCCGGATAGCCGTAACGGACAAGCCTGTAAACAAACGCGGGCTCACCATTTACGGCAAACATTTCGGCAACTATAGCCAGGACTTACTGGCGCGTGTACTATATGATGTTCATGAAGTAGAAATTGGCGCTTCTCGTACTGCCGTTACCTTATCAGAGTAAAATATTCCCTAAACAAAAAGACCTTAGAACCAGCAATAACTGGTCTAAGGTCTTCTTTTACTTTGTATATTTTTTTGAGTTTGACTCATAATAACCCTGTCTCCCAAACCACCGAGAAGGAGTGTTTCGAATGCGTGAAGGTCTAATTCCCGCTGTTCTTGGAACCGTCGTAACCGCTTCTAGCGCCGCTTTTCTTGGAAGCAAGTATAAGATGGCAGCAACAGGCGTACTTGGATTTGGTCTGGCTCATGTCGTATTGGGTGCCATTGATCTGTTTGAGCATCGGTAAGGATTGGAAGATGCCGGGTGGCATAAACACTGCCCGGTTTTTTTGATATACATATTTTGCGCAATTAGAGCTACTTCTTCATACACGAATCATGAATCATGAATCCAACATTCCATGAAGCATACGGACTCAGATGACGTTATCTGCTTATTTTTAGCCCCTCGTTTTCAATAGCAGGAACCACACCGAACTCAAAAAAGAAGGGCTGTCCCATCAGCTATTTTCATAGCTTTTGGGACAGCCCCTCTTAGTGTTGAATATTTATTTTATAGCAATATAAAATAAACGTTCCGCATCATCATCCGCCTCTATCCACTCGAAATCGGCGTAGGTCTTCACATCACTAAATCCAGCCTTAAGCAGTTCATCCTTCATCCACTGGGGATCGTAGGCACGCTGAATATGCGTCTCTTCGAAACGGCGATATACATCACTCCGTCCCTCTTCGCGAGCGAAAATGGACAGATGATGTTCTATTTCGCGGCGTGGAACATCCATCTCACAAGTCCAAATATAAGACACCGATGGTTCGTCCAGAATAAAGGGCTGCTCTTCTTCATAACGGATCAGTGTGTTTGGGTGATGCACATCGAACAGAAAGGTGCCACCTTGCTTTAGTCCTGCAAAGGTACTAGCAAAGACAGCTCTGATATCGTCTTCTTCCAGCACATAATTCAGACAATCACAGAAAGAAATCACAGAATCCACAAGCTCTGGAAGCTCCCATTCCTTCATGTTTTGTCTAATCCAACGAACACTACCTTCACGCAAGAAACGCCGTCCCTGGGGATGCTCTTCCATTTTGCGCTGTGCCACTGAGAGCATATCTGAAGATAGATCGATTCCGGTCATATGATACCCTGAACCCGCCAAAGGAATAGTGATACTCCCGGTGCCGCAGCCAAGCTCAGCCACGGTTACAGGCTTACCGTATTTGCTCCATGCGGTTTCAGCAAAGGAGATCCAATCAGGATACGGCATATCTGCCATGAGCTCATCGTATACATAAGCAAATTTCCCATAGGAAGACACTAGTACACCGCTTTCTATTACAACATTTAATATGATTCTATTATTGACCCATCGAGCATAAACGCTCTAGGCGTCCCCACAAGATCTCTTATGTTTTAAATTATTCGGTTGTTTCTTCATTTCCCTCGGTTGAACCTTCCTCTTCCTTAGGAGCAAGATACGTCCAATTCTCTTTTTGGGTAATATGGCCTTCCTTCATCAGCTTTCCAAGCGCACGCTTAAAGGCTGATTTACTAATTCCGAAACGCTGCTTGATAATATCCGGTGGTGTAGCATCCGAATAAGGCATCGCTCCACCCGGACGGGCATGCAAGAATTCCAAAATCGTGGCAGAGTCTACATCCATGCCTACTTCTTTACGGAGACCCATAGAAAGGTTAACACGACCATCCTCGCGAATATGGGAGACACGTGCTTCGAACTGCTCTCCAAGACGTAGTAGACGACTCCGTTCAGAGGAATGGACCATACCGATAATACCAAAGCCTAAAACCCCAGCATCTACAAGAACAAAAGTCCCCATTTGCAGCGGTTTGTACACCCGGGCTGTCACAGTCTGTCCCATCCAGGATTCAGGCGCAGGAAGAGCTAGCGGAGCTAGTTCCTGTTCTCCAGCTAATTTAGCACGAAGACGCCCCTGTTTATCATGCTCCATAATCGCATACACATAGTCGCCGATCTGAGGGCGCAGCTCTGGAAGCTCTGGAAGCTCACGAATAGGCAGCAGCAGCTGCCGTCCGAGACCCATTTCCAAGAAGCAACCTAGACGCGGATGGATATCAGCCACTTCCAATAAGGCCATTTCGCCCAATGTCAGAAACGGTTTCTTCATCGTTGCCGCTAGACGGTCCTCGGTATCGAAGAAGATAAAGACTTCTACTTTATCGCCTGTCTTAACCTTCTCGGTAAGCTCAGTATAATGCAGCATAACATCCTGATCTCCTGCATTCAGGAAAAATCCGTATGGGGATACCTCTCTTACTACATTAAGTGTAACTGTAGTTCCTGCAATCAGGCTCATACAGTCTCCACTACCTTCGCATCCGACCACAGACGCTCAATATTGTAGTATTCACGTTCATCGCGGTGGAAAATATGAACAATAACATCTCCAAGATCCATCAGCACCCAGCGTGCTGAATCCATTCCTTCGATCCCCTTAATTACTCCGCCTGCTTCATGGACCACTTTGCGGACTTCGGTGGCGATGGACTGAACTTGGGTATCCGAATTACCGTGACATACAACAAAGTAATCACTAATCGGTGAAACAGTACGCAGATCTAATGCCACTACGTTCATTGCTTTTTTATCTTCCACAGCCTTAAGGGCCAGTTCTAACAGCTTGCTTGGTTGTACACTCATATTTTATCCTCCAATATTCTAACTAAATCATTACGCGCCAGTACCGTTAACGGAAAGATCACTCGGCGTTTTTCCAGTAGCAAACTAATCGTAGAATCAAATCCAGCGACTAGTCCTTCTTCCAAACTTACTTTAGCCAGCTTACGTATCTTATCAACGCCTGGAAAATCTCGGCCAGGCTCGATATAGTCGGCGAGACAGACAATTTTCTCAAGTAAACTCATGTCTTCACGACCTGAGGTGTGAAAACGGATCGCATTAAGAATATCCGGATCTGTGATCCCATAATCTTGCTCTGCTACAAAGGCACCTACTTCCGAATGCCACAGCTGCTTGTCATGCTTCAGAAGATTCAAGTTCAGATGATTCTGCTCGATAATCTCCTTCATTCTCTCCACAGGCCAATACTTGGCCACATCATGCAGAATTGCCGCTGTCTCCGCACGCTCAGGATCAGCGCCATATTGCTCCGCTAGTTGAATGGATGACTCCATGACGCCCAGTGTATGCTTCCAGCGCTTAGCAGGCATTTGTGTCGAGACCGCCTCAATCAGAGCTTCGCGGCTGTATGCCATACAATCCACTCCTTTGAACATAATCGAACACTGCCTCAGGTACCATATAACGAATGGATTTTCCAGTTGCAGCCCGTTCTCTCAACATCGTTGACGAAATATCAACCAGAGGCATATCTGCTAGTAGTACCTTTTCTGCTATATAAGTTGGCAATGCGTCTAGATCAAGAGGTGTTCCCGGACGACCTACGCCGATAAATGTAAGCCGCTGCACAAGCTCTTCAATCTCGTTCCATTTCGGTAAATACTGGACCATATCCGCTCCAATGATGAAATAAAGATCGAAATGCGGATACGCCTCTTGCAGCCGTCTTATGGTCTCATACGTATAAGAAACGCCACCTCTGACAACTTCCCAATCTAATGTGCGAAAAGCTTCATGATTGTGTATCGCTTCCTGCACCATTGCCAGCCGATCTGCTCCAGATACCCCTGCCTCATGTTTATGAGGCGGAATATGTGAAGGCATAAACCATACTTCTTGAAGTCCATAAGTTTCTCTAGCTGCTTCCGCTGCCATCATATGACCAATATGAAGAGGATCAAAGGTACCTCCCATAATTCCAACTTTCAAGAGGACGACCTCCTCGGTAGTATGCTTTCAGGTATTAGCGTGGCAGCTCAATAGTTTTGTTATCACGCGATTCCTTGTAAAGGACAATGGTCTTTCCGATCACTTGTACAAGCTCAGAACCCGATTGTTCGGCCAATGCAGCACCGATTTCCTTGGGATTCTCAATATTGTTGCTCAATATACTAATCTTCATAAGCTCACGCTTCTCAATAGCTTCTTCAATGTGACGTACGAGGTGATCGTTTACTCCACCTTTGCCCACTTGAAAAATAGGATCGAGGTGATGCGCCAATGAACGAAGATACCGTGTTTGTTTACCAGTTAACATAAATGAATAACTCCTTAATTAACATATATTATTACCCTAAATTGATGAATCCATTTCTTACTCTTTTCCACCCAGACAATGGAGTATGGTCTGTCGCATGATTTCCGTAGGAGCAGGCTGCCCTGTCCAATATTCCAGTGCATAGGCTCCCTGATAGACAAACATCCCGAGGCCTCCATGAATCGTACAGCCTCGTTCAAGTCCTTCTAACAATAGACGCGTGCGCAGTGGATTATAAATCAGATCACTTACGACCATCCCTGCACGAAGCAGTTCAGGATCTATAGGTGTCTCATCCATATGAGGATACATTCCTACGGAGGTTGTATTGATCAGTACATCAACGCCATCTAGCATTTCCGCTACTTCGTTCATGCTAATCCCGACCACATTCCCTTTGCTCTGGCACTCTGCAGCCAAGTCCTGTGCCTTATCAACACTGCGATTAGCGATAAGGATAGAAGAAGGCTTCTCCTGAAGCAGTGCGGCAACAATTCCTCTTGCTGCTCCACCGGCTCCAATCACCATAATCTTCGTACCTGACAAATCAGAAATAGCTTCCGCTTTAAGCGAACGTACATAACCGATTCCATCCGTATTATATCCGGTGAGTATCCCGTTATTATTAACAATCGTATTGACTGCACCAACGGCTACCGCACTTTCATCTAATAGATCCACATAAGCCATCACCGCAACCTTATGCGGAATCGTCACATTTACGCCACGGAATCCAAGCGTGCGAATCGCTTGCACCGCATCCTCCAGATTCTCTGGAAGGATATGAAGCGGCACGTAAGCACCCGGAATTCCCAGTGCTTGCAGTGCTGCTTCATGCATAATAGGAGATTTGGATTGTATAATAGGATCTCCCATTACGCCCAGTAAAATATTCCCGGTATTGTAGCCCTCGGTTGCAGTTATCAAAGACACTGTAATAGCCTCCCGTTAGATCATCGAAGGGCGGGTAAGCACCTTCACACCACGCGGAACGTGGATAGCCACGACTGCGCCTTCTGTCCCGTTGACCTTAATCCAGCCCAAACCTGAAATATATAGATCGCTCCGACTGCCTTTATTAATTCGGAACTCATGCCGTTGCCATGGTGGCAGCTTGTCCATCCGGTCACTTCCTGGAGGAGACAACATTTCACCACGATGGTCCGCATAAAGGGAATCTGCACGTTCCAGTTTGGTGCGATGGATTTTTAAAGTACCACTAATAAAGCAAGTGAACGATTGATGCGGACCTTGCACGAAATCAAAACGTCCCAGTCCACCGAAGAATAGCGTCTGTCCTTCATTCAACTGGTAGACAGCAGGCTTCAACGGATTGGCCGGCATAACTGCATCCAGATCCTGACGCTCAACTAGTTCACTATAACGCCATGGATACACGATCCCTGGCGTATCTATAATATAGTGGCCATCATCTAGTGGGATTTTGACCGTATCCAGTGTTGTACCAGGGTAACGCGAGGTGGTTAACTCCTGCTCCAAATCACTATAGTCCGAAATCAAACGGTTGATAAGCGTGGATTTCCCTACATTCGTAGCACCCACTACATAAACATCACGCCCACCACGCAGTTCTGTTACAGCTTCCAGTAAACGGTCAAAGCCTTGATTACGTTTCGCACTACAAAGTACGATTTCAGCTGTCCGCAATCCTTCTTCTTTACAGCGTTGTTGCATCCAGTTACGCAGTTTATTCCAGTTCGTAACCTTAGGCAGCAGATCACATTTATTCACTGCAAGAATAACTGGGTTATTACCGACAAACCGCTGAAGGCCGGAAATCAAACTGCCTTCAAAATCGAAAATGTCAACAATATGAATAACAAGTGCATTCTTCTCCCCTACTCCACTCAGCAAGCGAAGAAATTCATCCTGGTTCACAGAAACAGATGAAGCCTCGTTATAATTCTTAATCCGGAAACAGCGTTGGCAAATCACAGGGTCCCGATCTAGTGCGACTTCCGGAAGGTATCCTGGTTGATCCTTATGCTCCGTCTGAAGCTTGATACCACAGCCGCTACACTTCTCAGTACGCTGTGTTTCACTTTGTTCGTTCATTACTATTTTTCCTCCTCGTGCCACAATCCTTTTTTACGAAGCCGTGTCAGAGCAACTCGCTCTACCCGACGATTAAATCTTGTGCCGAACCCTTCATCCTTAACGGAGATTGGCAGCACCAATACGGTATACAGGCCAAGCCGATTGCCGCCGTATACATCTGTAAGCATTTGGTCTCCCACCACAATCGTCTGCTCCGGTGGCAACTCCATCTGCTTCATCGCTTTGAGAAAAGGAGCATTACTCGGTTTACGAGCCTGATGCACAAATTCAATATTAAGCGGTGTAGCAAAGCGTGACACCCGTTCCATGTTGTTATTGGATACGATGATGAGCTTAAAGCCCACTTCCTTCACCTTCTCAAACCATAACAACAGCTCCGGAGTAGCCACAGGCGCTTTGGCACCGACCAGTGTGTTATCCAGATCCGTAATGATTCCACGGTATCCCTGTCGATACAGCTCTTCTAGAGAAATATCGAATACCGTATTCACCCGGAGTTTGGGAACTAACATTTCAAACAATACGTTCACCTCGATTTCATACAAAAAACTATAACATACTCCATGCGCTACGCAAATAAATCTATAGCAATGATTTACTGCATAAAGGCTATTTCTTGGATCTTATCGTTCTCCGCAGCCGCAAAGCTTCAGTATACACGCTCTGCCAGTCTTTGTCTTCAATAACATCAGGGCTATACTTCGCTTGTTCAAACATCGTTAGCAGTGAAGAAAGATGATTGGCCACAGCAGGTCGTTCCTGACTCCAGCGGACTACGGCTTCACGCAATGTTTCATGCTCTTCCTTCATCATTCCCTTACGATGCAAATACCTTACCCAACGCTCAGTTTCAGCCACAACTTTCTGATCAGGCGTTAAAGGTCGGCCCATTCGCATCTGTTGAACGAAGAAGCGAAGCTTAAAGCGAATATGCCAAACTTTAAAAATAGTCCAGGATAATAATACAACCACTGCCGCCAAAATTACCCATAAACCCACATGGAAGCCTTGATCTGCTTGTGCATTAGTCACAGGTGCAGGTGTTGGTTCTGCCATTTCATCTTGATCTTCCGGGTCTGTCTCCGGTATTTGCTCATTCTTAGTCAGGAGAGGAACATTAAACCCCGGTGTAGCTTCAACAGGAATCCAACCATACTCACCAAAATAGACTTCAGCCCAGGAATGGGCATCTGCATTGGTAATCGTGTAATTATTATTTGCCGCACCCACCTGCTGCGCCAGATTCATAGGCATTTCTGGCTGTTCTCCAGGTGCATAACCCTTAACCCATCTTGCAGGGATGTTTAGGGAACGTGCCATAGTGACTAGTGCCGTAGAATAATAATCACAGTAACCTTCCTTCAACTCGAACAAAAATCCATCTACAAAATCCTCACTTGAAACACGTGTTATATCCGGCTTGTTGGTATATGGAAAGGTTTGTTGTAAGTATTGTTGCAAAAGTGCTGTTTTTTCATACGGTGTTCTTCCTTGGGCTGTAATTTCCTCGGCCAGATCTTTAACCCGTTGAGGGAAGTCATCAGGCAGCTGAAGGAAGCTTTCCTCCAGATCATTACCTTTGTATAGCTCCTCATAGGTCTTTGCTGTCAATTCCTGAACAGGAATGACGGGAACTTCAGAAGTCAGCTCGAAGGTCGAGGGATAGTCTAGTTTCTTCTTATCCATATCCCATAGAAGCTCACTATCACGATCTCTCCAGAAAAGACCCTTCCCGGCTGCCTCACCATTCAATGAATCCACCGAAGTTACAGAATAAGCACCGAATAACACCGGAAATTCATTATTGTTAAGCACTTTAACCGTCTGTTTCAATGTGCGGGTAGTGACCTTAGAAGCCACACTTCGCTCCAAGGATTTCCCCGTCTCCACCTCTTCTATTGGTCCTCGCTTCAATCGATCCTTATCCGACCATCCACTTCCAGAATAGACTCTGCGTGTTTCTCCTCGCATATAAACACGTAAATCTGAAACTACTGTCATCACCGGGGTATAATCGAAGTTAAAGCCCCCGCCCAGGTTGTCATCATTCAGACTATAGCCAGACGAAGTATTGTTAACCGAGGAACCTGAGCCCGTATTGGAATTTGTTGTTCCAGTTGTGCTCTTACCAGAAGACTTTCCAATTCCATTCCACTCTTGCCACGCCGTATAAGGATCCGTCAAAGTAGGCCTTACATCCGGCATATTCACACCGATTAAAATAACCAGAGAGAAGACGATTGCGATATTCATGACTATTTTCGAGGGATATTCCAGCAAATGTACCCATCCACGCGGATAATGTAGCTGAAAACTTCTCAGGTGCTGGCTGACAAGCCAGCCCATACCCGCAAATACTGTCCAAGCCACTTCCTGCCACAATACAATAGATGTAAAGGAATCAAGCGCAGCCAGCGCTACAATGTTCATTCCTATAAACCATAAGATACGCTTCTTAGAGGATACCCACCAAGACGATAGCAACAGCAAAGCAGAGGCACCAAGAGCAAACCAGATATACGGCACCATATACACACTAATATCCTGGAGCTTATCAAGAAGGCTTGTGGCCCATGGATCAGGAACATAAATTCCATAATTAGTAATGTTGCGATAAACGATATAGATAATAGCTACTGCTTCTATAATCAGTCTGAATTGGACTTTAACAGGGATAAAAATCTCAATGACAGTGATCGTTAATAGGGCAGCCCATACAGAAGCAGTGGTTTGATTTAGCCAGATGGGTTCCGTATAAGAAATCCACTGCTGTGCAATAATCAATAGCCATAATAGGCCGACGGAACGGTGCCAGGAGAATTTTATCTGATTCCACCAGGTTCTCATATCAACCTTCCCCTCCTAACACTGAGGGAAGCTCTTGAAGCGAGCTAATACCATAACCGGTTATTCCACGAGATCTAAGGACGTCTATCCAATCGTTACCTCTATTTACCTCTGCCAAATTTCGCACATGAATGTGAGAAGCAGTCATTCCTCTGCTGTCAGCCCAACGTAGTGCATCAAGTACAGGCTGTCCACGCTGTGGACTAATTAACACGAAGTAAGAGCCTTTAGGAAACATACGGTATCCTTTTTCCAATCGGGAGATAAGCGGACCGCGTCCCTCAGCGTTTAGATCGATTAAATATTGAATCATCTTCTGACGCTCAGCAGCACCTTCAACTGGTGCGAACACCTTCGTCGTCTTATCCAAACAACACAGTCCAATTCCAATTCTCTCCCGAATGCCGAAGCCGAGTAGTGATGCCGTCACCGAAACTGCTAGTTCGAATTGATTCGTATTCATATAAGCTGATGTGCTTCCATCAAGGACTAGAATGGTTTTGGGAATCGACTCATGCTCAAACTCTTTGGATTTCCAAGAGCCTGTCTTAGCAGTAGCGTTCCAGTGAATTCGCGTCAAGCGATCACCATATACATAGTCACGGACGCCATTAATCTGTGTGGTTTCACGCCGAGATTGAACAACGGATGTCTGCGGTCCAGATAGCCGAGATTTTCTCTCATATAACTGCCAGCGCGGAACGTAGATCGCACGAGGCAAAACCTGAAATTGTCCTTCCGATAAAAATGTTCCCTTATGCTCGACAAGCCCAAATATATCTTGGCTGATAATATCCGTATTAGCGAATGTGTATGTTCCACGCTCTAAGGCTGGTGTCTGAAACTTCAGTTCCCCAATGCCTCTGAGGCTTGGAATCACACTTTCTTCAAATACCCACGATTCTCCATTATGCCGCTTAAGAACTTCCCTTACAACAACGTAAGGCAAGGGCAAAATCCCGGGGATTGTAACCTTTAGTTTTACACGAAGATGCCCTCCGGCAGAGAGCAAATCTCCCTTGTCTTGTTCAGAATAAAGACTGCGAGTGCCCTTAGCTCGCCGAACGCCTCCTAAACCTCCAGCAATCAAATATGCAATAAGTACAGAGACCATGATAAACAACATAAATGCTGTTTTCCCGCCCTGAAAAAGTACATATAAGAGTGTAATACTCCAAATTACAAGGATGCTTGCAAGCTTAGAGGGCTGAATGATGGCTGCAACCGACGACAAATAACGTCTCATATCATTGCCTCATCGTAACAGGCACATGAATGCTCTGCAGAAGCTTTTGAAGCAAAGATTCTACGCTAATATTATCTAGGCGCGACTCTGGACGCAGCAATATTCGATGACCCAAGGCAAATGGAGTAAGGATCTTCACGTCATCAGGCAGAACGTAATCTCGTCCTTGCAAAAAGGCATAAGCTTTACAAGCCATCATAAAGGATAGTGAGGCACGTGGACTTGCACCCAGCATTACAAGTGGATGTTCTCTTGTCTGCCGCACAATATCTAACAAGTAATTCAGCACAGGATCACTCATGAAGATGTCACGAATTTCTTCCTGAATCCCTGCAATTTGTTCCATGCTTGTTACTGGCGAAAGCCTGTCCACCGGTTGGCCTTCCTGATGGCTCAGCAATAAATTTTTCTCCGTCGCTGCATCAGGATATCCAAGGCTAATTCTTAGCATGAATCGATCTAATTGGGCTTCAGGCAGTGTAAAGGTTCCCTCAAAGTCTATCGGATTCTGGGTAGCGCATAACATGAAAGGATGAGGAAGTGGATACGTCTCTCCATCTACGGTAACGTTTCGTTCCTCCATCACTTCCAGAAGTGCGGATTGTGTCTTCGTAGTAGCACGGTTAATTTCATCGGCTAGCAAAATATTCGTCATCACCGGACCAGGCCGGAAATGAAACATCTCATCCCTAGGATGATAAACAGATACACCTGTAATATCACTCGGAAGTATATCTGGATTACACTGAATTCGGCGATATTCACCGGACATTGATCTTGAAAGTGCGCGTATTAGCTGGGTTTTTCCTGTTCCCGGTACATCCTCGATCAATACATGACCACCAGCAAGCAGAGCGGTTAACAATAATTGTATTTCAAATGATTTTCCAAGTATGCAGGATTCCAAATTAGTGCGTACAGCATTCATAGTGTGCATCGATTCTTGACGTACGGGCATATATGATCCTCCTAGTCAGAATAAACAGTATTATTTATATTTTACATGATTAGGGGACCCAAAGTACATTGTTGAAGATCACGAAGTGAGGATACAAAAAAAACCATAAGATGAAACATCCTACAATTTTAAAATAACAAAAAAAGGATGCCGTCTTTTTCTGACGACAACCTTTTCATGTAGCATCGACTTTACCCCTTCGGCCGTACAACTAAAGCTGCCAAAAAGGAGAACACAATAGCTGACGAGATGCCCGCACTTGTAATATCAAAGATACCCGTAACTACACCGATCCAGCCATCCCGCTCCAGCTCCGTTAATGCCCCATGAACCAATGAGTTCCCAAAGCTTGTGATCGGAATGGTTGCCCCAGCACCCGCAAATTTCACAAGTGGGTCGTAGATACCAAAAGCATCAGCAATCGCTCCGGCTACAACTAAGGTACTCATCGTATGTGCAGGTGTCAGCTTCAATACATCGAACATCAGCTGTCCTATAACGCAAATGGCTCCTCCAATCAGAAAAGCCCATAAGTAAATCATCATTATGCTTGACCTCCGCTCTCTATGGCTACGGCATGAGCAACACATGGAATACTCTCTCCCTGCTGATAAGACAAAGGTGATAAAAGTGCGCCCGTTGCCACTATAAGAACCCGTTTAAGTTCACCTTTTTTTAACCGCTTAAGGATATGACCATAGGTTACAACCGCTGAGCACCCGCAGCCGCTTCCTCCAGCGATCACATATTTCTGTTTCTCCAAGTCGTAGATAAGCAAACCACAATCGTCAAAGGTTGTTTGCTCCATAGGAATTCCTTCTTTAGCCAATAGGGTCTTGGCTATAGGTAACCCTACGGATGCCAGGTCGCCGGTAACAATTAAATCATAGTGCCCGGGCGATAGACCTGTATCCCGAAAATGCGCAGTGATTGTATCCGCGGCCGCGGGTGCCATAGCCGTCCCCATATTAAAAGGATCTGTCAAACCAAGATCCATAATACGTCCAAGCGTGGCAGACACCACGACTGGATAGTTACCCGAACCGTCATTCTGACCCACTACAGCACAACCCGAACCTGTAACTGTATATTGCGCCGTTGGGGGTTTCTGCGAACCATATTCCGTTGGATAACGAAACTGCTTCTCCACCGTACAGTTATGACTTGATGTTCCCGCTAGCGCATACTTACCGCCTCCAGAATCAACGATCATTGAGGCAATCGCAAGGCTCTCCATAGAAGTAGAGCAAGCACCAAAGACTCCGAGATAAGGCACACCTAATTTTCTTGCCGCGAAAGAGCTGCTGATAATCTGGTTCATCAAATCTCCGCCAACAAAAAACTCCAGCTTTTGTTTATCGATATTCGCATTAATCAGAGCCAGATGGCAAGCCTTCTCGAACAGAGCGCGCTCGGCCTTCTCCCATGTCTTCTCATCCATTTCCAGCGTATCAAAAATAAAATCAAAATCAGAAGCTAAAGGACCTTCTCCCTCCTCCGGTCCAACTACTGCGGAAGAGCCTAAAATAATGGGGCGGTTCGTGAACTCCCATGTCTGACTACCAAGCTGTTTCATGTATGGTGTGCACCTCCTGTGCCCAAAAAGATATAGACGATACCAATTATGAAAGCAGCGACGGCACCAAATACGATGACCGAACCCGCAAGCTTAAACATATTGCCGCCTACACCAAGTACAAGACCCTCAGCGCGGTGCTCCAGAGCTGCAGAGCACATACTGTTTGCGAACCCCGTCACTGGAACTGCGGTTCCTGCACCAGCCCATTGCGCCATTTTGTCGTATACGCCAAAGCTGGTCAGAATTACAGAGAGTAGGATCATCACCGCGACTGTGGGACTGGCAGCTTCTTTGGAGGTCATATCGAAGATTGCCATAAAAGCCTCCTGAATCCCTTGTCCAATAACGCAGATTATGCCGCCAGCAATAAACGCTCGTATGCAGTTTTTGAATACGGGCCTAGCAGGAACAAAAGGCTTGGACAATTTCTCATAATCTTGTGGAGTCAGGGTGTCAAGCTTCAGCTTGACACCCGATTTCTTAGTTTTCGCCGGCATTGAGGCACCTCCTGAAAGTTAGGCGAAGGGGGCTGACAAGCATCATAGTACTCACTTTTAAGCCCCTTAAGTTGTTCTTCGCTTAGAAGTTTTCCTTATTGTTTGCCATCCTCCGCTTCGTTATGTCCCTCCAGTTCAGGAAAAATACAGTAACACAACAATCAGCAATAAAAAGAGCACAAAAATAAGTACTGCTTCTCTTTCCCTTGGATTGTGGCGCCAGTATCGTCTGCGCGTTCCGTTTCCTTGTAGGCTCCTACTTGATAATCCTCCCTGCACCCTTCTTGGGGGTACGCTACCCGCTACCCTCATTCATCTTCGCATCCTTTCTAAGGCTCCTGCCACCAAAGCCTCTAATGCATAGTATTCGTGGAGCTCGTGCCCGGTGTTCATTGTCTCTTGTCATGGACAAGTGAGCTCAGAATGTTCATACTAGGTTGCAGGAAGAAATAACGATGTGGTCCATTATGGATAACATCCGTTTCTCGTAGAAATATAAGAATGATGTATAAATGAGTTCTTATATTTTAATAAAGGAGTGAATTCATATGAATCAAGAAACATTGGACATGTTCAAAACACTTACCGAATTTCCCTCAGCCCCAGGATTTGAGCGCGAACTCCGCGCTTACGTCAAGGATGCTATGACTCCTTATACTGAAGAGTTCGTACAGGATCGTCTCGGTAGTTTGTTCGGCGTACTCCGCGGCGAAGAGAACGGGCCAAAGATTATGGTCGCTGGGCATTTTGACGAAGTAGGTTTCATGGTAACTGGAATTACTAACACCGGTATGATCCGTTTTCAACCACTTGGCGGCTGGCTTGCCTCTGCTGTTGCATCCCAGCGCCTACATATCATTACACCTAAAGGAACACTGACCGGAGTTGTTGGCAGTACGCCTATCCATTTGCTAAGCAACGAAGAACGTGGTAAGACTGGCGAAATCAGCAAAATGTATATTGATATCGGTGCAGACAGCCGTGAAGAAGCAGAAAGCTTTGGCGTTAGACCAGGCCAACAAGTTCTGCCGATTTGTCCTTTTACTCCCCTTGCTAATCCCAAAAAAATCTTGGCGAAAGCTTGGGACAACCGTTACGGCGTAGGTCTTGCCATTGAACTAGTTAAAGCATTGCACGGTAAAAAGCTGCCGAATACCGTTTTCGCTGGTGCCACTGTACAAGAGGAAGTAGGTCTTCGGGGTGCGCGTACTGCGGCTAATCTCCTGTCACCTGACATCTTCTTCGGTCTGGACGCGAGCGCTGCTGCCGATATGACTGGTGACAGTCAGGCATTTGGCCATCTGGGCAAAGGAGCTCTCTTACGTATTTTTGATCCTACGATGGTTACACATCGCGGTCTGATTGAATATGTACAAGATACAGCGGATACCCACCGGATCAAATATCAGTATTTTGTATCCCAAGGCGGAACAGATGCAGGTCAGGTTCATGTTAGTGGAATTGGCGTTCCTTCCGCAGTAATCGGAATATGCTCCCGCTACATACACACCGCTTCATCAGTGATTCACAGTGATGACTACGATGCTGCTAAAGAGCTTCTGATCAAGCTGGTAGAAGGCCTTGACCGGACTACACTACAGACAATTATTGAGAACAGCTAATCGCACAAGGAATGACAGAAGAAGCCCTCAAACACTTTTACAGTGATTGAGGGCTTCTCTTTATGTGAATAGAACTAATTTAAATCATATCTAGCGGTACTTTCCAAGAAGGTATTGGGAAAGCTTCGTCCAGCTTCCAAATTTCATCGTCACTTAGCGTAATCAAGCCTGCAGCAGCATTCTCAATGACGTGCTTACGAGAAGAAGCTTTTGGGATAGAAATAACATCCTCTTCACGCATCGTCCAAGCTAACATAATCTGAAGCGGTGTTGCCTGATGTGCACTGGCGATTTCCTGAACGACTTCACTCTCGATTACTCCTTTTCGGAGTGAACCAGCTTGAGCAAGCGGTGAGTAAGCCATTACCGGGATCTTGTGACTTCTCTGCCATGGCAGCAGTTCAGTTTCAATTCCTCTGGACCCTAAATGATATAGAATCTGATTGGTTGCACAATGAGTTCCTCCAGCAATACCAAGCAGTTCTTTCATATCGTCGACATCGAAATTGGATACACCCCATCTTGCTATTTTTCCTTGTGAGACTAGTTTCTCCATACCGACAACAGTCTCTTCTAGTGGAATATCTCCCCGCCAATGCAGCAAATAAAGATCCAGATGATCCGTATTCAAGCGTTTCAAGCTTTCTTCACAGCTGCGGATAAGTTGCTCATTCCCGGCATTATGTGGATAGACTTTTGACACCAGGTAAACTTGATCCCGAATGCCTTGGATAGCCTCACCTACTAAAAGCTCCGAGCGTCCGTCCCCATACATCTCAGCCGTATCTATTAAATCCATGCCTAGCTCCACGCCTAATCGCAGGGCAGCAATCTCTTCCTCCCTACGGGAATTGTCGTCACCCATATTCCAAGTTCCCTGCCCAATTCTGGGAAGTGACGTTCCATCTGGAAGCAGCATGCGGTTAGATTGGTTCATTCTTGCGATTTCAGCCAAATGTTCGATTGAATCCTTAGTCATATTAAAAATCCCCTTATTGAAGTATTGTATACTTACTTTATACGACCTATAAGAACCTTTCTAAACATCTGAATCGTGTCCAATTTATAACTAATCTCTCTTTTGAAGAGAAAAAGTAAAGAATGAATACCTAACTAAGCTATCAGCTTTAGTCCCACAGCGGCCCCCAGAATCATAATAATACAGACGATCCGGCGCCAGTCTTTGGCCTCTCCATACAATATCATCCCCAGAATCGCTCCGCCGGATGCACCGATCCCCGTCCATACCGCATAAGCTGTTCCCATCGGCAGACTCTTCATAGCTAAAGACAGAAACAGAAAGCTTGCTCCAAAACCAAGAAAGAGCAGCGCGAACGACAGGAAATTCCGGTGTTTATTCAACCTATTAATCATAGCTACTCCAAACATTTCAAATAAACCAGCAACGACCAGAAATACCCATGCCATTTAAGACTCCCCCTTTACTTCGGCTTCTTTGGTCACCATTTTCAATCCTATAACGCCTGCCAGCAAAATAACCACTAGAACCAGCTTCATCAACTTGAACGGTTCTCCGAATAAAACCATGTCCGCAACTACTGTCCCTGCAGTTCCTAGACCAACAAACACGGAATATACCGTGCCGACCGGCAATTTGGTACTCGCTGAAATCATCACATAGAAGCTTATTATTATAGCTACCACAGTTATCAGCCACTCCCACATCGTGGAAGCATGTTTTAAGCCGATGACCCACATGACCTCGAAAACAGCTGCACCAACTACCTTTAACCACTCTGAATTGTTCTTCATTCCAAGCCCTCCTTCAATTCACTAACTTTATAATTGCCCACGAAACAAACAAATAAGCCCGGAAGGTCATCGTCATTTATAACGATACCTCCCGGGCTTTTATCCCTCCGTGTAGACACGAACGATGCTGTTCGTGCGTTTCCCCTCGGACCAGACCAGCTGTGCACCAGCTGCGGAACCCTAGAAAACAATAACTATTAAGTTACATCGTATGGTAGCAAATCGGGGTGATAAAATCAACCTTTTCTAAATAAAAGTTTGACAACAATTCTGAAATAGGCGTGAACCAGTTGATCCACAATCCCCCTGCATCTTACTAAGCGTTTGTAAGTTTAAGGATCTTCATCAATTGGAACAATAGCATTGCACTCTCTTGGCGCTCAGTTTTTTTACCCAACTGGAATTGGAACGGACCGTCCGTCGGCAGAATTCCATTATCCAAGGCAATAACATAATAAGGTTTTACCCAATCCGGCAACTTAATAGGAAGTGCTGTCGAAGAGGTTTTATTAACATTTGTGTTCATTTCGCCATATTTCAAGGCGTTGACAAGCATAACAATCATCTCTTGATGCGTAATTTCTTGATTCGGGCGGAATGTTCCATCTGTAAAACCGTTTATCAGACCAGCATCGATGGCAGCATTGACCTGCGATACATACCAAGCACCTTCCTTAACATCCTTAAAACTTCTAGAAGCCTCCAGCTTCGGTAAAATACCTAAAGCACGATTTAGCATGGTGGCAAACTCAGCACGCGTGACAACAGATTCCGCCTTAAAACTTCCATCAGAATAGCCATTGATCACGCTTCGGTTCGCTAAGGCTAAGATACTGTTTTTAAACGGATTGCTGTTATTCAGATCATTAAATTGTGTATGGTTTTGAACTACAGTATATACAGAGTTCCCTTTACGTTTCATTGTGACCTGCAAAACTCCATCCTTCCATTCCCAGATGGTCGGAACCGGAACGTAAGTCCGTGTGACCGAATCATAGGTCAGGCCAGTATAAACAGCGTTAGCATCTTGGGCTACGTTAAAATTCATCACATGACCGACATAACTTGAGAAATTGGAAAGAATACGATCCTGGCCACTTCCAATCAATTTAACTTCATACTCCACAGGTCCTCCCAGCGTAACACTGGCAGAGCCACTCAGTTGAGTAGTCAATTTGGCCTTGTAGTCACTTGCTGCTTGCGCAATCGTAATGATAACACTCTGCCCCGAACCACTGTTCCCGGAAACTGCCAAGAACAAGGAATTTACAGGGAGCTGAATCTTGCCCGATGATGATTCCAGAATAAGTACAGCATCCTTAGAGTTATTATTAATACTTGTTAATAAACTTAAATCTATCTGAAATTGACTGCTTTGAGTTGGCGTTTTTTCATCAGCCTTGATAATGATTACTGGATTTTTCTTGAATTCAGGATCATTTATTGTCTTTGAAATAAACGCTGTTGCCACTTCTGTCATAGATGACTTGGTTCCATCTGTGTTTTCTTTGATTGTGGTTACTACCTTGGCACTGTCAGTAGGGACAGCACCCGTGCTGCCACCGCCACCAGTTCCGCCACCACCAGCTCCACCGCCGCCAGTTCCACCACCACCAGTTCCACCGCCGCCAGTACCACCGCCGCCGGTTCCATTGCCGCCGCTATCATTTGTAATAGGAGGTACAACGACTAAAGTCCCCATACTTTCAATTTTCTTGGCTGATTGCCGGGTTATAAGGAGTTTCTCCCCCGGATTTCCAACGTTACTTATAGTAATCGTAATTGCGGTTTTGTTTGGATCAACGATCCCGTAACCAAGTAAACGGGTTAGTCGCTCATTGTAAACACGAACGATATCTCCGGCGACCAGGTTATTCACAACGATATTATCCGCTTGCACCTGGTATTTGTGTATAGTAATGGACGATACCAAGATATCTGGTGTGACTTTATCTTCAAGAATTGATCTGCTATAGAATGGTGATATGAAATCATCATTTTCCATGAAAATACCGATTGCTAAAGCTTCCACCGGCACATTTCTTTCAGAAATAGTAAGGGAGTAACTCTTTTGCCCACCATTTACTACTGCGATGGCATCTCCAAGCTCACCTTCTTCATTGATAAAGTATAAGGAATAGCGGACACCTGGTAATTCAGCGATTCCAGATTTCCATGTCACTGTACCCGAAAATTTATTGATGTCCGGATTCGTATCTGTGACTGAAAAGTCCACAGGCAGATAACTCGGCGCATCATAGATTGGAGCCGTTGTATGAACATCAAGTGTTCTTTCACTTCCATAATCTACAAAACGAACAACCGGGTATACCCCAATACTTACCGCTCCTGCGGGCAGAGTCGAATGGGATATTTCATAAACAAGGAGTGAATCTGTCGATAATTCTGTCTTCTTATAGATACCAATCTGCTTAAGTTTATTTCCATTCTGATCAAGATAATAGGCTGTATAATTCGTAATACCATCTTGGTTAGCAGGAGGTTCAAAAGATAAATAACCGTCAATCGCGCCAAGTGTCAAGTTTTCGTCCACGAAGATGGCATTAGAAGGCTGACGCCCCTCATTCATTATCGCCTGCATCTCTTGAAGATTATTGAATTTATATAACCTACCTGCATCGGATACAAAAATAGTATGATCCGCATCAACATATGTGTGCTGGTTGAACATTAACAAATCATACAGTTTGGTAAAGCTGTCTCTGTCGTAGACGGCGCTGTTACTGAATACGAGGCTGCCGCGCGCGTAGATAATTTGCTCCGCATAGGTCCCGTACAGGGTAGACGTTTGATTCGCATCCATTCTACGGTTCCCAAAGTACAGACTACCTTCATCGAGAAAGAGCTTTGCATCATAAGAACCACTTTGTCCGTCTTTTCTCTCTATCACATCAAAATTATCAGAGTTGTATTTATAGAGAGAGAAGGTATCTCCACCATACAAAATATGTTGATCCGGGAGAAGCAAATAGGTGCTGGAGCGATTGATCCCAGTTTCCTTTTCATATACCGTATCTGTAACCGAGGTATAGACTGCCGAGGTTACACTGATACCGCCCCCAAATGTCCCGCCGTAATATAAAATTCGATTATTGTTATCAGGATAGACATCAAGCGGATAGTGCTTAGTGGTAATTTTGCTGACAGCAGCATCTGATGGAATACCATTTTGCAGATCCATAATATTGATATTGTTTTCACCTTTAAAGAGGATATAGAGCTTATTATTAAGTATTTTGATCTTACTCGGGTTGGAACCAATGAACATCTTCTTTACATCTCTCATATCTGCCTTACTGATAGTGACAAGCTCATTAGTGCTTGCCATAATAGCATAGATATAAGGAGAATTATCCGTAGTAGTCCAATCCGTAATCGCTTGATTGCTTCGAATGGAATAAGCATCTGTCGTTAACAGCGAAGTGGGTCTAGACGGGATGGTAAGTCCAATTCGGGTAATACTTTTGGCATTATCGAACCAGTTCGATTCACCTGCCAGATAAGCTTGACCGTTCGAGTCGAGCAAAGCAAATCTTTTGTCGGAAGGGAATAACGCCAATGGAGTATAAGTCTCCTTATCGTATACCCCTTGCGTAGTAAGAACATATGTATCTGATACATCCAATATAACAGCTTCGAGATAGGTGTAATCGCCATTCGTTCTCGAGTAGGTACCCGTGGTCTCTATCAAATTCCTTTTATTGAACTGATGCCCACCAAAATATACGGATTGATCATCCACAAAAATATGCTGAAGCGATATGGAATTTCCTCCAATCTCCATATCGTCGTCAATATCCTGGCTCAGCACGGCACCGGTCTTAATATCTACAGCCGTTATTCCGGCATACGAGGATATTTCACCGACAAACAGCATATTGGAGGACTCATCAACTGCCAGAGCCACACCGTTATATAAAAAGTTTCGGAATAATAGACTGTTCGACTGATTGGACTTGTCATATTTATAAACCCCATTACTAGTACCATAGAAAAGAAATTTGGAAGTAGCAGCGACTGAGTTGGGGATTCCAGTTGTGATTATCGTGTTCGAGATTTGTTGAGTGGACAAGTCTACTGTCTTGATCATCGTCGCTCCGGAAAGCGCGATCTGCAGAGATTGCCCATCCCTTGCAAGATAAGACGGGTTCGAGCCCACATTGAGCGTCTTCTCAATCTTAAGATCACTAAGCCGAATAAAATAAAGATTATTCTCCGCGCTGGAGATGGCATAAATATAGCCCGCTTCTTCATCCATTACCCAGTCTGTCAAATTAGCCGGAAGCGAAAGTTCTAAAGGCACCGCTGAGGAATCCGCACTCGCTGTGGGAACTCCAACCCCCAGTGAGTTAATCAGTAAAATAAATAATAACACTAGAATAAAATAATTCTTCCCCTTTTTCATGTTCGCGCTCCTTGTATTTTTTTGTAATTCTAGCAATTTTGATCATACTATAGAATACCAATATTTTCTACTTGGATTTAAAGCTACTGCCCTCTCGACACAACGCTACACATAGGCAGCACAATTCGTGTTCCAAGGATTGAACTACAAAGAAACCAAGTTTCTGTTCAAAACAGCTAGCCGCTTATATTCTTTTTCACAATCCATTTATTCAATATTATGGTACAATTTAAGTGAATACAGCTTATAATGAACAACTAGGAGGGCGATCTAATGGTCTTTGGGATACTGTTTATTGGAGTCGTTGTATTTATAATCATACAGTCCATAGTTAGTAATGGTTCAAACTCGAACAGTAACAGATTTGAGAGAAATAGACGAGATGACGCCGCCAGCATGTCTTTTATGGCAGCTAGCCATCCAGATCTGCTGGATCCAAATAACCCGAATCATTCTAATCACCAACATCACCATCAACATCACGGGAGCGACTCCCATCACCATTCTGGACATGACAGCGGTCATAGCTGGGGCGGGGATAGCGGGCACAGCAGCGGGGGAGATTTCGGTGGCGGAGATGCTGGTGGCGGTGGCGGATGTGATTAGAGCGTTACTCTATAACAAAAGGAAAAGGGCATCCCTGATATTGCTTCAGGAATGCCCTTTTTATGTTTATTACTTTTTTAAAACACCAATAATCTTTGCTTGCGTGTGACTTAAAAAATTCTCAGCACCGTGCGGGTGTAGTGGTTCACTCCAAACAAATCCGTCTCCTTCGTATCTAGGGATGAGGTGCATATGGTAATGGGTCAGGTCGTTAAACTTCCCGCCATTTTGGCATATGCTTATGCCATCTGGTTTGAATAGATCCTTCAAGACGATTGACAGCTTCTTTGATGCGTCCATTATCGCATAGGAAGTCTCTGAATCGATTTCTTCGAGATCCCAATAATGCTTTTTAGGAAGGATCAGGAGATGTCCTTCGTTAAACGGAGCGATATCTAGCACACAAGTAATAAATTCATTCTCATATACTACTTTTACGTTAGGCTCAATTCCGTTAGCAATCCGACACCCCAAACACTCCATATAGCACACTCCATCCCATAATCAAAGGTCATCTCTATTATTGATTAAATTGAAACCGGCTGAGAAGCACCTCACCGTTAAAAACTACATAAACATCGCTAGTACCCGTCTCCACGGATACTTCGCCTTTCAATGTGCTCCACTGTTGCAGAACTCCACCAGAAGGGACGGTCACGGTTCCAACCAGTTTCCCAGCTGCGCTTCCGGTTCTGATCTCAATGCTGCCACCTTTTGCAGAGGAGACCTGAGCTTCAATTGCTACTGCTCCATGATCGAACAATACGTCATTAAAAGCGATCCAAGCGCCCTCTTTTACCGGATGTACCGAAGCCCCGCCTGCTTTGCATTCGTCCAGATATACGCCTTCGTAGTCATCATAGTTCTCTGCTTTGGTGTTGTTATATAAATTACGGGAAGGAATGATGTCCCCTTTCACCGTTACTACTGAAGATAATTTAATATCAGCAGAAGAACAGCCGATCAAAATTGCGTATTCTCCATTTTCGACGCAATATTGTTCGCGTGTAACATCCCAGAATGCTAACTCTGTAACTGGTAATGCAAACTCTATAGTATTCGATTGACCTGCGGCGGTGCTCACTTTTTCAAAACCCTTCAGCTGCTTAATCGGACGTTTGACCCGGGAATTCAAAGCTTGCACATATAACTGAACAACCTCGTCCCCATCGACTGCACCAGTATTATCCACTTGAACGGCAATGTTAAGCGTATCGTCTTGCTGCAGTTCCTTTGTACTCAAATTTAGATTCTTGTAATTCACTTCAGCATAACTTAGGCCGTGACCAAAAGGATACAATGGCTTACCGTCAAAGTACATATAGGTTCTTTTACCTTTGATAATATCATAATCCATCAGCTCAGGCAGCTGCTCCACAGAACGGAACCAAGTCATATTCAGCTTACCAGAAGGACTGTAATCTCCGAACAACACTTCTGCAACCGCATTACCAAGCTCTTGTCCACTGTGGGATGTATACAATACTGCCGGGATATTCTCGTCAATCCAAGTGGAAGAAATCGGATAACTGCCGACAATAACTACCACTGTATTTGGATTCGCTTCATAGACTGCTTTGACCAGGCGCTCCTGCTCTTCCGGAAGTATAATATCAGGTCTGTCGATTTCTTCTTTTCCATTAAGGAGTGGATGATTACCGACAAAAACCACTGCTACTTCAGCTGCTTTGGCAGCTTCTACCGCAGCGTCCAGTCCGTTTGTAACGATGTTCTTTTTGAAAAGACGAGCGTCCGCACTTGCGACCTGATCAGCAACCTGCAGCGTGCCATCCTCAGCATTCACAGAGATCAATTTGTCATTCCAAGTCCGCAAAGAGACTTTACCCTCAGCTTCCGGGACGATGTTCAAGGATTCTTTTACAAACCAGCCGTAGATTTCATCAGCAGATGCTGTAAGTGTCTCCGCTTCGCTTAAAGTTACATACTGTCCACGACTTGTCGCCTTCAGAGTATTGCTAGTCCAGCCCCAAGCGGTATGTTGGAACAATTCTCCGTGCTCTGCTATGTCATGTTGTACAGCCAGCCTTCCGTCCTCACCCGTGATTCCGATGGCTTGGCCGTTTGCAGCTGAGGTAAGAATGATTTGATCTGCGCCGCTCTCAAAAGTAACTTGTTTACCAGGCAGTTTCTTACTAACACCTTGCAGTGGAGTCACTCCATAAGGTAATGTGCCGGAATACCAGTCTCTGAAAGCTTCATCGCCAAGTGGACCAATAATCGCCACTTTGTTTAATTCAGTCTTGCTCAGTGGCAATGTTGCCTGATCATTCTTCAGCAGCACAATGGATTGTTTGGCAGCTTCCAAGGAAAGTGCGGCATGTTTTTTACTAAGAATTACGGAATCGTCGATTGCTGTGTATGGATTACCTTCAGCGGGATCAAACTCTCCCAGACGGAAACGAACTCTAAATGTGTTAGTTAGTGCACGATCCAGATCTTCCTCTGCCAGTAGGCCTTGGTCTAGTGCTTCATGAAGAACCTTGATCGTCTCTTCAGTTTCTTCTGTTACGCTGTCAATACCGTTTTTGATAGATTCCGCCATCGACTGTGCAAAAGATTCATAATACTTATGATCTTTCACAATCCCGAATAAATCACCAGCATCACTGACGACAAAACCGTCCATGTCCCATTCGCCTTTGACAACATCCATCACTGCCGGATGAAGAATAACAGGCACGCCATTCACCGAGTTATAGGCGGTCATCATAGACTGCGCGCCACCTTCTTGAAAAGCAGGCTTGAATGCTTCCAGATAATACTCACGCATATTTCTCGGATCGATGCTGGCGGAACAATTTCCGCGTTCGATTTCGTTGTTGTTCCCTAGGAAGTGTTTAAGCGTTGCGACCGCTTTCAAATAAACCGGGTGATCGCCTTGGATTCCTTGCACAAGTGATGTGCTGAGTTGTCCAGTTAACTCTGGATCTTCACCGTAGGCTTCTTCCGTTCTACCCCAACGTGGGTCACGCTCCATATCCACCGTTGGTGCCCATAACGTCAGGCCATTCACCGTTGGATTCTTTTTGTAAAATGCTCTTGCTTCATCTCCAATAGCCGAGCCGATTTCCTTCATTAGCTCTGGATTCCAAGTACAAGCCAGTCCGCTTGGTTGAGGAAAAGAGGTCGCTTTTCCAAGCCAGGAGATTCCGTGCGCCGCTTCTGTACCATGCTTATAGGCTCCAACGCCCAAACGCTCTATGGCCGCTTGATACTGGGGGATCAGGCTTACTTTTTCATCAAGCGTTAATCTGGAGATCAAATCCTGCACTCGGTCTTTTAAGGGTAAATCAATCTGTTGAAATGGATATTTAGATGTCACTGTTTCCATCATAATCGCTCCTTCGATTCAAGTTGATAGCGGTTTCATATGTTCTCGAGGTAGTTGTCTGTGTCTAACACAAATCTGGTCTATCAACTTAATCATAGAAGATTAGCTTGATAAGTAACACCTAAACAATCTAAGTGAAAATCAGGTCAAAATTAGAGATTTATCGTATGCTTCGCTCGCCCGTCTCCCTTGGTGAAGTGATGCGGATGATAACGGGACGAGGTGGATTGGAGAGGGCTGATCTGGGGTATTTTTACCCCTCTTTCGCTCAATTCCAGCCTTTTGGGTCGCATCTGGGGTATTTTCACCCCTCTTTTGCTCATTTCCAGCCTTTTGGGTCGCATCTGGGGTATTTTTACCCCTCTTTTGCTCAATTCCAGCCTTTTGGGTCGCATCTGGGGTATTTTCACCCCTCTTTTGCTCAATTCCAGCCTTTTGGGTCGCATCTGGGGTATTTCTACCCCTCTTTTGCTCAATTCCAGCCTTTTAGGTCGCATCTGGGGTATTTTTACCCCTCTTTTGCTCAATTCCAGCCTTTTGGGTCGCATCTGGGGTATTTCTACCCCTCTTTTGCTCAATTCCAGCCTTTTGGGTCGCATCTGGGGTATTTCTACCCCTCTTTTGCTCAATTTCAGCCTTTTGGGTCGCATCTGGGGTATTTTAATTGCCTTACCATAACTGAATATCCTTTAAGGAATGGATATATTCATATTTGCAGACTCTACCGCTCTCCTGAGAAACTATTGGGGAGAACTTTCCTTTTTTGGCTGAGAGCACTCAGTCCTTTTCGAGCCGTACGCTTATCAATCCCAAGCTCCCTCACCAAATCAACCGGACGAATGCACCCATTCGTGCGAACCGCAATCCGCAAAATATCACGCTCCAGTCGGCTAAACTCCCCCTGCTCCTCCATCTTCACAGCGAGGTAAGGCATCAGCAATGGTCTTAGCAAAGTAATCGTAAGTTCAGGATTCGCATCCAGATCATCATAAGGAATCGCCACGACCCGATAACCCGCGATTTGCAGATAAGTCTCTCGATTCAGCTCCTGTCTGTAGCGTGTTCGGTCTGTATTTTGCACATGTGGGCCGTAGCCTTTAACTTCAAACGCAAACTTAACCTGGCCAGGCTTCCACACAAAATCAACAAAGTAGGGCTTACTACGCCAATCCAACACTTCATATTCAGGATGAAGATTATTGAAATGCCCCATCATAGGCCACCATACCTTCTCCAAAAACATCCGCTCACCATGGCCATGTCCACGCTCCAATCTCCCCCGCCGTTCTCCCGTTCTTCTACTAATATGATCCTCTACCCACTTACGATGCTCCTCCGTAAATCCCATACGTCACCCTCCTTCTTGGCATAAAAAAATCCCGCACCCAATATGGGTACGGGACGTGCTTCGTCCTATTCCTCAAAAGTATAGTATTCACTTTCTGATGCTGTCAATAAACACTCTACATTCAATGATAGATCCAGCAAAATTTAACTTATCCATCAAAAAAGCTAATTGGTTTAAGTACGTTGCGTTAAAGCAAAGCCAGCTTTAGTAAGCTCATTTGGAGTTAGCTCTATTAGAGTTTGTTCAGAGAAATTAGTTCAGTTACCGTCGACTCAACTTCCCATTCCAGCTGCTTACCCCGCCCTGCAAATGTGCAAGGCGAGTATACCCCTGCTTGCTCAGAATCCGCGCTGCACTTTTGCTTCGCATACCGCTGCGGCAGTAGAGCAACACATCCCGATCCTTAGGGATTTCACCGAGCCGCTTTTCCAACTGAGACAGCGGGATGTTTTTCGCCCCCGGAATAAATCCACTCTTGTATTCATCCGGTTCGCGGACATCGATCAGCAGCCTATTTTTGGATTGCTCCATTTCGCTCCGAAACTCTGACACCTTTAACGTTCTTACACTTACACTTGCGCTTTTACCAAATCCGAGACGGGACATTAATGAGCTTAAATCCATTATCCTTCACAACAACCTTTCACCGAAATGTCGGAGAGTGTTCTTTTACTTCCTAAAAAATCACCATTTACCGCATATAACTTTCGAAAGCCCTGTTTATACAGAATTCTCGCAGCTTTGTTTCTTTTATAGTAACTATCAGCAAGGATTAGAACCGAATCGTCAGTAGATAGACAATGTTGCCAGACATAGGCTAACCGCCCGATCGATATATTTATCGAGCCACGGATACTATCCTTCTCATAATCTACGGCATCTCTAACATCGAGCATTTTCATGTCCAGTGATTGATCTGCTAATTCGCGAACGTCACGGGCTTCTACATAGGAGAGTGAACGGACTGGCCAAGCGGAACGTAAGAACCTTACTATACTAAAAGCAATTACTATACTCAGTAGGATCCTAAACATCATGTTCATCTATTACCCCCGTACCAAAAAATCATCCGTCCAAGCGCTTAATCCACCCGTCATGTTCACAACGTTATAACCCTTTTCGCTCAGCAGCTCACAAGCCAATCCGCTTCGACCACCACTTAAGCACATTACAATCATCTCTCCATTAGGATCTAGTTCATCTATACGCATTAACAGCTGCCCAAGCGGAATATGCTTCGCACCGATCACATGTCCCTCCACCCATTCGGCGGGTTCGCGTACATCCAGCAGCGTAGGAGCCTCTCCATTCTTCAGACGTTCCGCCACTTGCTGAGGGGTAATTTCCTTTAAAATTTTAAAAGACATCGAGCATCTCTCCTTCTCTTTTTTTAAAAAATAACTTGATTTTAATATCACTATATCATAATATTACGATATAAGGATATTGTAAAGCGAGGAGTTCATAACCATGGACAAAAATTTCAAAGCCTATAATCAAACCGCCGAAACCCTAAAGGCAATCGCTCATCCCGTTCGCTTGTGCATCATTAAAGGTCTGCTTGAAAAAGGCAGCTGCAACGTTAGCTTCATGCAGGACTGTCTCGACCTTCCACAATCTACGGTATCCCAGCATTTGCAGAAGCTTAGAGCTCTAGGCATTGTCGAAACCGAACGTAATGGACTGGAAATTAACTATTCTGTTAAAGACGAGAAAATCAAACATCTAATTCAGCTATTTTTAGGGGAGGAATAAAACATCATGAGTAAAAAAGTACTGATTGTCGGAGGAGTTGCAGGAGGCGCATCAGCGGCCGCCAGGCTTCGGAGATTAGATGAAGAGGCTCATATCATCATGTTTGAACGTGATCCGTACATTTCTTTTGCCAATTGCGGACTGCCTTATTATATCGGAGGTTCCATTCAGGATCGCTCCAAGCTGCTGGTTCAGACACCAGAGGCGATGCATAAACGTTTTAACATCGATGTTCGGATTCAAAGTGAAGTGGTGTCTATCGACCCTGTGAACAAGAAAGTAAGAGTAGAAAGTATAGAAAAAGGCTCCTATGAAGAGAGCTATGATGCGCTTATTTTATCACCCGGCGCTAAACCGATTCGTCCGAATCTACCTGGTATCGAGAGTTCCAAAATTCACATGCTGCGCAACATTCCCGACACCGACAAAATCAAAACCAAAGTCGCAGCCGAAGGCACTCGTTCCGCCGTTGTGATCGGTGGTGGGTTTATCGGTGTTGAGATGGCGGAGAACCTCAGAGAAGCAGGTCTGGAAGTAAGCTTGATCGAGGCGGGTCCACAAATCTTAGCTCCGTTCGATACTGAAATGTCTTCTATTTTGGCAAAAGAGCTCGACGAGCATGGCGTTAATCTTATTTTTTCCGATATGGTCCAGGGGTTTGCAGAAGTGGGTGAACAAATAGAGGTTCAGTTGGCAAGTGGCACTGTGCTTCAAAGTGATATGGTTCTGTTGGCCATCGGCGTTTCGCCGGATACCTCTTTCCTGAAGGATAGTGGTTTAGAGTTCGGTCCACGCGGCCATATCTTGGTCAACGAGCGCATGGAAACAAATTTGGATCAGGTCTATGCAGTAGGTGACGCGGTCGAGGTGGTTGATTTCGTGAACGGAACTAAAACTGCTATTCCACTAGCTGGTCCTGCCAATAAGCAAGGACGGATTGCTGCGGACAACGTCAGCGGTCTAGGCACTACTTACAAAGGATCACAAGGGACTTCTATTATTAAGGTTTTTGGAGTCACGGGTGCTTCTACCGGCAATAACGAAAAAACATTACAACGTTTGGGCTTACCATATCACGTGATTTACGTACATCCAAGCTCTCATGCAACTTATTATCCGGGAGCAACTCCAATATCTATGAAGCTGATTTTTGATCCAAAAGGTACAGTACTCGGCGCACAAGCTGTGGGTTACAGTGGAGTAGATAAACGTATCGACGATATCGCTACAGTGATTCGCTTTAGAGGTACGGTCACTGATTTAACGGAATTGGAGCTTACTTATGCCCCTCCTTACTCTTCTGCTAAAGATCCAGTGAATATGGCTGGCTTTGCTGCTGAAAATATTTTGAAAGGCATGACTACAGTATTCGTTCCTAAGGATTTAGAAGGTCGTGACAACAACAATACCATTTTAGTTGACGTACGTTCGGAAATCGAGCATGCCAACGGTCATATTGAAGGCTCCATTAACATCCCTGTGGATGATCTGCGTGGTCGTCTAGCCGAGTTTGACCCTAATAAAGAAATATGGGTGTATTGCCAAGTTGGACTTAGAGGCTACACGGCTTCCCGGATATTGCAGCAAAAAGGTTTCCGTGTGAAGAATCTGACCGGAGGCTATAAGACGTATCAACTGAGCAAATATTCGCCTAAAAAAAAAGATAGCCTGACGCCAAACGCAGGCATTTCAGCAGTCCGTAAAGAAATCGCAGCAACGGGAGCACCGGCGGGGACTGACACTAGCACTGGGAGTGGGACTGCTACAGCCAATACCAATACTACAGCTTTCGCAGCCAACACCAGCGCATCTATATCCACCCCTGCCGAACAAGAATTGAATCTAACACCTGATTCCGTGCTTGATGCTTGCGGACTATGCTGCCCTGGGCCGCTGATCCAAGTCAAGATGAGCATGGACCCGCTCTTGGACGGGCAAGTCTTGAAGGTAACGGCTTCCGATCCGGGATTCTATGAAGATATTAAGGCATGGGCTCGCATGTCGAAGCACACGCTTTTGCAATTAACGAAGCTGCCTACTGGCATGATTGAAGCTTATCTGCGCAAAGGCATTACCGCGGAATCCGAACCAGCAGGAGCACAACCCGTCCAAACTAATAATGCAAGTACGATGGTGGTATTCAGCGGTGATCTGGATAAAGCGATCGCTTCTTTCATCATTGCCAACGGAGCAGCCTCCAGCGGCAAAAAAGTGACGATGTTCTTTACCTTCTGGGGTCTCAATATTATCCGCAAGGATGAAAAAGTGGCTGTGAACAAAAATTTCATCGGCAAAATGTTCGGAGCAATGATGCCCCGCGGCAGTCGGAAGCTAACGCTTTCGAATATGAACATGATGGGCATGGGCTCCAAAATGATCCGCTCTGTAATGAAGAACAATAATGTCTCTTCTTTGGAAGAATTGATTCAGATGGCTGTCGACCAAGGTGTCGAGATCGTTGCCTGCCAAATGTCTATGGATCTTATGGGCATTACCCGTGAAGAACTGATCGACGGTGTTGGAATCGGCGGTGTAGGATATTACCTCGGTCAAGCTGATCAATCTAGTCATAATCTATTTATCTAAATACCTTAACACCACAAAGAGACTCCTCTATTTATATAGAAGAGTCTCTTTGTTATATAAAAATGAACTCACCAGAATCGGTGATATAGATTTGAATAACCAAAATGCAGAAATTGGCTGGATCTGGATACAGAATCTAAAACCTGCTATCCTATTTAATAGGCATTCATCCGAATAATGACCTATTTTAGGTGGAATAAGGAGATTAAATGAATAACCCGATACATATTCTCGTTGCTGAGGACGACAGCGACATCAACCGATTGCTGTGCAACATTATTAAGAAAAGTGGCTACATCCCCCAACCTGCTTACTCGGGAACGGAGGCACTTCTCTATCTGGAGCAACGTCAATGGAGCATGCTGCTACTGGATCTGATGCTGCCTGGCATGTCGGGAGAGGAACTACTTGAGAAGATTGCCGGGCGGGTCGATATGTCCGTAATTATCATTTCAGCCAAGGGTGAGCCCCAGACCAAGGTATCTGCCCTGCGGGCGGGGGCGGATGATTTCATTACGAAACCCTTCGACGTTGAGGAAGTCTCTGCACGGATCGATTCTCATCTACGTTTGTATTCGCGGATTGCGCAATCGGCTATGCCTAACGTGCTCCAGCATCAGGGCCTTGTACTTCATCGAGATGCGATGTCGGTTACGGCAAATGGAGCGAAACTGACGCTCACAGCTCTAGAGTTTGAGATTCTCTCGTTGCTTTTGTCGGCCCCTAAGAAGGTGTTCACGAAAGCGAATTTGTACGAAAGGGTCTGGCACGAGCCATATTACGGGGATGACAATACGGTCAATGTCCATATGAGCAATTTGCGCAGCAAGCTAACCAAGGCCGCACCAGGAAGCGAATTTATCGAGACAGTATGGGGCATAGGTTATCGGCTCAAGCCTTAAGACATTCTTAAGATTTGGCTTTAGCTCTTCTTATGTTTTCAATTCTATACTTGGTCTATCACGAAAAGGAGGCCAAGACGAGATGTACGAGTATGTATTAAAAACAAATCAGCTATCCAAAAAGTTCAAGGGCCATACAGCGCTGGACAAAGTCAATTTGTCAATCCGTAAAGGCTCTATTTATGGTTTTATTGGGCAAAACGGAGCTGGAAAATCAACATTAATCCGGATTGTGACCGGACTTGCTTTTCCGACTCAGGGGACGATCGAGCTGTTCGGAGCCAGTGAAGAGCAGGCCTTGATCCAGGCTCGTAAGCGAATCGGCTCGATTATCGAGAGTCCCGCTTTGTTCCCCCATATGACTGCGAGCGAAAATTTAGAAGCAAACCGGATTCTACGTGGTATTCCCGGCAAAGATTGCGTTCCTAGAATGCTAGAGCAAGTTGGACTGCAGGGCGCCGGCAAGAAGAAAGCCAAGAATTTCTCACTTGGAATGAAGCAGCGGTTAGGTCTTGCCATCGCCTTGCTGGGAGATCCAGAATTTCTGATTCTGGACGAGCCGACCAATGGGTTAGATCCGATGGGTGTCGTCGAAATGCGCGAACTGCTCAAGCGACTAAACCGTGAGCTTGGCATTACGATAATGATCTCAAGTCATATTCTAAGTGAGCTGCATTTAATGGCAAGTCATTATGGCATTATTCATCGCGGTCAGTTGCTTGAACAACTCACTGCGGAGGAATTAAACGAGAAATGTCAGCAGTATTTGTTTATCAAAGTGGATGATCCGGGCAAGGCAACAGCCGTCATTCAGAACGAGCTGGGTACGGCCGATTTCGAAGTGATGCAGGATGGAACCATCAAGTTGTATAGCCGTATTGAGCAGCCAGGCAAAGTATCAACAGCGTTATTCTCTGCAGGCCTCGAGATCGAGAAGTTTATGCCTATGGGTGAAGACTTGGAAAGTTATTTTACGAAGCGGATTGGGGGGAATCCAAATGTATAATCTGATCAGAGTCGAGTTTTTCAAGCTCCGTAAGAATAGATCATTTTGGACTTTTCTATTGGCACTTTCCGTTCTCTCGCTTGCTTACCCATTGCTATATTATTTTGATCATCGGTCCAATGGGGAACCTCAGATCACCGGCGCTGAATTTCTGACTACCTTTATTTCAAGCAATGCCTACATTATTAAATTCGGCGTAGCCATTCTGGCTGGATTCTTTATCTCTAACGAATATTCCACGGGAGTCATGAAGACGATCGCATCTTCGGGCAACACCAGAGGCCGGCTGTTCGCGGCAAAACTAATCGTATTCGCAGTTGGGGCCATGGCGATTTCTCTCGTCTTTCCTATTGTCAGCACAGTCGAAGTCACGCTGCTTTCGGGCTTCGGTCATCTGCCGGAAGGAAGCACTACACTTTTTATACCGCGAGCCCTCGGGCTAACGTTGTTGTACACAGCTGGTTACGCAGCCATCGGGGCGCTGTTCACCGTAATCCTAACCGACAGCGGCAAAACTATCGGCTTCTCAATGATTTTCTTCCTTATGATCGATACGGTTTTGGCTGGTATAGTTTCGAAGATCTCTTTCTTTAGTAATTTGTACGATTATTCCATCTTCAAACTGGTGAGCGATATCGGTAAGCCCAGTATCGACAGTGGAGATTGGCCAGCGCTTTTACTTGTACCGTTGTTGACAATAGCCGTTTCCGGGGTACTCGGTATTCTCGTATTCCACAGAAAAGAAATCAAATAATAAATAGGAGGTGCAGGAGAGTGTTGCTTATTCTGACAATCATATTGTTTGCGGTAGGAGCTCTCCTGCTTTTCCGTTTGTTGATGTTAAGGCGAGAGCTAGGGCGGATAACAGGGCAATTGCATACCTACAATGAGCGATCAACCGGTAAAAAAATCGATGTGGCTCTATTCGACCAGAAGCTTGAGGCACTTGCGGGACAAATCAATCGTCAATCTAATTTAATCGTCGAAGCGGAAGCCCAACGAAAACGTGTCGAACAAGAATTCCGTCAGGCTGTAGCGAATATTTCACATGATATCCGTACCCCCCTCACCTCCATCTTCGGTTATATTCAACTGTTGGAGGATGAGTCAATTACCCCTGATGAAAAACTTGAATATGTTGCCATCGTTAAAAATCGGACGAAACGGCTGCAGGCACTGCTGAATGATTTTTTTGAGCTTTCCTTGATCGAATCGCTAGATTATCCTCTACATACCGAAAAGCTTGGGATGACGGCCCTACTCTCGGAAATTCTGGTCGGATTTTACGATTCTTTCAACGAACGCAATATTACACCGGATATACGGCTACCTGAGGAAAATGTATCCGTATACGCCGATGAGTCCGCTGTGCGGAGGGTTGTCGAGAATTTACTTGTCAATACGGTCAAACACGCGACCGGGTATGTGGAAATCCGTTTCGAACGACGGCAGGTAACAGCTGACTTAACGATAGTAAACGATGCGAAGGAACTAGCCGGAAGCGATATTAACCTCTTATTTGACCGATTCTATACCGCAGACCGTACCCGATCTTCTCAAGCTTCCGGGCTGGGTCTCTCCATCGCCAAAAGTCTAATGAATAAAATGGGTGGCACGCTGACAGCCGAACTGGAGGGTGAGAAGCTGATAATGACCTGCCGTTGGAAACTAGGCGATGCTGGCAATGTCTTAGCTAATTAATTTGAATGTAAAGGGGACCGACAACGATTTGTGGAACCATTTATCCTGAAAAATATTCCAATCAAAAAGACTCCTCTATTTATATAGAAGAGTCTTTTTGCGTTGAAGGGCTGGCAGAAGTAATGTTCAATTCTAACTCAGCAAGTTGATGCTTTCTTCTTCAAGCGAAGGTATAAGAAATTTATGATCGATTGGCGATGACATCACGATTAGAATCGTATAGGTACCGTATTTGTCACATTGATTTCCGAAATCCTCGAGGGCTCGTGTAGAGTCGGTTACTACTTTCAATAAGTAGTTGTGTTCCCCACTTATACGGTAACATTCGACGACATCAGGACTTGAGCGGCAGAAATCAAGGAATGCATTACAATCCCTAGAATGAAATAACATGTAGGCAGCAGCATGTTTTCCAATTTTTTCAGGGGAAATAATGGTGCGATACTCGCTGATGATGCCTTTCTCCTCCATACGCCTAACTCTTTCCGTAACTGCAGGTTGCGATAAACCGACACATTTTCCCAGCTCTGTCATAGAAATTCTCGCTTGATTTTGAAGATGAAAAAGAATTTGCTTATCAATATGGTCCATCAAAATCACATCCTTTAAATTTAAGGTTCCCCCTATAAACTAGCTTGTAATTAACCGTTATAAGGCTAATTTAACTTAGTTGCCTTATGTAATCAAGATAACTTGTTATATATAATAACCCTACAATAGTAAAGTGTTCCTGGCTTTAACTATTCCGAAGGGATGAAGAATGTTGAGTATATTGGATTCAAACAAAATAAATACAGAATGGTTATCAGGTCGCATCGATGAAGTAATTGATCGAACCCTTGCTGACAAGCGCCTGGTCGGTGCTGTCATTAAAGTGGCGATAGATGGGGAACTGGTTTATAGCCGCGCTGCCGGTCTTGCCGACCGCGAGATGAGCAGACTTATGCAAGAAGACGCCTTATTCCGGCTCGCCTCAGTTAGCAAACCTATCGTTTCAACGGCAGCCCTAGTATTAGTTGCGCAAGGTCGACTACAGCTGGATGACCGCGTTGATCGTTGGCTCCCAGAGTTTCGGCCACGTTTGCAGAATGGCGAGTTCGCGACATTGACGATTCGTCATTTGATGACGCACACAGCAGGCCTTTCTTACCGATTTTTCCAAGAAGAGAATGGTTCCTATCAGTCAGCAGGGGTATCAGATGGTATGGATCAGTCCGGCATCACATTGGAAGAGAACTTGCGTCGTCTTGCCTCTGTCCCCCTCCTCTATACGCCAGGTACCGAGTGGAAATACTCCATCGCGACAGATGTGCTAGGAGCAGTAATTGCAAAGGTCACAGAAACACCGCTCAATGAGGCCGTACATTCACTCGTGACAAAACCGCTTGGCATGAGCGACACGGGTTTTATTGCAGTCAATCGAGAACGACTGGCTACTTCCTATGCCAATGATACTCCAGAGCCACGTCCTTTACATGATCCCGACAGTATTGCCTTTATGGAGGGAACGGCTGGATTCCTGCTTGCCCCTGGTCGAGCACTTGACGATACTGCCTATCATTCTGGAGGAGCTGGCATGGTCGGCAGTGCTGGGGATTTTTTGCAGCTGCTGGAAACATTACGTAAGGGCGGAGCACCGCTGCTACCAGAGTCTCTGGTTCACGATATGACGACCAACCAGATCGGTGATCTGCCAATGGCCTTCTGGCCAGGACGAGGCTTTGGCCTAGGCATTACGGTACTGAAGGATCCTGTCGCCGCAGACACTTCGGAATCCCCGGGTACATGGCGTATGGGTGGCACCTATGGTCATTCGTGGTTCGTCGACCCCGAGCAACGGCTCAGTGTCGTGGCATTTACTAATACTGCACTAGAAGGTATGTCGGGTCAGTTTACCGTTGACCTTTGTGATGCCATTTATGATAGACGTAATAAATAAAGAACGAACACAAAGAGCCTTGGTCCGGAATGAACCGGTCTAGGCTCTCTGTCTAGTAAATCCTATTCGAGTGTGTATCATTGAGTTTTTTACAATTTAAAAGAGAGGTGCTTCTCCAATGACCCAAAACACAACTTCTGCCACACAAAGTGCCTCCAGTACTCCCTCTTCTGAACATTTACCATGGGCAGGATTACTCGCCCTTGCTATGACGGGGTTTATCTGTATTCTTACCGAAACGATTCCGGCCGGCTTGTTGCTCCAAATAGGTGATGGGCTTGGTGTCTCCGAGGCCCTTGCGGGTCAACTTGTCACTTTGTACGCCCTTGGTTCACTGTTGGCCGCGATTCCCTTAACCACCATGACGCGTGGATGGCGGCGGCGACCACTGCTACTAATGTGCATCCTTGGTTTTCTCGTATTCAACACCGTCACCACTTTTTCTTCCAATTATATACTTACGCTGGCAGCTCGGTTCTTCGCAGGTGTATCCGCTGGAGTCTTATGGGGCATGATAGCAGGTTATGCCCGGCGCATGGTGCCGGAGTCACTCAAGGGACGAGCAATGGCGGTAGCGATGGTTGGCACGCCTCTAGCTCTGGCACTCGGAGTCCCTGCTGGAACACTTCTTGGCACTCTTGTGGGCTGGCGCTCCATCTTCGGGATCATGTCGCTGCTGGCTCTGATGCTGGTCGGCTGGGTACTTTGGAAGCTACCGGACTATCCAGGGGGGGCTCCTGATAAGCGGCTCCCTCTCTACAAGGTTTTTGTTATTCCAGGGGTACGGCCGGTACTGTTTGTCGTTCTGACATGGGTGCTAGCACATAACATCCTGTATACCTACATTGCACCCTATCTTACTCAGGCTGGGCTTACCCAGCGCGTTGACTTGGTACTGCTTATTTTCGGCATTACTGCGCTTATTGGCATCTGGGTCATCGGTATTTTGATCGACCGTAAACTACGTCCATTGGTTCTTAACAGCCTCGTTGCTTTCGCCTTGTCATCCATTGCACTGGGCATTAGCAGCAGCCAACCCATAGTGATCTATCTAGTGGTTGCTGTATGGGGGTTGACGTTCGGAGGAGCGGCTACTTTGCTACAAACAGCAGTTGCTGAAGCAGCTGGCGAAAGTGCAGATGTGGCCCAGTCGATGTTAGTGACGGCATGGAACCTAGCTATCGGCGGTGGCGGCGTGATGGGTGGGATTCTTATTGAAACAGTTGGTGTCCGCTCCTTCCCGTGGGTACTGTTTATTCTATTAATTCTTGCGCTACTAGTAGCGTGGCGCGCTAAAGAATACGGATTTCCTTCAAGAAAGCGTTGAAGCACACCTATGAAATCATGCCACAATCATCAAGTTTACGGATCACGGTAGCCGAACACGAAATATAAAAAAAAGCCAGTGGTGCATATTATAAATGACTAATATGAACTACTGGCTTACTTATATTAGATTTTTATTAAAGATCAGACTTGGCCTTTTCTATCTCCTACTCTACAGCCAAAGCATTAAATTCTTGCAGATCCTTGGCTAAATCTTCTTCTGTGTATTTCCCTTGACCGAACCCAACCAGCGCCCGTAGCGGCATATATTTCATCATCGCCATGAACATTTCCGGATTATCATCCATCGCACCTTCCATGCCAAAAATACTGCTGAACTTCTTCACTTTATCTGCCGTGCGTGGATTGTCCAGCAAATCACCAACGGTACTGTTGCGATGATAACTTAATGCAAGCGGAGCAGTCGATTCCACTTCAATAGAAGCAGTCAGACGAATATCCCGCGAAGATGAACCGATAGCAATCTCAAAGACTCCACTTTCCACATGCCAATCACCAATGTTAACGTTGTAATAAGCAAAGGAGCGTTTATCCAGTTCAAAAGAAACCTCTTGCTCTTCCCTAGGCTGAAGCTCTATCTTCTGGAAGCCCTTAAGCTCCTTAAGTGGACGGATCACGCTGCTCTTCACATCGCTAACATAGAGCTGAACGATTTCTTTTCCTGCGCGAGTACCCGTGTTTTTGACGGTGGCCGTAACTTGTACGTTCTCGGTATCTTTTATACTGCTCTTGGAGATTCTCAAATTGCTGTATTGAAACGCTGTGTAGCTTAGTCCGAAGCCGAAAGGAAACAGCGGTTCAAGCTCTTTTTTATCATAATAACGATAGCCTACAAACAAGCCTTCTTTGTACTCTACCGTATCCCCTTCACCTGGGAAATTAAGAAAGGATGGATTATCGCTCAGCTTCATCGGAAAGGTCTCTGCCAGTTTACCACTTGGACTAACCTCTCCAAACAGTAAATCTGCCACTGCACCGCCAAAAGCCTGACCGCCTAGATAACCTTCAAGAATCCCCTTAGTTTTATGAATCCAAGGCATTTCTATGGGTGAACCATTGCTGAGTACAACAACGATATTGCTTTGCACCTCAGACACTGCTTCGATCAACGCTTTATGGCTCTCTGGAAGCGACAAATGACTACGATCATAACCCTCTGATTCATAGTTATCCGGAAGTCCAAGGAACAATACGGCTACATCCCCTTTTGCCGCTGTATCCCGTGCCTCTTGTAGCAAAGCTTCATTAATCCCGTCATGATTCAGTTCATATCCTTGCGCATATAGCAGTTCGGCAGAACCTGCATGGGCCTTCATCTCTTCAAAAGCATCGTCCAATTTCGTCGGATTCACATGTGAGCTGCCCCCGCCCTGATAACGCGGATTTCTAGCAAACTCGCCAATGACCGCAATCGTTCCTTGCTTTGACAGCGGCAGAATGCCTTCCTCATTTCTAAGGAGAACCATACTCTCCCGCGCCACTTCACGAGCCAGACGGTGATGCTCATCAGCATTAAATGAAGCATTATCTTTACGGTTCTCCACCGCCTTAAAAACAAAGGTAAGTAACCGTTCCACTGCAAGATCTAACGTTTCTTCAGACAGCTCGCCACTTTGTACTGCTGCGACAATCTTGGCATCACCAATGCCTCCGGGTGACGGCATTTCCAGCTCCAGTCCTGCTTGTAGAGCCTTCACCCGTTCATTAACCGCTCCCCAGTCGGAAACGACGAATCCCTTGTAGCCCCATTCCTCTCTAAGAATCTTTGTCAGGAGAAATTCACTCTCGGAGGCATATTCACCATTTACCCGATTGTAAGAGCACATCACGCTCCATGGCTGACTCTGCTTAACTGCGCCTTCAAAGCTAGCCAAATAAATTTCTCGTAGCGTCCGCTCATCAATCACAGCATCTACAGACATTCTCCGGTGTTCCTGATTATTAGCAGCAAAATGCTTAAGCGAGGTGCCTACCCCTTCACTTTGCACACCTTTGATATGATTCCCACCCATCTCCGAGGAAAGATAAGGGTCTTCCGAAAAATATTCAAAGTTACGACCGTTCAGTGGAGAGCGCTTAATATTTGTTCCCGGTCCGAGCAGAACAGCAACGTTCTCTGCTTGACACTCTTTCCCGAGTGCTTTACCTACACGCCCGATTAACTCCCGATCCCAGGAAGAAGCCATCCCTGCTGCCGAAGGAAAACAAGTCGCGGGTACACTGTTATGGAGTCCGAGGTGATCGGCGCTCTCTTTTTGCTTGCGTAAACCATGGGGTCCGTCCGTTACCATTAAAGAGGGGATTCCGAGTCGTTCAATGCCCTTTGTATTCCAGAAATCAAGCCCTGAGCAGAGTCCTGCTTTCTCCTCAAGGGTCATTTGTGATATGAGTTCATGAATATTGGTTTTCATAAAAATACCTCCTCTGAATGTATACTATCCCCATTTTAATCTACTTCATGTTAGATTTATGGCATTATCATTGTATTTTTGGTATTCTGGTTGGGCGAGGAGGTTGAAAGAATGTTGAATCATTTGGACGGTCATGAAGGAGCTCAATATATTTGTAAAGTGTTGTATGAATCGCTGCAAATTCCTGTGTTTCTGCTAGATGCCAATCGGAGAATCGAGCTAGCGCTGCCTTCCTCTTCAGAGAGCGCCCCGTGGGTTCATAACCTCAACGAGCTTCTTTCAGAAATTGCAGACTCTACTAAAAGCGAGAACAACTCTAAGCACGATAGCTCAAATGCCTCTATACCGATCATTCGCACCACTAACTTCCTAGAGAATTACATCCTTCTCCATCTGCCCTCAGGCAGCAGTAACGGGGGAAGCATTGTGATCGGTCCTACACTTTATACTCACCTTTCAGAGGACAATATGACAAGTCTGATGCGTGACCATGAAGTTCCATTAAAGCTTCAAGAGCAATGGATGAAATACTACCGCAGCTTGACCGTGCTAAATAAAATGAGACTCTACCATACCGCTATGCTGATGTACTCGCTCGTCACCGGAAAGACGTTATCTCTTAGCGAACTGCTACTCGACACCCGAACTCTTGAGCATAAACAGCCTCCCGCAGGCAGTTTGGACTTGGATGTTTCCTATCGACGTGAGAATACATGGCTGCACCACGAACCCATGCTGGAAAAATCCTTATTTCACCATATCAAAAATGGAAATAAGGCTGAGCTACTTCGTGTCCAAGCAACCTTCTCCGAAGACAATTACGGAGTACTCTCCAAGAAGAGCCATTTACGCAACAAAAAAAATCTGGCGATCTCCTGTATTACGCTCGCTACTCGTGCAGCAATAGATGGAGGACTGTATTGGGAGATTTCTTATACCCTCAGCGACTTTCATATCCAGCATATCGAAGAACTAAAGGATGTTCCGGCTGTAGATCATGCTATTCTTAATGCGCTTTGCGATTTCGCCGACCATGTCAAAGAGAGCCGGATGGCGAAACTTTCGCGCACCGTGGCCCTCTGTCAGAACTATATTTTTAATCACTTATATGAGGAACTCTCCTTAGATAAGCTGGCTGAAGTCGCTGGATTGAACAGAAGCTATCTCTCCCTATTATTTAAGAAGGAAACAGGATTCACCATCAGTGATTTTATTCAATTCGAGCGGATTGTAGAAGCCAAACGATTAATCGAATTACCGGGCATTAGCTTATCTGATATCGCTACGAGGCTACATTTCAATGACCAGAGCTATTTTACCAAAGTGTTTAAGAAATATACTGGCACCACCCCTAAACAATTCAGAAGAAACTGGGAAAGCACGCTTTAAGTATAGATAACACGACAAAAAAACTAAAAAGAGGATTAAAGATCAGTGATGGCTGCCAGAACAGTATTATTGAAGTAATCCACATACATATTTTTAAATGGCTTCTGGTGATCTAGCTCTACAGATAAATGCACCGTAACTGTCTGATAAATCGGATCAACGCAGAGGAAAGGACCTGCCGCGCCCCAGTGTGAATAGGCTTCTGGAGAAAACAAATCTCCACCATCACGCTTCGAGCCGTTAATCGCCCATCCGTACCCCCAATACGCTTCTGGAAAAACCTCGTTTCTATATTGTGAGGATACGCCTGGAATTTGGTTGCGGGTCATTTCTTTTACGGTTACCGGACTAAGAAATCGTACTCCGTTATATATCCCACCGTTAAGAAACATCTGGCCAAAGACAGCCAAATCCATAGCCGTCGAGTAAGCGCCGCCCCCCGCAGATACGGAATTCAAATTATACTCGCTGTCCACCCATTCCGCGCACGCTGCTTCTGGTGCACGTCTTACTACTTTGTCCCGCACATCCATGGGTACACGATAATATGTATTTTCCATACCAAGCGGTTTAAAAATGGTTTCCTTTACGAATACATCATAAGCCTGTCCGCTAACGCGCCGGATGATTTCACCCAACAGCTCATAGCCATACCCGCAATAAGACATGACCGTACCAGGTTCGTTACTAAGCGGTGCATCATAACCGCCATATAAGTACTTATGCTGATCTGGATCTTGATTAGGTTCGTGTGGAGGGTACTCTCCTTGTTCCTTTTTCAACTGTCCGTTCTGCCAAATCACCTCACCCTCCAGGCCAGAGGTATGTGTCAATAAGTGATGTACGCATACCTTAGTTTTGCCTTCACCTGTAAATTCGGGGATGTAATCGGAAACAGGTCTGTTTAGACCAATCTTCCCTTGTTCCATTAACATCATTATAGCGGTTGCCGTAAACAGTTTTGTTATGGAACACAGTGGATAAATAGCATCTACAGTTAATTCCGCTGCGCCTGGCTCTGGACCGAATTTCCCGTTCGCTTGATGGACCAGTAGCATCCCCTTTCTCGCAGCAACAATAACTTGTGCCGGTGTGATGTTGTCTTCAACCATTTGTGCAGCTGCTATACGTATGCGCTCTACACCGTAAGCCGACACACCCGCCTGTTCTAAAGAATGAAATAATAGTTCTTTCATGGGTAGCCCTCCTAAATAAATTTATTCAATACATATATAAACTATTATACAAATATGTTAAATAATCCCGCTTACTTATTATTTACCTGTGACTCCATGGTTAATGGGTTATTCTTAATATAAGAAAAACGCTAATCTCGGTTATCTCCCGAAAATTAGCGTTTTATTTTAACCGCATCCACTTCTTCACTAAGTGACCGCTACCTTAAAAGCATCGACATTCAATGCCGTCCCATTGATGGTTAATGTGGCGTTGTAATAACCGCGATCACCACTCGGCTTACATTTATAATCACCCGAACATCCGCACACAAAGAATTTTGTATTTGTATAACCTGGATATATATTAGTAAGCTTTCGATAAAACAAATGTCCATGATGTGTGAAAATAGCTAGCACTTTATCCCTCACTTTCGTAGGAATAGCTGCAAAAAACTTAGCAGTCTCCGCCGCGCTTAATACATGGCTAGGATCGACCGTGATCCCGCCCACTTTTAAAGGCCAATGAAAATCAATAATATAAAAATGCTGATCATCTAAATTTTTCAATATATTTATGCTTCCCGGAGTGAACAGACCCAGAGCACAATTAAGCCACACGTACTTCACCTTACCCTGTGTCCCAGGGAAATTCATTTGCCCTTCTACTGCACCTAAATATTGCGTGAATAAGGACTGGGTACTTGCCTCCCAATTTCCTATCGATGCTTTATAGGGGATACTTCCGAGCGTGCTAGTTACTGTATCCTTGAAGTCCTTGTAATAGGCATTTGCATTATTTCCATGATTCGCTCCCGCTTGCGTGTTATCTCCTCCAAAAATAACAAATCTCTTATTCCCGCTCCCTACAGCCTTTGGCAATAGATTTCTAAAAATGCTTGCGCTATTCCCATATCCCACATGACTATCCCCAATTACCGCGAAGTTGATAGTCTGGGCTGTTGCTTTAGGATTCAGATTACGTTTGGGCTTAGGACTGGCGAGAAGCCTTCGCTTCTTAGTGGAGGCTGTCTGCTTTTTCATCTTAATCACCTCTTTAAAATGGATGAAGAATACCTGGTAGTATATATATTCGATCCAATATGCTTTCTCTTGGACAGACGTATCCTTTAAAAAGAATAATAGGGCAGATAATTAACAGGCTTATCTAAAAAGGTAAGATGTTATAATTAGTTCCACAGACGTCAATAATACAGTTCGATCCATAGCATTATAGTTTGAAAATATATTCAAGTAACGGAGGCCTTATTTTGAATAACGTTATCCCGGAATGGGCCGAATCTCATTTTCCTTTATATAGCGCTGGCAGCATTCAATCGATGTATGGGACCTCAAATCTACCAAGAGTTCAGATTCATGAGAATCTAACCGTATTACTGGCCGTTGCCGCTGGTAAAGGGAGCCTTGAGGTTAATAATCTGACTTATGAGCTTACGGAAGGAAGCGTAATCCTTCTCCCCGCTAATACTCATGCCTCTTTAATTACAAATCTCCAGCAGCCGCTTCATGCCTATAAGCTCACCATCTGGATTCAAGAGCAGACTCAGGCTATACCAGGCGGTGCGATGATACGAAAAAGCGAAATGGCTTCGAGTACAAATATGCTGTTGTTTCCTTATGAGCCTACTATTGTATCCAGTGTCAAGGAATTGTATCTTCACCGACTGCCAGATCGAGAAACACGCCATGTACAGAATCAAATGCTTTTTCATCAGATTATTCTACAATTGCTCGAACAGCAGGAAGCCAGATATACAGTTAACGAGCAACCATCGATGGAACGGAGCATTTCTTACCTGGAGAATCACTTTAGCGAAAAAATAACACGTGAGCACTTAGCCGCCATTGCGGGTGTAAGCAGCTCGCATTATTCAACGTTGTTTAAGCAGGTGACAGGCTTCAGCCAGAGCGAATATCTGTCGCGGCTACGGGTTCATAGTGCCAAGGAGCTTTTGCTTAACGGTTCAGGCACACTTAGGGAAATTGCGCTAAAGGTAGGCTACAAGGATGAATTTTATCTCAGTCGTCGTTTTAAGCTGCAGACAGGCGCATCTCCGTCTGGTTACAGCCGAAGCTCTTTCCAGCGAGTTGCCGTAATGCTTACCCCTTATGCAAGCCATTTGCTGTTACTTGGCTTAGAACCTGCGGTAACCATCTCTGAAAGTAGTGAATATTTGAATCTTTCGGATCAGGAGCCACCGCAGTCGATGAAGTTTATCAATACAAACAGCTCGGCTGAACAGATCAGATCGCTATTAATTGATGCCAACGTTGAACTGATTATTGCGGCCAAAGAACATCTGGAGGAATACGGATTGAAGGCCGGGCAGCTGCGAGCTGTAGCACCTATTATGGAGATCTCTTGGAACGAAATCGGCTGGAAAGATCAGCTACGCCTAATCGGCCGAGCCATTCAGCGGAGTGAACGGGCGGAGCAGTGGCTGAAGGATTTTGAACAAGAAGAGCTAGAAGCCCGAGAAATAGTACAGCACAGCACAGTCGCTAACGATATCATCACCATTCTGGTAATCAAGCCTGAGGAGCTACTCGTTTACGGAGCAAGGAATGTAGGTTATGTGATGTACCAATCCCTTGGACTTAGAGCACCGACCTTGATTGACAACGAGATAAAAAGATTGGGAGATCAGTTCCATTCGATTTCGATCGGGGTTTCAGATCTTGCAGATTATGCAGGAGACCGAATTTTAGTCATTGTATTTCCCGATGCCAAAGGCTCTACTGCGCATACTGAAGCGATCTTTCAATCCCCTTATTGGAGCCAGCTTCCCGCAGTGCAGCAGAAGAAAGTCCATATTCTTGATCTGGATGATTGGGTGCCTTATAACCCGGCTTCGATTCGCTTACAACTAGGACGAGCGGTAGCTTTATTCGGAGGCAAATAATAGTCCAAGTCTTTTTTCCAACAAAAAGGCATGGTTAGGCACATGAGTGATCCCTATAATGATTACAAATGCGAATGATTCTCATAATCACTCTAAGGCATAGGCTGAAGATTGATTTACATTGTTTGAATTGTTCAAAGTAACACTGTCATACAAAAAAGGGGAGAATTATTTAATGAGAAAGATATTTATTCCGTTTGTACTTATTATGGGGATTGCACTTAGTGCTTGTGGGGGAAACCAGGCGAAAAATGATGCTAGTCCTACAAACAGCCCATCTTCTACTCCTGCTGCGGAGTCAGAAAGTGCGACCTTTACTTATCAATCCGAAGATGGACCTGTTGAGGTTCCAACACATCCTCAGCGTGTTGTTGTACTCACCCGTTTTTTAACAGGTAATGTCATGGCACTGGGTGTACCTGTTGTGGGCGTAGATGAAATGTCCAAAACTAACCCGCGCTTTGAAGAGCAACTAAAAGACGTAGAGGCAGTTAGCGATGAAAGTCTGGAGAAAATCATTGAACTGCAGCCGGATCTGATCATCGGGCTCTCCGATATTAAGAATATCGATAAATTCAAGCAAATCGCACCAACCGTTACTTATACTTATAATAAAGTGGATTACTTAACCCAACAGCTGGAAGTCGGCAAATTGGTGAACAAAGAAAAAGAAGCTCAAGCTTGGGTCGATGATTTTAGTGCCCGTACCAAAAAAGCGGGTGAAGAAATCAGAGCGAAGATCGGTGATAATGCAACTGTCTCTGTTATTGAGACCTTTAATAAGCAATTGTATGTATACGGGTATAACTTTGGCCGCGGAACTGAACTCCTCTATGGGGACTTCAAGCTTGGCATGCCAGAAACAGTAAAAGAAAGCACCAAAACGGATGGATTCTTTGCTGTCTCGACAGAAGTGCTGAAGGATTATCTGGGCGATTACGTTATTTTCAGTAAAAATGCGGATGAAGATAATTCCTTCCAGAATACAGAAATCTACAAGAGCATCCCTGCCGTCAAAAACAATCGCGTATTCGAGGCTGATGCAAAAGCATTCTATTTTAACGATCCGCTTAGCCTTGAGTACCAGTTGGAATTCTTTGAACAACAATTTCTTGGAAAATAAAGATAATGACTACGAAGCAAACTTCCTTTCCATTTTTATATAAACTGCTTGGTAGCGTGCTGGTAATGGTTATATGCCTCGTGATTGCTATGCTATTCGGGGCTAAAGAAACCACTTTCAATGATCTGTGGCTTGCCATCACCTCAAATTCAAAGGCAGACAATGTCCTTATTCTGCGCGAGATCCGGCTGCCTCGCGAACTCGCCGCCATGCTAATCGGTGCTGCCTTTGCCGTATCCGGTGCTATCATGCAGGGGGTTACACGCAATCCATTAGCCGACCCAGGCCTGCTCGGTCTGACCTCGGGCGCGAATATGGCGCTGGCTCTTACGTTTGTATTTCTGCCGGGACTGAATTATTTTGGTACCATGATCGCTTGTTTCTTTGGCGCTGCCCTAGGAGCCGTGCTAGTACTTGTTCTCGGTTCTGTGCGCCAAGGTGGCTTCTCTCCGATTCGAATCGTACTCGCCGGTGCAGCGGTATCTGCCTTTCTGTATGCTATTGCAAGTGGTGTAAGCATTGCCTTCAAAATATCCAAGGATGTATCCATGTGGACAGCGGGTGGATTGATCGGCACAACCTGGGGCCAGCTTCAGGCTATCGCACCCGTTATTCTCATCGGCATTGTGGTGGCATTAATATTTTCAAACCAGTTAACAATTCTTAGCTTAAGTGACGTGGTAGCCATCGGATTAGGACAAAACCTTGCTGTGGTTAAAGGGATTCTATTCACTCTTATTATTCTGCTGACTGGAGCATCGGTCGCTCTAATTGGGGATATGGCTTTTGTAGGGCTGATGATTCCGCATATTGTCCGTAAGATTGTCGGTACCGATTACCGGTATATTTTGCCGATATCGATCTTTACGGGTGCATCGTTCATGCTTCTCGCGGATACAATTGGACGGACAATCCATGCACCTTATGAGACGCCAGTGGTCGCCGTCGTTGCTATGCTTGGGCTACCTTTCTTCTTGTTTGTTGTTCGGAAAGGAGGTAAAACACTCTCATGATTTCCTCTGCACCCGTGCGAAAGCAACGTATTATCCTTTGTGTATGCACCGGTTTGATTCTGCTAACAGCAATCGTCAGTATGGGAATCGGGTACTCTTCCCTATCTTTTGACAGACTGCTTCCGGTTCTGTTCGGGCATGGAACCTTTAAAGAAGACTTTGTATTATTCTCTGTAAGATTGCCGAGGATTCTGATAACACTGCTGGCAGGCATGGCCTTGGCGTTATCCGGTTCCATTCTGCAAAGCGTTACACGAAACGATCTAGCCGACCCCGGTATTATTGGTATCAACTCTGGTGCGGGTGTCGCTGTCGCTGTTTTCTTTCTTTTTTTCCCGGTTAGCGCTGGATCATTCATTTATGCGCTGCCGCTGGTTGCTTTTATAGGGGCATTACTTACGGCAGCGTTAATCTATCTATTTTCATATAGTCGGACTAAGGGGCTTGATCCTGTTCGATTGGTGCTCGTTGGGGTAGGGTTCTCCCTAGCGTTGTCTGGCGTTATGATCGTGATCATTTCGTCCGCGGATCGTGCCAAGGTAGATTTTATTGCAAAATGGATCGCAGGGAATATATGGGGTACAGATTGGCCATTCATTTGGGCTTTACTGCCTTGGTTGATCTTACTAGTTCCCTTTACCCTGTACAAATCACAGCGACTCAACCTGCTCAGCCTAAGTGAAGTCTCTGCCATTGGTGTCGGGCTGAATCTCGAACGTGAACGTATCGTTCTGATTCTCACGGCAGTTGCAGCATCCGCCTCCGCGGTTTCTGTCACAGGCGGGATCGCCTTCATCGGACTGATGGCTCCACATATTGCCAAATCGCTAGTCGGCCCGCGTAATCAGATGTTTATTCCCGTCGCTGTATTGCTGGGCGGCTGGTTACTTCTGATCGCGGACACCGTTGGCCGCAATCTCGTCGATCCTGACGGCATTCCGGCAGGGATCATGGTGTCGCTAATCGGCGTACCTTATTTCGCTTATTTATTGCTTAAGAAATAAGCAGTTCTATAAACAAAAAAGAGGACCTCGGCATAATTGCCGAGGTTCTCTTTACTGACCGTCTCTGTCCCCAGATTTCCACCGCTACGAGCGGTTCAATCAAGAAATCTGGGGACAACAACGGCCGGAAGTCCAATGATTCACCGCAGTGAATACTGAGCTTTTTGTTCGCAAATTTAGTTCAGCCTATATATCACCTAAATCTTCATATCCTTACCCGTATAATCTACAAACATGAAATGACCTTCTGGTGTAGTACGCTTCTCGATCAGGTCAAGGATCCCCTCGGCACTTTGATTTGGATTTGTCGGTGCCTCTGCCCCACCCATATCGGTTTGCATCCACCCCGGATGCACGCTGAGCACTTGAATCCCACGTTCTTTTACATAGACATGCAACTGCTGTGTGAACATATTGAGCGCCGCTTTGGAAATGCCATAAGGATAGTCGTTCGGATAAGCATTGGTGATACTTCCTGCTTCCGACGATATATTGATGATCGAGCATTCGGGTTCCGTAAGTAGCGGCAGGAAATGCTTAACCACTCGTATCGGTCCATACAGATTAATATCCATCGTTATAAGCATATCTTGGAAATCCAACGCTTCAATCGATGTATCCCGAGCGTTGAGTACCGCCGCATTATTAATAATGGCACCGAGGGTCCGACCTTGTTCTTGTAGACTCGCAGCCAGTGCCGCGATTCCTGCCTCGTCCGTCACGTCCATCGCAGCGATGGTTAGCTTCTCTCCATAGGTTTCAGCAAGCTTCGATAGCGCTGTTTGTTCCTGATCGGGCCGGCGAACCCCAGCAATAACTCCATAGCCCCGCTTCAGCGCTTCGGCCGCCAGTTCATAACCCAGTCCACGTCCAGCACCTGTAATGATAATATTCATAGTTATTCCTCCCCGTTATCCTTATCGTTCTCTAGCAGCTCCACAATTACTTTTAACTCCTTGAAAGTGTCCATATAAGCATAACGCCCCCCGGTATACTCACCCTTTTGCTGGAGTGGGAAGCCTTTGCCTTCTAGCAGCATTATCTTTTCTTTCATTCCTTCAACTACAAAAGCAATATGATGAGGCCCCTCACCATGTTCATTCAAGTAATCCCGCCACGTACTCGGCTCATGATCCGGTTCAATCAATTCCAGCTGTAAAGAGCCCATATCAAAAAAAGCTAGCTTAGCCCGCGCCTGCGTAGCCACGCCATTATGCCGGGTCTGCGCAATATCTTCTGTATCTGTAACGATAATTTCCGGCTTTTTGAGTCCAAAAAACTCCGCATATGCCGTACTTACCTTCTCCACATCATTCACCAATATTCCAATCTGCGTAACAAAATTACCAAGCAATCCTGACATGCGCATCAACCTCCTATTAGTCTGACAAGTCCACCATACCGATTCTTTGAAAGGGCTGTCAAGCCTGTGTTGAAATCATTCTGAGCAGCGATAATTTCAAGTATGTTTGTTTCGCTTAATCACCAATCCGGTTATAGAATGAAAAGTTTACATTAACAAAAAGGGGTGAGGAACGATGGACCATAGAAAAAGATCACGCCTGATGCAGCAGTTTGTTTTTGTCGGGCCGACTTCCTTGTTTTTCTTTATGATTGTGCTGATTCCTTTCTTTTTAGGACTCTATTATTCTTTTACCAGTTGGAACGGAATCTCACGTGATGTGGAGTGGACCGGACTCCGGAATTATCTACATATCTTCACAAAGGACCCTTCCTTTCTTCATTCATTCTGGTTCACGGCGAAGTTCACTTTCTTCGGTCTGATACTGACCAATCTGCTCGGCTTCGCACTCGCTTATGTACTGACCCGCAAGCTATTCACGCGCAATGTCCTGAGAACGGTATTTTTTGTACCTCATGTTATCGGTGGACTTTTGCTCGGGTTCATTTGGCAGTTTATTTTTGTCAGAGGGTTCTCCTCGATTGGACAGGCTACGGGCTGGTCCTTCTTTAATCTTCCGTGGCTGGGCACCGGAGGGACAGCCTTCTGGGCGATTGTAATCGTATTTGTCTGGCAAAATGCAGGGTACCTAATGGTCATCTACATTTCTGCAATCAACAACGTTCCCAAAAGCCTGATTGAAGCCTCAAAAGTGGATGGCGCCGGACGCTTTCAGGCTTTACGCCATGTCACCATCCCGCTGGTTATGCCAGCTGTAACCGTTTGTCTGTTCCTTTCTATCTCTTGGTCATTTAAGCTGTTCGACCTTAACCTGTCGCTGACCAAGGGTGGTCCCTTCAAAGCTACTGAATCTGTAGCGTTGAATATTTACAATGAGGCCTACACTATTAGCCGATTCGGGATGGGCTCCGCAAAAGCGATGATTTTCTTCGTCATTGTGGCCGTAATCTCCCTGCTACAGGTTAGAGCAACCAAGAAAAGAGAGGTGGAGCTGTAATGGAGACTACCGCCAAAAAATTCAATGTGTCTCTGCTTCTCGTCGAAGTAATTGTGATCCTCCTGGGCCTTCTATTTCTAGTACCGTTTTACTTTCTTCTAGCTAACTCGGTTAAAAGCTATAGTGAGATTCTTTCGGATTCCGCTGCGCTGCCCTCCGTATTCCAGTGGAGCAACTACGCCGAAGCTTGGAAAGCTATCAATTTTCCTCGTGCCTTCCTGAACTCTTTTATTATCACGGTGATTAGTAATATTCTGCTAGCGTTCCTCTGCTCTATGTGCGCTTACAAAATGGTTCGCAATAACAGCTTATATAACCGCATACTTTATATTGCTTTAGTGGCCGCTATGGTTATTCCGTTTCAGGCGATCATGATCCCGCTGGTGCAAGTTGTTAGCGGTCTGGGCGTCATGGATTCAACCACAGGTTTGATTTTAGCGTATCTTGGATTTGGCGCCCCGATGACTGTATTTCTGTTCCATGGCTTCGTCAAATCGGTACCTCTTGATATTGAGGAAGCTTCGAGAGTAGATGGCAACAGTCCTTATGGTACCTTTTTCCGGATTGTGCTTCCGCTCATGCAGCCGATTATTGTCACTGTCATTATTCTGAATACCCTGTGGATCTGGAACGATTACCTGATGCCTTCGCTTATTCTGCAGGACCCGGTGCTTCGCACCATTCCCATCGCCACTTATAGCTTCTTCGGACAATATACGAAACAGTGGGATTTAGCACTTCCGGGACTTGTGCTCGGGATTACGCCCGTGGTCATCTTTTTCCTAGCGATGCAAAAATATATTATTGAAGGCATTGCCCAAGGCTCCGTAAAGGGCTAACGATACATGTTATTTTCAGCCAGAGAGGATGAATGAATATGAGAACCAAACGTGGAATTCTCCTCGCATGCTCCCTGCTGCTGGCTGCTCTGACAGCCGGCTGCGGACGTGGCAGTGACAATGCGAATGGAGTTAAAACCGTGCATATCTACCAGTTCAAGGTTGAAATATCTGAAGCGCTAGCTTCGCTTAAGACTGAGTTTGAGAAGGAACACCCCGATATTAAGCTGGAGGTGCAAAGCGTGGGTGGCGGGACCGATTATGGTGCCTCCCTACGCGCCAAGTTCTCATCTGGAGATGAACCGGATATCTTCACCATTGGTGGCAACAATGAACGTGATATGTGGATGGAATATCTGGAGGATTTAAGCGGTGAAGCTTGGGCCAAGGATGTAAAGCCCCTTGCAGCAGAACAAATGACTGCAGATGGCAAGCTCTATGGCATGCCCATGAATCTCGAAGGATACGGCTTCATCTATAATAAGGACCTGTTTAAGAAAGCAGGCATCACCGAGAAACCCTTAACTCTAACCGCTCTGCGCGAAGCCTCCGAGAAGTTAAAGGCAGCAGGCATCACACCTTTTGCAAATGGATATCAGGAATGGTTCGTGCTCGGCAATCATAATGTGAACGTAGCTTTCGCCCAGCAGCCAGATCCCGAAGCATTTATCGCCGGGCTTACGGACGGCACCAAAACTTTCGCTGGAGACCCGGTTTTCTCCAAATGGATCGACCTGCTGGACCTTACTGTAGAGTACGGCAACAAAAATCCACTCTCCACCGACTATAATACCCAAGTCACGATGGTAGCGAGCGGAGAAGCCGCGATGATGCAGCAGGGTAACTGGACGCAAGGACAGATCGACGGCATCGATCCTAATTTAAATCTGGGTATCCTACCGATGCCCATTGACGACACCCCAGAAGACAATGACAAGCTGTATGTAGGCGTGCCCAGCAATTGGGTGATCAATAAAAACTCCCCCGTTAAGGAGGAAGCCAAGGTCTTCCTGGATTGGCTGGTCACCTCCGAGACCGGGAAAAAGTATATCACTAAGGAATTCCAGTTCATCCCTGCGCTCGACAGCATTAAGGGCACCGAAGAAGATCTTGGAGCGCTGGGCGCCGAGGTGCTGGCTTATACCGATAAGGATCAAGCGCTGACCTGGAACTGGACCCGTCTGCCGAACGGGATGCCGCAGGAATTATCCAGCAGCATTCAAGGGTATCTCGGTGGCAAGCTGACCAAAGAAGGCATGCTGAAGGAATTCCAAGTCAACTGGGATAATCTCAGTGTGCAGTGAGTTACCCGCTCTGTACATCAAAAGCCGCGCAATGATGCGCGGCTTTTTCTTTTGATCGTATTCATTTGATTAGTTCGCACGCAGCATACTAATTTGTCTGGCAAGATACACTGGTGTATAGGGCATGTCATCTCGAAGCCAAGAAATAACCGTGCCAATCAGGGCTGCTGAACCGTACCAAACGGCAATGTCCTTCTGTATGGGCATCTTGGAATGCTCAGCAGCACCCTCCTTTTTCTCCTGGTGTGCAGAGATGATTTCCGCCATCAAGTTGAACAGACGGTCTGTAAAAATAGGGCTTCTTTTCGATGTGAGTATCACTTTATAGAATTTGGCATTTTCCGCAATATGCTTAAGCAGACTCTCTAATATCCTCAAATTCTCTTCTTCAACCGATTCGTGATCGTTGTCATCGTTGTTGACCACTTGTAAAATGTCCTCCACCATCTCATCCGCCATCTTTTCCAACATATCCGGGAGATCCCGATAATGCAGATAAAAAGTAACACGATTGATTTTAGCCCGCTCTGCAATACGGTTTACTGATATTTTCTCAATATCCATTTCCTCAAGCAATTCAATCACAGCATCTCTAAGCAATTGACGTGTACGAAGTACCCGGGGATCTGTACGTTGCGTTGTGTTATTCATCTTACTCTCTCCAATCTTTAACTTTCATATCGTAAACTACAATTTATAAAAAATTGTTGTTTTTTCATGAGAAAACACTACAAATTTAAAATGAATGTAAACTATTTTACATTTTTTCGCAAATCGTTGCTTGATTACATGAAAATTTCATTTATAATCTAATTCATGCATTGTAAACTATACAACACACTGTAAATTTAGTCCATGATCGACGATTTGAGAGGATGGAGTGGAGTGAGTACAAAGACAGAAGTATCAAGCAGTTCCGTAAAAAAGGGACCCATCTTATTCATTATGATTTTGGGCGCTTTTCTTGCGACACTGAATCAGACAGTAATGAGCGTTGCCGTTCCCGAGTTAATGCATGATTTTAATATCTCGGCTGCAACCGCTCAGTGGCTGACAACAGGCTATATGCTGGTTAATGGTGTTCTAATCCCAATTACAGCTTATTTGATGCAACGGTTTACGACACGAGAGCTTTTTCAAGCTTCCATGTTTATATTTTTAGCTGGAACGATCGTCTCAGCCATCGCGACAAACTTCCCTATTCTACTGACCGGGCGTATGATTCAGGCAGCTGGCGCTGGGATTATCATGCCACTGCTCACAAATGTCATCTTGACCCTGTTCCCTCCTGCAAAGAGAGGGGCTGCCATGGGGATGGTAGGCTTAGCCATTATTTTCGCACCTGCGATTGGACCTACTCTGGCCGGATATATTTTGGAGCATTATTCTTGGGAGACTATGTTCTATGGCATGATTCCTTTGACCGTCATTGTAATCATATGTGGATTTATTTATTTGAGAAATGTATCGGAGCGCATCTATCCTAAGCTGGATATTGTTGGTGTAGTTCTTTCTACTATCGGTTTTGGCACCTTGCTGTATGGCTTCAGCCGTGCTGCCAGCGCAGGCTGGTCAAGCGCAGAAGTACTGTTGTCTCTGGGTCTAGGTGTCCTTTCCCTTGGCTTGTTTACTTGGAAACAGCTAGCCTCCCAGAACCCGTTGCTTGATCTTCGAGCTTTCAAATACAGCATGTTTTCCTTAACGACTGTCATCAGTATCGCAGTCACTATCGTGATGTATGCAGATATGATGCTGCTGCCTTTGTATCTTCAAAATGCCCGTGGCTTTACAGCGATGGAATCCGGCTTACTGCTGCTTCCTGGTGCGCTCATTATGGGTTTATTGATGCCGGTAACCGGAAAGCTGTTCGACCGGTTCGGGGCAAAGTGGCTCGCTATTATCGGTCTACTGATTACAATTGCAACGACGCTAAGCTTTGTGAATTTAACGGACTCAACCAGTTACATGTATCTGGTATATATGTCAACTGGCCGCCGGATCGGTATGGCTCTGCTCCTTATGCCAATACAAACTTTAGGGCTAAATCAATTGCCCTCCAAGCTTAGTGCGCACGGTACAGCAATTTCGAACACCATTCGACAAGTGGCTGGCGCCGTAGGGACTTCCCTACTTGTCACTGTAATGACAAGCCGTACTACAACGCATATGAAGGATATGCTGGCCTCGGGCAGCACACAGAACGGAACACAAGAACATATGATTATGGAAGCTTCCATTCAAGGTATCAATGATTCCTATCTAGTTATTGTTGGTATCGGCATTCTTGGGCTGCTGCTCTCTTTCTTCATTAAACGTGTTGGGCAAGCGCCTGATCCGGAGCAAGAACCCGAAGTGAAGCTCAAAAAAATTATTGCTAAAGAAGCTTAATATATAGAAGCAATTAGCACTATTTAAACCAACTTGCAAAAGAGATCAGCGATGTTAATCATTGCTGATCTCTTTTTAGTCTGACAACTACCCTGCTTACAAGCTCGGGCGGTTAAATACCCTGCATCCTGAATATAACCCCCACTCACTTCTAAAAAATTGCCCATTGCGCAATTTTGCCCTTTGGGCAATAATATAAAAATAGAAAATAGAGCACAGAATGTCCTCTGTACTTAAGAAAGGAGATCGCATAGAACTTGAACCCCAAACAGACGCTGCGCGACAAAAAAAAAGAAGCTACGGCCTATGCCTTAGCCAAATCTGCCTTCGAGCTTGCGCTTGAACTAGGGATGGACGGCTTCATCGTCGACGACGTTGTACAGAAGGCTGGCTACTCCCGGCGGACCTTTGCCAACTACTTCTCGTGCAAAGAAGAGGCGGTAGCAGCATATTTTATCAGCAACTCTTCAAGAGAAGATAAAAGCATGTTATTCGATAACCTGCCACCAGATGCAACACCGCTAGATGCCTTGTACAAATTGTTCAAGCTGCAGTTTACTTCCGAGTTTCTGTATCAATTGCGGCAGTTCGTATCGCTGGCTAATCAGTATCAGTCACTGGAGCCTTATATTCTCAGCGTATTCCGCCGCCTGCAGATTGCCGCACAGGAAGTGCTCGAACAGTTCACTCATGGACGTTATGCCGACGGGTATACACATCTTCTCGCAGGCGCCGTTTACGGAGCGTTCGTGCCGATTCTGGATGGACGTCTGAACGTCATGCTGCCAGGTGAAGCGCAGGATGAACACTCCGATGCCATATCGTTCGATCAATATCTAAATTCCATGTTTACTTATTTACGCAAAGGCTTTTAATTTAGAGATACAAAGGAGAAACCATAATATGTCTACATTTCTATACCGATTGGGCAAATCTGCATATACCAAGCCCTGGTATTTCCTTACCGTCTGGATTCTGATTCTCGGTGTTATAGGCGCCCTGCTTGGTGTCAATGGCATCCAGTCCAGCTCAGAAATGAAAATTGAGGGCACTGAATCGCAAAAAGTACTGGATATGCTGGTCAAGGAACTTCCAGCAGCTGCTGGCGGTCAGGCGAGTGTTGCCTTCACCGCGCCTGATGGAGAACGGCTAGATACGCCGGAGAGATCAGCACGGATTCTGAAGGCTATAAATGATGTCTACAGCATGGACTATATCATCAATCCTGCTGAACTGGCCGCGCAAGCCGCGGCGGCTGCGGGTCAAGCTGCAGGAGCAGACCCATCAGCAGCTGCCAGTGGCCAAACTGCCACTGCAGACCCTTCGGCGGCTGCGGGTCAGACAGACGCTGCGGACCCTTCGGCAGCTGCGAGTCAGACAGACGTGTCGGGTCAAGCTACTGCTGCAGCTCAGGCCGCTCCTTACGGGCCACTAATCGTTGATGGTGCTCCAGTTCCCGGCGTCATGCTGTCCGCCGACGGTAGCATCGCCCTGTTTCAATTCCAGTTCACTGTTCAGCAGACATCACTCCCCCCTTCTGTACCAGATAACGTGATTAAGGCTGTAACCGAAGTCGAGCAGGCAGGCTCCGGGATCACAGCCATTCCGAGTGATTCGCTCAAAAGCACACCGTCCATCGGATCTACGGAAGCGATCGGCGTAGCCGTCGCAGCAGTTGTGCTGTTTATTACACTCGGTTCGATTGTTGCAGCCGGACTGCCGCTGATCACAGCGCTCCTTGGTGTCGCGATTAGCGTCGGCGGTGCTTTTGCTCTTTCGAATATTGTGCACATGAATGACATTACACCCATTCTCGCAGTCATGATCGGTCTGGCTGTCGGTATCGACTACTCCTTATTTATCGTGAACCGGCAGCGGCGGTTAATTCTCGATGAGAATTTAAGTGCCAAGGAAGCGGCAAGCCGAGCGGTCGGCACCGCCGGCAGTGCAGTATTCTTCGCCGGACTGACCGTCATCATCGCCCTTTGCGGCATGTTGGTCATCGGCATCGGCTTCTTGTCAACCATGGCTCTCGTTGCTGCTGTCAGCGTGCTGATCACTGTTCTGTTGGCGCTTACCCTGCTGCCTGCGCTGCTGGGTCTCGTCGGCGAACGGATCTGCACCGCCAAGGCACGTTCAAAGAACGTAGCTTCCGCGAACAAAGCCCGTCACGGGTTCTCACACCGCTGGGCGAACGCAACGGTAAAATACCGCTGGGCTATCATTGTTCTAGTGGTCTTGGTTCTTGGTACAGCGGCGATTCCAGTAACCAAAATGGAGCTAGGTATTCCGTCTGGCGCTTCGGCAAATCTGGACACTCCAGCACGCCAGAGCTATGACATCATCTCCAAGGGCTTCGGCGAAGGGTTCAACGGTCCGCTACTACTGGTGGCCCAACCAAACAACCCGTCCGACAAGATTTCCATGGAGACGCTTGGTAAGCTGGTTCAAGAGCTGCAAATGCATGATAACGTCACGCTGGTGTCCCCGATGGGTGTCAACGCGACCGGAGATATTGCTATTATCAGTCTAATCCCTAAAACCGGCCCTACAGATACAAAAACGAGAGATCTGGTACAGGATCTGCGCGATCCCGCTTCCAGCCTCGCATCATCAAATGATGTAACACTTGGTGTGACCGGCTTCACTGCGATCAACATCGATATGTCCTCCAAGCTATCCGATGCGTTTCCCGTGTATATCGGCATCATCGTAATTCTATCTCTAATTATACTGCTGCTTGTTTTCCGGTCGGTCATCGTTCCGATCAAGGCGACGGTAGGCTTCATTCTCAGTGTGCTCGCTACTTTCGGTCTAACCACGGCCGTATACCAGTGGGGATGGCTGCACTCCCTGTTTGGTTTTGACACAGGAGGCCCACTGCTCAGCTTTATGCCAATTCTGGTCACCGGCATTCTGTACGGACTGGCGATGGATTATCAGGTATTCCTCGTCAGCTCCATGCGTGAGGCTTACGTCCATGGACGTCGTGGCAACGACAGTGTGGTTCACGGCTACGATCTCGCCAGCCGTGTCGTACTTGCCGCAGGCGTAATCATGGTTTCCGTCTTCGCTGGCTTCATCTTCGCACCTGATGCGATGATCAAGCAGATCGGATTCGCACTGGCCTTCGGCATCCTGATCGATGCTTTCATCATCCGCATGACGCTCGTTCCGGCAGTAATGGCCGTCTTCGGCGACAAAGCCTGGTGGCTTCCGAAATGGCTAGACCGTCTGCTTCCGAACCTCGACGTCGAGGGCGATAAGCTAATCGCCATGCTCAATGCCAAGGGAGAAGGTAAGAAATAAGAAGAGGACAGCCTTTGAATTGTTCTCCCCAAATTTTGAAGAGCATGACCCTGCGAACTACCTGCAGGGTCTGCTTTATTTTTTAAGGCATTGCAGTTCTCCTGTGTCAGAGAAATCTTCTCTATATTGATCGACGAACAAATTACCCTGTTGGGTGTGTTGGCTTCTATTAGTTTAAATTTGTAGCTTACGGAGCACGCCTTGTTGTACTTTCCACAGACTTTCGGTGGTTTGGCGAGAAAAACTCCAATGTAGAGGAGCATTTTGCTTAGGTGGAACGTGTTATAGGGAAACCCTCCCTATAAATTAGCTCACAGCCGTTATACGAGCAGATTATACGGAATTTCTCCCTATATATTGTTCAATTTCAATAAAACACACCGAGTTGAGCTGAATTATAGGGAGGATTTCCCTATAATCTCTCCACATGAGCTTTTAATGTAGAATTATAGGGAGGATTTCCCCATCATTCTATAGGTTTGACCCTGAAGCGAGGAACAAAAAGCAACTCCTATAAAGAAGCCAATAAACACGGGCTCCGGCACTCCTTTCGTGCACCCCTTGAACTCATTTCTGGCATAGCCCATATCCGTTGTGTCCTATACAAAACAAGAACAGCGATTCTCCATGGATGGGAGAATCGCTGTTTTCTGTCGTTACGTTTTTTTTGATATTTCTTGTAACCGCCTATAAAGACTTTCTCTCCAAGCTAGCCTACAGCTTCCAGATGCGGTACAAGATAACTGCTGCTTCAGCACGGGTAAGCGTGTCGTTAGGCGCAATTCTATCGTTCTTTCCGTTCACAACTCCGAATTTGACCAACAATAATGCGCTGTCTTTCGCATAGCTGGAGATGCTTGCTTCATCCAGATAAGCATTTAAAGTTCCACTCGCCTTGATTTGCTTACCGGATGCCGCTAGCGCACGCGCAGTCAGCACCATCATATCTTGGCGAGAGACTTCAATGTTTGGTCGGAACGTATCATCTTCAAAGCCTGTGGCAATTCCCAGTTCCTTCGCGATGACCAGTTCATCATAATAATAGTCCGTCTTTTGGACATCGCTGAACAATGCTGCACTTTTGCCCGTTCCCTTCAGTTCAAGCGCTCTGACAAGAAGAGCAATGAAATCCGCTCGCTTCATAGAATCTGCAGGTGAGAAGCTATTCACGCTCGTTCCTTGGATGACATCGCGAGCAGCCATAACATCTATGGCTTGTTTTGCCCAAGATACGTTCTGCAGGTCTCCGAAGTTTTTCTTTACAAAGGTTACTGCATAAATGCTGAAGTGGGTCGTTTGAAATACAACCGTTTGGGTTGCAGCATCATATCGACCGTTCGGAACCGGTACTACGTTGCCCTTATCATCGATGTACCAAACAACGATTAAATCCGGATTACTTAGTTCCTCCGCTGTCGGTGTATACGGAATGGATACCGTGACAGGAGCGTTAGGGTTATTCCATGGAATGACTTTATCGCCTGATACTACGCTTAGATCAATAACCGGATGGCTGCCGATCAAATTGCGGGTAGCTGCACTCAGGCTGTCCGCTGAGACTTTACTTATGCGTATGGACACTTGCTCAGCATGGTCTGTTAAGTCGGGCAGCATATTGCTTGGAATTTGGATTGTAGCATTTTCCGTCTTAAGCAATAGTTCAAAGTTTTCTTTCCCCATCAAGCTTTGGGTTGGCAATTGTATATCATACACTTTCGCATCCGTTTGCTTTGGTACTTCGATCACGATTTGTTTCTTGCCGTTTGCCGCTGCTGTAGCTTGTTCAAGCGCCTTTTTCAAGTTGTCGCTGGAGATCGTGCCTATGGCACGCCCGTTATCGGATTTCACCTCCAGTGTAATCGTAACAACACCATCTTTGTTTGCAATGGCTACAGGCTGTGGAGTTGTTACTGCACTACCAGTGTTGCTACTACCAGTTGGTTCATTGGTTGGTGTTGGTGTTGGTGTTGGTGTTGGTTCCGTATCAGTTGACTTCCCCTTGAGGGTAAGTACACCGTAAACAGATGTGTCCATATATCCAGTACCGGTTGTATCGTTCCAAGCCGCAACACTTTGACGTGAGCCGTCTTTAGCATCATTGATCTGTACATCGAAACCAAGCTTTGTATCGTCATCTGGAGTTATCCCATGAAGCGGAATCTTCACTTCAACCGTGTAGTTTGTTCCGGAAATGTGAGTCGCCGACTCGAAACCAGCTGCGATGCTTGTTGGATTAAATGAAGTCTCGTTGTCAAAATTGACTCTGTACTGCCCATCATCCTCTTGATAGAACGTTGTTTTCCCATTGTTTTGGTCCACGAAGATTTCAACCGAATCCTGTTCATGTGCGTTCACACTGCTCTTATCAAGCTGCGTATCGCTAACCTGGATCAGGACATAAAGATTTTGATCATCCCAGAGTGCTTTTGCCACTCCGCTCGCTCCCTGCCAAGCTGTTTGATAACGGTTGATCGGCATTTCTGCGGTCTGGCTCCAGATCTCATCAACCGTTCCATCAATGACAGGTGCAGCGAATTTGGCGGTCGAATGATTGGCTTCAACCGTTTCAGGCTCATGCTCTTCAATGAACGTATCAGGATCGATAACGCCATAGTAAGCTGGCTTGGCCTGTAAGTTCTTATCGAACAGTAGTGGATTGGACGAAGCTCTCCAACTCGTGTTATCATCCATACCCCAGAAGGTAACGCGTTTGATATGCTCATCGTTAGCTCTGAAGATATTTAACAACTGCGCATACAGATAACCCTGCGCATTAGCGAGCTTCTCAGAAAGCTGATAGTTGCTTCCAGCCTGAATGTCCAGCTCGGTAATGCTAACTTCGACGCCCAAGGAAATAAACTTCTCCAATGACCGCTCCACATTTTCCGGGTTTGTATTGATGCTGTAATGTGCTTGCATGCCGACACCATCAATAAGCAATTTACCAGGGTGAGTGAGCGCATATTTATCATTAATTTCTTTGACCATACTGTAAATGGCCTGCGCTTTATTCTGATTATCTTCGTTATAATCATTGTAATAGAGTTTAATATTCCAATCAGGATTCGCGTCTAGAACTTCTCTTGCCGCCAGGAATGCCTGCTCTACGTAGTCTGCGCCGATAGCACTCTTCCATGGGGCGGATCGCAGTGCAGTTTTCCAATCCGTTGGGTTAGACGGGTTATCACTCATCGCCTCATTGACAACATCCCAGGAGATCACCTTATCGCCAAAATGCTCCATAACGGTTTTGATATGAGTCCTCATATTATCTAGAGCCTCATCCCGTCCCAAGGGGATCGTGTTGTTGTCTGCATCTGATGTTGTATTCATCCATGCTGGTGATTGCTGATGCCATACCAATACATGGCCATGCATCTGCATTCCCTCATGCAACACTTTATCTACAAGCTCATCCGCACCAGTGAACGTGAAGTTGCCCTTTGTAGGCTGCAACGCATCCGGCTTCATGGCATTACCTGCCGTAGCGACATTATGATGCATTTTCAGAAGATCAAGTCTTACGCCTTCCAAATCCTCCGCAGATATTGCGTTTCCGATCAAAAAATGATCTTCATAAGCATCCTTAATCGGAATCAGATCCTTTTGAATACCAACCGGACCCGATCCTGTTTTTTCAAAGCTGATGTCGTCGATATAAAAAGATGCAGTACTGTTACTTGAGCTTTCCACATAAATGGTCAAATACTCGCTGCTTACATTGTTATAGCGGTATGTGCCTTCGAACTGAACCCAGCCATCGTTTGCGCTGATGGTTTTAGGTGCGAGTTGTACATAATTGGCGCTGCTTCCATTGCCAACCTGGGTAGACAGCTGAAGCTGGGAGCTTGCAGGCTGGATCAGCTTAACCCATAACGAAATTTTATATTCGTAGCCCTTGTCCACATATTTCTCCACACGTAATGAAGGCCCATGCCAAGTACTCGTTCTGCCCTCTACTTTTAAAGCGTATGAACCGTTATCCGTATGATTCTCATCATCGGTAATAGTAAGCGTTTCGCTACCTGCTCTGCCTTCAAAACCACCTGCTTTTTGATCCTCAAAAGTAACCGTGGTAAAAGGTAACGCTGGATCTCTAGGTGGTTCTGGTGTTGGTAATGGTGTCGGCTCTGCTGTCACCTTTTCTGTAACCAATACATCGCCGATATAGAACGGAACGGCTTTCCCTATCGCGTTCGATTGGACGCGAAGTTTCGTATCTTTACTCGTATCTACGATGAATTCTTTCGTCAAAGTGATCCCTTTGCCAGCTTCATAATCCCCACTTGCCAAAAGGGCATAACTGCCTATCGCTTGTATATAAGCTTGTGCACCGCTAGGTACAGTCACATCAGGATCAACGTACACTGTTGCGGTCACCGTGTAGGTTTTACCATTTTTCAGGCCTATGTCGCTAAATGTAAAATCAGCCGCGTCCCAATCATTTGTTCTATCGCTAACATATAAAGCGGCACCATCAGCATTACCAGCAAAAACCTTACCGGTGACAGCTGTTAGATTAGCACTACCTGATTGTGTAGCTAAACCCTTGCCACTCACAAAAGATTCGTGGTAAATTTCTTTATCCGTTTCTGTTACCGCTTTTTTTGCCGTGATGAGGACGTCCCCAATGTAAAACGGAACGGCTTTACCAATCTCGTCCGATAGAATACGTAGCGTCGTATTTTCACTCGTATCCACAGTGAATTCTTTAGTCAAGGTGATCGCTTTACCTGCTTCATAATTTACACTTGCCAAAAGACCATAGCTGTTTATGGTTTGGAGATAAGCTTGTGCGCCGCTAGGTACAGTCACATCAGCGTCAACATAAACGGATGCAGTCACCATGTAGGTTTTACCGTTTTCTAGGCCCATGTCACTAAATTTGAAATCAACCGCGTCATAGTTATTTGTTCTGTTGCTTACATATAAAGCCGCTCCGTCAGCATTGCCAGCAAATGCTTTATCTGTGACAGGCGTAAGACTAGCACTGCCCGATTGGCCTGCGATGCCTTTGCCATTCGCAAAGGTTTCGTGATATACCATTACTGAGTCTGATGGCACTATCGCATCGGGTGCTGCAGCTTCCGTAATCGGAGCCAGCCAGCTAGACGGAATAAGCAAAGCAGCTGCGAGTAAGATCGAGATGACTTGTTTGAACATTCTACTCATTTGTTGCATTCCTCCTCCAGTGATTTTAAAATGAGATATCCTCCTGATACTTAGGCGTAGCCAATGTCTTTAACTTTAGAGATTCACCCCCGTTTGTAACCGCTTACATATGTGCTTACACCATTTTACAACTCCGACACAATTGACAACTATACTAATACTAAAGGTGTTACCCCCCATAATCATAGGAAAACACACGAAAGATCGAGGAATTCCCTATGTCTTCCCATGTATTAAGACTTCTTCATAGGTAATCCAATACTATTCATTAAAAAGATTTCACAATATGGACGATAACGAATGATCTTTTTTTAGATATGCGCATACTAAGCTCCATATTTTGAAACTTGCGCCAAGTTGAATCGTAAGTTTGAAGATAGGTCCTGAAGTCTACTGATTTGACGAACTGATATACCATACTTGTGTAGAACACGCAGTTATGTGCACTTATGCAGTAAATCGAAGCTTATGAGACCTAAAAAAAAGACACAGCACAGCGGAGAGGAGCTATCATTAGTGGAGTATTACCGCAAGAATGTAACAGACAGTTTACAGGAAGTGCAGAGTACAACTAACGGGCTTACGTCGGCAGAAGTCGACAAACGACTGGAACGTGATGGTTACAATGAATTAAAAGGAAAGAAAAAAGATCCCCTCTGGAAGCTTTTTCTTGAAAATTTCAAGGACCCTATGGTGGTCGTACTGCTTATTGCGGCCATTGTCCAGATTGTTATGGGTCAAGTTATGGAGTCGCTTATCATTTTCCTCGTGTTGATTCTCAATGCAGTTATAAGTGTCATCCAAACTCGTAAAGCGGAGAGTTCACTTGATGCCCTGCAGCAGATGTCGGCACCCGAGGCTAAAGTGTTGCGGGATGGAGCCTTAAAAACCGTCCCTGCCAGAGAGCTTGTTCGCGGTGACATCGTATTACTGGAGGCTGGAGATTTCGTACCTGCCGACGGCCGTATCATAGAATCGGGAAGCTTGAAGATCAATGAAGGCATGCTGACCGGAGAATCCGAAGCTGTAGAGAAGCATACGGATACCATCGCGAAGGAATCTCCACTCGGAGACCGTCGTAATATGGCGTTTAGCGGTTCTTTGGTTGTATATGGCCGTGGAACTCTTGTAGTAACAGGAACTGCACTGACAACCGAAATCGGCAAAATCGCTGAACTCATTGAGAGCGCCGAAGCCAAGCAGACGCCACTACAGCGTAAGCTCGAAACCTTTAGCAAACAGCTGGGTGTAGCGATTATCGTGCTGTCCGTTTTGATCTTTGCCATCCAAGCCGGACGTGTTTGGCTGTCGAATGATACAGTGGATACCACGGAAGCCATTCTGAATGCCCTAATGTTTGCAGTCGCTGTGGCAGTCGCCGCTATTCCTGAAGCTCTATCCTCGATCGTAACGATTGTCTTATCCGTAGGTACGAATAAAATGGCTAAGCAACATGCGATTATTCGTAAGCTGCCAGCCGTCGAAGCACTTGGATCAACCAGTGTCATCTGTACGGACAAAACCGGTACTCTGACCCAAAATAAAATGACAGTTGTAGATTACTTTTTACCGGAAGGTGATCGTGATCAATTCAATCAAGAGCCCGAAGAATGGTCTGAGGAAGCCCGGCGCCTCCTACACATTGCCGTGCTTTGTAACGACTCTAACATTAATGAAGATGGTAAAGAACTAGGCGATCCAACTGAGGTGGCACTTATTGCCTTCAGTAACAGCATGAATAAAGATTACAAGGAAATACGCGATAATTTCCCTCGTGAAGCCGAACTTCCTTTTGACTCGGATCGCAAGCTAATGACGACCTTACACACTTTTAACGGACAAAAAGCAATGATTACTAAAGGCGGACCAGATGTACTCTTTAGTCTTTGTACGCATGTACTACTAAGTGGACAAGAAGTGCCGATGACACCGGAAGTTCTTGATCGTTTCATTGAAGCCAATGAGGAATTCTCCAGCAGAGCACTACGTGTACTTGCCTATGCCTACAAAACTGTACCAAATACAGTCACTGAAGTGGGTCTTGAGGATGAACAAAATCTGGTGCTCGTAGGCTTGACAGCTATGATTGATCCCCCTCGGGAAGCTGTCTATGGCGCGATCGCAGAATCCAAGAAGGCTGGAATTCGGACCATCATGATTACTGGTGATCATAAGACAACCGCACAAGCGATCGGACGCGATATCGGTCTTATGACCGAAAAAGAAATTGCCGTAACCGGTCAAGAGCTTGATGCCATGTCCGATGAAGAATTGGATAATAAGCTTGAGCAGATTGGTGTGTACGCCCGAGTCTCCCCGGAGAATAAGATCAGAATTGTCCGGGCGTGGCAACGAAAAGGCAAAATCACAGCCATGACCGGTGATGGCGTAAATGACGCGCCTGCCTTGAAGCAAGCAGATATCGGTGTTGCTATGGGTAGTGGAACCGATGTTGCTAAAGATGCGGCTGCCATGATTTTGACGGATGATAATTTTGTATCCATTGTGAATGCTGTGTCTGTAGGCAGAACGGTATTCGACAATATTAAAAAAGCGATCGCCTATTTATTTTCAGGCAACCTGGGTGCGATTATCGCTATTCTGTTTGCCCTGATCTTCGACTGGATTAATCCCTTCACAGCGATTCAGCTTCTATTTATCAATCTGGCGAATGATTCACTGCCCGCCATTGCCCTTGGTATGGAGAAACCTGAACCTAACGTGATGAATAGAAATCCAAGGGAACTGAAGGAAGGTATATTTGCCGGAGGAATGATGCAGGCTATTATTACCCGTGGTCTACTTATAGGTATAGCCGTAATTATATCCCTGTATATCGGACTCCAGCATTCCCCTGATATGGGCGTGGCTATGGCATTTACAACCCTGATCCTGTCTCGTACACTTCAGACCTTTGCCGCTCGCTCGAACAGTCAAACAGCTATTGAAGCTGGGTTTTTCAGCAACAAATACGTCATCGGAGCCGTTTTGGTCTGCTTTGCCTTTTACGGGATTGCGGTTCTGCCAGGAGTTAGAGAAATCTTCTCGATTCCGGCTTCATTCGGATTGTCCGATTGGCTGATTGCAAGCGGGCTGGCACTCGGCGCCGTCATCCTAATGGAATTGACGAAGGTTATTCGTAGAGCGTTTACTCCTAAATCAGCTTCTTAATCACAATTTAACAAAAAGAAAAAACAGCGATTCTCCGAGAATGGAGAATCGCTGTTCTTCTGTCATTTACAGATCTGATTCAAACATCCGTATTATGATCAAAATATCACGTAAATTTTTAATATTTGACTATGTATTCACAACATTCATCCCCATGAACATTACATTTCACTTCCCGGACGGAAACTCGTTTCCCACGTATTTTGCTAAGTGCTCCTTCGATAATGGCCCCCTCTAGGTCACATACCATTTTCCCTTCCATAATAGGTAACCCTTCGCAGAAACAATCGTGTACTGCAATTGACATTCCCTTGTCATCTTCATGGGTTATTATTGGGATCCCTATCTTCATTTGTTCGAATAACCCGAATAGTTCATTAACGGAGGTAACACCAAACTCTTCCCCAATTTTTCTTCCTATCGTCAACGTTGTGCCCTTACCATTCATGGGTAACGCTTGGTATAATCCAATAAGTCTAATCGTTCTGAAAAGCTCTAAGGGTACAGCATCACCCAAATTTTCTCTCTTTATTTTTTTCATATCTGTAAAAGTAAAATGATCCATGCCTGCAGCCTCCAAATTCTTATGTAATTTATATTTCAAATTTAATTAATATATTGAGTATAAACGTATCCAATAAATGCTTTGTGATCCTACGCACTTCCTATCCCTAATGATTGGAAGAACAAGGGTTAAAAATCATTATTTTATATTCTGACACTTGACTGTTAGCGCTTCATCTACGATAATTACAACCTCACCCAAAAAACTGGGACTGGAAGAAAATTGATTTTGAAAAGAGGCGGTCGTTATTAGCTGGTTAAGTGATCTATATAAATTACAGAAGCGGGAGCTAAAAAAGGACATCGAACCCTCTTTAGTCAATGCCATCTTTCGGATGTATGATAGATTTCCCAGGATTGGACTTAAAGAGCGGATCGGCCAGCAAGATATGTCTCTGGATATCGCTGATGCTTATATTAATGGTAGAAACGCAATGATTGAAGCTGGAGTCGGCATCGGTAAGTCCTTTGCATACCTCATTCCCAGCCTGCTCATTAACCAAGTCTCAAGACAACCGATCATTATTGCAACATCCTCCATACAACTTTCAGAACAGATCCATAAAGATCTGAGATTCATCGGAAGCCGGCTCGGATTTACATCGGTTCGCTCCGTAGTCGGAAAAGGCATGGGGCAATATGCTTGCCGATACAGGGCAGCAGACCTATTACAACCTGATGATTCAAGCTCTCCTCTATCTACACTTGCCCAGCGTATTGTGAATTATGACATTGATGAGAGAGCAGACATTAAGGGCGGGGTTAGTGATGCAGTATGGTCTAATGTTTGTGTGAATGATTGTAAATTTGAACGATGCCATTATAAAAGCACATGTTCATTTTACGAGATGAGAGCGAAGATTAACGCCGACGCCAGCGACATGGATTTTATTATCGTCAACCAGGACCTGCTCATCCGTGATTTGATCAAGAAAAAAGAAGGAACGAAGGGATTAATCACTGAACGACCAGCTCTGATCGTAATTGATGAAGCTCATAATCTGGAAGCAAAGGTTAGAGATGCTAGAACGCTCGAGTTTACATACCGGGGAACCTGCCGTATTCTGGATGACACCTTACAGATTCTCTTCAAGCAATCCGCAGATAACGGCCTTTTGCCGCAATTTAAATTTTTAAAAAGATGCGTGGCTCATATTTTCAAACAGGTAGAAGCGGATTTGCTGCAAACAGCCAAGCAGGATAATGACCGGATAAAAGTGTCGGAGATCACAGGGATTCCGTTAAAGCGGGGGGCTCAGGTTTTGAAAGAGTTTAGTCTCAGCTTATCCGTCTTAACTTCCAAGCATGAGCGAGAGATCGATAATCTTTTTGAAGCTTTGAACGGACTTATAGATCTCTTTGATGTACTCGCCGGAGTCCAGGATAACTACCTGATTTGGGGAAGCAATACCCAGCGTGAGGCCACTATTAGTATCTGTCCTAAAGGCATAAGCCAGTTCCTAAGATATAGCTTATTTAACGGGAAAACATCTGTTATTTTAACGTCAGCAACCATGTGCCAAACCGGAGAAACACTAGAGGAACAATATGCATATCTGACGCAGTCGCTCGGTTACAAGGGAGATTATATGGAGCGCCAGGCTTCGCCGTTTGATTATGACAACCACACCATGCTGTATATTTCTAAGGACATCCCTTACTACAACCATCAGAACAAGGTAGGTTATCTTGAAGCGGCATACAAGGAAATGCTGAGGCTCTGTAATTTAACGGACGGACGGACATTGGTTCTTTTTTCAGCGAAGGAAGATATGAAGTACATTCATAATAAGTTAAAATCCGAGAAGCTTGCATGGGCGGTGCATGTTCAAAGAGAAGGATCGTCTCAGGACGGGGTGATCGCTGAATTCCGTGGCAGTAAAGGCGTCCTTCTTAGTACCGGTGTATTCTGGGAAGGCGTGAATATCGAAGGTTCTGATTTGTCGCAGTTAATTATTTTCCGTCTGCCCTTCCCTGTTCCTTCCGATCCTGTCTATGAATATAAGGCATCTTTGGCGAAGGATCCCTTAAATGACGTTTTTGTACCGGACATGCTGCTTCGGTTAAGACAAGGAACCGGGCGATTGATCCGTAGTGAGACTGACCTTGGTGTACTCAGCATACTTGATTCCCGTCTGTCTGCTGCTGCGAAAAAGGATTACCGGGATAAGGCACTGGAATCTTTACCATTTAAAAAGGTTACCGAGGATTTTAGAGTGCTGGAGAAGTTTGTAAAAGAAAAAGAGATACAACTTAGCGTTAAGTAGAACAGGCTGTGCCGTCCTCTAAGGAACGCGTATTTTTGAATAGCGATACTGCGTATCGTTTGGAGGATAGGATCCTTTTCAGCATGAAAAATAATAAACAAGCCTGAAAAGCTTCTGTGCCAGGCTTGTTTATTTTTGCTGTAACAGCTCTCCGAAGCTGATGATCCATTTATCATCCTTCATTTAATCATTCAAATTGTTCGTAGCCTCAAATGTGATAATCATTTACCCAAGGCAAAATAACCATCACGCTAGTACCTACCTGAACTTCTGAGTCTACCTTAATTTGTCCCCCATACATTTCTATTAATTGTTTACAAATTGATAATCCAATTCCTGTCCCTTTTTGCTTGGTTGTAAAGAAAGGGTCAAATATTCGATTTAGTTTATCCAGTGGAATTCCTTCTCCATTGTCTTTAAAAATAAGTATAATTTCGTTAGCCTCATTAGCGGTGCTAACTGTAATGTCTATTCTGCCTCTAAACGCTGTGAATGAATCGATACTATTTTTTAAAATGTTAAGGATTACCTGTTCTAGTTGAGAGGCGTTTCCATACGTCATTACTTTCTCTAGAGAATACTCCACGGAAAGAATAATATCATCACTAAGTATGAGTTGATTCACGATGTTATTAACTCTATGTATAACCTCGATAACGTTATATACTACGCCGGTATTTTTCGAACTATCTCCTTTTCGAGCCAGTACTAGGAAGTCCGTTACTAATCCGTTCAGAGCATCAATCTCTTTGATGGTTATATCCAGATACGCACGCAATTCATCCGCCTTGATCACCGGTTCATATAGCCTGTTATTTACAAGCTGGGCAAACCCTTTAATCGAAGCAAGCGGATTCCGTATTTCATGTGCCATACCAGCTGCCATTTGTCCCATAACAGCAATTTTTTGTTCATGCAAATTGTCAATCTGTTGATTTTTATTAGATAAATACCCCTTTGCAAAGCCCGTAAAACCGGTCCAGTTGCTTTCCATTAAACGATTATAAAAAAACAATCGAGTCGTAGATTCATCTTCTATCTCTTCAATGATCTTAAACATCATATTCTGAGCGATTAAGTTTAAATCCTTGCTCATTTCAAGTAAGATATCAAAATGATCACCGAATATTTCTGCAGTATAAATCCCTCGCTCCACCCCCTCTTTTTCTAGTAGGCTTAGGTATTGGTCGTAACCAAAGGAATCCAAGAACAGTGCCTCTATCATACTGATTAATATCGTGCTGAATGTTGAATCTAACAATTCCTTATGCGTCTCTACAAACCAGACGGATTCGATATTTTTCATAGTTATAGAATGGTAATGCCTATCTAAAATAATTGGAACAGCTAGGGTTAATGACGAACGTAATGCATTTGCTCTGTATGACATTTTCATCCTCCCTCTTTGTTGTTTTGTATTCAATATATATGTATATTTTCCTGCTTCAAAAGTAACAGTAAGTCACTATATTTCACAAAACCAATAGTTTTACTTAATTAATAATTATAAGCGCTATAAAAAATGCAACACCCCAAGCTATTCCGCCTGTAACGGAATGATTTGGGGTGTTGATTACTTGTATGATAAATCTATATAACCAAGGGGAGCTTGTTAGCCCCTACTTAACTTCAAAAGGCTAACCTTCCTCATTCTAGTATAACTATGCAATTGAAACGATAATGTCTTTGTACTATCAAAAAAGCATTTGATCCAGGATCAAATGCTTTTTACGTTGCTCCTTGATTATTCAAACAGATCATTCACGGAACGAATAGGCTTCACATCCATCGATTCCTTCGATGCGGCTAGATTCAAATACACTCCTACCCAGATGATTGCGCATAAAATGATATAAACCATCTCTTTACCCCCTCCCTTGCGTGGGTTTTATCAGCAATCTATTAATCGTCTCTGTACTCAAAAACATCAATGTTAGTAGGGCAAATACTATGAACCAGAGCATCGATGGAGCAATGGAAAATCCAAGTAGCGCAACCGCAGTAAGGAAACAACTGAACAATGTGATTCTACCCGTACCCAGACGCTCGACCATCCTATTGCTGAACAGACTGGACACGATGGTCCCTCCCGCAATGATCATGGACACGATACCTGCCGAGCCAAGAGATGAACCAATCTCGGGCCAGATAACGGGCCATGCCGAGCCGAGTAAAGAGTCAGGAAGTCCTAGACTGATAAAAGCCAGATATATAATAATCAAAAACCAGGTAGACAAGCATGCTTCCCCCTCGTGATAAAAATGATTCGTTGAACGCGTAAAGAAATACATTTACGCACTTAATAAATATACTTTATAAAGTCTATGTATGAAGTATGCGATATAAGTATTCCTTTGTCAAGCAACCCATTCACTGATCTGGAGCCGTATCATTAGTGTGCAGTGCATATCAGCAATTGGATCAATACTCATATTGATCACCTAAAAAAAAGAGGCTTGTCCCATAAGTCATTCATCTCATGACTTATGGGACAACCTCTTAATGGAGCTCGACCAAATCCGGCTCCAATGACTTCAATGTCAACCAGCGCAGGCCAGCCTCGAAGTCATCTTGAAATGTATTTTGCATAACAATCTGTGGATAAATGGGCATTGGATGTCGAAGCTGATAAGCTTCCCAAGCAGATGTCCAGGTTTCTAATTCCACCTTATCCTGATATATTACAATTTTGTCCGGAGCAAGAACAGCATTCAGGGTTTGGATAATCCGGCAGACAGTATCGATGAACGTGTCCTTGCCCATCTCGAGACTCCAGTCAGGCATGTCGGGCAGGAATTTTATTTCCCCTGACATGCCCTGATTACCTTTAAGGATCTTTCCATTCAGATAGATACCCATGCCAGGTGGGTACCTGTTTGGAAAGTAAAGACCAAGCAAGTACTGTTCCTCTTCCTCTCCCTGGTTCATGCAATATCCGCTGATAGCTGCATTAACGTCATTTTCAACCAAGATAGGCAACTCAAATTGTTGCTCAATCTCTTGAATCATCCGTGAGCCAGTCAGCTCATGGTGGCTGCTGACTTTAATTTCGCCGTTGACAACCTGTCCCGGAATGCCTATGCCAATAACCTTGATAGAAGGATACAAGGCTATAGAGTGTTCAATAATATCACAAAAAAATTGTCTTTCGAAGACTGGAATGATATGTTCATCCTTCGCCAGAATCTCGTTCTCCAAATTCACGACAGTGGCTGAAATCAGTACCTGTCCCTCTTTATCCTTCAGATAAATGACTAGCCCGAGGCTGAAGTTGTAATTGTAGCGATAAGTTTGTGCTGGTCTACCGCCGTTTGATGGTACAGTCAAGTCTTCGAAGAGCTCACCTAACTCGTGCAGCTCCTTGACTAATGAGTTTACTGTTACGACGCTCAGTTTGGTCAGTGCTGCCAGCTGGGGTTTGGTGGCTGTATTTATACGTTTCATCACTTGACGAACGTTGTTGAGGTTAATTTCCTTCATTAAGTTGGCGTTTGCTGTTCTCATAAGCCCCCCTGCTCGATGAACGTATGGATCAATTCATCAGGTATTCCTTTTAAGTAGATTGTACCTTAATGTCGTCTAGTTTTCATCTTCGTATCTTAATACGATAGTGAAATATTAAATCTTGGGGTCCATCAAACTGAATTGCAAAGAATTGAACCTGGCTCGGATTAACAATAAGGACCTTTAATTATTAAGAAGTAGAGCCGCCAAATCTTAGCCGCTCTTCCATTAGTCCCTCATTCTCATCTTAATTCGTAATTACCCATTTTTGCCGATCAAGAGTAGGATCAAATTCGCTTAAAGACAATGTTGTTCCATCCGCTGATACTTCCAGCGCTTTCCTATGATGAGCAGAAATAATGCTTAGAGTACCATCATCATTCTTGTGAAGAATCCAACGCTGATTGTTATATCCGAGATAAGGGTATAACTGAATTTTATTTTGCCCTGTGTCGAGATCAAGCGCCTGACCGGCTGTTGTACGAATGGAATAGGAACCTGCATCATCCCCCGTCGGCACGATTACCCACTTCTGATCCGTAGAAACATTCGCATCCTTCAGGGTAACAGCTTCACCATTTGCAAGATTTGCTGTATAGAGAGATTTCTGTAGTTTTGCATTTACTAGACTAGATGTGGTTAAGTTGGCAGGTGTTTCTCCGCTCACGTTAACGTTTTGATATGAAGCATATCCGCCAAATACATGTAGTCCAAAGCGACCTTCTGCAAATGTGCCGTCCTGGAGGTCGATCACTTTCTGCCCATCCACATAAACTACAATATGCGAGCCCTTCGCTTCGATTTTTACTTTATAGGTTTGACCCGGCTGAATGAACATCGGAACTTTCGCCAGTATTTGACGCTCTTCAAAACGGCCTTCGATTTTATAAAAGAGACGTACGGACTTCATATTCGGATCCAGATTTAAGTAGTATCCGCTGCGTCCATCTTCGCTGGCGCGGAACAACATAGAGCCTGCTCCCCCGGATTTCCCTAATATCATATCTGCTTCATAAGTAAAGTCTCCAGCCTGCTTCGCTGCGATATAATTCGCGTCACTCAAGTAATTTCCACGAATCCCATTTTCACTAATGACCCAAGAGGCTGCAGAAAGATCTTTAGTCCATCCACCTAAGTTCGTATGAAATTCACCATCAGTTACCTTAACTAAAACGCTTATTGATGTCTTCCCATTTGGAGTAGAGACAGTAATGATAGACTCGCCTTCTTTTTTTCCTACAATGGTTGCCTGTGAGCTATTTTCTACGTTTAGTTCAACTACATCCTTGTTACTGGAATTCCATTTCAGCGGCTGTGCACCATTACCTGTTCCATTCTCTACCATTGCCAAGAGTGTGTCGCTTTGCCCCTTGCTCAGTTCACGATCATTTGTATCCATCATTATCTTGGTAGCGGAATCGGACTCCTGATTCCATACAGATCCTAACTGATTCACTTTCAGAGATACGACCTTTACGTTGCCTCCATTGGTGTAAAAGCTCAAAGCTCTGCTGGCTGGATCCGGAAAAATGACATCAGAGAAAACGACTTTACCGTTGTTGCCAAAAACCTCAACAGAAGACTCGTCTACAAGGATACGCATCTTAATACGCCTATTCTCCGTTTGCATTGGCGCTTCATGTCTTGTACTAAATAAACTCGAAAAATCCGTCAAACCAGATGCAGACCGATCCACAAAAATCTGACTCTCACTAGGTTTATATCCAACTACCGTTTTCTGACTTCCACCTACACGAACGTTAAAACCAAATTCACTTACCTGACTGCCTGCAGGAATTTCTACTTCAGCTTCAATCTCGTATGCACCAGAAGTAACGCCTTTCAGTAGGTTCTGAGAAGAAGGACTCACCACTTTATTAGCTGTAGAATACAGCTGACTACGCAGCGATTGGAGCTCTTTAATTGGGCTTTGAACGAGCTGAATCCCATCTTTTGTCGTCACTAATGAGACTTCTCTTGGGATTGACAATACGCCCTTCCAATGGGTCGTCGGGAAAGCAAACGGATAGTCCCAGTTTGTCATCCAAGCCATCATTACGCTGCGATGATCTGGCATGTTCGAAAAAGACATTGATGCGTAGAATTCTTTTCCAAAATCAGTTCGCAATACTTTGCCTGCCGGATTATCATTTACGAATTTACCTTCCGCTGTTAAATGACCCACAAAATATTCAGCATCTGATCCGCCTGTTTTTGAATTCGCTCCTGTACTTATCATCAGAATCCATTTCTTCTGTGATGTTCCGTCTACCGAAAGCTGAAGCAAATCTGGACATTCCCATACACCGCCGCGAACATAGTCCCCGTATCCCCAACTATCTGTTAGGGTCCAATCAAGTAGATTCGTTGAAGTAAAGAAACGAATATGATCTCCACCGGATACAACCATGACCCACCTGTTATTGTCGTTATCACGAATCACTTTCGGATCACGGAAATCCCAACCTCCGGGCTCCCCTCCATTATCTCCTGGATTCTCGATAACCATTGGACGCGCCTTGGAATATTCCCAAGTACGACCTTGGTCCTTGCTGTATGCAAGACCGATACGCTGATTCCCATTCGGGCCATCGGGATTATAGGAAGTGTAGTAGGCAATTAGCCCCTTACCTCCTGAATCCCCGAACAAGCCTGATGCATTCGTCAAATCTGCCACAGCCGACCCAGACCAGACATGTCCATGATCATTCCACGGCAGCGCAATCGGAAGCCGCTTCCAGTTCAGCATATCTTTACTGACAGAATGTGCCCATGTGCCTCCGTCCTGATGGAATAGATGATATTCTCCTTCGAAGTAGACCAGTCCATTCGGATCACTTGCAGAACCACGAATTGGCGTATAGTGATATTGAGGACGATATTTTTCATTATAATAACTGCTAGCATCCGTCACATAAGTATCCTGGAAGTAAGCCGTTCCTTGTTTAACGACGATTCCTGCATATCCATCGGTGTAGGTTTTATCTGTTAGATCGATTGCAGCCGGGGTGTATCCGTCTAGGAAGACCTGAATTCTGTTTCCATTTGCCTTTATCTCTACGTGATGTTTTGCTCCGGTCTGACTTGGATAGGTATGCTGTGAACTTGCAATGGTTGTTCCGTTAGCTTTCGTCAAGCTTACACGGACCTGATTTCCTTCCTTCGTAAGGACAGCTTCATATCCCTTTGTTCCATCAGCCGATGAACGAAAGGCGAGCGCTGCAACAGAATCAGGACGAAGAGATATATTTCCTTCATATACAAAATCAGCAGCTTGTTTGTTATAAATTTGCTGTGACTTACTCTGGTTTACTACCATTCCTTTTTTGCCGTTGATATTAGGCTGCCATTGTCCTTGATTTGTAACCACAGCACCTAGATTTCCTTTCAGATCACTTACGATTATGTTTTGGAACAAAACAGAACCATCCCATACATTGAGTCCTAGCTTACCTGTACGATACGCGTTATCCTGAACCTCAATTACAGGTTTATATGCATTGTCCCAATATACTTTCAGCGATGACCCCTCTGCTTTCACCTTGAGATGATAGATTTCGCCTACCTTGACTGTAACTTTTCGCTCCTCTTTTAATTTCCCTTCATCACCACTTGCGTCTTGTAAACGAATCATACCTGCATTCGGTACGATTTGGAGCATGTAGGAACCCCAGCCATCTTCATTAGAACGGAACAATAAGGTCGCGTCAGCTTGCATATCCTTGATCATGACGTCAGCTTCATAGATAAAATCCTCTGACACCGTTTCGGAGATTGCCATTACATTTTCTTTTGGATCGGAAGACAGTAAGATTCCTTCAGGAGTATCCACCAAGTTACCTTTTCCTTTTATTTGCCAACCTGTCAAATTCGTATTTGTATTGGTTACGCTTTCAAAAATAGAAAATCCCTCCTTAGCTCGTTTGCTTACCTCCTGTTCAGCGAGCGCAGCCCATCCAGTCCCGGGATTTGCTACATAAATGCCTGCTGAAGTCATTACAAGCCCTGTTGCCATAAGAAAGCATATTGCGACTTTTCCTTTATTCCCCATGTTCTTTGCCCTCTTTTTCTATCATTAATTTTGAAAAACAAGAAGGAGGCCAATTCGTTACTGCACTGACCTCCTCTATATATTCTTTTACAATTGAGCAGAAATCTTACTTTCCAGTGCTGTGAGTCCAAGAGCCAGAGCACCGCATAATCCCGCCTGTTGGCCTAGTCCTGGTGGAACGATATACTCATCTATGTGTTCCAAAATAGTACTTGAGCTGACATAGCCGTTCAGGTTCTGAAGCACAGCCTGACGGATCAGTGGAAACAATTGTGACTGCTGCATAACACCACCACCCAGAATGATTTTCTGAGGAGAGTTAAGCAATATAGCACCCGTAATCGACTGTGCAATATAAAATGCTTCCATTTCCCATGCAAGGTGATCCATAGGAAGTTCATGGCCCTTCTTCCCCCACCTTGCTTCAATAGCAGGACCTGCCGCCATCCCTTCTAGGCAGTCCCCATGATAGGGACATCCCCCTGGGAATACATCGTCAGGATGGCGTCTCGTAAGAACATGCCCCCCTTCAGGATGCACAAGACCATGAATGAGTTTACCTTCTGAATACACTCCCACACCAACACCCGTGCCAACTGTATAGTACAAACAGCTGGATAACCCTTGGGCAGCGCCCCATTTGGCTTCACCAAATGCCGCTGCATTGACATCCGTGTCCCATCCAAAAGGAACCGAAAAGTTTCTTTTCAAAGTGCCCAGCATATCGTAATTTCCCCACCCTGGCTTTGGTGTTGTTGTAACGTAACCATACGCCCTGCTATCTGTGTGAATATCAATCGGACCAAACGATCCAATTCCTATAGCTTCTACTTGCTTGCCTTGAAAATATTGAATAACTTTAGGCAACGTCACCTCAGGATGTTCTGTTGGGAAACTAATCTGATCTTCAATTTCCCCATTTTCATTCCCAATGCCACATATAAACTTCGTCCCGCCAGCTTCAATCGCTCCTATACGCATATACATGACTCCTCTCGATGACTAATTCTTGTCTTGCTCAGCAGAGGGAGTAAGCTCATAGATATCCAGGGAAATCAGCAAGTCATTCTCATTTTCTGCAAACACAGCTATACCTTTAGGTTCTAGTCCAGGGAATATAAGATCCGTAATCACTGCCTGACCACCATTACTGAACGCCTCAACTGAAGAGCGATCCACAAAAATACGGAGATCATTTGACTCATCAAGCGCTTCGAGCTTGGCTGAATGATGTCCTACGAAATGTTCGTGGAAATCATGCTGACCTGAAGCCATCCGATCTACATAAAGCTCCTCTGTCTCACCGTTAATACCGATTATTGTTTGACTATCCGCACCTACTCTTACTTTGAAGCCTACAGATTTACCTCGAGTAAACTCAGCTATAATCTCATAAGATTCCAAGTGAATCTCCTTAAGAAGAGTATTGATTTCTTGCACCGTTGCCTCTTTCACAGAAAGGACTTGTACACGAGCAGATTCCAACTCTTGTACCGGCTTCTGCACAAGAAGGATCTCCCCTTGTCTTGATTCGAGTTGAAGTTCCCTTGCAATCGTCATCGCGCCGCGGAATTCTTCTGCCGGCGTCTTGTTAGCATACATCCAGTTGCTCATCCAGCCGATAAATAGTCGTCTTCCATCTTCAGCCGGTATATCGGACCAGCTTACACCTGCATAATTATCTCTTCCATAATCAATCCAGCGAACTTTTATCGAATCTTCATCTGGCGTGAACACTTCTCCATCAAAATCCCCTGTGAAATACTGAGTTCTTGACCCTTCCACAAAAGCGGGATCCGCACCGATGCTCACAAGCATCACCCATTTCGTGTTCGAATGATCGCCATCAATAGCAAGTGGGAACAAGTCTGGGCATTCCCATACCCCGTCATGAGAACCGATTCCGTTACCAAATTCGCTGGCATATGTCCAGTTAATTAGATCAGGAGAATGATATAAACACACCGTTTGACCACAAGCTACAATCATCACCCATTGATTCGTATCTTGATTCCAAAATACTTTGGGGTCACGGAAATCAATGAATGTATCATGTTCAAGTACCGGGTTTCCTTCATACTTCGTCCAGGTTCTTCCGTTATCTTTACTGTAGGCCAAGCTTTGACGCTGAATGGCTGGCTTGCCTTCTGGCATATCCAAATGATGCGTAAAAATCGCTACTAAACCTGGTTTACCTTCAAAAAATCCAGTCGTATTATTCCAGTCAACTACAGCACTGCCGGAAAAAATCATACCTAATTCATCTGGAGCGAGAGCGATAGGCAGTTCCTCCCATGTAACAAGATCCTTGCTGACCGCATGGCCCCAGTGCATAGCTCCCATGGTCATTCCACCCGGATGGTGCTGAAAGAACAAATGATATTCACCCTCAAAATAAACCATTCCGTTTGGATCATTCATCCACTTTTCCTTAGGGGAAAAATGATATACACCTCGGTAATTTTGTTTCGCAATCGTAGACATTATTGTTTTCTCCTTTACTCCCGTTCTAAGATCATCTCTCTTTATATAGATGAAGGTCGTGTATAGCAGTGTAACTGCATGGAACTCGGCCTTCATCCCACAATAGTAATCATTTGTTATTGGGTTGCTCTATCATATCCGCCTTGTTTAATTTCAAGCCATTCTTGCAAGCCCAGACGATCCAATTCTTTCAGATATTCATCCCACTGCGCTTCGATTTTACCGTTTTGGTACCATTCTGTGCGCATTCTAAGCACGTAGGCAAAAAGATCCGTTTCAATTGTCGTAAGGCGATCAAGCTCTTGAATGGAGTGGAATACACTCGGCATTACGTTTTCTGCTTTCATCTTTGGCGCCATGATATTCTTGATAATATCCATTCTGCTTTTGGCATCATCCGGCATGGTTGTGTATTTCCCATAATAAGAATCAAGAATAGCTAGGGGTCCACCGACACTTGTTTTCTCACGTAGTTCTACAGGAGCTGCACCCTCCAGCGGCAAATGTTTCAGCATTCCTTTTTCTTTATCAAATTCGAAAATATTCTGCTGTTTCTCATCTCCATACGTCCCCCAGTTGTTCTGTACAGATTGAATCGGATCGAAGAGTTGATCAACCCATTTGGCTGTCGTTTCCAAGTTCTTATTGGCGCTTGTGACAACCATCTTACCTCTTCCCAAACCAAGCGCGTTCGTTCTTGTTACGTTAACTTCACCATCGGGTCCAGCAAGTGGAGGCATAACTTCGTAGCTGTCATTATCTCCGGTGATGTTGGCCTTATCCCATGAGAAGTAAAGTCCGTATTTCTGATCCTTTCCTTTTGCAAGGTAAGTACTCCAGTCTTGTGTGTAGGCTTCAATATCAATGAGTCCTTCTTTATACAGCTCGTTAATAAAAGAAACTGCTTCCTTGTAGTCTTCTTGTGCCGCCGTAAATATCACTTTCCCATCATTGCTCACAACCGCATGGTCAGGGTTCTCACCCAATCCAAACGAAGCAAATAGGAATGCCAGATCTTCTGCTCCCGGCTTGTTAATAAAGGACAATGGAATTTCGTCAGCCTTACCGTTGCCATTTGGATCTTTTGTCTTGAATGCAATTAATACTTCCTTTAATTCTTCTGTTGTTTTAGGCATATCAAGGCCAAGCTTCTTAAGCCATTCCACATTGATCCAAGGCATACTATCTACCGCCTGGATTCTTTCTTTACCGCTACCCAGCTCTTCAATCCATGGAAAGGCATAAATATTGCCATCTGGTGCCGTAATCATACTCTTATATTCTGGTGCTTCTTCCAGCACCTTTTTGAAGTTTGGCATATTGTTCTCGATGAGATCATTCAGCGGGACGATGGCACCATCTTTAGCAAGCTTGAGCAGCTCATAGTCACTATAGTCCGCATTAAAAATTGCATCAGGAAGATCACCACTTGCCACAGCCAAGTTTCTTTTTTCAACAAATACGTCTTTCGTGAAATTCTTCCAATTAATATGAACATTCGTCTTTTCTTCAAGACGTTTATTAATCAGTTTTTCATTTGGATCCGTTGGTGCAAGTGGAGAGCTTTGCGTAATAAAGTTCAAAGTTACTTTACCGCTGGCGTCCTGTTCTTTACTAGCTGCACTTCCCCCTCCTCCTCCACCGCATGCACTAAGGAACATAAGTGAAGCAAGTACAGTTACAGAAGCTGCTTTCGTCGAAACTCTTGATTTCTTAATTCTTTTCATAGGGTATGACCTCCAAATTAGATATGAATGAATTAATCTTTATCTATGTGCAGCCTGTTTCCTACTTAAGGGAACCGACCATAACACCTTTTTCAAAGTACTTCTGGAAGAATGGATACATAACAATGAGTGGCAAACTAGAAACAACGATGGCAGCATACTTGATGATTTCAGACAATCGCTTCATTTCCGCCATGGCAAGTTGATCGCTGATCATGCCCGGATCTACCTGATTCTGGATCAAGATGGAACGCAACACGAGCTGCAGTGGATGAAGATTAGGATTATCTAAATAGATCATAGCGTCAAAGTAGGAATTCCACTGGCCAACAAAGGCATAAAGAGCGAGCACAAAAACAATCGGTTTGGAGAGCGGTAAAACGACACTGAAGAAAATCCGCATCTCGGAAGCTCCGTCTACATTAGCGGCTTCCTTCATTTCATTCGGAACTCCTTTGAAGAAAGTTCTAGAGAGAATGATGTTCCAAACATTGACCGCCCCTGGAATGATCACCGCCCATACTGTATCAAGCAGACCAAGGTTCTTAACGAGCAGATATGTAGGTATGAGTCCACCCCCAAAGAACATGGTGATAATAAACAATGTCATGAAGAACCCTTTTCCTTTGAGCCTGTCATCGGACAGTGCGTAACCGGCACAGATTGAGACGAGAACGGTAATCATAGCAAATGAAACAGAGTATAAAACAGAGTTTCCAAAACCTCGGATCATGGCAGGATTAGAAAGAATTTTTTTATACCCTTCTAATGACCAGTCCGATAGGTTGAATGATAATCCTTTACTGAGCAGGACAGATGGATCCATAAAAGAGGCAATCACTACATAAATCAAGGGAAGTACGATGATAAGTACGGCCAGCGTCAGGAAGATCGCATTCAACACGATGATAAAACGATCTAATCCGGAATGTTTAATGGGCATAGCTTGTTGCTCCTTTCTTAGTAAAGACCTTCACCCTCATTCAGTTTCTTCACGGTGAAGTTAACGGTGACGAGCAAGACGATGTTGATGATAGAGTTAAACAATCCTACTGCGGCTGAATAAGCATAATCGCCCGACTGCAAACCAATTTTATAAACGTAAGTCGGAATGATTTCTGAGGTTGGCAAGTTCATCGCCGTTTGCATGAGATAGGCTTTTTCGAAGCCAATGGACATAATCCCACCAGCTGCAAGGATAAATACAATAGCCATAATTGGACGAATGGTTGGCAGATCGATATGGCGTATTCTTTGTAGAAGATTAGCGCCGTCAAGATTGGCTGCATTATGTAACTCAGGATCGACATTAGCAAGCGCTGCTACATAAATAATGGATGCCCAACCAGCTCCGGTCCAAATATCGGATAAAATGTAGATCGAACGGAAGTACTCGGGACGAGACATGAACATAATTGGTTCACCTGTAAGCCAGGTGAAAAACTGGTTAATCGGTCCCGTTGGGGACAAGAAGATAAACAACATCCCGACCACAACGACAACAGAAATAAAGTTAGGTGCATACAAGAACAATTGAATGTTCTTTTTGACGCCTGCACGGCGAATTTGATTCAACATCAAGGCAAGCAGGATCGGAATTGGAAAACTCAGAATTAATCCGAAGAAACTTAATTTAAGCGTATTCAAAAAGATTACTTCGAAATTGGGAGAAGAAAGGAATTTCTCGAAGTTGTACAAGCCTACCCATTCACTCCCCATAATTCCTTTGATTGGGCTGAAATCTTTAAAGGCGATAATCGCACCATACATAGGACCGTATTTAAAAATAAGGGTCAGAATCACAGCTGGTGCGAGCAAAATATAAAGAAAGTAGTGCTTCTTTAAATAATCCATTAAGGAACTCTTATGTCGCGTCACCGTTATTCCGTGTTCGGCTTCTATTGGGTTATGCAATGCCTTTACCTCCGTTCTTATCAATGTTTACATCTTGATGCAGTAAGGGCTTTCAATCTCACTTATGTCCTGCTGCTTTTACAATTTACCAAACACTTAATCGTTCGTCAATACATTTTGTAAAAATATTTATGTGCATATGACAAATTATTATGTTCATAAATGGCGTATACAATTTTACATAATTACAAATACAGCCAATTTAAATAAGAATATATACTTCAATCTCATCATTTTCTCAATAATATGAAAACAAAGCTATTTTTTTTGCACATCAACGTCACGATAAAATGTAAACTAAATTGTGCATTTGTAAATATCATGTTGCTATTTTCAGCAAACTAATATACATTTAAGAGAGTTGGAATAATGGCAAATAGTACACTATTTGTGGCGAATATTAAGAACAAGAATATAGAGGTGAATTACATAGATGGCCAGAGAAAAAGTAACCATACAAGATATCGCGGATGCTTTAGGAATCTCCAGAAATACAGCTTCTAAAGCCCTAAATGGAACGAACGGTATACCTGATGAAACCAGAAACAAAGTAATTAAGAAAGCAATAGAGTTAAAATATAAACAATTTGCTTTTATGGACACCGAGAGTGTTCAATCCAGAAACTCTGGAAACATCGCTTTATTAACAGAAAACTTACCTAACACTTCCCACTTTGGGTCGAAACTGATCAGTGGCATGGAAAAAAGAATCAGTGCAGAAGGATATAATTTATCCATGCACATTATTAGAGACATTGATCAAAAGTCCCTGACTCTTCCAAATAATTTTGATGTCTCCAATGTAGACGGAATTATTTGTATTGAGTTGTTCAACTCGGAATATAGTAAGCTGATTACAAGTCTAGGTATTCCAACTATTTTCATCGACTGCTCTGGAGATGTCTGTTACCCTGAATTCCAAGCAGATGTACTTCTCATGGAGAACGAACACAGCACATACCAACTTTCCAAAAAGTTAATTGAGGGCGGTTACAAATCACTGGGGTTCATCGGGGACTATAATCACTGTAGGAGTTTTAATGAAAGATGGGTGGGCTTTAATCGTGCACTAATAGAATCCGGGATTCAGCTTGATCTCACACAATGCATTCTCGATGACGATCAACTATTTTTCTCTAGTCCAGAGTGGGCAGATACTAGACTAAGTCAAATAAATGAGCTCCCTTCTGCTTTCGTGTGTGCTAACGATTATATTGCGGTTACCTTTATGAAGTCACTCAAAAATGTGCTTTCCATTCCTAACGACATCGTCATTTGTGGTTTTGATAACGGTCCTGAATCAAGCATTGTAGAACCCCATCTTACTACGGTTCATATTTATAGTAATGAGATGGGTGTCAAAGCAGCCGAAATGCTACTTTCCCGAATTAATGATCCGAAGCAACCCTATCAGGTTTCTCATATTTATACCAAACTCATCATAAGAGACTCTACACCTAATATCAGTTGATGAATTCATAATTTTGAGATAAAAAAATAACCTATGAAAATGAAGCAAAGAACCCAAGCGATTTAAAATTCAATCGCTTGGGTTCTTTATGTTTGTTAGACTACAAGAATGACCGTCTACTTCCTTTATTGGGACGATAGCTCTTAATGGCATTTAACAAGCCGATGCACGATGTGATGTCAATAAAGAGGGCGTCTCTTATTCGTTGTTCCCCATCGTGCTGATGTCGATGACGAACCGGTAACGGACATCTGAAGCAAGCACACGCTCCCAGGCTTCATCAATCCGGTCAGCAGAAATGACCTCGATTTCAGATGCAATATTATGTTCAGCACAGAAATCAAGCATTTCCTGCGTTTCACGAATTCCGCCAATCATCGATCCGGCAAACGAGCGGCGGTGGCCGATCAGTGAGAACACGTTTACTGCCAAAGGATCAGCAGGCGCACCGACATTGACTAATGTACCATCCAGCGCCAGGAGCGAAAGATAGGCATCGATATTAATCTGCGCGCTTACAGTATTTACGATTAGATCGAACGAACCGGCAAGCTGTTTAAATGTCTCCGGATCGCTAGTGGCATAATAATGATCCGCCCCTAATTGCAATCCGTCTTCCTTCTTCTTCAGGGACTGTGATAAAACAGTAACCTCAGCCCCCATGGCATGAGCGATCTTCACAGCCATATGTCCAAGCCCACCAAGACCCACTACAGCTACTTTTTTACCGGGAGCTGCTCCCCAATGACGCAGAGGTGAATAGGTGGTGATTCCTGCACACAGAAGCGGTGCAGCAGCATCAAGCGGAATACTGTCAGGGATCCGAACCACAAAATCCTCGGTTACGACGATATGAGTGGAGTAGCCGCCTTGCGTATACTGCCCGTACCGGTCGATAGCTCCATAGGTGCCCGTATTTCCACTCAGGCAATACTGCTCCTCACCTTTATGGCAATTACTGCACTCTCCACAGGAGTCAACCATACAACCCACCCCTACCCGGTCGCCCACTGAGTACTTTGTGACTTCAGAACCAATCTGGCTGACAATTCCGGCGATCTCATGTCCCGGAACGAGTGGATAGTTGACCGGTCCCCACTCCCCGCGGGCAGTATGAATGTCCGAGTGGCAAATACCAGCGTATTTAATCTCAATAAGAACATCGTGCGGCTGCAGTTCTCGGCGTTCGATTGTGGTTAGCTTAAATGGACCTTCCTGACTGAATGTAGCGCGTGCATTAACTTTTATCATAGTGAAACCTCTCTTCTGGTTAATAATAAAATCTAAAACGTCAGCTTTACAAAACATATGTTATTACTTAAAGTTAACTCTAAGTCAAGCACAAAATATATTTGAGATTGGAGATAGATGATGAAGACATACTCCATAAGTGAAGTTGCAGAGTCCTTTAACATGACACCACATACCCTGCGTTACTATGACAAGGAAGGTCTTTTCCCTTCTATAGAAAGAACCTCCGGCGGTAAACGTATATTCAAACAATCCGATATGGACGCTTTAAAGGTAATTGAATGCCTGAAGTCATCCGGGATGCCAATTAAAGAAATAAAACATTTCATTGAGTGGTGCTCTGAGGGGGATTCCACCTTACAGCAAAGATATGACATGTTTCTGGAGCGGAAAGCTTCCGTAGAAGCGCAGATGGAAGAATTGAAAAAAACGATGGAAGTCATAGAACACAAATGCTTCTACTACAAGACTGCCTTGGATAGTGGTACGGAAGATATCCATAAAAATAATAAAATAAAAAGTTCATCCGCTCATTAGGAATGGACCTTCAAATTACAGTAAAGGCGGGGCAGATTGATCTGCCCCGCCTTTCTTCAATTCATTTTTTTTAATTGGTACGCCTTTTTGCCAGAAGCTTCTCCGTAAAATTCACATCAAAAAAATGAATGATGGGTCCCAGACCAAGTGCTGACACCAAAGTTCCTAAGCCTACAATGCCTCCTGCCAGGAAACAAATCAGAGCACAAAGAGCATCCGTAAACATCCGGTGCCAAAAATAAGATATTTTAGGGAAGTTCTCTCTCATAATCAGGGACAAGCTGTCGTAGGGAGCTACTCCCACCTTCGATGTCTGATACAGGGATACCCCAAAACTGCATACCACCACTCCAATTGCTACGATAACCACTTGCTGCCATAACAAATGAGGTTCGCCGAACAGAGATAGCCAATTATTATGAAAGAAAGTAGCAATATATCCTAAAAGAATTGCGTTTACGAAAGTCCCGACTCCAATAAACTTTCGTCCTGTTATGAATTCGATTACAAACAATACCAGGTTCAATAAGATCAAAAAATTCGCATATGTTATACCGACGCTCTCTGCAAGTGCCATTGCCATACCGCTGAAGGGATCATTCCCCATACCGGACAGCTTGAAAATACTAATTCCCATGCCCAGAAATACATTGCCGATAATCATAATAAGCAATCGTTTTTTATCGACGTTATGAATATATCCCCTCATATTGTCCATCCTATTTTCATATTAAAAATGCAACTTACAATAACGACGTCATTATATCATATTTTCTTGATTTGGATTGGAAAGAAATACAAAGACTACACAAAAAGGAGACGATCAAATGAAGGGCGACAAGAAAGCTCCGCTTGATGGGCGCGGCCCGGGTGTTGATCCTATAACCGAACCCGATTCAAGCCTGGCTGGCGATATGGGAGCAACAGGTAAGCTGGAAGAAATCGTGGGTGCTTTGCAGGGCGACGAACCAGAGATCACAGCTCCCGGCATTTCTCCTGATAAACAAAAAAATACAGAAACAACGGACTGAACATTATTTGAAGGGAGCATTCTAGGAAAGAGACTGTCCGATATTATTACAGCTAATGAGGTATCCCGTTTTTTAATATTCCAGGATCCGGGATACTTTGTTATCTAATCACCTTTCCTAAAAAAAAAAAAAAAAAAAACAACTTATCCGCAGACAAGTCGCCTTTTAATACATTAATGTTAACACCTGTATCAATTCCAAAACGTCCCACAACGACTTCCTTCTCCCGGTCATCCAAAATATCGAGATTGCGATAAATCTTACTCTTCTCGATCTTAAGATCTACTTCTTTAATGACATCATCCACTTCGGAGCCGAGGATATCGATAAGTGTAATTTCATTACCTTCCTTGCCTGTCCCAATCGGATCGTGTAGTGACACATCTTTACGAGTCTTCTTCAAAGATCTTAGGTGCATCAGAATTTCATTTTCAATACAACGAGAAGCCAAAGCGGCCAGCTTTGTCCCTTTGTTCGGGCGATAGCTCTCGATGGCTTTAATCAGGCTGATTGTGCCGATGGAGATTAAATCCTCCATGTCCTCTCCATGTCCTCTCCCTCTCCGGTGTTATCGAATTTCTTGACGTTGTGGACACGATACGATGTCATTTTGATCGTACTACATCTCATTTAAGAAATAATCGCTCCACCAGATTCATTGAGAATGATAAACGAGACGGCGATTGGAATCAGTAACCACTCAACGAATTCAATATGCAGAATAATCAATCCACGAAAATTTAATTCTATTTAAAAAATCCACTGTGATAATGCTGCATTTAAATAATTCTCTGTATTATTATCGCTGAAGAACACAATCAATCCTTAAAATATTTTTTCTACACAACTAAGGAACTGCCGCTTTAGATAACCAGTCATTTCGTTTTTTCACCTTTATAATACCACTACTCATAGTAACGGGGTTTATATTAAAAATCCCGACTTGAGAAATCGATTTTGGAATCTCCACTAATAACTTAACACAAGCAAATAAGCACAGATCAGATTATAAGAATTTAAGCCTTGGTGACGAATTTTGTTCTCATATTATGAATCAGCATTGTTTCCATACTCCATATGACTTGAGTGTCAGTCACTGTATTTTAAGCCGTAAGAAGAGCGGTGGCGGTTAACTTGTAATTAATGTTTATCGAGCCATCCGTTTGAACTTCAATCATATCAATAAATCTATGCACCATTTCAGAAGTCAGTTCATCCAACTTCATAAACTGCTTGAGTACCTTCTTCAATCGAACGATACTTTCTCCTGTGCTATTTCTTGCCTTTAAAGACTGAAATCCTCTTAAGTGGTCGAAATTCGGATTTAATCGACACCCACTGCCTCCATAAAAAAAAGCCTCAGAGCAAGTCTCAGAGACAGTTAAAGGGATTATAACTATAAATTATCTATTGCAAAGTCTAGTATTTCTTCTCTTACATTTCTAGGCAATTCATATTTATCATATCTTAATGCGTACGGACTTATTTCTACCTTTCTTCCCGCATCTGCTTCTTTTTTAACAATGTACGCTAACGTATCCAATGGATTTGATGATTCATTCAATAGTAAAACCTTTAGTTTCTCCAATAATTGATGCTGATTAATGTCTTGGAACTGTAGCAGTCCATTAGTGCTTTTATACTGTGTTTCGTAATTGCTATAATTATCAATAACTTCCCAATCAAACCATTTTGCTTGAAGTTCTTGAGATATGTTTGGAATATCATTAGCATGCCAAAACTCTAATCTTCTCGACAATATATCAATATGGAAGCCCCCCATAGGGAAATCCTTAGACCATTCATCTAAGAAAATACTTTTGTAACCATAGGATTTATCTATTTTGTTAATCAAATCAGGTCCGTATGATAAATAAACGTCTATTCCCCCACATAACGGAAATAGAAGTAATTCGTTTTGAGAGAACCTTACACTTGCCACCGTATCAACCCAGTTCTTCTCTTCCGGAGGTGCTAAACTTAAATCATTTATATCATCTTCAGAACTTGTTAATACTTTTTCCTTAGGGTAACCAACATATGTTGCTAAATCTATTATACCTTCATAAGCCCATTGGATTTCCCATCCATACCAAATATTCCCCATAAGTTTCAAATAGAGATTCCTTAGTGGAATGTCGTAAAGTATATCCTCACCACCATAGAATAATAATTTCTTTTTATCTAAATCAAGAATTGCCCCACCTTCTGCCCAAACATCATCCAACCAACCTGATTCATCAAGCTTTGTCTGCATCTCGATAAAATTAATGGCATATTGTTCTCCCCAAAATAAATCTTTTGGCAAAGTGTTCGCACACCAATGACTGTAATACAACTCATAAGATTTATTTCTAACAATAATTAAATTCGCTCTTTGTCCCAATGTCCCCACCCCATTCAAATAGCTTGGCCCATTAGGTTTAATATTCCATCTCCAAAAGAAAAACCCTCCCAAAGTAGGAAGGGTCTACATCGATACATATTGTATTTATTCTTTTCTCACTAATAGTGAACAGCACTCCACATGTGTGGACTAAGCATTATTGACAACATCAAAATAGATGCAGGAGTATTCACCTTAGTTATCTATTTTTTCGTTGGAGTCCAAGTGGCTATTCCGTTTCCGGGGCATGCAACTACTAACCATAAATTATCAAAAAGAACTCCTGATTGCCAACACTCATACTTTTCATGAAACCCGTTAATAAAAAGAATCAAACCGGATTCCAATGTGATGTATAGATGTGGAGACATTTCACCAATTCTTATTTGAGTTACTTTCTGACGTCTTATTTTGTATAAATTCCAGTATTCCTCTTCTTCAGTCATATCTATCATTTCGAGTTCTGAATCCGGAAATGAACCAGTAGTGTTTGGGTAAATTGACCATTTAGATTCAATATTCAAATAAACAAAATCTTCATCGCTATTCCTGTCATAATGAGTAAAGTAAATTTTTGTTGTCGCGGGAGATAATCCAAATTGTATCCCATCAACACTCGAACCCACAAATAAGTGGTGGATTGTCTCTTCAGCAACTAGCCTTTCCTCGTTGTTCATTCAAACCCACCTCAATTAAAATTGAACGCCAATTTCCTTCTGAATTATTAGAAAACCACGATTCAATTCCTTAACTAATAATTTGTCATTCAGCACATTCTTGATTCGACTTAACGCCTCAGTTGAAACAATGCTGAATGGTTCTGACGATGGTTGCTCACCGTCTAGGAGTTCCTTATAACTTGTCGGTGCCCCTAATTCATGATATGTCTGAATTGTGTTTACTTCAAAAGAGTCCCATATCTTTTCGGAAATATTAAGAAGAGGCACTAACTTCGTACTGTCGTACTTCAAATATTTATCATTTACGAAGATGTCATCTTCAGGAAGAATCAAATGCAAAACAATCTCGTTTGATTCGTACATCCAATATAAACGAAGATGTCTGAACAAATCCGACTCAAGAAGAATTTGTTTATAGTCATGCTTTACATGCTGGTCAAATCCCAGCTTGAATTTCTTAGCAAGTTTGGATGTATTCCATTTTATTATCTCTTCTAGCGTGTTTTTCTCTGACATCCAATAACCCGACTTAAATGGAAATCGGCTAAATATTATGTTGTAAATCTCACTGACAAAACTTTCATTGTACGTTGAGCACGGAAAAGAATAATGTACTGAAAAATAAGGTGGCATTGAAGCAACTCCTATTAGTTATTGTACTTTATACAATTTTACTATTTTTATAAAATTCCTCTTTTTGGGACGAGAAATTTCTAATGTATCTAGAAGATAAACCATCTTTAGTATGTCCCCTTGACGCGGAGCCTCTATGGGCACGATTACTTGCGAATAGCAGCAAACCGCAAGTGATTCGCCTGGCATAACAGCCTATTGTACCCACTTCTCCACGTAAAGTTATTCAATGAGGCTTATTTATGCTTCTTCCATTATAGTTAATAAAGCCATAAAGGACTTCTCTTTTCCCTTAGAGTAAACTCAATAGTAACCATCGTGCGTATAAAAGAACTCAATAATTATTACAACGGCATTAAATGGGTTAAGTGTGTTATTGGTTAAATGAAGGTTTCATTCGGCACTGGTAGCCCCACAAAAAAAGAACTGTTGAAAGGTATGATGCACTATCAAATTTGATAACCTGTTAGCTTTCAAGCTTGCATCTTAGTATTTCTTCAGCGATTACCTCACATTCTTTGAGAGATTTCTTGAACTTTTTTCCAAAACTTTCGTTAAATACATTAAAAATCTCTTTAGCCAATGTTTCTGCTGATTCAGAATTTATATCCGCTATCATAATCTGTTTTGATTCAGATTGATATTCGTCCTCCAATAATGGGTATATTTCGATTGGGTTCCATTTGTTGATTATATCCATAACTTTTTCCATATATTCCCTCACTTATTTACCAAATAGAGATATAAACCTATATTTAATTTGAAATGATATCAATCTTGTTTCTATTTGACTAATTTCCCTAAAAAATATAAAAAACCTCCAACCCCGTATATGCGGCTTCGGAAGTTATTCATTGACGCTGCATTTCGCAGTTACTCTAAGTACAGAATCCCAAAATCACAGCTTCTATGAAAATCTGGTTTGTTCGAATGAACTTTGCTCCATGTTCCAAAATGCGGATAGGTCGTATCGTCGCCGCACTTGTAAAAGTTACCTCTTATCCTTTTTCCCGGTACTACCCGAAAATCCGAAAAATAAGATTGTACCCAAGCCCATGAGATCGAAAAGCTTAATTCCCAATAGACTTCTCCTTTAACATTGATTTGATCCGTGGTGCATAGGACGTGGAAAAGTGCCGGATTGATAGTGATTGGGAAGCGATCATACCGATCCGCTCCTATCTGCAAGAGAATTGCGCCATTCGCATTAAATTCGAAATTCATATAGCGCTGGTCCGAATCAGGAGTAGGCTGAAAAAAGAACTCGATGCAGCTATCCTTATACACGGGATCATTCATGTTTCTATATGTTCGTATTGGATTCTTTTCGTAAACCTTAAACTGAAGCTTCAGATCCTCCTGACTGTAATTTAATCTTGCTGTAACGACCGGGTTATACCCTTTAAGCCATTGATACTGCTTGATGATCTGGACTTCTTCTGTATCTGAACCATCCGTCTGATTTGCCAGGCGGGAAATTACTAAGGTTTCTAATTTTCTTTCCATGGTTCATTCCCTTCTGTTCGGAATCCCACTGGGGCTAACACAGCAAAACAACCCCATTAATTAACTTGATTATTTAGATCCGCCGCGATTCCCCGGTTTCCAATACGCAGTTTCGATCCCCGAGATTTCGCACGGCCGTCTGCCGTTACCTGTATTGGAGGATGAAGGAGACCGCCCGCTCTATATCCCTCTCGGGCGCATCCTCCCCGTATCCGCTCTCCTGCAAGGCGGCCCTTCCTCTCGCCCAACGGAACCTCCTGGAATATGGCTCCGGAGCTTACAAGCTCTGCAATCCGTTGATGATCCAGCGGCTGGTACCCGACGGCACCGTATACATCCCTCGGTTCGAGCAGCTGATGTCGGATGCCGTCCTTCACATGGGTGTGGACGATATAGTCCTTCAGCAGGTGTACACCATGCACCGGACCACCCCCTGTTACCATCACCATGTTGGCCCACCATTATTTCGCGCAAGGTAACGTAATTCCTTCATGAATCGCCCGGTCGGCCAGGAGAGCGATCTCCATCGCCCGGCAAGCATCCTCCATTGCCGGTATAGCGGGCAAGTTGTTCTCCAGCATGGACAGGAAATAGTCCAGTTGGGCACCCGTAGGCTTCACGGAGAAGTCCATATTGATCTGCCGGAACGTTCCTTTCCGGTGGTCTTCGACCTCGACCAGATTTCCCAAATGCTGATCCTCTCGCGGTCGATCGTTCTTGTAGATGATACGGATCCGGCCTGCGGGTCCGATGAATTCCTTCCGGTTATCAGTCGGAATCCCCTTGCCCCATCCCGTCTCAAAGTAGCCGATGGAGCCGTCCGACAGACGGAGGGTCATTAGTCCGTAATTGTAAGTGTACGGCGGGACTTCTTCATAGAGACGCTGCCCAATCCCGTTGACGCTTACCACGTCCGCCCCTGTAGCCCAACGCATCACATCGATATAATGAACGCCGCAATCCACGATCGGCGAGACGTCCCGGAGCAGGGACAATTGGGAAGCCCAGTTTTTGGAGGGCTTCAATTGGGATAACCGGATGACCAAGGGGAAGCCGATAGCGCCCTCCCGGATCATCTTCATAACCGCCTGGTACGTGGTGTTATGGCGAAGGATGTGACCGATCAGGACCTTGGTTTTGGCTCCACGGGCCAGCTTCATGAATTCCTGCGTTTCCCGTGCATTGCCCGCCATCGGCTTCTCGCATAGGATATGCTTCCCTGCAGCGAGACAATCTTTTGCGATCTCCAGATGGGAGGACGGGTACGTGGCGATAATAACCAGATCCACATCGTCACGCTCGATCAAGGCCCGGTAATCCGTGCTCCAACACTCGGCTCCGTATTGGCCTGCCACTAAGGAGGCCCTGTCCCGGTTCCAATCCACCACGCCGATCAACCGGACCCGCTCCTGTCGTGATATCGCGTCCAAGTGGAGAGAGCCCATATAACCGCAGCCTATCACGACCGCCCCGTACCTTTTCATGATGCATCCATCCTATCCTTCTCACTCGCGGAGGTTATTTTATGTTAATCCAAGCTCCATGTTGGGAGAAGCCGAAGTCTCCCTACAGCGTCTAGTCTTCTTGGGTATTGATGATTTACCATTCTTCATGCATATCCTTCTACTACATTTGTATTATACCGGATTAATACAGAATAACTTTTATCCAGTTATGATACCTTGTTACCTTTATTATATAAGAATGATGGATAGTTTTATTTAGCTAAGAAAGTTACTTTTTGCACGATTCCGTTATTCTGTCTAATTCTATGTAAGGGAGCTGTCCCGCTATGAACCACCCCCTCTCCAACACCGGTCCGCAAGCGAGTCTCCTTCCAGGAGCGGACTCCCTCCATCCATTACGCACAGTTCCAGAGGATCGCACCTCGCTTGTTCCCGAGAAGGAGGCTGTACGATTTCGAGCTGCTCTATGTATGCTGCTCTATGTATGCCATTGCGATGGAGGAGCGAACCTACACGGTGTTACCCAGGCAGCCTATCGTTCTGCTTTCCGGCGTCTACCACCGGAAGGCAAAGGAGGCTGATCCGACCACCAAAATGATCGGGATCACGGTGAATTGCAGTAGGTAGAAGCGCAGAACTTAAAATCTTGCGTACGTGAGTACCGTACGGGTTCGCCCCCCCGCCCTCAGCAGCTAAAAAGATAATTTTCTGAATATGTTTTTTTGTTCATTTATCCCAACTAATTGAATTAACAAAAAAGCAACTCCCCTGTTGGCAAGTCGCTTTTAAAACACTCTATAGTGAATCTTTAGTTATTATTTAAGATCCTAGCGCTTAGCCTTATAAAACTCATGATACAGCTTCATGAGTGCCCGCTTCTCTATCCGCGAAATTCCCAGCTCCTTCGCAATCTCCCTCTGTGTCCTCTCTTCCCCGCCTGTATCCAATCCAAACCGACCAACGACAACTTCTTTTTCCCTGTCATCCAATATATCGAGGTTTCGATATATCTTGCTCTTCTTGCTCTTCTCGATCTTCAAATCCACTTCTTTAATAACATCATCCGCTTCCGAACCGAGGATATCAATGAGTGTAATTTCATTACCTTCTTTGTCTGTCCCAATTGGATCGTGCAGAGATACGTCTTTCCGTGTTTTCTTCAAGGATCTAAGGTGCATCAGGATTTCATTTTCAATACAACGAGCCGCAAATGTGGCCAGTTTTGTCCCTTTATTCGGGCGATAGCTCTCGATGGCTTTAATCAGGCCGATCGTGCCGATGGAGATCAGATCCTCCATGTCTTCTCCAGTATTATCGAATTTTTTGAGGTTATGGACACGATGTGATGTCAAAAAAAATAAACCAATTACAGCTTTACTATTATCAATAACAATTAATTGATCAATCAACTCTAAGTGAGATTATTCATACTTGTTAAATTGCGTCTAACAATATCCTCGGTTTCAATATGATAGCCACCGTTTTTCACACGTAGAGCAATACATTCAATATTTAGTCGAACATCTTCTAGTCCCACATAAAAACACAATAATTTCAAAGCCTTGTTCCTTTGTATCCCTCATCTGCCTTATAACGTTACCACCCGCTAAAGTGGTTTCCACAATGAAATCCCACTTATTCCAGATATACTACCTGGCTATTCTTATGGCTTCTTTCCCAGCAGATACCTTACTCTTTTCAGGATGTCCATTATTGATCTTGCGGGCTCGTGCATCTGGAATCATCAGTGATTCCGCTTTATGCCATTCTCCCATATAGAAATCTTCCACTTTCATGAAATGAAAAACATAATATTCTCCGTTAATTATTAGCTGTTCCTCTTCTTTTTGATTTCGTGAAATTAAAGGTTTTTGATGATGCAGGCGGATGAAGATACTCAATATCCTATGGCCCCTAAAACCTATCATATAACGTTATCTATTTAACATAATATTTCACATATACATTACACAAAATAATCAAAAAAGCCTTTTTTTCCTTTTTTTCAAACTCAAAATATATTAAATTGATAATATTTATTGACTGTAACAAATACTAGTGTTATATTTCCTAACATTAAATAATAAAATACATAAAGGAAAAGGAGATTACGCACATGAATAAGTTCAAACGTCTACGTGAAACTAAAAGAGATCATTCTGGTTCCACCCGATCTGAATATTCACCTGCAAAAAAAAATTGGAGTAAAAAGCAATTTATAGCTACTTCAATTGTGTTATCTGTTATTGCTACGAGTGTAATTCCGTTCCAAACAGCTGACGCTTTAACTAGAGTTACTTCAGAAAGTGGCACAGTATGGGAGATTCACGATGTTTTTGCTCCTAGCTTAGACACAGGAAGTTTGCGTACAGTTGGTGCTACACAAGTACAAGGTTTCGGCAATATCTTTGTTAAAGTGTCCTCGCCTTCAGCTCCACTGATGAATGGTCAAATGATGCGTGGGTTTGACTTGAAATACGATGGCGTTAATAAGTTTACTTCGGCTCAATCTGTAAATCTAGGAAATGTAACTGTAACACGTGAGGTGTATGTGGATACTATTCATAATCGAACGAGATTCTTTGATACATTCACTAATAAAAATGATGTCGCTATAAAAGTTGATGTATCATTCGGTGGCTCTTTAGGATATGGCACAACAACAAATGCTTCAGTAGTTAAGGCAACCTACTCAGGCGATCTAAAGGTAACAACAGATGATTCATGGATTGTTGTAGATAGCAGTGCCAGAAACAATAAGCCGCTAGGCGTTGCAGTGGGATCACCAAAACCGTTTGATAATGGATTAACAGGTCTAGGGAATCAGCAACAGGATCCATTCACAGTACCCTTAGCTGAGTATGGAAATGAAGCGAATTTCTATGGGTTCATTAATTCACTCAATATTGGGCCGGGCGAATCGAAGTCCCTAGTAAATTATGTACAAGTTGGAGAAGCTGGTGAAGAAGGGTTGAAAAATCTGGTTGCTATGCTAGATGGACTTAATAGTCTGCTGGATGTAACAGGATTAACAAACGCACAAATTCGTTCAATTAGCAACTGGGATATATCTGCTATAGAGGGACTTGATACTGGAGATCATCTGGATATTCCAAATGCTCCTGCGGCCAAAGAATTAATAACTTCATCGCCGTATGATGTTAAGAATAAATCAATTGCAGAAATGCAGAAGGATATGATTAATGGTAAAACTACTTCTGTACAAATTACTCAAGCCTATTTAGATAGAATCAAGGTATACGATGAGGGACAATTGGGATTCCATGCATTCCTGCATGTATCTGAAACTGCGCTTAACCAAGCAAAAGCTGCTGACGATGCCCGTGCACAAGGTGTAAAAGGTGATTTATTGGGTATTCCAATTGCGATAAAAGATATTTATGACACAAAGGATATGCCTACTACAGGTGGCAGTAAAGCTCTTGAAGGCTGGCAGCCTGATTCCGATGCATTCCAAGTGAAAAAGCTGCGGGAAGCTGGAGCTGTAATTATTGGTAAAGTAAATACTTCTGAGTTTGCTAACAGCGGAAGCTTTAGTGAGAGCGGCTGGCAGCAAACATGGAATGCACTCTATCCATCAAAAACATCTTTTGGCTCAAGCGGCGGGTCTGCAGTATCTGTTGCAGCTGATTTTGCAGCAGCAGCAATGGGATCGCAAACAGGGGTATCTCTCTATGCACCAACTACAGGCGCTAGCTTAAAAAGCTTCCGGGGTACAGACGGTATGGCAAGTACTACAGGAGTACTTCCACTCACTTGGGGACAAGATTATGCAGGTCCCATTGCTAAAACAGTAACTGACCTAGCTATTATATTGAATACTACAACGGGTACGGACCCACAAGATATTTTCACAGTCACTGCTGATGCAGATCATAAGCGTCCAGTGGATTGGAAGGAATCTCTGGATGCTAATGCATTGAAAGGAAAGAAAATTGGATATATTCCTGCTTCCTTTGTATCTGCATATGCTGATGATGATACTGGACGGGCAGTGATGGATAAGTTCTCAGAGCTTCAAGCAGCGGGGGCGACAATGGTTGAAATGTCAGCTGTACCATCAGGCCCTAGTCGTCCTTCAGGTATTAATGGATCTACTGAAGGTTGGGCACGTTATATTGAGCTTCATAAGGACTTCCCTTATATTGATGGAGCAAGTGTACTAGCTTCAGATAAGGTGCTTATCTATAATCAAAGAGGATATAGTACTCCAACTCGTATGACTGAACAAGCTGTACAAGATTACATTAAGTATAGAACCGACTATAAGGAAGTTATTAAAAACTGGATGGACGCGAATGGCGTTGATGCTGTTGTTTATGCAGGTTTTATTAGTGATGTATATAACAATGACGCATCAGCTTCTCAATTAAGTTCTGACCGTAACACGGGCGTATTAACCTCTAATGTGGGTCTCCCTACGGTAGTTGTTCCTGTAGGAACGAATGACAGCGGATATTCTATTTCTATGCAACTGGTTGGTAGAGCATGGGACGATGCAAAAATTTTAGGCATGGGCTACGCCCTTGAGCAACAAAGTCAAGCTAGACTACTTACAACATTTGCTCCAGCACTTCAATATGTTTCAAACTCTACTAATCCTAATCCAAACACAGATAATGGACCAACCAATCCAAATACTGGAGGAGGTACACCTCCAGCAGTAACAACGCCTATAGAAACAACGGCACCTGCAGAAACAATAACACCAGCAGATAAGCCGAAAGTTGTTAGTTTTGTAGATACAATGAATCATTGGGCAAAAGCAAGCATTGACGCACTAATTGCTAAGGGATTATTGACCGGTTATTCCGATGGAACATTCCGTCCAAATTCAGGTTTGACTCGTGCCGAAGCAATTAAAGTAATTGCAACTTACATGGGACTTGAAGGACAAGAAAGTAACTTTATAGATGTATCTCCAACTCATTGGGCGAATAAGTTTATTGGTGCAGCTGCTGGATCAGGCTTGATGAACGGATATAGTGACGGAAGATTCCGTCCAGATGAGAAGATTAGTCGTGGTGAATTAGCGACACTAATCACTCGAGCTTTTAAGCTAACAGGTACTGGAAACACATCATTCAAAGATGTTACAAGAAATGCATGGTATTATGATTCCATTGATGCACTCGCATCCAATAATATTATTACAGGTTACGCAGACAGTACATTTAAGCCTGAAAAAGATATTACTAGAGCAGAGTTTGCAGCAATTGTTTCCAGATTACTAGGAACTATTAATTAAAAGAAATTCAATTAAAAATGACAGAGTACTCGAGTAACCACGTTTACAGAAAGGGCCATCCCGAAAGGGATGGCCTTATAACTTGCCGTTACAGATAGTGCGATGAACCGTACCACAAGTAGAACGAAAAGACTTTTTTTCGGATTATGGAAAGACGGTCTCGTTTATAGCAGAAGTTCCCTCTGTAAGTCGTTTGTTCCTAGCGGGACTATCACTTTTTATGGCGGAAAAGTAGAGTTAGGGACTGTATACCAGGGGACTAGCGGTCTATGAGGCGTCAGATCTTACGGTTGGTAATCACACTATTACTGCAAGCTACAGCGGCGATAATCACTATAAAGATTCTACAAATAGTTGGCTACAAAACGTGAATAAAATATGGTCTCAAATCAGTATGAATATCTTACAATCTACTATGGTGGGGGCTCGGTCGATGTACAAGTCGGTACACTCGGCATGTCATCCCTACTCGATCTTACTCCATCCAGCGCCTAGAAAATTATTTGCTCATATAAACATTTTCATATTTATTTCCTCATTGAGTTCCTGGAGACATTTGAATATTCCTTCATGATCATCATGCTCTGAGATTCCTTGACACTCACTCCCCGACCCGAAGATCGGTTTCATCCGTATGAATCAGCGGTTTTCGTAACAAAGTGGAGCGAATCTCCCGTTTTGGCCGCTAGCACCTTTATGATATATTGTTATACTCTATGCGCTGGAACGCAAAAGAAGACAACTTCTACTGAAGGTGCTCCTAGAGTGTCGATAAAGTCCAATGAAATAGTTAGGGGAAGATGAGCTGCACGGGAATGACGGCATTCTTAGGTGAATATATATTCTCTATTTGTTCAAGTAACAGCTTTACGGCTGTACGTGCCATTTCCTGTTCATCCTGCTGTACATAAGCTACGAATGAAAGATGTGGATTATCGAAAGATAGCAAATCGATATTTGAGTGATTGTTGAGACGGCTGATAGCGGCCGATGTAAGGCGTGCGGTTTCTTCGGTTAAGGAGAAAGCTGCCGAAATTCCACTATGCCCCTGCAAGAAGTCGCTTACATAGTCCAATGCTTGCTTACCGCGTAGAATGTCGAGAGGGATGTGACACCACAAGCTCTTGTCGATTGATATACCTCGATCTATGTACGCCTTCTCGAAGCCGAGCGTGCGATCCTCGATGGCTGTATTGGCATTCTCAGGTGAGATGAGTGCAATCTGATGATGACCCTTGGATAGCAAATGAGAGACAGCTTTATACGCACCGCCGTAATTGTCTGATGTAATCGTGTATGTCTCAATGTTGCGCAGGTAGCGGTCGATGAACACACATGGGAATTTATCGAGCGACAGACGCAGTAGTGATTCGTTGTACTTCTCATCTTCTGTTGGAAAAACGATCAGTCCCTTCACACCGAGCCCCGTTAGTGTACGAATGGCGTTCGATTCGATAGAGGAGGACTCTCGCGTGATGCTTAGTACCATGCTAAGGCCAGCTTCAGACAGGAATTGTTCCGTGTAGTCGACGAGCTTCTGAATGACACGGGTTACCATCGTCGGAATAATGAAGCCGATGAGCGGCAAGGACGACGCGCTGTGTGGAGATAATGGAGAATCAATGCTAGAAACATCAAGACTAGAAGAGACGAATGTGCCTTTGCCTTGTACGCGTATAATTAATCCTTCGTCAGCTAGCTGGGTTAAGGCGTTTTTGACGGTTATTTTACTTACTTTGAATTCGTCCATTAATTCTTGTTCAGAAGGGACGCGGTCCGTTGGCCGAAGCTGCCCAGATTTAATTTTCTGTACAATATCTTCTTGAATTTGCTTGTAGAGCACCAGCTTTTTCAAATAAGTACATCTCCCTTAAAATTTAATGATTTTTATAATCAATTGGTTATATAAAATATATTACGTATATATTATAATGCAATTTATAAAGCGCTTACAATACAGAATTAGGAAATTTATTACGAAGGTGTCTTTTCATTGAAAGGTTAGAATCATGTTAAGAAGGTTGGTAACGAGACGTATTGAAACCGCTTAAATTAACAGAAGTGACCAGTCACCCAGCATCTCAAATGAGTAACAAAAAAAGAGAGGATGACGAACAAATGAAAAAACGCATTACATTAATCTCCATCGTTACAATCCTTATGATGTCACTAGTTTTGTCGGCATGTAGTAAGTCTTCCAGTTCATCAACGGAAACACAGCAGTTAGGCGCTGATGCCGGTGAGAATGCAACAGAAATGTCATTTTGGACATTCGTAGATTTGCATGGCAAGCATTTGGATAAAATGCTGGGGTTATGGAACCAACAGAATCCAGACAAACAGATTAAGTTGAATGTAACGGTTATGCCTTACGATGATATGCACAACAAGCTCTTATTGGCAGTTACAAGTGGAAAAGGTGCTCCTGATATTGCGGATATCGAGCTTGGTCAGTTCCCTAAATTCTTGGAAGGGGACAACGTTCCACTGGAATCTTTGAATGATGTATTTGCACCATACAAAGACGTTGTCGTTCCCTCACGTGTTGATATTTACTCCAAAGCTGACCAGGTTTATGGCTTTGATTATCACGTAGGTGCTACGCTTGCTTTCTACAACACGGAAATTCTCGAACAAGCAGGTGTTGACTACAAGATGATCAAAACTTGGGAAGATTACAATCAAGCAGGTATCAAGGTTTATGAAAAGACTGGTAAGTACTTAGGTACTGCTGATACATCCGCTACGTGGCAAGCCTCGCTGTTACTTGCTCAGCAAAACGCTGATTTTACAGATGAAAATGGCAATCCAAAAGTTAACTCACCTGAGATGATTAAAGCGTTTGAAATGTTAGTTGACCTGCAGAAGAATAATGTTATTCATACGATCCCAGGCGGACAACCCGACACAGAAGAAGCAAAAGGCGAATACAACAAAGGCAACTACGCAAGCGCATTGATGCCTGAGTGGTACATGTCCCGCTTTGTAAACGAAATGAAGGACCTTAAAGGTAAGTATGCAATTGCTCCATTGCCTGTATTCGAAGAAGGTAATCCTCGTTCCGTTGGCTTAGGCGGTACTGGCACAGTTGTTACTAAGACTGGTAAAGACGTTCAGTTGGCAAAAGAGTTTGTAGCTTTTGCTAAGCTTTCGAAAGAAGCTACTACTGAAATCTGGAATACACTTGGATTTGACCCAATCAATATGGAAGTATGGAAAGATGAGGCTGTAACGAAAAACCCTGATAACGAATACGTCCAGTATTTTAAAACAAATGCATTTGATACTTTGAATGAAATCAAAGACGAAATTAGAGCTATCAAATCCGTAAAAGCTTCACCGACGATCGGCAATGTGCTCAATACGGTTACTCTGAATGCGATCTTTGAAGATGGCCAAGACGTGAAGGAAGCTCTCGATGAAGCACAGGCAGCAATTGAACAAGAATTGAAATAAAAATAATAAGTAAATGGTTATGATTAAGCCTGTCGGCAAGAATGGTGCTCGGCAGGTTTAGTCATAGTCAAGGGAGAGTGGGATTATGATAAAGAAATTTGTATACTCTCAAAAGGTTGCACCTTATGTATTTGTGTTGCCATTCATAATCATATTCTTGATATTCTGGTCTTATCCACTTGTAAATTCATTCGTAATGAGTTTTCAAGATAGGATGTTGGGACAGGATCCAAAATGGGTTGGTGAAGCGAATTATTCGAAGTTATTCACAGATAAAGTGTTTTTGACGGCTATTAAAAATAGCGTTGTATACATGCTAGGAACCTTAGTGCTGTTAATCCCTTTCCCAATGTTATTTGCAGTTATGATAAACAGTAAGTTAATGCTGGGGAGGGAGTTTTTTAAATCTTCGTTCTTTCTTCCTGCATTGACATCTGTCGCAGTGGCGGGTACTATTTTTCGCCTAACATTCGGCGAAATGGATGGTTCATTAATGAACAGTTTTCTAGGTCTATTTGGTGTAGAGCCTACTAAATTCTTGAAAGATGCAGAATGGAGTATGGCTGCACTATTAATTCTTGCATGTTGGCGATGGACAGGTGTTAATATGCTGTACTATCTATCTGGTTTGAAAAACATTGACAACGATTATTATGAGGCTGCTTCAATTGACGGGGCATCTGCTTGGCAGAAGTTCAGATCGATTACAATGCCATTATTGAAGCCGACCACGATATATGTTACGACAATTAGTGTTTATGCAGGTTTGGCAATGTTTACCGAGAGCTTAATGATGTTTAACGGTAACAATTCACCGAAAAATATTGGCCTAACTATAGTGGGATATTTGTATAGACAAGGAATTGAGAAGAATAAGCTCGGTTACGCTGCAGCAGTTGGTATCGTTCTATTAGTCATTGCTATGATTATCAATTTAACGCAGTTGAAATTTAGTGGAATGTTCAAAAAGGAGGAGGATTAAAATGGACACTAGTCAGATGAAGAACAACTTAATTGCTAGAATAGTCATAATTAGTACCTTTATTATACTATTCGTTATAATTATGGTTCCATTCTACGCAGTGGCCCTCTCTTCCTTTAAACCAGGTGAAGCTTTAATAAGATATGGTCTTAACTTAAGTTTGAATTTTGAAATAATGAGTTTTGATAATTTTATCTATTTATTTACTGGACAACATGATTATTTTGTATGGTTTTGGAACAGTATGACGTTAACAATCATTCAGGTTGCTTTGACACTGTTTGTAAGCGCTTTTGTTGCATATGGTTTTGCAGCGTATGATTTCAAAGGTAAGAACTTCCTCTTTATATGTGTGTTGCTCATTATGATGGTGCCATTTGAAATATTGCTGGTTCCTTTGTACAGCTTAATAAATGATTTGCAAATGGTGAATAGCTATTCGGCAATCATTCTGCCGGGTATAGCTAATGCCGGGACGATATTCTTCTTTAGGCAATATCTCAGAAGCATACCAAAAGAAATTATTCAATCTGGGCGAGTTGATGGAGCAAACGAATATGCGATATATTTCAGAGTGATTATGCCGATTATGAAGCCTTCCTTTGCGGCAATGGCCATTCTGAATGGTATGAATAGCTGGAATAATCTATTGTGGCCATTCATGGTGTTGGGAGATCAAAATAAATATACACTGCCAATCGGTTTAAAAACATTGTTAACTCCTTATGGGAATAACTATGACCTTCTGATCGTGGGCTCCTTCTTCTCCATCATTCCAATCTTCATATTGTTTATCGCTTTCCAGAAATATTTCATTGATGGTATGACTGCGGGTGCTGTTAAAGGTTAGTATCTATTACTTATGAAATAGGTGATAAGATGGGAGTCCAACAAGAGGAGTTACGCGTCATTAAACCATTGATCGAGCAACGAGCTGATCCTTTTATATGCCGACATTCAGATGGTTATTATTATTTCGTTGCCTCGGTTCCAGAGTATAATCGGATTGAAATCCGTAGGGCACAGGACCTTGAAGGGCTTATTACATCAGCTCCTGTAGTGATCTGGAGAAAGAGAGAGACTGGCATTCTTAGTGCCAATATTTGGGCGCCAGAGCTGCATTTTATTGATGGAAAATGGTACGTATATTTCGCTGCCGCGCATACGTCGGAAACGACAGAAGGCTTGTTCGACCATCGGATGTATGTACTGGAGAATGAAAATACAAATCCGCTCGAAGGCAGCTGGACGGAAAGAGGACAGGTTCGTACCGCGTGGGAAAGCTTCTCCCTCGATGCCACTACCTTTGAGCACAATGGTAGCCTCTATTTCGTATGGGCACAAAAGGATCCGGAAATCGAAGGCAACTCTAATCTCTACATATCTAAAATGAGCAATCCGTGGACGTTGATTGGGGCGCAAACGATGATTACGATGCCCGAATATGACTGGGAGATCATCGGGTATAAAGTGAACGAAGGCGCGGCATTTGTTCGCAAAGATAATCGAGTATTCCTCACTTACTCTGCTAGCGCTACTGATTTCAATTATTGCATGGGCTTGCTTGAAGCCGATGCGGACTCGGATTTGCTCGATGCTGTCTCATGGCGCAAGTCGAAAGTACCGGTTCTCACGACTGATGAGAGCATCTCGATGTATGGTCCTGGTCATAATAGTTTCACGGTGTCAGAGACTGGCGAGAAGACGCTGTTTATGTTCCACGCAAGAACGTATAAGCATATTGTAGGAGATCCGCTATACGATCCGAATCGCCATACATTTGTAGCGGAGCTGTTGTGGACGGATGACGGCAGACCTGATTTTCGCGGCTCTGTTGCGGCACTTGCACGTTCTGTACAATACGAATAGATCTGCAAGCGCCTTACAAAATTCTAAATGGATTTAGTTGACTTATGTCGTACATGGGGAAGCCTTTATAATTAGAAATAAAAACAAGTACCCATCCAATCGATGGGTACTTGTTTGCAATGCAATAGAAGTGATGAATTACGTAATGTTGTACTAACTATTTGGTGATCGGTATAGACGAAATAGTTAGTACAACATTACTGATTGGCTAAATGTGTTGCTACTGTCATGAGTGTCATGCTAAGTTAAAAACAATCTATTTCATGAAGCAATAATCAATACGATGTGGGTAGTACAGACATAATAGTGATGTGGACGGAATCCTGTAAATGGTTCAAGGAACAAATCAACATCTTATATTAATCGTGTTAACGTAAATATATGTATTGTATGAAAGTGGGTATACCTATTGGATTCGAAGCTAGCAGCATATATAACATTAGTTTGTACTTCGGCTGTTCTGAATTTGTCTATACTTGTCTTTACTTATTGGAGGAGACATTATTATACAAATATCGCTAATTTGTTCATGTGGAATACATTAACTTCAATGATTTATTGCTTTGGTTATGCCTTTAGCTTAACATCGACTTCGTTAGAACAGCTTAGATTTTGGAATATTGTACAGTATGCAGGGATGCCATTTTTCCCTCCGTTAGGATTAATGTTTGTCATGCAATATTTGGGTTATAAAATAACGAGAAAAAGAATAATCGCGCTACTTACAATGCCTTGTATTACTTTTCTCATCAATGTAACTAATGAATCCCATCATTTTTACTATAGAATATATGATATCCATTCGGTGCTCGGGGCTCCATATAGTGAGATTGAGTATGGGGCATGGTTTGCCGTACATAATATTTACATTTTCTGTTGTATGTTAGCTGCGCTCTTATTGCTGCTTTCACGCTGGAAGGAAACCGTTAGTGTATATCGATCTCAATTATTTGCCCTCATCTGCGGTCAACTGCTTCCAATAATGACTGCATTTTTATTATTCATAGGAGTGACACCCGATGGTATCGATCCTGTACCCATGGTTATTTGGTTTTCTTCTGTTTTGTACCTTTGGTCTATTACCTCCTCTCGAATGTTATCAATAATGCCAATTGCAAAGGAAACGATCTTTAATAGTATGAACGATGGTGTCATTGTGCTTAATGATACCTATCAATTAATCGAATATAATCAAGCTTGTAAAAGTATGTTTAGTGAATTGGATCGATCAACGTTAGGGCAGCCATTTGATCAAGTTTGGTATATGCTAACGGATCAATCATTCCCTGTTCAATTAGATACGATCTCAGATAAATTGAATGTTACGATTCATCAAGGTAAATATATATATCAGCTACGTATTTCTATGCTTCAACAATCTAATAATAACTCTGGCTTACTAATTATATTTACGGATATAACAGAGCTACATACATTACAACAAAAGTTAGAGCATCAAGCCTATTATGATGATCTTACACAAATATACAATCGTCGTGCCTTTTTCCAGAAAAGTGAGCAAAGCTTAATGAAAGCAAAGGGTGAATTATCATCCTTTGTGATTATTCTATTTGATATTGATTTTTTCAAAAAAGTGAACGACACTTATGGGCATCAAACCGGAGATCAAATGCTAGTACATGTGGCTCAAATATGTAAGGCTGAGATGGGAGAACATATACTATTTGCTAGATATGGTGGTGAAGAATTTGTACTCGCTTTACCTGGTTATACACTAGCGGAAGGGGAAAACTTCGCTAATCACCTTAGATTTTGCATTGAACAGAAGCCTCTAGTTGAAAATGAAAAATCGGTAACGATTACCTCTAGTTTTGGGGTATCCGTAACGACAGGAGCTGTGGAGGAAACAATCCATCAACTTCTTCATAAAGCTGATGAAGCACTTTATGCTGCCAAAAGAGCTGGTCGAAATCAAGTGCGGGTTTTTAATGAAAAGTACGAATATGTGGAATAGTACAGCAAATTAAAATAGAGGCGTACATCGGAGCCGTGCTTAGTTTAGTAACTTGGTGGATTGAGAGCAAAATGCCTATCAATCAAGAAGAAATATACTTATGAGTGACTGTTTCAACAGGATATAACAGTCAGTTATTCTGATATTGAAGGATCATATGCTAGTGATGCTATTAGGCAATTTACAGAAAGAGGAATTGTAAACGGTATAGGTATGAGAATTACCTGTATTTCGCTCTATAGATGTTACGGTGAACCGTATCATAAGTAGGGTGAACCCTATCCACACAAAAAACGACTCATCCTTAGACAAGTCGCTTTTCAAGTTTTATTATTAATGGATTATTACTGTGAAATTGTCATCAGTCTTACCGCTTCGCCTTATAAAACTCATGATACAACTTCATGAGCGCCCTCTTCTCTATCCGCGAAACATAACTCCGCGAGATCCCCAACTCCTTGGCAATCTCCCGCTGCGTCCTCTCTTCTCCACCTGTATCCAGCCCAAACCTACCCACCACAACTTCTTTCTCTCGGTCATCCAGAATATCAAGATTACGATAAATCTTGCTCTTCTCGATCTTCAGATCGACCTCTTTAATGACATCATCAGCCTCGGAGCCAAGGATATCGATCAGCGTGATCTCATTACCTTCCTTGTCTGTCCCAATTGGATCGTGCAGAGATACGTCTTTCCGTGTTTTCTTCAAGGATCTTAAGTGCATCAGAATTTCGTTTTCGATACATCGGGCAGCAAAAGTGGCTAGCTTTGTCCCTTTGTTCGGGCGATAGCTCTCTATGGCTTTAATCAGGCCGATCGTGCCGATGGAGATCAGATCCTCCATGTCTTCCCCAGTATTATCGAATTTTTTTACTATATGGGCGACAAGTCTCAAATTGTGCTCGATAAGCAAATTTCGGGCTTTAGCATCCCCTTCAGCCATCATGCCTAAGTATTTACTTTCCTCCTGCTCCGAGAGCGGCTGTGGAAATGCGTTGTTCCTTACGTAGGATACCAGCAACGTCAGTTCTTTGATTAGCAACGCGATCGTACTTAAGAATCCAGGCAACTTGGCGACACCTCCCGCACTTGTACAATGAAACCGATCTGTTAGCCTTACGGGTTCATGGTCATCTTATTGTATGTGGGTAGATGCCTAGAAGTGCATGTACGGGGGAAATTGTACAACCCCATTGTTAGTCTCTCCGCTTTTGCTTCATTAATGATCTCATCCATCTTCTCCCAGTTCTGCTCAACGGAGTGACGCTAATTTGTCATGATAAAAAAGATGCAGTAAGATCCAGCACAAAAAACAACACAGCTGCCTTAGCAAACCGCTCCAACCTGCGTATTTTCGTGATATTAACACTTTAATAGAGCGTTTACTAGACCAGTTTCCGACTAGTTAGGAAGCACTTTTCATGTTGACTTTTCAACATATAGTGATAAAATAAACAACGCACACTAAATATAGTATGCATATGATTTTCCAGTATTTATAGCTTATCTATTCAATCTTTACAGTAATATATACAGGGGGAGAGACTCCATGCTAGTCGCATACGATTCAAAAACCGGAAACGTCAAACGCTTCATTGGTAAGCTTAAGCTGCCAGCTGTGCAGATTGAAGAGCATATGACCATTGACGAGCCCTATGTGCTTATTACATATACCACCGGCTTTGGACAGATTCCAGAGAAGGTGTCTACTTTCTTGAAGAACAATTATTCCAATTTGAAAGGCATCGCCGCCAGCGGCAACAAGAACTGGGGCGAGCTGTTCGCGCATAGCGCAGACTTGATAGCAGATCGGTACAATGTACCCGTTATCGGTAAATTTGAGCTATCGGGCACATTTGGTGATGTGGAACGAATTAAACAGGAGGTGAGCCGAGTTGCGGCATATTGAACTAAACAACATGTTGATGAAAAGAGACGAAAGTGGTTTCTTTCAATTGGATAAAGACCTTGAGGCAGTAGCCGAATTTATGCGGAATGTAGAACGGCGGAGCTTGGTTTTTGAGAATACAAAAGCCAAGGTTGATTATATGATTGAACAGGATTTCTACGAAAATTTTTACGAACAGTACAGCTTGGCTGAAATTGAAGAAGTTTACCAAATTACCCATTCTTACAACTTCAGCTTTCCATCCTATATGGCAGCTTCGAAGTTCTATACGGATTACGCTGTAAAAAGCAATGACCGCAAGCAATATCTGGAGCATTATCCGGACCGTGTGGCGGCAGTTGCCCTTCACCTAGGACGCAGCAACGCCGCTACTGCCGGCATGCTTGCTCGTTCGATGATGGAGCAGCGCCTGCAGCCAGCGACTCCTACCTTCTTGAATGCCGGCAAGAGCCGTCGCGGGGAGCTTGTCTCCTGCTTCCTTATCGAAATGGACGACTCGCTTAATTCGATCAACTATGTGCTCAATACCTGCATGCAGCTCTCGAAGATCGGCGGTGGCGTGGCTGTCAACCTGTCCAAGCTTCGTTCCCGCGGAGAGACAATCAAGGGTGTCGAGGATGCGGCTAAGGGCATTATACCTGTGCTCAAGCTGATGGAAGACGGCTTCTCCTATGCTGACCAGATGGGTCAACGTAAAGGCTCTGGGGCCGCCTACTACAACATTTTTGGATGGGATGTTCTTGAATTTCTCGACAGTAAGAAGATCAACGCCGACGAAAAAACAAGACTCAAAACACTGTCCATCGGCCTGATCATTCCGAATCACTTCTATAAGCTGGCGAAGGACAATGAACCGCTCCATGTATTTGCCCCTTACAGTGTGTACAAGGCTTATGGCACGCATCTTGATGACATGGATTTGGATGATATGTACGATAAGCTGCTAGCCGATCCACGTGTCAAAAAGAGAAAGGCCATGAGCGCACGGGATATGCTGACCAAAATCGCCATGATCCAGCTGGAATCTGGCTATCCATATATTATGAACAAGAGCAACGCTAATGCGGCCCATGCCCTGAAAAATGTCGGACAGATCAAAATGTCCAACCTCTGCACAGAAATCTTCCAGCTGCAGGAGACCTCAGAAATTGCTGACTACGGACAGGAAGATACCATCCGCCGTGATGTAAGCTGCAATCTGGCTTCCTTGAACATTGTCAACGTGATGGAGCATGGCAAAATCCGTGAATCGGTACATGAAGGCATGATCGCCTTGACTGCAGTCAGCGATATGACCAGCATCTCTAATGCCCCAGGCGTAGCCAAAGCTAACAAAGAGATGCACTCCGTCGGTCTCGGCGTCATGAATCTGCACGGCTATCTGGCCAAGAACAAGATCGCTTATGAAAGCGAACAGGCTCGCGATTTTGCCCGGACCTTCTTCATGACCATGAACTACCATTCACTGGAGAAAAGCATGGAGATCGCTGCTGCAACCGGCCGGTCTTTCCATGGTTTTGAGGCTTCTGATTATGCTACAGGAGCTTATTTTGAGCGTTACCTGACTACGGATTACCGCCCTGTAACGCCAAGGGTACAAGAGCTGTTCGGAGATATTTTCATCCCATCCCCTGCGGACTGGGAACAACTGCGAGATGCAGTAAAAGCAAATGGCTTGTACCATGCTTACCGTTTAGCAATTGCGCCAACAGCCAGCATTTCCTATATTCAAAATGCTACTTCAAGCGTTATGCCTATTGTAGAGCAGATTGAGACACGGACTTATGCTAATTCGACGACTTACTATCCGATGCCGTACCTGCGTCCAGACAATGTATTTTTCTATAAATCGGCTTACCAAATGGATCAGTTCAAGGTGATCGATTTAATCGCGGAAATTCAGCCCCATATCGACCAGGGCATCTCGACCGTTCTGCATGTGAACAGTGATGTCTCAACCAGAGAACTGGCCCGTTCCTATCTGTACGCGGCGCATAAAGGCCTGAAGTCGCTGTATTACACCCGGACCAAAAAGCTGTCTGTTGAGGAATGCCTCACCTGCTCGATCTAACTGGAAGGCTATAGCCGCAGAAAAGGAGATTGCCATATTATGACCGCTATCCAAGCCGTTAACTGGAACCGTCCTGACGACGATTTCTCATTGATGTTCTGGAATCAGAACATTATGCAATTCTGGACGGACGATGAAATTCCATTATCCGATGATAAAATGTCCTGGCTCACGCTCAGTGAGCAAGAAAAGGACTCCTATATGAAGGTACTCGGCGGACTCACACTGCTGGATACGATTCAAGGCGGAGTAGGTATGCCGCAGATTATGGAGCATGTCGAAGGTCTTCAGCGCAAGGCTGTGCTTGGCTTTATGGGCATGATGGAACAGATTCACGCCAAATCGTACAGTAGCATTTTCACCACTTTGTCCTCCACAGAGGAGATTGACAGTGTGTTCCGCTGGGTTGAAGAGAACCCTTATCTGCAGTTCAAGGCAGAGACCATATCACAATATTACAAAAAAATAGATTCACCCAAAGATCTGTACCTTGCCATGGCAGCCTCAGTGCTGCTCGAGAGCTACTTGTTCTACAGTGGCTTCTTCTACCCGCTTTATCTAGCTGGCCAAGGCAAAATGACATGCAGCGGTGAGATCATCGACCTTATTCTGCGGGATGAGAGCATCCATGGCGTATATGTCGGTGTGCTGGCGCAGGAGATCTTTGACGGGCTACCAGATGACGAGCAGCGTGAGCTACACCAGAAGCTGGTAGACCTCCTTAGACTGCTACATGAGAATGAAGAACGTTATACCGAGCAGATCTACGCTCCCATCGGACTGGTGGACGAGGTCAAGACCTTCCTTAGATACAATGCTAACAAAGCCATGATGAATCTGGGGCATGATCCGCTATTCGACGAGGAAGAGATCAACCCGATTGTTCAGAATGGCATCAGTACCCACACCAAGCAGCATGATTTCTTCTCGAAAAAAGGTAACGGATACGTCCGGGCGCTTAACGTGGAGCCGCTGAAAGATGAAGATTTTCAATTTTAAATATAGATAAAGCAAAAAAGTGCGGAGAAAATTCTCCGCACTTTTTGCTAACTGTAAGATTAGATTATTGCAAGCTTTTCAGGTATGTTCTAGCTTCTTCGTAGGTATCGTAAGCATCTGCAAAATCTCTACCAAAAATACGTTTCAATTGCATCTTCCAAATTGGGTTTTTAGTTACATAAGCCCATCCTGCTTGACCAGCTTCACTCGCCATAGCACCTGTAGGGGCTAGCATAGCTGCAACCTCAGGAGTAAGTACACTTTTAGAATCAGTTACATCAGTTGTTCCTGTAAATTTAGGTTTAACAAGCTTCATGATATTTTCAAAATCTTTCAGGTATCCTGGAACATCTTCAGCTGAAAAATCAATAGATACTACATCGATATGGTTCTCATTTTGGTTGTACTTAATTGTGTATGACATAATTATTTTTCCTCCAAGTTTTAACGTTATTTTTTTAATAATAGAGATGAAATGTATGTAACTTCACAGACAAAAAATACCCACCCCATACTTTTTCAGGGCGACGACATCTACTTCCTGTATCGTTTTTATAACAACACCCTTTCTAGAATATTAACTAATACATATTACCTATATTATTATCGACAAATTTCTTTTTTTATTTATATTAAAATACAAATTTCTACAAATTCCAACATATCCATGGTCATATTTTCCTTAATTCATTCATTTTTGTGTATCTGCTGTCTCTTGCAGCCATTCAATTTGCCAATATACGAAGAATCTATTTTTTTTAGACAACTAAAAAAGGCTCTGCGTGCGACTTCCGATTCCAATCCAGTCATCCTTCAGGTTTTTGGAATCAGAATACGCCGCAAAGCCTTTAATACTATATATTTAGTTGTTATATAAGTAAATCAATCCGTGATTACTTTGTTGCGGAATAGCCCCCGTCAATCACATGTGCTGTACCTGTAATAAACGAAGCCTCATCACTTAGTAGGAAGCATGCAAACGCAGCTACTTCCTCAGGCGTACCGTATCTACCCAGAGCCGTTCCAGAAGCGATAAGAGATTGAAGCATCTCTACATCATCAGACAACAGCTTTTCATATCTGTTCATGGTTGGTGTAGGGATAGGTCCTGGGCAAAGGGCATTTACTCTAATGTTACGGTGACCCACTTCTTTGGCAACCGATTTAGTCATCCCCACAATAGCATGTTTACTTGCTGAATAAGCTGCATCATTGGCCATCCCGATAAAAATACCATGCAAAGAGGAGCAGTTTAGAACGGAAGCTCCAGATTTCATATGAGGTAATGTATAATGCAACATGTAGAATTGGCTAGTGAGATTTGTCTGAATCACTTTTTGAAACAACAACGGATCATAGTCTATAACATCCGTATTGTCTCCTGTAATTGCTGAGTTATTATATAGGCAATCAATTTTTCCATAAGCCGCTAATGTTTGATCTACGATATTTTTGCAGTCTGCTTCGAGAGAAACATCTGACCGAACAAACATCGCTTCCCCACCTAGAGCCTTAATTTCCTCAACTGTGTTAGCGCCGGCATCTGATCGATTGGCAACTACTACAATACCGCCCTCTCTTGCTACTCTTAAGGCTGTAGCTTTTCCGATTCCGGTACCTGCACCTGTAATAATAACTACTTTGTTCTCAAATCTGTTGCTACTCATATGCGCACCACTTTCTTATGTCTTTTTCAGGAGGAGGATTCGAACCTCATAGACCCTAATATCGCCTGATGCAATATGGATTGGAACATTTTTGCAGAAAAATCGACAAAATTATCCTCTATATGACAACTTTATTGTATTTAATTGTATATAGCAATGAATATTTTAATCTGTTTTTACAACAATTGAGAATTTGGTTTTGATCGTCATAAAAAAAACACCCCTTAGAATTTCATCAGATAAACCAGAAGTTTTATCCGATGCTTATTCTAAGGGGTTTGATAATTTGTAAATCCGTCGTTGTTAATGAAACCACACTCCAAATAAATTATTTATTGGCTTATAGATAAGAATAATCAGAAACAGAGGACTCGGAATGTTCAATTTTAACAACGCACATACGGTCGCGCCAAGTCCCAAAATCCAAAATATAAAATATACGCTAAGATCACGTACTCGGCGCTTTCGCACTAATTTAGGCAAATCAAGTGCCATACAACCTACAGCAAGCACCAAAAAAAACAATAACACCATTCGACTCACTCCTTGATTTTTTCAAGAAAAGAATTATCTGTGAGACCTACGCGGTTAATAACTACTGAGGCACTATAATGGATGGGCAATGATTTAAGGTAATCGTCGCCTTTTTTTTGCTGTAGCTTTGTCCAGGCTTTAGGACTGGCATGGTAGATCGATTGTCCAAATCCCATAATATCAACATTGAAGCGATTAGTTACTTGCTCCACAGTGTTTTGCATCCGCTCTATAATCCGTTCCTCTGTTTCCTTTTCCAAACGTTTTATGGTGCTTTCCGATTCCAAATTTTCTGTACTTTGCACTTCTTCAATGTTGCAAAGCGTCTTAACGTCAAGGTAAATATGCGGCTCCCCATCAATAATTTTCACTTTGCGTTTGGTTGAAGCCTGGATCGCTTCGATAACAATAGGCTTTCCGTCTTCCCCTGCTATCGCGCCAGAATGTGAGGTTACCTTATCATTGATATAATTGTAACCAATCGTTTCACCCTCGTTTAGCCAACCGATCAGTTTGTCTTTTCTGAACACAGCTACAGTATGGTATTCCAATCTCGCCTTAGGCATTGTTCGCTCTACATTGCTTTTATCTCCCCCCTCTTTGGGATCTCCCATAACTTCCACTCCGGTCAGTACAGGATGTTCACCTTCAGCCAATAAATTTTCAATAAAATCATCCAGCGTGACAGCGACTGTTTTTGCTGAATCTTTATAAGAATTATCTAGGGAACTAAATAATTTGTTCGCTGGTAATTTATCCATAGGTGTAAGGACATTCAAGACATCGCTGGCGGTTGTATCTCTGGCAACCATGACGTAGAAATCCATTCGAGCTTCCCGACTTCTTTTAAATACGTCGAGTATCTCGCCCACTCCGGAGCGTGCAAGTTCCTCTCCAATCACTAACACCCGGATATGACCAAGATAACTCGTCCTGGAACTATCCAAATTCAACATACGTTGTGCATCATAAAACGTAGGTACCGTAAATTTATAAACAACCACTGGGACTCCAGTGCCTCCCCCTCCTCCATTCGATTGTGAGGAAATCGCAGATGGAATAACGACTTGCATCGAAACTGTATAACCAGTTTCAGCCTTGTCGATCCCTATCCCCAGAACAAAGGCTACCTCATTTAGCTCCTTTCTTTCCCAACAGCCACTTAGCACTAAAGTAAATTGGAGAGCTATCATCAATCGGAGAGCGCCTCTAACTAATTTTTTATTCATTGTGTCGATTCCTCATCACTGGATGTGCTTTGACGAAATAGGTTCTGCGTCTTGTTCTCAGCAGGTCTTGTCTTTAAAAAAGGCCACGGAAAGCGAAAGATAGAGTCTTTTAAGTCTTTTGAATTATAAGGACCGAGCGGACTCATATAAGGCATTCCGAAAGAACGCAAACTCGACAAATGCAGTACGATGATAAAAATACCGAATAGAATTCCATATAATCCGATAAATCCGGCCAAAGCTATAAGCACAAAACGGATCATCCGCGCAGCTATTGACATTCCTGTCTCCGGAATAACAAAGCTAGAAATGGCTGTAAGCGATACAATAATGACCATTGCAGATGAAATAAAACCCGCTGCAACCGCTGCTTGTCCAATCACCAACGTTCCGACAATGGAAATTGCCTGTCCAATATTTTTAGGTATCCGCACCCCGGCCTCCCGCAAAATCTCATAAGTCATTTCCATGATCAGCGCCTCGACAAAAGCAGGAAAAGGGACACTTTCCCGCTGGGCAGCTAAACTAATTACAAGATTGGTCGGTATCATCTCCTGATGATACGTAGTAATCGCAACATACAATGAAGGTGCAAGCAAAGTGATAAAAAACGAAATAAAACGAACTAATCTCAGCAATGTTCCAATATCGGCCCTTTGGTAATAATCCTCAGCAGACTGAAAAAATGCTACAAAAAATGTGGGTACCAAAAGTACAAAAGGAGTTCCATCAACAATAATGGCCACTTTTCCTTCCAAAATACCTGCTGCAATCGTATCTGGACGATCACTGTTGTATACGGTAGGAAATGGTGTAAATACCGTCTCTTGAATAAATTCTTCAATATATCCACTCTCGAGAATACTGTCCGTATCAATTTTATTCAGACGGCGTTTTACTTCTTGCACCAACTCCTTATTCGCGATGTTGCTTAGATACATAATGGATACGCTGGTTTGAGTTACCCTTCCGATCTGAACGGTTTCCAGCCATAAATGGCTATCTTTTATTTTCCGCCGAACCAGTGCCGTATTCGTCCGTAAATTCTCAGTGAATCCTTCCATTGGACCTCGAACAACCGATTGGGAACTGGGCTCCCCTACATTGCGATCTTCCCAGCCTGGTAAGCCGATCCGGAGAGCGGTGGATGTCCCATCGAGCAGCAGCATTACACTACCGGACAGCAATTCGTGTACGAATTGGCTGTAATCAACGATAACGGTTAGATCACCGGCTATTAATATCTGTTTCTTAATAATCTCAATCTTCTGCTCGGGCTCAAGCTTTCCCAGCTGTTCATAAGGAATATGTTCCTGCAAAGAATACAAAATTGAATTATGCAGTACCTGAGTATCCACAAGACCATCTATGTAAATCAAAGAAATATTAGTATTTTCTTCTATCTGCAACTCTTTTATCACTACATCAGAACTTCCGCCCAGCAATCCGTTCAACTGATCAATATTGGTTTTCAATCGGTTTGATAGTGTACCCGTCTCCGAACTTTTCACGATGTAGCCTCCACTTCACTTAGATTAATGAGTATAGTTTGATGTTAATTTTGATAATTATTCCTTTCTGATTAAAATTCGGAATGGCATAATTCTGGTAACTACAACCATACTAAAACTAGTCCAATAAATTTGAGGGGGTATATGCATTTGGAGAAAGATCGAATTAGTACCAATCAAATGATTATACTCGGGCTATTCACATTTATTGGGGATATGGCGCTTGTGTATCCAGCGTTAATGATATCAGGAGCGAAACAAGATGCATGGATTGCTGCTTTGATTAGTATTCCCTTGGGCCTAGCGACCATAAAACTGTTGCTCTGCTTAGCAGACATTGAACCAAACAAGAATATTATCGAGCTTAGCCTACAAATTCTAGGAAAATGGGCCGGAACTGCTGTAGCCTTGTTCTATTTAGTGTTCTTCCTGATTGCCGCTTCCACTTACATAAGAGAAATTGAAGATTTCATGTGTACACAGATTTACGAGAAGACACCCGGTGGGGTTATCCGTTTTATGGCCATTTTCCTGCTGGTATATGGTGTACGACTGGGTCTGGAAACATTGGGACGGGCAGCTCAGCTTTTTTTCCCTTTGTTTGCAATTTTTTTGATCGGTCTGCTGCTTCTGCTGACTCCCGATGTCAAAATGGAACGTTTATACCCCATTATGAACACACCAGTACCGGACATGCTCCATACTTTGATGTATGGTGTTTTTTATCCTTTTGGTGAATTATGCGTGTTTCTTATGGTATATCCTTATGCTCAGAAGAATAGCAAAACAAGCCGGGATATTTTCATTGCCCTGATCATCGGAGCTCTCGGACTTAACCTCATCTTATTTTTTTCCCTTACCGTTCTTGGTGTTTACGCTTCTGAACATCAATTTTATGCCGCTTATATTCTTGCTCAAAAAATTAATATTGCTAATTCTCTGCAACGTATTGAAGCGCTTATGGCTACTGCATGGATTATCAGCACGTACTTCAAAACAGCCATTTATTACTATGCTTTAACATTAGGTACAGCCCAATTATTTAAACTCAAAAGCCACCGTCCTCTGATCCTACCCACTGGATTTTTGTTATTTGGTATGTCACAACTGATTGCCAAAGACATCATTTTTTATGTAAAGGAAATCCCCGCCTACTGGGTAGATTGGGATTTCACGGTTGCATTTGTTCTACCGCTTATATTGCTAATTGTGTATTATTTAAAAAAACGTTTTGCTGCCAAGGTTTAAACAACCTCTCTCCTAAAAATAAAAAAGGACAGCTATTGAGCTGTCCTTTTGTTCATGAATTTCTTACATGCAGTAGATTTATTCCTTCTTATCCAATGTAATCGATGATGGTGTTACATCACGAATAGGTTCATTTGACACTTCAAAAGTTGATCCACAACTCGGACAAAAGCGAGCCTCGATTGCCACATTGCCACCGCATGCTTTACACTGCTTCACATCGGACAACCCCGCAATTTGCTGCAAATTGACCTCAATCTCCGATTTCAGTTCAAGAATACGGGAAATATTCTTCTCGATCTGCTCACTCGGCAATGGTCCTGCTCCTTGTGTTACAGCTTCAAACAACAGTTTACCCATTACCTGATACTGCTGGTCAATGTCATTCTGCTTGCTGTTGTTCTGTAATTTCAAACGATTGATCTCCACCACTGTCTTTGCTTTATTGCCAGCCTCGCTCACGCCTGCCTTTACCTTGTTAAAAAAGCTCATGTTCAGCCCCCTATTCCGTAGTAGTCATATATAAGCATATTTCGACACCACCACAAGTATTCCTCTCTTTATTGTACCTAACTTCAACCGCGATTTGTAGTTCATCCACAATCATGAACTTATTTCCCCCGCCTTCCTGCGGGAACGAACCTCGACTCAGGTCTGGTATATAAAACCGCCTTCAGGCCGTTTTGCCGCATTCAGAAAGGCTATACAATGAGTACATAAGCAAGCGGGTTGCAAGATTTAAACACAATTACCCCCATAAGAGAGGATGACAATAATAAATGAAAAAATTATATCGTTCCAGAAGTGACCAAAAGATTAGTGGTGTATGCGGAGGTCTTGCCAGTTGGTCAGGCATCGATGCCACAATTCTCCGTCTCGTAACGGTTGCTGCAGCACTTTTCAGCTTCGGTACCGTACTTATCTTTTACTTTATCGCCAGCATCATCGTCCCTAAAGAACCTTTTGGCAGCTTTTCGGATGGACATGATTTCTATTAACAGATCGTCCTTTCATACCAATCAAACATACTAAGGAGAGATATAATATGAGTTTATTTAAAAGAATTTCCACCCTTACTAAAGCTGCCCTACACGAAGGTCTGAACAAATTAGAAAACCCAGTGCTACTGACGGGTCAGTATCTACGCGATCTTGAGAACGAAATAGCTACGGCAGAACGCAATGAACGTGATTTAAAAGTTACAGCGAGTGTATTGGAACGCCGTAAGCAAGAATATACTCAGCTGATAGAGCAAAGCGAAGCTGAAGCCGTTCAGGCGGTTGAGCAAGGAAATGAAGAAAGAGCACGCCTTGCACTCATGGCCAAGCTGCGGTATACAGAACAGCTGGATGAGAGTATCAATACTCAGGCACAAACTCAGCAATCCCTGGCAGAGCTGGAGATCAACATCGCTAGAGCTAAAGAAGAGCGCGAACATCTTAAAGCGAAAAGAACTGAGCTTATCGCTCGTGCTCAGCAAGCTACAGAAACACTAAGCTCGGCTCCTTATAGCAACAGTGTAAAAGGACCGAATGTGGGTACCGCTTCACGTGGCTTCGAACGAATGGAAGAGAAAATTTTCGAGTGGGAAGCATTGGCTGAAAACTCCAAGTATAAATCCAACTCAAGTGCAGGCTCGTCCATTGATCCCAACCTCCGTAGTGCTGTTGATGATGAAATTGAACGTATCCGCAACCGGAAAATCAATACCGACAAAAAATAAATATAATAACAGGTCCCTTATTTCTCAGCTACTGAGCTATATAAGGGGCTTGTTTTTCTATTCCTCTTCATCCCGCGAATCATTTTTTTCGATTCCGGATCTACTCGGTAAGACTCTGTGATTTTCTGCAAAGCTTTGTTATAGGTGAAATCATCTAAAGTGTTAGTTCTCAAATAATCTATCGTAGCCGCAGGCAGCTTCACATAACACATCGATAGCGCCCAAGAAACCGCCATTTTCACATAATACCCCTCATGTCTGACCTTATCGAGTAGTTGTAGAATCCGACTGATGTACGCTTCTTCAATAAAGAAATTAAGCATCATTACTACCGCAAATCGAATCTCATATTCTTTGTCAGATAACAGATACGGCACTATAAAGTCCCACATCTGCTCTTTATTCTTCAAGGTAAACTTCAGCCCTGTGCAAAAGCTATCACATACCGACCAGTTATCGATTTTAGGAATAAAGTCCGCAATATAATGCAGAATTTCTTCAGGATCTGCCTTCACATAACCAAGTACCATACCTTGCAGCATTACCTCTTCAAAAAAATCAGAGTCGGCGTGCTCCAAATAGGCTCTCCAGTCACCCTTTGCAATGGTTTTGGCGAGTTTACGCAGCTCCGGCAGCCTGACTCCTATCACATTATCGATCGTCGGAAGTAAAGCCGCAGAAAACTTCTGGTAATCCGCATCTGCCAACTCCACTAGCTTTTCCTTTATTGTTTTGTCCACTATAGTGCTCCCTACGTATTAATTATTGAAATGAAATCTCCCATAAATATATGGAAGCTACCGAACCGTGTGGTGAGTACCTGAGACGGTATTGTTCGAATTGCTTTTTGGTAAGCGTATCAAGCCCATACAGCTTCATCATGCCGCGACGAATGGCGATATCTCCCCAACTGACTACATCTGGGCGCTCCATACAATTAATTAACATCATCTCTGCTGTCCACTTACCAATGCCTTTTAACTTCATGAGTCTTTGAATAACCTCTTGATCGGACAATCCATATAATTCCTCCAGCTTAAACTCCCCATCAGCAATCAGCTTGGAAATATCATGAATGCAAACCGCCTTTTTCATCGTCATGCCGCAACCCTGAATCTCATCCGCCGTGTGTATAGCTAGCTGCTGAGGAGTTATTTCTCCGAATTGAACCTGCATTCTTGTCCAGATAGTTCGAACCGCTTTGACTGATATTAGCTGACCTACTATGGCATAGATAAGCGCAGTGAAAAGATCCGGAATAATCACACGTTCCACTTTCCCCATTCGCGCCATCGCCGCACCTAGCACTGGGTCCACACTTCCGAGGTAATCGATTTCTGCTTGCCCATATTCAAAAAATTTAGTGATTACAGCTCCCAAAGTATTTCCTCCCGTATCTGAGCTTAACAATAATATACAACATCTATTTTGCAGTGTACGGATTCTTGAATAGGATAGCAAGATAACGAAACTTGAAAAAGCCACAACACTTCTACTCGGGTAGATGGTTATGGCTCCATGTATAGTGTCCGATTATTCTGTTTAGATTTTTTCATTATTTATGCTCGAATAATTCGCTTTTCCTTTGCTGCTTTTAGCCATGTGGGAAATTCATTTAGTAGCTGATCGTAAAGCTCTTCATCCGTCACTTGTTCAATCCGATCCAGATGAATAAAATTAGCGTTATCCACCAAACGCCCCTTCATGGTATCAAGTTGCATTAAGACTTCGAAATCGGAATTTCCAATCCCTACAAACTGCCAGAAAATCGGTTGAACAGAAGCCGCCATAATCACCTTCTTAGTAGGCTTCACGACACCACCATCGTTGATGAAAATAATAAATACCGGTGTAGAATCCGGCTCTTCTTCTGTGTATTTTTTAATGATATCCTCCATTACTGGTGGTTCATTATTACGGCCAAATTTATGGATTGTATTATTATTCATAATATGTGTAAACACATAACTTCCTAATTCCTGCTCTGTCACAGGTGGTAAGCGACTGAACTCGGTATCGTAGACCCATACATCCAGTGACTGGTTATCATCGAATTTACAGGCAACAGCTAAAATACGCTCTACCACTTCTTGCACTGTCCCATTCGCATAAAGGCTTCTCATCGAGCCTGTAATGTCCAGTACGATTCCTACTCTCGCTGTTACACCAGTCAACTTCTTTTTTTCTAAGGTGATCTGGACAATCTTTTTTCGTAAGTCAATGTTGGATAGCACGTTCTTCTCTTCCGAAAGAATCGGTACTAAAGGAATTGTTAACTCAGGAGAAGCAGCTACCTCATTACTTCCCTCGGCTTCTTCAATATCTAACCCATAGTGGGTGCATAATGCAGCCAATCCCCCATCAAATCCACTACCAATAGCACTAAATTTCCACTCTGATCCATACCGATAAAGTTCTCCTACTACAATCGCTGTCTCCTTGGAAAGATCAGAACCGTAATCGAAAATGAACAATTCCTCATCACTGTCACCATCTACTAAACGTAGATAAGGAGCAGAGACTTGCTTCATAGAGTGCCCTGATTGTTCTCCTTCATAAATCGTTAATGTTAAAGCTATTCTAGTAATGTCCACAGGAAGCCCGGAGAGCGTTATGACGATAGCTTCTTTATCAACTCCTTGTTGTAAGACTGAGTGACTTACCGCTTCGTCTATAGACACCGGATTTCCGTAAAAGATAAAGTTCTCATCGCGTTCGCAGCGATTCCGATCAGACAACAAAAAGGCAGCCGCATCTATGCTAATCCTAGCATCAGCGGTCATCCAACCAAACTTCAGTTCCAGCTTGTTTACACTTCGCCCTTTCGTGAGATCCACCTTTTGTCCTTTTATAAGCCGCAATCTCTCATCTCCTTATTATTAACTCAACTACTATATGTAACTTGTACTATATTGTATTTATCATTTTACTACTTTAATATAAATGTATATATGATAGATGAGGAGCTTTACGAATGGACTTTATAGCAATTGACTTTGAAACGGCGAATTCCAGTCGATCCAGCGCCTGTGCTTTGGGACTTGTGGAAGTTAAAGATGGCGTAATCACGGCAGAACATTCTTGGCTGATCGATCCGCAACAGCGGTTTGACGGCATGAACATTTCGATACATGGCATCACCCCCTCCATGGTAATCGGTCAGCCTACTTTCCACGAATTGTGGCCCACCGTTGAACCTTTGCTGCACGGACGAATCGTTGTAGCGCACAATGCCGCTTTTGATATGAGTGTACTGCGGTATTGCCTCGATGGGATGTCCATAAGCTATCCGAGCTTTCAATACTTATGTACTTATTTACTAGGCAAAAAAATACTGCCCGAGCTTCCCTCTCATAAACTTAATGTAGTCTCCGAGCATTTCGGCATTGAGCTGAAGCACCATGACGCTCTCGATGACGCGCGCGCTGCTGCCTTGGTTCTATTAATGCTTATGGAGCGAGAATCACATCTTGACCCGCTTTTGCTCTCCAGCAGCCAAGGATATACTAGCGGAACAATGTTTGCTGGTGGATACACTCCTTTTTCTGCTCGAAAGAGTAAACCTGCTAAGAAACCTGTGAACAATCAAAGAACGAAAAACTTCTATTTGTAAGAAACTATTAAGTTATTTACCAAAAAACACCCAACAGGCTCATTACAGCTGGTTGGGTGTTTTGCATAGATGGAGGAATATAGCATACAAGTCGATTCATTCACTACGAAGAAATCTAACCTTGCTGGTCATTATAGGGAATAGCTCCCTGTAATTCTACATTTAAGCTCTATACGACAGAGTTATAGGGAATTTATCCCTATAATTCATAAGGTTCGGGTGTAAATGAAGCATTTCATAAAAATTATAAGGAGAAATTCCGTATAATGACTTCAAATAGACCCTTATCGTGCTAATTATAGGGAAGAATTTCATATATTTTATCAGCGATCGGTGAACATCCCATCGGTTCATCCAGATCACCAACCAAGATCAACACAACACGCTAGATCTTCATCCGATAAACTGCTTTATTCTCCAGTCCTCTGATGAATGGCGTCCATTCTTCCGTTTCTGGTGTGGTATCCAGCGCATCCTCGACCATCTGCAGCTTCGCATCCATCGCATCAATATGATGCAGCGCTACGGCCTCAGCCGTTTGCGGCTGAACAGGACTGCCCCATTCGCCCAGGTTATGGTGTGATAATACGAGATGCTGTAACGCCAGAACCTTCTCCGAATTCAAATCAATGTCTAAGCGGATGGCCGCTTCTGTAATCCAGTTAGATGCCATCGAGATATGACCAATCAACTTCCCCTGAACGCTATATTCTGAGACAATTCCGAGCTGAGAGATCATCTCCTCCGGCTTCGCGATATCATGCAGAATAATTCCAGCCTTCATTAAATCTGGATTCAGGAACGGACGCTGCTTGCACAGAAAATCCCCGATCTCCAGCATGCGAACCATATGATAAGCAAGTCCGGCAAAATAAGCGTGGTGATGCGTTTTGGCAGCCGGATAATGCATCAATTTCTCTTCCACTTTGCTTACACAAAAGGAGACAATCGAGGCAATCTCCGGATCTGTGATGCTTGCCATAACCCCTTTAATCGTATGAATAAGGTCTACTGGACGAATAGGAGCGGAGCGAATAAAATCCGTTAGCGCAACGCCATCCTCATCGTTCACCAATCTGATTTTGGTTACTTTGATTTGCAATTTCTCACGATAAGTGTGCGCAATCCCGCGAACCTTCACCAGTGCCATAGGAAAAAAGGTTTCTTTATCGGTTGTACTGGCATCCCAATATTTCGCAGACAATTGTCCACTGGAATCCCCCAAGACTAGGTCGAAATAATCCTTTGGAGGAGTACCGTTCGTTTGTTTGATCGCTAGCTCTCTTAAGAGATAAAAGCCAACAAATTCATCCTGTGGAGCGAGCTGTTTAATTTGTGTCATGTTGAAGCCTCCTATTAATAACAGGCTTTGTACCTGCTCTCTATATTAAACTTTAGACACTCACGTCCAAAATCCCTTTAAATCACTATACGATCTATTTTCATTTTTATGTACAGGTAGATAAAGGAGGTTACTCCACAGGCCATAATATGGCTCTAGAATAACCCCCTTTATAGATTAACTATTGATTGAAAATTGCTTATTTACCAGCGGATTCAAGCGCTGATTTAATAGCTTCTACCACTTTAGCAGATACTTCTTTCTCAGCATCATTATTTCCGAAGGCTGCTGCGCGATATCCATACTTGTGTAAGCTATAGCCCGTTGAAGTCGACTCAATCTCGCTCTTCACAGCCAGCTCAGCGTCAGTCAACTGGTTGACCGTTCTTGTACTTCCGTTTTTATCTAAATAGTAAACGAGCATTTTAACAGGAACACCATGTTCTACATACGTCATAACATTTACAAGCTTATCAGCACTTACACCAATGAAGATTCCATCGAAGTAAGCCGCTTTGTTAGCTTCAACAATTTCAGCTTTCCCGTATGCTCTATCCACCGCAGTCTTGAGAGCTACACTACTACTAGTTGCACCGGAAACAGCATCTACATCTTGCACAGCTTCTCTAGTACCTGCTGCAAGGAAGCTAGAAGTCAATTGCGGAATTGCTTTTACCACCTCTGGGTAAGCAGCTTTGCCTCTATCCACAAGATTCATTCCTACACGATACAAAGCAACATTTACGATCTTACCGTTACGCAGTGTAACGTCTGCTCTGTTTGTTCCTTTATCATAGGCATCACCAAATGCAGTGAAGGTTCCGTCTTTATAGGTTCCTTGAACTTTGGATGCGTTAGTCAAAGCATCAGTCAGAGCAGCTTTGGCAGCTGCGGATAGCTCTTCTTGACCTGTGATATCGGACATTTGCACACCTTTTTCAAGTAATCCTGAAGTAAGTGTACCCACCAGCGATTTTTGTTCTGCACTTAGTTTGTCATCAGCGATCAGCTTGCCATCAGCTCCGAACAAGCTTAATTTAATGTTTGTAACTGCATCTGAAGCAACATCAATAAGCAGTAATACTTTAGATTGGTTATCTACACCTGCGAATTTTCCGTCAAAATATTTAACTTCATCTGGAACTTTCAGTGCTTTTTCGAAAGCTCTTTCTACGGCTTGGTTCCAACCGTGACTGCTTTCTGTAGCGCCAGAAATTCCATCTACTTTCTCATCATAGTTAGCGAAGTAAGATCCATTAGCAAGCAACTTAGCTGTCATCGGAGCATTAGCTTTTACAACTTCTGCATAAGCCGTTGCACCTCTGTCAATGAGGTTGTTCCCAAGTCTGAACAGCTTCACATCCACTAGCTTACCGTTGCGGATCACGATGTCAGCTCTTTCAACACCAACACTTCTTGCAGTCCCATAAGAGGAATAGAATCCGTCTACATAAGCAGAAGTATTATTAATCTTTGCATTCTGCTCAGCATCCCAAAAAGCATTAATCGCAGCCTTAAAGTCGGCTTCGAGTCCTGCAACAGGCTCTGCAGCTGTTCCTTTAGCCAGCAATGCTGGTGTTATAGCTGCAACTGCTGCGGATTGCTCAGCTGTGTAGGCCTTCTCATCCACGAAATCACCAGCACTGTTCAGCGGGTACACTTTAACAGCTGTGAGCTTATTGGATTCGTAGGTTGCAAATACTGCATATTTACCTGTAGGATCTATGCCCATATGAACACCATCAAAGTAAACTGCATCTGTATCTTTCACTGTTAGAGCTCTTTCAAACGCTCTGTCTACAGACAATTTCCATCCATTACTAGAGCGTGTTGCTCCGGAAACAGCATCTACTGCAGCTGCTCCATCTCTTGTCTTGCCAATCAATTTATTCGTCATCAATCCATAAGCTTGCCATAAAGCGCTATAATTGTTACGAGCATCTCTGTCGATCAGCTTAGGGCTGGTTCTCAGGAGATCGATGCTAGTAATTTTCCCATCTTTAATTTCGATCTTAGCGCCTTCGGTACCTTTGGAGTATGCATCGCCATACGCTACGTAAACTCCATCTTGATATACATTTTCCTTTACTGTAACCGGTAATGCTGTAGGCACAGGCTTAACAGTCGCTGCTGGAACTGCTGGAACTACTGTAGCCGCTGGAGCAGCGGTTGCTTTTGGCGTTGTAGCAGGTTTTGTCGTTGCTGCTGGTGCCGCTGTTGCCTTTGGTGTTGCTACTGGTTTTACCGTTGCTTTCGGTGTTTCTACTGGTTTTGCTGTTGGCTTTGGTGTTGCTACTGGTTTTGCTGTTGCTTTTGGTGTTGCTACTGGTTTTGCTGTTGCTGCTGGTTTTGCTGTTGGTTTAGCTGCTGGTGCATCCGCTTCTTCAGAAGCTGCGGATACTGCATCCACCTTCAAGTTCAAAGCAGGCACATTAAGTGTGTAAGCAAATGGCGCTAACAATATTGCCGCGCTAACCGTTAAAGAAATTAGTTTTTTCAATAAAATTCTCCTTTACCAAGTCCCCAGTGATATATAGCTTTTCTTAACCAAACTTACCTTTCACGGCGCCCCTTCTCTTCTTATGAAGCATTACATCTCTCTTCATAAGAACCCATCCCCCCTCTCATGCCTATGCGCGAACCATCACTTTCCAAAAAAATAATGCCTTATATCTATTCATTCCTTTTTACAATAAACCGCATCAAAGGTGAAATAATTCACATATAATATTAGAAAAAAATGAAGGCGCTTTTTCAATCAATTTCTGGTTTGATACTACCAAACTTTTCCGCAATTCCTCTGTATCTAAAATCACATACCCTATAAGAAACATCACTATTTGCTCATAAATGTGATTTTTCAATATTTTTTCCAAACAAATACACCCACTTCCGATTCTCAAAGTAGATAACGTGATCTCGATTATTGTGTATCCAAGAATAGATATGTTATTTTAGAACGATCTCTAACATGGGAAAGGAGTTCAATGCTTTGAACAAACAGCCACCTATTGGAGTCATTCTCGCCCAAATTGGCACACCTACTGCACCTACTGCAAAGGCGGTACGTCCTTATCTGAAACGTTTTTTATCCGACCGCCGAATCATAGATTATTCACCAATGCTCTGGCAGCCTTTGCTGCGAGGCGTTATTTTGCGTACACGTCCTCGGCGGTCGGCTGAGCTGTACAGACAAATCTGGACAACAGAAGGCTCACCTTTACTCTTCCACTCATTAGCTCAGCGATCTGGTTTGCAAGCGCTTCTAGGCTCACGGTATCAAGTAGAGCTTGGCTTAGCATATAGCGAACCAAGTATGGAACAAGCGATGAACACATTGGAAGCTAACGGAATCACACGCATCATCATTGTGCCGCTATTCCCGCAATATTCGTCTACTACGACGGCATCTGTCTTCGATCAAGCGAGTTTTGCTGCACTAGGACGCCAAAGCTCCACTGGACCGGTAACAAAGCGCCTTATTCCTGCTCTCAGATTTATGGATGCTTATTATAATGAACCCGGTTATATTTCAGCCATGAAGTCGCATTTACTGCAGCAAATAGAACTTCTGAGCTCTAATCCTGATTTTTTCGTACTGACCTTTCACGGGATCCCCAAACGATATGCAGATACAGGCGATCCCTATCCGGAGCAATGTATGGAAACTGCGCGTCTTCTCGCTTCAGCTATGAATTGGGAGCCTGAACGCTGGCAGCTTACTTTTCAATCACGCTTCGGACGCGAAGAATGGGTAGGTCCCTCTACAGCAGATGTTTTGGGAAAGCTAGCGGAACGCGGAATTCATAAACCTTTGATTTTCTCACCGGGACTTGTAACGGATTGTCTGGAAACGCTGCACGAGCTAGCCATAGAAGGGCGCGAGCAATTTGAGGCTGGAGGAGGACATGCTGAAGACTTCACTGCAATCGCCTGCTTGAATAATCATGAGGACTGGCTTCATTTTTTAACTCAGCATGTTGAACGAAATGCCATGGGCTGGTAATACAAAAAAACCGTCTTGTCCGCAGATATTCTCTGAAGAGATAAGACGGTTTGTTATGTCCGTTCATAAGATCTAAGGGTCACTAAGATGCTTATGCTGTAAGCTGCTTATATTTAGTAGTGAGTTCATGGAACCATTGCTTGTCCTGTAAGGTCAATGCAAAGTCGATCAGCTCGGCAATCTCACTCGGCTGCAAATCAGCTGAATCATTAAAAGATACTTCAGCGGTTGCAGTGGCTTCTCCATTCCCATCCTCTGCATAATCATAAGAGAAGCATATCTTGATATCACTTTCCAGAAATTCGTTACGCAGGAAATATAACACCTCACACATTAGCACAGGTCTAACATGATCATCAAAGACACATTCCATAACCTTCGCCCAGTACTGCTGATTGCTGAGGTGTAGCTTATCATTGGTTAAGAGATATTTCTCACCCTGAAAATCAGTGACAAATCTCAGCTCAAGCGGCTTCATTTTAAAAATAGTAGCAATTTGCTTCATGCTAATATTCAGAATGTCTTGCGTTTCTAGTCTGATCATCTCTCATGCACCTCGTCCCTCTTAGTTGGGTTACCTGAAACCTGATGATATCTATAATTTCGTTAAATGCCAATAATGTAAAATTAACTCTATCCAATCACTTTAATTTTTATCTAATTTAACATTATTATCGTCAACTGACTACGCTTTGTTAATATTTTTTCATTAATTCCACAGAAAAATGTTTCAATCTTTGTCCATCTGTTTAATATTTATATTTAAAAACTTAGTCTTTCTTATTTTCACAACAAAAAACTGTTCTGAATGGTCATCATCGACCTCAAAACAGTCTTTTGCCTAGTTATTATTCAGTTAACTTTACTTAAACAAACAATGGCACTAACTGTATTCCTTCAGGCGAGATCCGAACAAGTCCTTTATCCGTGATGCGTAGCGTCGGGATAACCGCCAATGCAAGCAGCGATAAAGTCATAAATGCGTAGTTCAAAGTACAGCCAGCATCATATAGCGCTTTGCTGATCGCAGCTGATTTTGCAGCAGCAATTTCGAAGGGTTCCGTGGACATTAGACCTGCAATAGCCAACGGGAATAATGTTTCTCCATTGGATGTGATCATGCAAACACCACCCTGGGCATCCGCCACCGCATTTGCAGCTTTAGCCATTAACTCATCATCATTACCGATAACAAGTACATTATGACTATCGTGAGCAACCGTCATTGCAATGGCAGCCGGCTCTTTAAATCCAATGCCTTCGACAACGGCCACTGATTTATTGCCTGTACCTTTATGACGTTCGAGCACTGCGATTTTGCACAAACCTTCTATAGCATTTACATCCAGTTGCCCCTCCACTACAGGTATCGAAACCATACGCACAATAGTCTCCACATGATTTTCTCTTACTTTAATAACTCTTGTAGTAAGTTCACCTGTTTGAATTGGAGCAGCAATGATGAAATCTTCTGAAGTAGGACGCTGTGGCAAATGAACCGAAGCCAACACTTCCTCCGGATAAGAGAATTTTGCAAGCTCTGCCGTCATTACTCCGTTCTCCGCAACTACTACACCTGCGGCAATTGTCAGCACTACATTAATATCCGCCAAATTCCCGTCTAAAAGGATGATATCTGCAAAAGAACCCGGAGTAATAGATCCGATATCCCGCGCTAAACCAAAGCGTTCAGCAGTATTAATGGTGGCCATTTGGATAGCTGTTATAGGCTTAACACCTTGAGCAATAGCATCACGCAGGACGAAATTCATATGCCCTTCATCTCGTAAGGATTCCGAACTACGGTCATCCGTTACCAGCATCATTCGGCGTGTATCTATGCCGTGTTCTGTATGGGCCGTAATTGTTTTAGCCACATCATGCCAAGCGGAACCCCGGCGCATTTTGGCATACATCCCCAGTCTAACGCGCTCAATCACATCGTCTGCCGTCACACACTCATGATCGCCAGTCACCCCTGCCGCAGCATACACGGGCAGTCTCCAGTCGCTGGAAGGCCATGTGAAATGACCATCTACAAATCTGCCTGCCCGCAGCGTAGCTTGAATTTCGCCAAGCATTTTCTCATCGCCATAAACAACGCCGGGAAAATTCATCACTTCACCCAGCGCAATCACATCGGGTCCCCAAGTAAAGGCTTCTGCCACTTCTTCTGGTCCAATAGAAGCTCCCGTTGTCTCGAATTCCGCACCTGCCGCAGGCACACAAGAAGCCACCTGCATGTAAGCCGCTAACGGTGTTCCCCGCATCTCATCGAGCATCAATTGAATCCCCTTCAGCCCAAATACATTAGCAATCTCATGAGCATCAAAGAAACCACCTGTTGTACCCAGCGGCAGAACCGCACGGGAGAATTCAGTAACGGTCAGCTGTGTGCTCTCAATATGACAATGGCCATCGAGTAGTCCCGGAGCTATATACTTACCGTTCGCCTCAATGACCTGCGTTCCTTCACCAATCATATGTGTCACATCTTTACCAACATAAGCGATACGTCCACCTTGTATACCAACAGACATTCCTTCTAAAATTTCACCAGAGCATACATTAACCAGCTTTCCACCTGTAATTACTAGTGTTGCCGGTTTATCTCCTCTTGCCGTAGCCACAAGCTCAGGTACACAATCTGCTAAAGGCTTTCTTGTAAAAGTTGTCATTTTCATCTCTCCCCCGTTAGTATCCAAGTGCGTTCTTGATGTAGTGAATAGATTCATAATAATAGAGGATTGCTTAACCATCGGCTGTGTTGATATCATAGTTGGCAAATCTGATATTGTACGAAAAAACGGCTCCGTCATCCCTGTAGATGATAGCCGTTTTCTTGATCCAAAGATTGTCCAACACTCCGGACATGCCCCTGGTATGAACTCACCCGCCAGCATCTATTCCAACGATTATCTTACGTTTTCCTCATATACGTCAAGTGCCGCTTGAACACCAAGTCCGTAAAAAACTTCAAATCCGTGTCGCAGCAACGCTGCTTCCAAAGCTCCAAGCAAACGCAGCACATTATTCGTACGGCAGCTAAAGCCCATCGTGCCAATGCGCCAAATCTTTCCTTTCAGAGGTCCAAAGGAGCTGGCAATTTCAATGCCGAACCGCTCCAGCAGCAGCGTGCGTACAGATTCCCCGTCTAGGCCCTCAGGAATCAGCACACAGGTAACAACGGTAAGTTTGCAGGAGGGCTCCCCGTAAAGTTCAAGCCCCATCGCTGTTAATCCAGCTATAAGTGCCTTTTCATGGAGCTGATGTCTGGCGAATCTGGCATCCATTCCTTCTTCAAGCGCAAGTCGCAAGCCCTCCCGAAGTGCATAGAGCATAGAGGTCATCTCTGTATGATGATTGAGACGTTGCGGGCTCCAATAATCCTGAAGCATGCCAAGATCGAAATAGTTGCTGCGGACAAAAGACAACTCACCAGGCTGAACATCGCTGATTCTAATCCCACGTTCTACTCGTTTACGGGACATAAGCTTAGCCTCAGCGCGGTCATTATATGTTATTGGTGCCATACCGGAGGGGACGGACAGGCATTTCTGTGTACCTCCTACGACCGCATCCAGCATCCAAGCATCCGTTTCGACAGGAATGCCCCCAAGAGTTGCAACTGCGTCAACTATGAAAAGAGCATCCATTCGGCGGCAGGCTCTGCCAATTTCCGCGAGTGGCTGCACCCGTCCTGTAGAGGTCTCACCATGCACCATCGCTACCACATTTGGCTTAAAAGTCTCGATAGCCGCTATCACTTCCTCCGGTTCAAACACACTTCCCCATGGCTTTTCCAGAACGAACACCTCAGCGCCACAACGTTCGGCAATCTCATGAAGCAGGTGTCCGAAGCGGCCAAAGATCGGAATCAGCACACGTTCCCCCGGCAGGATTAAGCTGACCATCACCGCCTCAATACCAGCGCGAGAGGTCCCATCTATAGGGTAAGCCCATGCATTTCGGGTAGCGAACAGCTCCCGCAGCATCTCCATCGTTTCATTCATCATCTGGGTGAACTCTGGATCAAACTGACCCAGCACCGGAAAAGACATCGCCCGCAGGACACGCGGATCAACCTCCACCGGACCCGGAGTCATAATGCAGCGCAGGGATGGCGACAAATCTTCGTAACGCTTCATGATGATCCTCCCTTCAAGTAGAAACGGCTAAGCCGTCCTTTTAGGGACGGGCTCCGTTTCAGCGAGAAATATAAGGATAAAGTATAGAGTAAAACATATACTTCCTTATATTTTAAAGTTCGACGAACTCTTTTTAATAAGCTAACTCATATAACATCGCAGTCAGAACCTCAAGCCCAGCCGCAAGCTGCTCGGGGGATGTATACTCTTCCGGTGAATGGCTGATACCCGCACGACTGGGTACAAAAATCATCGCAGTAGGGCAACGCGGCGCAAACAGCTGGGCGTCATGTCCCGCTCCACTTACCATCATGCGGTACGTCTTCCCCTGTTGGCGGCAGATATTTTCCAGCATTGCAGATAGCTTCGTATCCATAGGCGCAGGGACTGTGTGGAGCACGGATGTAACCTCAAGAATCACCCCCCGTTTAACAGCAATTTCATTACATTCCGCAAGAAGCTTCTCACAGAAACGTTCCAGTTCGTCCTCTTCACTATGGCGGATATCTAATGTAAAAAGAACCTCACCCGGGATCACATTTGGCGTATTCGGGTACACCTCAAGCTTACCCGAGGTTGCTACAAGAGGTTCACCAGCCGTTTTAGCAGAACTTTCAAGCACGTACAGCATTTCAACCGCACTAGCCAGTGCATCCTGCCGCATAAACATCGGTGTCGTGCCCGCATGATTAGCAATACCACTGACCTTGACCACATATCGTCTCTGACCAACAATCCCCTGAACTACGCCTATCTGAGTGTCTGTCTTCTCCAGAATAATCCCCTGCTCGATGTGCAGTTCTACAAAAGCGCCAATATCATTTCTGGCTCCATTCTCATCTGTTACACCTTGGAAAAATATGGATTCCGTCATTGCTGCCTGTAATGTCACTCCCTCTGCATCTATACAGGTCTCGGCCTCGCTTCCGTCATACCTTTCCGTGACATGGCCCGAACCCCAATAAGCAAGCGGAAATCGGCTCCCCTCTTCTTCACAAAAAGATACGACCTCAAGCGTCCGCTGCGGCTGGCCAAAGTTCCTCTGCAAATCTTGAAGCGCAATCATAGCCGCAGCGATCCCATACGCACCATCATATTTTCCGCCATTGACTACAGTATCAATATGCGATCCGGTTAAAATAACCTTTTGCTGCGGATTGCATCCACTCAATCGTCCATATACATTGCCAACCTTGTCTATGGAAACTTCTAAGCCGAGCCCAGCCATTTTTTCCTGCAAAAAAATCTGCGCCCGGCTCCATTCCTCCGTATATAGCAGTCTAGTAACTCCTGGCCCAGGTGTGCTGAATGCCCCCAGCTCCTCCAGCAGCTCGAGCAGCTTCTCGGTCGATGTTTGAACGCTGGAATCGTTCATAAGCTATACTGCTCCTTCCTAATCCGCAGCCACTGTCCACCATCATCGGCAATTACTCCTTCTTCAGAGGTATAGACCACCCGCCCACGACATATCGTAGCAGCTACCTTGCAGGATAAAGTTCTTCCGATGTAGGGGCTGTGCTTGTGGCGATACAATAAATCCTCCGCAGTCAGCGTATAGGTTGTGCTTGGATTCAGCAGAACTAGATCGGCATCTAGACCTAGAGCTATAGCGCCTTTGCGATGCTCTATTCCAAAACGTTTTGCGGGTTGCCCTGCAAGCAGACTGGAAATTAATGTAACATCCAAACCCCGCACATTCACGCCTTCATGGAACATAAGCTCCAGACTGCTCTGCGCACCCGAGATCCCACCCCAAGCTGCAAAAAAAGATAAGTCCGGCTTCACCTTCAATTCCGTTGGACAGGGGGAATGATCCGAAGCAATCAGATCGATTTTGCCTTGGGCCAGCATCTCCCATAACTTCTCCTGCTCCACCGCACTTCGCAGCGGAGGCGCACACTTCGCCACAGGGCCTAAAGCCTTCATATCATTTTCAGTGAGGACCAGATAATGTGGACAGGTTTCAGACGAAACGTCCAGACCTCGAAGCTTAGCTTCATAGATTTTCTCAATGGCAGCAGCCGTGCTAATATGAACAAAATGCAACCGGCAGCCCGTACGTTCACTGTACAGCAGCGCCCTGGACACTGCCTCCAGCTCTGCTTCAGCTGGGCGGCAAGCCGCAAAATCACTTGCGCTGGTTCTGCCATTTCGCACTGCATCAGCGGTCAACACCGCCGTGATAGCCTCACTTTCTGCATGAAGCGCCAGAATCCCGCCCAGAGAAGCGATTCGCTGCATCCCTTGATAGAGGGTATCCTCATCCACTTCACGGAATCTGCCTTCGCCCTCCCCTCCAGGATTGGAGAGAAAGGCTTTAAACCCAGTGACGCCAGCGGCTGCCAAAACTTCTAAATCATCCAGATTGCCGGGAACGAGCCCACCCCACAGCACATAATCAACGGCAGAGTTTCCAGCCGCAGCATCTACCTTTTGACGAAGCGCAGCCTCGTTCACAGTAGGTGGATTGCCGTTAAGCGGCATATCTGCATAGGTTGTGCAGCCGCCAGCTGCCAGCGCCGCAGAACCGCTGCGAAAGCCTTCCCAATGTCCAAACTTTGGTTCATTAAAGTGGACATGCATATCAATCATACCGGGGAGCACATAGAACCCATCTGCGTCGATGACTTTGGTTAGCGGTGCAAGCGAAAGCTCCTCTCCAAGTGCGACAATCTTACCCTCTGATACTGCAATATCCAGCTTGAGTACCTGATGGGGCAGCACTACATTCCCGTTCTTAATTACAAGTTCATAGGATTCCTTCATGAGCTGCCACCTCCTAAGGTCATCAACTTTCTCCTAACTTCCCCGATACGTACTATATCCACCAGGAGCTACTAGCAAAGGTACATGGTAGTGTTGCATGGAGCTCTCTATATGAAAGCGAATAGGTATCTGTTCTAGAAAAAAAGACATCTCACGTTGAGTATCTGCTGACGCTTTGGCATCAGCTCTACGGTAGTAATCGCCGACCATAAACAGCAGCTCGTAACATCCAGCCTCCATCTCTCTCCCTTCCAGCAGCGGAGCATTGAGCCTCCCGTCATTGTTCGTAACCTCTTCACACAGAAGCTTGCTGATTCCATCCGTAAGCTTCCAGAGCTGAAGCGTCAGACCTGTAGCAGGAATCCCCCGCGACAGATCCAGCACATGGGTGGTAAGACGCCCGCTCATTACGCTGTCTCTCCGGCCAGATCTGCACGGCTGACAGAAAAGCCCTGAAAACCATAGGGTGGACGAGGTTCGGTGAACACTCCACCTTTAGTTTCTTCAGGCTCAACAATGGTTTCCCAAGTCCGGTTATTGGACTCAAACGAAACGGTAGCCAATTGAGGGAAACGGGACAACACGCGCAGCCCAATTTGATAAATCAACGATTGGATTGATGGACTGTTCAGCTCATGAAAAGCGCTATGGGCGATATCGCGAACCTGCTCCGCAGCCACATATTGGCCTAGATCTCCATCCAGAGCATGCTCAACACCACTGTAGGTCCAGTTAATATTCAGAAAAATATAAAGCGGACGGTCAAAGCTCTCCGGCAATGTTGTGTACTCATCACGGACGAATCCATAAAACGAGCTTCCACTCACTTTTATCAGCTGTAAATCCTTCAACCGGCATTCATGCGCGATAACCTCAGTCCCATTCTCTCCACGTTTTATAGTTAACGAAGCCGAATAAGATTCATTATTGGAGTGACGCAGTACTAAATGACTCTGTTTAAGCCCCTCACCCCCGGGCACCATCACCTGTTCAAAAGGTAACCGGTCTGCGGAAACCGAAACTGCGGTGACATGATCGTATTTATCGAGAAAACGGCTGCTTAGAAGCTGCAGCAGCCCCTCCGTTGTGCTTCCAGTGTAGTCCGCGGTATTGCGCAGGATGAAATTTTTCATAGAATCGGTAGCAACGACCATGGAATTATCCCCCTCTGAAAAAGAAGGAAGAAACGCTTCGCCCGTGACCGCGAATGTAATATTATGTGCGAATATAATGTTGTCGCAGCCCGTGAAGGAAGATTCGGGAACGGGGGTAACGGCCAGCGGTTTAGCATAGGTACGATAAGTTAACACATCACTTTTCCCATAAAACATTGTACGTCCGTTAATTGGTTCCAGCATGGCTGACACCCTCCCCGTTTATGATGAATGAATAATTAAATAATTAAATCACTTAGGCGAAATCTCGTAATTGTACCGACTTCAGAAAAGGCTTGAATCCATTCCTCCTGAGGGGAACGCTCAACTCGCACTCCAATGGCGCCGATAATGTCATCTTTGTTTTTGCCACGAACAGCTAGAATAAAAGGGAAATGAAATTTGTCCGTATACTTTCGATTCAGATCATTTAATAGATTGAACTCTTCCGTTGTTAGCCGATCCAGTCCAGCTCCCTGCTGCTCTGAGGCAGACAAAGCCGTAACTTGAAGCCTAGTCGCCAAATCCGGGTGAGCTTTTAATAGTCCCTCCATTCGGCTCCGGTCAGCACTCAGTACGGTCTGCATCATTGTGCTATGCAAATGCTCTAAAGAATGGAATGGAATCTGCTTATAAGCCTCCTCTGCTACCCACGGTGAATGTTCAAAAATGCCGCCTAGATGCTTCACAAAATCCGTTATACTCATGGCATTTATCTCTTCCAACGTAAACCTGCCTTCAGAAACGACCATCCACTCAACCTCCAATAGCTTTGTTAACAGCTCGTAAAATGCCACCGTACCCCGTACAGCGACAAATGTTACCGGATAAAGCTTCTTCCACTTCAGCCTGAGTAGGATGCGGGTTCTTTTCCAGCAGAGCAACTACCGAGATAACCATCCCTGGTGTACAATAACCGCATTGGAACCCCCCCTCTTCTAAAAAAGCCCTCTGAACAGGATGCAGGCCTACTTCACTAAGACCCTCAATCGTTGTAATTTCCGCACCTGAGCATTGATAGGCCATGACCAGACATGAATTCACTGGACGTCCATCCACCAGCACCATACATGCCCCGCAGCGGCCAATCTCACAAGAACGTTTTGTACCGGTCAGCTCCAAATCTTCACGTATGACATTTAAAAGCCGGCGGGAGGGTGGAATCTCCGTGGATATCGCTTTACCATTGAGATTGCAATTAAAGGTGAACCTCTCTTCTGCAAAAGCTTCCTCAGACGATAAGGGGGCAAGGTTATCTTCATCTAGATTGGGATCTGAATTATGGCTCGACATGGATGTTCACCACCTTTTGTGGAATAAACGGTGTAGACTGCAGCCATTCGGGATCAATGGGCAGCTTGGTTACCCGCTTTCCTACAGCCTGAAATATGGCTGACGCGACTGCCGGAGCTAAATTGACGGAACCCACCTCTCCAATGCCGCGAGGACCGTACGTGTCATGATCCGGCAAATCCTCTATCGGCTGCACCTGAATGCTGCCATTCATATCGGCAATGGTTGGCACCAAATAGGTGTCTAAATTTTTGGTGACATAGCTGCCGCCTGACATCACAGCATCTTCTGACAAAGTAAATCCTACCGCCATACTGCTGCCACCTTCGATCTGCCCGAGATAACCTTGCGGATTAGCCATCGGCCCCGCCGCTACCGCATGATATTGATCCAGTACACGGACACGTCCAGTAAGCAGATTAACTTCCACGCGGACTGCGATTGCAGAATAGGTATATAGAAAATGTGCCCCCACTCTTTTAAAGGGTGTGGTTGGATAAGTAAACTTTGTATTACAGACAATGGGTTCTGAAATACGCTGTGCCAAGTCCTTGTAAGTCAGAAGCAGACCGCCGTCTTTTAGCCAAATGCCGCCAGGGCCGAGCTTCATTTCATAGTTATCCAGCTCTGGCTTTATCATCGCAGCTGCCTGCAGCACACGAGCGGTGAAGTCTGGACGCAGCCGTTTCAAGGCCATCCACATCATGCTAGTTGATCGGGAAGCCGTACTAGATCCGCTATCGGGCACAACATCCGTATCGCCAATGACGATGCTTAGATCCTCTGCCGCCAAGCCAAACTGTTCAATCAGCATTTGTTCCATGGTTGCGATTAAGCCCTGACCAAACTCCTCGTAACCAAACACCGCCTCAATCTTGCCCTCTAGCGTCAAAGAGAGCCTACCACCCGCCGGATCGGGAATACCATAGCCAAGTCCTGCACCATGCATAGCTATAGCAGCACCCGTTCCAGTTACGATCCAAGGTTCCACAACACCTGAATCACTGTCTGTAGATGCAGCCTCAGTCATAAGAGGCGAACCCGCCAGCGCTTCCCACACCTGAAAGGCACCATCGGTCTGAGCAATTTCCTGACCCAGCGGCCCCAGATCTCCATATTTACGCAAATTGCGGCGGCGCATTTCCCACGGATCGATCTGCAATCGCTCAGCCAACCGATCGATTTGTCCCTCCAAAGCGAAAATCGCCTGATTGCCGCCAAAACCGCGAAATTCACCAGATACACCGTTATTGGTATATACAGCAAAACCCTTCACATCCACATGATCGATGATATAGGGGCCCATCACATGTTCTGTCGCAAAGTTGAGCACCTCCGCCCCCAGTGTTGCATAAGCTCCCGTATCCGAAATAATTCTGACCTGATGTGCCCTGATGATTCCTTCGGGGTCGCAGCCAGTCTTCATGGTGATTTTCATGGGATGGCGTTTTAGTCCTGCACGTACCGATTCAACTCTCGAATTATGCAGTCTTACCGGACGGAGTGTCCGCAAGGCGAGCAGCGCTCCATATGGCTGTACATTCAGCTCGTCTTTTCCTCCAAAGGACCCGCCGATAGGACTCGAGATGACGCGAATATCTTCTTGAGGAATATCCAGGATTCTGGATAGCTGCAGGCGATCCATCAACCCATGTTGTGTAGCTGAATATACGGTAAGCCGTCCGTTATCCTCTGGGATAAACAGTCCACCTTCAGTCTCCATATAGGTGTGCATTTGGCGTGGTGTATAGTAAGACTCCTCTACCACATGACAGCAATCCGTAAATACCGGTTCCGGCTCCCCTTTCCGATATTCCGTATGATGAAGCACGTTTCCCTCGGCATGCAGCAGAATTGCGTCCTTTTTCATCGCCTCTTCCGGGTTCTCGAGTAAGGGTAGAAGCTCATAATCCACTTCGATAAGAGATAAGGCGTATTCCGCAATTTCGTCCGTCTCTGCCGCGACTGCCGCAATCGCATCGCCTGTGTAACGCACACGGTCGCTGCAAAATACCGGTTGATGCGGCAAAGCTATGCCAAAGCCGTTAAGTCCGGGCACATCCTCATGAGTGATTACAGCGTGTACACCAGGGACTTCAATGGCCTTCTCAATGCGTATGGACAAAATACGAGCATGTGCCTGCTCACTGCGGAGCACGCGGCCGATCAACATTCCTTCTGCCCTCATGTCGGTCAAATACTGCAGCTCACCGGATACCTTGCCCTCTCCATCAGGTCGTGTACGCCAGCGGCTACCGCTGGATTCCTTATTCAGCAGCATTTTCCCTCTCTCCTTTCGTCGGGTTATTCACCTCTTAACTCCGTATATTCATAGCCTTCCACAGCTCAGATACAACCAAATTCCCAGCAGTCTTTTTCTTGTAAAGTTCTGTTGCAAAGGGATCACTATACGTCTCAAAGCTGTTCTCAACCCCTTCATATAAAGAAGTCAACAGTTCCTCTGTATACCTCACACCTTCAAGCATAACTTCAGCCCTACTTAGTCGCTGCGGCCGCCCAGAGCCCCCACCTGCGGCGATACGCACCTCACGGAAACGGTGTTCCTCATCGATCGATGCTGAGATTGCTACCGTTACAAGTGAAGGGGTGAACGCTTCCCTGCGGCCAACCTTACGGAAAATTTCTAGCCTATCCGTTAAGGGACTCTCTAAGCGAGTAGGTGAGATGCGAATCTCAGCCACAAGATCTGCCGCAGGTTTTATCCCGCTCCAGTGATTGTTTAGCCACTCTATCAAAGGTAGTGCCGTCATAAATTTGCCGTCAAAGGAGATTAACTCCGCGTCATAGACCAGTAACGCAGGTAGAATATCTCCGAAGCCAGAAGCGATATTGCCCCCGAGCGTGGCAAGATTACGCACCGACGGAGCCGCTATGCAACGTGCAGCCTCTTGCAGCGCAGGAGCCACGGCCTGCAAATGCTCATTACTGCGGCACTGGGAGAGTGGAACAAGAGCGCCCAGAGATAAGTGAAATTCCGTTAAGGTAATGTCGCCGAGATTTGTGATTTGCCGAAGATCAATCAGCTGTTTGGGCATATGATCCGTTCCATTTTCCCACCCTGTTCTCAGTAATGTTCCTCCTGCGACATATCGGGAACTGTCTCCAAACGCCGTTTTTCTCTCCCAAGCTTCGTGCAGGCTGCGGGGTTGAATTACTTCAGGTAGCCTTCCATCCTCTTCCCGTATAACTCCCATACACTCCGCCTCCCTTTTTGAGTACCAGATTGCCGCTTCCCTTCTCGTATAGCCTGCCTTAAAACCTTTGTTCCCGAATATAAGGAACTCCCAGCGCCTCCGGTGTGCCGGATGGTTTGTTGCGATTGCGGTACCCCAGGTACATCAGGACCAGAATGGTCACAAGGTACGGAATCATTTTGAGAAAATAGGGCGGAACCGCACTGCCCAGCAATTGAATACGGAAGCCAAGTGAATCCAATGCCCCAAAAAAGTAGGCGCAGAACAAGGCACGCAGCGGATTCCATCTGGCGAAAATCACCAGCCCTACCGCAATCCAGCCTCGACCGGCTGTCAGCCCTTCATTCCAGGTTGGCGCATAGGCCAATACCATATCCGCTCCGGCCAGGCCGATGAGAGCAGCACCGGTGATCACATAGCTGTAGCGGATAAGCTGCACACGGATCCCCATCACATCTGCGGTAGCCGGACTGTCTCCGACTGCCCGCAAATGCAGGCCCCATGAAGTGCGGTGAATTAGCAGATGCAAAGCAAGCACTAGCAGCAGGCTGAACCAGGTTAGGTAATCCATGTTGCCGAATATTTTTCCGATGAACGGTACATTTTCCAGCCAAGCCAGATGCAGCTTAGGAGAGGTTCCCGGCAAAGGAATGCCGCTGATCGGTTTACCAAGATAAGCGCTCAACCCACTGCCGAACAAGGTCATCGCAAGACCGGACATCGTTTGATTCGCCCGCAAGGTCACACAGAGAAAAGAATGCAGCAAACCAAGCACAGCCGTTACAGCTACGGTAGCCAGCAGAGCCAGCAAGAGGTTTCCGGAGCGAATATACACGATACAAGTGGTGACCGCTCCCATCAGCATCAGACCTTCAGCCCCAAGCTGTATAATGCCGGCTCGTTCATTTAGAATGCCTCCCAGCGTAGCCAGCAGCAGCGGGGTCCCTGCGGAAATAGCGGCAATAAGTAGCTGTGTTGTAAAATCCATCGCCTATCTCCCCCCTTTCAGTTGAACCCGGCTACGACGAATGCGGAAACGATAGATCATATCGCCAGCAATCAAGAAAAACAGGATGGAGCCCTGCAGCATTTCTGATATCGATGAGGGCAGCCCGATGGTTTGAACACTATATCCGCCAACAATTAAGCCACCGAATAAAATAGAAGTAACGATTAGACCGAGTGGATTCAATTTGGCCAACCAAGCCACAATAATGGCGGTGTATCCATACCCCGGTGAAATGCCCTGCATCAGCTTGTGTGTAACACCGGAGACCTCCGCCATGCCAGCGATCCCGGCGAGTCCCCCACTGATCAGCATGACGATAATAATATGGCGCTTGATAGGAATCCCCGCGTATCTGGCTGCAACAGGATTAGCCCCAATCAGACGGAGCTCGTAACCCCACTTGGTAAAACGAATCATTAAGTAATAAATCACAACGGCGATAAGTCCAAATAACAATCCAATATGCAATCTTGTACTTCCGAGAACAGGCAGCGACTGAGCCGCAGTAAACATAGGTGATCCCGGGAAATTAAATCCTTTAGGATCTTTCCAGGGTCCGAATACCACGTAATCGAGCGCCAATAGGGCAACATAATTCAGCATTAATGAAGTGATTAGCTCATTCACTCCAAAATGCGTCCGCGGAATAGCTGTCAGCAGTCCCCAAAGCGCACCCGCGGCAATCCCGAACAGCAGCATTAAGCTCAGGGACCAGAATGAAGGTAAGTCAGGAAAATAAATCGTGACGGCTGTGGCCGCCATAGCCCCAACGGTTAGCTGACCTTCTGCTCCAATATTCCATACCGAAATGCGGTAAGCCACAGCAATCCCAAGCCCACATAGGAGTAGCGGGATCGCTTTAACCATCGTTTCCGTGAGCCCATACGCAGTGCCAAATGCGCCACGGAACATTTTTTCATAGACCAGCACCGGATTCATGCCATTCGCCGCAATAAATAGGGCACACAACAATAGCGCTAAAATTATAGACACAATAGGTGTCCACCAAGGAGAACGGATGCGGCTGGCATCGTATTCGAAACGTAGAGAGAATCGTTTTCCGGAGTGGGAGGGGAGGGGTTCCAGTACTGCTGCTGCGGTATTTCTTCCATTCTCCAGGCTCATACGGCGCTCTCCTCTCTATTATGAATACCAGCCATTAGTAGTCCGATGCTCTCTCGATTCGCTTCCTCATGTGTACTCTCACCAATAATTGAGCCGTTATAGATCACTAGAATCCGGTCGGACAACTGAAGCAATTCATCTAAATCCTCCGAAATTAACAACACGCCACTACCTGAACCACGCAGCTCCATAAGAAGGTCGTGAACACCAGCCGTGGCACCTACATCCAGCCCTTGTGTCGGATGAACGGCGACCATCAGCTTCGGCCGATGACTGATCTCACGTGCAAAGAGCAGCTTCTGCTGATTACCACCTGACAACTGTTGTACTGGCGTCTCGAGCTCAGGTGTCTTGACGTTAAAGCGCTGGACCAGCTCCTGTGACCACAAACGGTTCTTCGCGGACTTCAAGAAACCAAATTTGGAGTGCTCCTCTGAGCGGTAAGACTTAAACAAAAGATTATCCACCGATCCGAGGCGTCCAGCTAAACCGCTCTTCATCCGGTTCTCCGGCACGTGGGAGATTCCTGAATCAATTGCCCCTCTAACCGAAGCCGATTCCACCGTCTTTCCATCAAACGTGATTTCACCACTTTTCCAGCCTCTAAGACCTGTTAACACTTCAGCCAGTTCCTTTTGCCCGTTGCCAGCTACCCCAGCTACGCCTACAATCTCCCCTTTACATACGTTCAGAGAGAAGTGATCCAGTGCTTTTCGCCCGTGATCGGCATATACGTCCACATCTTTCACTTCTAATAAAGAATCCCCTTCAGTGGCTTCCCGTTCTTGACGGGTGATGGTTACTTCCTTGCCCACCATCAGACGAGCCAGCTCCAGTTCATCTGTATCTGCAGTGGTCAGTGTGGCGATCATTTTCCCTTTGCGCATGACGGAAATCCGATCGGAGGACGCCATAACCTCTTTCATTTTATGAGTAGTCATAATGACCGTTTTTCCTGCCTGCTTCATGACCCGCAGCGTTTCAAATAGCTGTTCCACCTCTCCCGGGGTCAATACAGAGGTTGGTTCATCCAGAATAATAATGTCAGCCCCGCGATACAGCGTCTTAACGATTTCAACACGCTGCTGCTCACCCACGGACAACTGCCAGATCGGGCGATCCACCGGGAAATTCAGTCCAAACCGTTCCGCTAATGCCTCTATCTCCTCGCATTTGTTCTTCATCCACTTACGGCCGCGCCAGAAAGACGACTTTTCGCCAAGCACGATATTTTCTGCTGCTGTGAGGCTTTGCACCAGCCTAAAGTTCTGAAACACCATACCTACACCCAGCTGCGCAGCATCTTTAGGAGAACGGATCTGAGCACCTTTCCCATGAATGAAGATTTCTCCTTCATCTGCTCTGTACACCCCTGACAGCATGCTCATCACCGTGCTCTTCCCGGCCCCATTCTCCCCAAGCAACGCATGAATCTCACCCGCATTTGCCGAAAAGTCGACTTGATCACTGGCGGTTACCGAGCCGAATTTTTTCACAATCCCCCGCATTTCAACTGAAGTTCCCCGCATGGCCTGAACCCCTCCTTCCTTCAAGTTGTAGTACGGGTGGGGAAGTTTCCGCTTAACGGAACCCGCCCCACCCATAGATTGTGCACATCTTATTCCCTATTTTTAAACATTATTGCGGGATAGTTCCTTCCACACCTTTTACGAGCCAGTTCATGCCCAACACTTCCTCCAAGGTCAGCTTCTGACCCTCCTGAACCTTCACATTCCCTTGATTATCTGAGATCGGACCTGTGAAAACCTCAAGCTCACCACTGATAATTTTGGCTTTGGCGTCTTCGACAAGCTTTTTCACATCATCTGGGATCTTGTTCCCGAAAGGAGCCAGCTCCACCATACCGTCAGCCATATCACCGGAATATTGCTCGCTCTTCCAGGTTCCATCCATAACTGCCTGCACAGCTTTTACGTAATACGGCCCCCAATTCCATACCGGGTTCGTCAAATAATTGTCCGGAGCGTATTTGCTCATATCCGAGTCATTTCCCCCGGCAAAAGCCCCTCGTTCAGCAGCAGCCTGCAGGGTTGCAGGTGAATCCTGATAGGCCAAAAGCACATCCGCACCCTTATCCAGCAAGCTGATTGCCGCTTGACGTTCAGTCGTCGGGTCATACCATGTATTCGTCCACACCACATTCACCTTTACATCAGGATTGACACTTTGTGCCCCAAGGGTGTAAGCATTCAAGTTATAAATCACTTCGCTGATCGGAAAAGCGCCCACATAACCCAGCTGATTGTTTTTGGTCATTTTTCCTGCCGCAATGCCGCTCAGATAGCTGGCCTGATAGTTTTTCCCGAAGTAGGTTCCCATGTTCTCTGCGGTTTTGTAACCCGAAGCATGCAGGAACTTCACGTTGGGAAATTTGCCCGCTACATTTAATGTAAAATCCATATATCCGAAGCTCGTTGTAAACACGATGTCGTGTGATTGCGCAAGCTCTGTGATGATTCGTTCGGCGTCAGCACTTTCAGGGACATTTTCTACAAAGTCAGCTTTAATCCCCAGCTCCTTCTCCATATACAGCCGTCCTTGATCATGTTGGTACGTGTAGCCGCCATCCCCTGGAGGTCCGATATAAACAAAAGCAACCGTCGGTTTCTTTGCAGCCGGTTCTGTTGTTGCAGTTGCCTCTGTTGCCGCTGTAGTTGTCGCTGGTGCCTCCGTTGCATTTGTAGAAGTATTATTATTGCTGCCACACCCCACCAAAGCCACCGTCATTAGAACCATTAATGCAAGACAAGATGTTATGAACTGACCCCTTTTTTTCATAATTCTCCTCCTCCAAATCATCTCTCATCATGGCTGCAACCATTAATGTACTTCTACTATACTTAGAGGTGGCCTTGGCGTAAATTTATATAACATACGTTTGTATAGGAATATAAGAATCAGAACTTTTTTTGTGTGTAATGCACTAATTGGTTTTCGGAAGGTGAGTTGCGTGTCATATTATATGACCAAAGGTGGAAAAGGAACACTGTTTCAGATTACTTTTTAGACTACTTTTTACTTCACTTTCCATTTCTCAGAATCCATTGCTCCTGAATCTCACCAAAATCTTCTCTTGTATCTGCGTCCATGAAATAATGGGCAGACTCAGATTCCAGAACAATCCCCTTATAATCAGGTGAACGCAATATCCCCGCCGCTCCTCGATCTCCATCTAATCCCTGTAGTGCTGGAAACAACGTCTTCGAGAACAAAGCCGGAGGCATAGCCGACCCATTGCTGACGCTAGCGACATAATCCATCTCCGGAGATTGTTCAAACGTTTGTATTAGACGGTTCACTAATGCTGTAGTAATAAATGGCTGATCCGCAAGCGCCACAACTACTGCATCGGGCTGTAAAGGTAATACCGCATTAAGGCCGCAGCGCAGTGAAAAAGACAATCCTAGATGTGCGGTTAAACAAGTTTCGGTGCGTCTGGAGCCTTGCGGTTCAATCGCGGGTGGCAGCCATTCCAAGTTGTCATCCGCACGCACTACCACGATTAGCGGTTCTAGATTGCAACGATCCAATTCACTAAGCGCGACGCTCCCGAGTGAGACCTCCTGCGACAATTTCAGTGAAACCTTGGACACACCCATCCGCCTGCTCTGCCCCGCTGCCAAATATATGCCTGCTACCTTCAATACTATCCGCTCCTTTGGGCAGCTCTCGTGAGCCCACCCTTCTAATTTGAATAATTTCTGCTATAATACTGACCGCAATCTCCTCCGGACCTTCTCCTCCAATCGGCAACCCTACAGGTGCATGCAAAGATGCAGGAGCCTCAAGCCCTTCCAGTAAAAGAGCTATCCGCGCCTTCGAACCCATAATCCCTATATATAGAGGAGCAAGCGGAATCACACTCTCCAGGAACTGTCTATCCCGCCCAAGTTGATGACTGCAAATCAATACATAATCCTCTCGAGCTACGCCTAATCGCTGAACAACCTCCATAGGGGAACAAATTACTTGTTCAGCTCGAGGAAACTTATTGTGCAAGCTTCCTTCGCGCCAATCCGCAACCGCAACCCGAAAGCCAACTCTGTCAGCAAGTTCCGCAATCGGAACCACATCAAGCCCACCACCAAAAATCACAAGCCGCGGTTTAGGCACGAAAGACGCATGAAATGCTGTCAATTCTGCTGGAGCGGCCATAAAGCGACCTGCTGCTAGGTTTTCTTTTGCCGAGTGGGATAATTTCGGATATTTCTTGCTCTGCGGCAGTTCATTGTCTGGATCCAGCTCCAGCTTATAGGCAAAACCGTTCTCCACTGCTTCGCGGAACAGAATTAGCTTCTCTCCCCTAGCCAATCTGTCACTCGCCTGCACCAAAAGCTTGTAGAGCTGACCCTGCACGGGTTCAAGCACCACTTTGATTTTGCCTCCACAGCCGACAGTCTCACCCCAGGACAGATCATCCGAAGACAACATATTGTATTCCACAATCTCGGGCAGCCCTCGTTCCCATATCTCAGAGGTACGTAACTCCAGATCGCTTTCCACACAACCTGGACTCAGACTCCCAATCGTGCCCCCTTCAAAAAACAACATCACTGCCCCGGGTTTACGATACGAGTGTCCCTCTACCTCAATCAGTGTTGCCAGCACCGCAGGCGCCTTATGGGTTTGAATATGCGTTGCGATCTCATGTGTATTCACGAGGCTCCCTCCTCCGTGTTTGCATTTCAACCCAGACCTTAGTCCCGCCCAAGCATTCTCCGAAACATGAACACTAACTTCAGCCTCATTAGATCATTTATTTTTTTAAAATCGACATCCAAGAGCTCACTGAGCTTCTCGATCCGGTAGGTAGCCGTGTTCCGATGAATAAACAACTTTTTGGCTGTCTCATTGACATGCCCATCGTTCTCTAGATAAACCTCCAGCGTCCGCAGCATTTCTCGCACATACTCCGGCTCACGACTAAGCAGTCCTCTAAGCGTTCCGTTGCAATATTTCTCCATGACCTCTGTCGGGATTTGCCCAAGAAGCAAGGAAAGCTCAAGCTGCCGATAATGCACAACATTCCCATGCACTCCCTCAAACTGAAGCATCCCCATACATTCCTTCACCTCCGCAAAAGCCTCCTTCAGCCCATCCGGCTTCAATTTACAACTACTTATCGCAGCTCGTGGATAATACCCCTTGTCAAACTTCAGGTTGTCAAAACAAGCCTGGATTACATCACGAAATTGCTCAGGACTCTGAAGAGCTGCCGGATAGATGGACAATAATCCTTGGTCTACAATCACATGAATGGCCTTTAAATCCCGCAGTACGGGGTGTTCAGTGTATTCTTCTTTTAATCTAAGCAGCTCACTTTGGCGTTCTTCACTCGTCGTAGCAATATCGGTTAATAAGAGACAGAATGGCGATTGAAGCAGCTCTATCTCCAGCTTTACAGCAGACTGTACTAAATCGGAGTAAGATAAGTTACCATTTAGACAACGTCTCAGCAATCCACTGAACTCCCTTTGTTCTGCCTGTTCAAAATAATCCTCGTATCCTGAGTGAATATGATATGAAATAAGTTCAGCACCCTGAACGAACAAGCTCTCTTCCACCGGGAGCAATAAAGGGTCGATGGAACAATACAATAAATATCCCGAGCACTTTTCTCCTTGTATTAGTGGTGTGCGATAACCTGTACGATCTTCTACACGAAAACGTTGATTACGATTCTGCCAGGGCCACCCCTCCAGCAGCTGTGAGGTCTGATATTCAGAATTGTTATAGATTACATCCCCGCGTGCGCTAACCACCACAAGTGAATGGCCAATCACTTCAGACACCGAGTCAAACAGTGGACGGCTGCGGACAGATCGCAAGGCAAATTGCATCAGCTTTTTCTGCTTCTCCATTATGCTCTGCAAAACATGAGTGCTCCGGCTAAGCTCGGCGCGAAACAGGCCATTCATCTGATCCGAAAAAGTGAACTGGAACGGTAACTGGATTAAGGGGAAGTTAAGGCTCTCCGCTTCTGCGATTAGCTGCTCCGGTACTTTATCCCAAAATCGTCCCAGCTTAATACCTAAGGCCGATGAGCCCCTTCGATTCAGTGTTTGCAGCAAAGCAGAGGCATCCTCCAGATTGTCCTTGATTAAATAGGCTGTCGTTAGCAGCATCTCGCCTTCTTTAATCCAATCCGAAATATCAGGTGCGTCCATCACATTGATCGATTTCACAATTCGATGTTTCCCCTTGGACCCCGCGATAAGCTTCGCCTCGGACAAAGGATAAATGGACAACGCTTCTTCAACCGTAAGATGCATGCCATCCCTCCTTTTTAGGATCAATTGAACCATTTCTAATTCATAATGTTATTTTATGTAACATTATAATTAAAATGAACCTCCTTGGATAGAGTGAAATTAAAATTTAATGGTTTTTATGTTAGTTAAAATAACATTAAATGAACATAACTGATTAATCATTAATCTTTAGTTCACATCACTTGTGTGAGTAGTATAATTAGATCGGACAATATTAGGATGGATTTGGAGGGGATCTTTTGAGTAAAAAGCAAGTGTTTACGGGTTCACCCTGGGAGTCGGTGGTTGGATATTCTCGCGCCATCCGAATCGGCAATCGTATCGAAGTCGCAGGAACAACAGCCATGCAAGACGGGGAAATAGTCGGTGTAGGAGATCCATACGCGCAGACGAAATTCATTCTACATACCATCGAAAAAGCGCTAAACCAGCTAGATGCTGATTTGTCGCATGTAATTAGAACAAGAATGTTCGTGACAGACATCTCACGCTGGGAAGAAGTCGGCAAAGCACACGGCGAATTTTTCAAAGATATTCAGCCTGTAGCAACCATGGTAGAGGTAAAAGCGCTTATTGATCCACTATTGTTAGTAGAAATAGAAGTCGAAGCATTCGTAGAATAGAGCTCGGACGTGGCATGGCACCTTCTTCACGGAAGGTGCTTTGTTTGCGTGTTGAGATGAAACGCGAGTGTGTCGTGGCTGACCTTTTTGGTGTGGGGCATTTATACCCCTTCTTCCGGTAATATCGCCAGTATTCTTGGATTCTGGGGGATTTATACCCCTCTTTTCGGCTATATGACCGGAATCACTGGATTCTAGGGTATTTATCCCCCTCTTTCCTGTAATATGGCCGGAATTACAGGATTCTAGCGTATTTTTGCCCTTCTTCCCCGCAATATGAGCCAATTTCGCGCATTCTACGGGATTTATACCGTTCTTTTCAGCTATATGAGCCAATTTCGTGCATTCTACGGGATTTATACCGTTATTTTCAGCTATACGGGCCAATTTCGCGCATTCTACGGGATTTATACCGTTCTTTTCAGCTATACGGGCCAATTTCGCGCATTCTACGGGATTTATACCGTTCTTTTTCTTCGCATGGAGGTGTTTACTGAAACGCTGGTCTTAGCCAACTTTTGAGCACTGAATTTTTCTTTTACTCTAACACACCATTATTGAGCCTACTTCATCACATTGAGTTCATTTTTTAAAAAACCAATTTCACCTATCATCTCAAAACCCATCAAGTCCCGTCATCTCACGACCGCCGCCAAACCTCCTTCACCCATGAGAGTAGCCGAAGATCCTGACCATGTCCGGCGATAACCGACAATCCCAGCGGCAGTCCATTTGTAGAGAGCATAGGTAATGTTACTTGAGGCAGGCCTGCCAATCCAGCCATGCAACTCAACATCATCGCCCCACTACGGTTCTCCTCCAATTGACGCAACCCCCCACCACGCAGTGGAGCAGGACCAGGTACTGTCGGAATCACAAGACAATTATCTTCTCCCAGCAGTTGGCGCAATTGAGTAGAAATCTCCGCTCGTTTATTCAGAGCGATACTGTGGTCCTTGCCAGCAAAGTTAGCAGCCCAAGAGAACCGGGCCGCAATATCAGGCCCAAAAACTGGTTTCACCTTCTCAATCCAGGCGCTATGGGTTGTCCAGATCTCATTGCCTTGTAGCTCTCGAAAGACATCCATCCAGACTTTTAAACCTTCTCGAGCTATTTCAGTTTCGAAGAAATGATCAGCACCAGTCCTCAAGTGGTTCAATCCATTCGCTAGAACACTCACATCCTTTGGATCGACCAAATCCCAACAGTCCGTAGCGACAAATAAAGTCACCATTTTCTTTTGTGAATCATCCTCTTTATCCTTTCTAGAATTATATTCCACATGATTTCCTTTGCTCTTTGGTATCTGATCCTCTATGTTCTTTTGTATATTATTCTCCAATTCTTCCTCTTCATTTTTTTCCCTACCGTTCTCTATATTCAATTCTAAATTTCCATCTATGCTCATCATTACCTTTTCAGTCATGCGTCCACTTCCAAGTAAAACCTCCCCAACCTTCTGGAGCACACCCATACGATCTGCCATCCAGCCTACTGTATCAAATTGCGGTGATAACGGGATCACACCTTCCATATTCACAGCACCATGCGTCGGGCGAAAGCCATATACTCCGCAATAGGCGGAAGGGACTCGAATAGAACCACCTGTATCTGTTCCGAGCGCAAAATCAACACTACCTGAAGCTACCGCTACTGCCGATCCACTAGAAGAACCACCCGGGATACAACCTGCGGCACGGGGATTTATGGGCGTTCCATAATGATGGTTCTCACCACCCAGACTGTACATCAGCTCATCCGTATGAGTCGCTCCTCGAAGCGTCGCTCCCGATCGGAGCAACTGACGTACTACTGCCGCATGTTCTGTAGACGGATTGTGGCTCCACAGCCAATCTGGATTACCAGCAGAAGAACTGTGCCCTGCTACCGCATACACATCTTTCACCGCAAAGGTCAGTCCGTTCAATATCCCGTTCCCTAAACGTCCGACTGTTAGCTGAGGATCGATAAATGCACCATACCGATTATCCACCATATCCCCTTCCTCCTCCCCTCAACATTCCTTCTAAGATCTTAATCAACTCGTCTAAGATTTTAATCATCCTTCTAAAATCTCATGTCCAATAAACTAGGGCTTTCTGTTACACCTTTCTAAGAAGCCTTTCACTTCAAGGTGTCGCCTGCAACCCACCTCCAACCCAAATTCTACCTACTCTCACCTCACCCTACCAACCTATCGCCGCGCCATCGCAGCGCGGGTCTGTCCCCCCACTACGATATCCATTGTCATCTATGGATATCGCGTGAGCATGACCCACGCTCCCGTCATATGCTTCCACTTTCCGGACAATATGACCGGCTCCCGCCAAATCTGCCAGCACCTCATCCGCTACCCGTCCCTCTACCTTCAGCTCCTGCGTAGGCTCCCCCCACGTCCTCCCCCATACAAAACGTGGTTCACTTACAGACGTTTGCGGATTCATCCCATAATGCAGCATCCTTGTAAGTAGCAACGTTTGAGTCTGCGGCTGACCTTCACCACCTTGCGTACCATATAGAATCGCAGGTTTGCCCTCGCGGCAGGCCATGGCTGGCATCAGTGTGTGGAAGCTGCGCTTATGCGGTTCAAGCGTATTGATATGGTTCGGATCAAGCGAGAAAAACGAACCCCGATTCTGAAGCAGAATTCCTGTATTCCCAGCAACCACTCCTGAGCCAAACTCAAAATACAGACTCTGAATAAAGGAAACCGCATTTCCCTCCTCATCCACCACCGCAGCATATGCAGTATCACTACCAATAGGCTGACTGGTCAGCTGTGCCGCTTTTTGCATCGAGATCGTAGAGGCTAGTTGCCCTGCATAGTTCTTATTCAGCAACTGCACCAAAGGAATAGCACTAAAATCCGGATCTGTAAGCACTCTATCCCGATCACGAAAACTCAGCTTCAGCGCTTCAACAAGCAGGTGGTAATATTCATAAGAGCCATGCTCGATTTCTCCGAAATTAAAATACTCCAATATATTAAGACTCATCAGCCCCGTAAACCCTTGAGAATTTGGCGGCACTTGATACACCCTATGCCCATGATATTCCGCATGAATCGGCTCGACCCAATCCCCCTGATGATCCGCAAAATCATCCCGTGTGAGATAGCCCCCAGCTGCCAGCATATAATCACAAATATCTTCAGCAATCTTCCCCTTATAAAAAGCATCCCGTCCACCCGCAGCCAACGTCCTCAGGGTTGTCGCCAGCTGCGTCTGCTGAAATCTCGATCCAGCAGACACAGCCACTCCACCCGGCATATAAATCGCGGACGCCTCCGCCGACAACGCCGTTCCAGCAAACAGCGTATTATTCCGCTGGTCCGGCGACAGCGGAAACCCACTCTGAGCATAGCCGATGGCTGGCTCCAGCACCTCTGCCAGCGTTAAGCGGCCATACTTGCTGAGCATGGCGTCCCAGCTATCCACCATCCCCGGTACGGTGATGGCACTGCGGATCCCCCGCCTCGGAATAGCTCCCTCACCGGCATAGCAACTTCTGCGAACTCCGTAACCCGACCGTCCACTTCCGTTATACGCCCGGACACGCGCCTCTTCTGTGCTATAGGTCAACCAGAACGAATCCCCACCAAGCCCCGTCATATGTGGGTAGACTACAGCGAGCGTCGCACTAACCGCCACCGCCGCATCAAAGGCATTTCCCCCTTTTTCCAAAATGCGCGCACCCGCAGCCGAAGCTAAATAATGAGGGCTGACGACCATTGTTTTTGTGCCTATTACAGGTTTCTCCGCCATGTTCCCCATCTCCCTATTAACTTCTCACTTAATTAATGTCATTTAACATTACATAAAAATCCCTTGTCAATCGGTTACGCCAAACCTCAAAATAACCATCCTCTTTTTGTGATTCATGCACAAACATTAGCTAATTTCTAGTCAACCTCGTAGCTTCACACATATGATTTGTATAGAATGGGCTCTAAACACAAGGGGAGGTCTCACGTGATATCCATCCATAAAGACTATGTACAATTAGCTATCGCCATGTTCAGAACTGGGATTGTCGGCTATGGCGGAGGGCCTTCCGTGATTCCATTAATCCGGCATGATGCGGTAACTCGCTACACTTGGCTAAGCGATGATGAATTCGGGGAGACATTGGCGATTGCCAACGCGCTACCGGGACCTATTGCTACCAAAATGGCGGCTTATCTTGGATATAAACTTCGAGGAGTTAGGGGGGCGATACTGTCAGTTTTGGCACATATTTTACCTAGCTGCCTGGCTATGATCATACTGTTATCAGCTGTAAATTATTTAAGTAGCTCAAAAGTAGTAGCTGGAATGATCGCGGGGGTATCTCCTGTCATTGCTGTCATGTTAGGAATAATGGCATATGAGTTTGCGCAAAAAGCCTATAAAGGGCTAGGAAAATATCTCAGCGCTGTCTTCATCCTTCTAGCCTTACTTCTGCTACAAATAATTCACATACATCCAGCTCTCGTAATCGTACTTTTTCTAGGTTACGGAGCCGTTCATTACCGGATCATCGCGAAGCAACAACAAGGAAGATCAAATTGATGGACTGGTTAGAGCTCATATACGGATTTTTCATGGCGAATTTGCTTGGATACGGCGGTGGTCCTTCCTCTATTCCATTGATGTATCAAGAAATCGTTCCCCATTACGGCTGGCTGACCGATGAACAGTTTTCTAACATGCTTGCACTTGGCAATGCACTGCCTGGCCCAATTGCTACCAAAATCGCAGCTTACGTCGGCTATGATGTCTACGGCTGGTTAGGACTCATCATAGCTTTGTTAGCAACCGTCTTGCCCTCCGCAGTAGCGCTTATTATCCTGTTAGAGGTCATGCAAAAATACAAGCAATCCCCCGTAGTGAAAGGGATGACATTGCTTGTCCACCCCGTTATAGCAGTTATGATGGCTGTACTCACTTGGACAATGGCCAAAGGTCCTGCGGACTCTATCGGAATCTGGCAAACACTGTTCATTGCCGCAATCGCATTCTGGGCCATCAAGCGGCTTAAGCTGCATCCTGCCTTTGTCATCTTAGCCGCTTTTGCCTATGGTGGTCTGGTACTCCGCTACACGGTCTAACTAAACTATTTTAAAATATATTGTGACAATACCGCCTGTACCTCATAAATATTCACGGATTTATTAAAGGTCTTCTTGAGCGGCATAGTGCTGCTAGAAATATAGATACATAGCTCCGCATCCAGATCAAAGTGCCCTGCCGTCTCCACGGAATAATGCGAGATGCTTTTGTATGGGATGGAATGATAGTCCGTCTTTTTCCCCGTCAGTCCCTGTTTATCCACTAGAATCAGTCGTTTGTCTGTAAAAATAAACATATCTCTAATCAGCTTGTAGGCTCGTTCAATTTTCTCTTGAGGGGCAAGGATTTGTGCATATTCCCGCTGTACCTCCGCTAGATTTACTTGTGATGCATTACCCATCAATCCGTCAAAAAGTGCCATATAACTTCCCCTTTTCATCTGTTATTTTTTAGTGGCACATCTCCCCACACATAGAACCATATTATTCATCGATTCATATTCTATGCAGTGTAAAACTTCGCTTTGCCATCTTTTTACTTGCTAAATTTCCGATTATTGTTTACACTGTCATTAAATTTGTTAAGAAAGGGGTGTGGAAGGAATGGATCACAACTGGACCAACAGTGTTATGAGTCGGCTACCTAAAGCGATAGCTGGCATTGCTCATGTAAATGGCGATAACGGGAGAAGTCTGTCCATTTCCATGAATTTAATAACACTACACAATTGTGAAATGCCTTTCCTGCCATCACCCGGACGGATCAGTTAACCGGAGAATGATAAGGCCGTAGGGAAATTTCCCTACGGTCTTTTTTTATGGTTTTTTACAGAATTCCAGTTTCGATTTAGGGTTCTGGCGGTGCAAAGGGCATTCTTAAAGGAGAATATATATGATTATTCAATGCCAAAATGTTCAAAAATACCACGGTGCACAGCTCGTACTAAATAGCATCACCTTCGATATCCGCCAAGGAGAAAAAATCGGTCTAATCGGCCGCAATGGCTGCGGTAAAACTACACTTTTCCACTTACTGAATGGCGAAGAGCGCCCCGATCAAGGGCAAATCTCAATTCGCAAAGGTAGTGTAGTAGGAATGCTGGCTCAAATTCAAGAGGTTAACGAAAAAGAAACCGTATATGAAGTTCTACAGCGTAGCTTTGCTGAACCTTTGCAATGGCAACAACGCCTGCGAGAGCTGGAGCTTGAAATGTCCACCTTCAATACCGGAACGGATGAAATGCTATGGAATCGACTGCTGAAAGAATATGGTAGCCTTCAGGATAAATTTGAGACCGCAGGAGGTTACGAAATTGAATCCTCCATTCAGCGAGTTGCCATTGGTCTAGGAATCGGAACTGGGCAATATAACCGACTCTTCTCCTCTCTTTCTGGCGGCGAGAAAACTAAAGTCGGACTCGCAGAACTCCTGCTGCGTAGACCTGATGTACTTCTACTCGATGAGCCAACCAATCATCTAGACATGAACGCCATCGAGTGGTTAGAGCAGTACTTACAGAGCTATGACGGTACAGTGCTAGCCATTTCCCATGATCGTTACTTCCTCGACGCTGTAGTCAAAAAAGTGATCGAGATTGAGGATGGCGAGGCTTTTACCTTCCATACCAACTACAGCGGCTATCAAATAGAGAAGGAAACACGTCTACTTCAACAATTTGCTGATTATCAAGAACAACAGAAAAAAATAAAGCAAATGCAGGAGAGCATCAAACGCCTCATCGAATTTGGGAATCGGGGAACTCCCCCAAACCCTGCCTTTTACCGGCGTGCAGCTTCCATGCAAAAAGCACTGGATCGTATGGTAAAGGTTAAACGTCCTATTCTAGAGCGCAAATCGATGGATTTGCAGCTACAGCAAAATGATCGCTCCGGGAATCAAGTCGTCATACTGGAGGATATCGGTAAGGCATATGGAGAGCGAAGCCTGTTTACAGACGTAAACGAAGTTCTTCGCTACGGAGAAACTACGGCACTTATCGGTGGTAACGGGGCAGGGAAAAGTACACTTTTAAGAATTATATTAGGTCAGGAGACGCCAGACACCGGAAGCTGCACGCTTGGTTCAAGAACCGTTGTTGGTTATCTCGCGCAAGAGGCTGTCCCTGACAATAACAAACAATCCGTACTCCGCTACTTCCGTGAAGAGGCCGGACTAGAAGAAGGTGAAGCGCGCGGGCAGCTCGCACGTTTCCTATTCTACGGTGCCGATGTATTCAAAGACATCACGAATCTATCCGGAGGGGAATGGACCCGCCTGCGTTTCGCTGTGTTGATGCATCGTAAACCAAACCTGTTAATTCTGGATGAACCAACGAACCATCTAGACATTGACTCCCGGGAAGCGCTAGAGGAAGCATTAGAAGAATTCCCAGGTACAGTGCTGGCCGTTTCACATGACCGCTATTTCATTAATCGTCTGTTCCATAAGCTCTGGTCCATTGAAAGTGGACGATTTGGAGTTTTCAACGGCAACTATGAGTATTACAAGGAGAAGCAAGCTGAACAGGCGTTAGCAGCACCAGTCTCTATTCCTGATCAGCCTAAGCCTTTCTCTTCAGATGGAACCACTGCACGCTCCGGTAAGCCTCAATCTAACCGTTCCGTGAATGTTAATGTCACTACGGCTAACTCGTCCAGTTCCCGCAAGAAGAGTATCCACTTTGATTGGGAAAAGGCTATTGCCGAAGTTGAGGATCAGCTTGGGGAAATCGATGCCAAAATGCTAGATCCACTGATCAGTAGCAATGCGGCAGAGCTCGCCGAGCTACAGAAAGAACGCGATGTAGTGCAAGAGCAACTAGATGAGCTCTATGCGGGCTGGATGGAAACTGCGGGACACTAACGATTATTAAATGAGGAGATACGGATATGAGCAACGAAACGAAGATTAAGCTTTTTTGGGAAGAATACACCCAGCTTCATCCACAAGCAGCGGATAACTACGAGGCTTGGGCCTTTGGCGACAGTCCTCAAATGGCCGATGAACTGCTAGATCTGGTGATCCGCAGGATTAAGACAGGAACCGCTTCGAACTATGAAATTTATGCAGTCTGTGACGAGACCTTACCAGAAATTGGACGACATAGTATCCTGCTGGACGGCCGTGGTAATCCGCAAGCAGTGATCGTTACGACAGATGTGCAAATTACTCCTTTTGATGAGGTAGGTGCTGACTTTGCCTATAGCGAAGGCGAGGATGACAGAACATTAGAGTCGTGGCGCCATGAGCATGAGAAGTTCTTCTCCAGAGAATCCTTAGCGTTCTTGAAGAAGCCTTTTGATCCAAAGATGAAGGTAGTTTGCGAGAACTTTAGACTGGTATATTCGAAATCTTGAGAAACACAGGAAACTAAAAAGGCGGCCTCTTCAGTTATGAAGAGACCGCCTTTGATGTATACTATACAACTAATAGAGTTAGATAATTATTAAAATACGGCTCAGCGCCAAAACCCCAGAATCCAGCCAATCACAGAGATCCATAACGGAATGCTGATTAAGATACCCCAAACCAGCCCAGTGGCAATATTGCCCTCTGCAGGACGCACCACATTTTCCTGTTTCAATGGAATGCTCAACTCTTCTTGTTCCATGCGATCCCCTCCTAAAATTCTTATCGTCACAGTAGAGGAAAAAATGTAGACCGCTCGACCTAAAAGCTTAGAATATCAACATTGTAAGTGCTTACATAATAGTTATTACCCATCATTTACATCATTAAAAACATCACTTTACGGAAGTCATACATAATATGCAAATTCTTAGTCCAATATTACTACTTTTTCTGGATTTCGTAAATATTCAAACATCGTTTCAATCTGCTCACTTGTATTCCTCTCTAATGAGAGCTCAGGCAGTTCATCTTCAGCAAAAAAGGATACTTCACTCGTCTCCACCCCTTGCAGCGCCTCGCCGCCTACAATTCTGCACAAAATAAAAAACTTATACACGTGATACGGCTCCGGAGGATGGTTATGAAATTTCTTATCTAAAACAGCCAGCAAGCGAATTGCTTCTGTCTCAAATCCTGATTCTTCTTGAATTTCCTTAACAACGACTTCACTCGGTGACAGACCGATATCTCCCCAGCCCCCGGGAAGCGCCCACTTTCCATCCAATTTCTCGCGGACAAGCAGGATTCTGTCATCCTGAAAAACAACCCCACGGATATCCACTTTCGGCGTAGAATAGCCACCCTCACTAGCAAAGGAGAGTCTTATTCTCTCCTTGCTTTCGAACGTATAATTAGCGAGGATATCTACACTTAGCTCCCGCAAAGCTTGATACCGTTCTATATCATAGACATCTTTAGCGTAAGTTAGTCCAGTCTGTGCGATGGCCTGTATTTCTTTAGCCCAGGTTAACCATTTCTGCTCCATTGCTGCACCCCTTTAAATAACCTCATTAGGATTACTGGCAAAGCATTAAATGACGGGAGAACAAACCTTTTTTAGCTTCACAGCGGTCTATAATCGTAAATCCAGCCTCCGTGATCATCTCATCCATCGGTTCAATCGCAACGATAACTACCCGATCTGCAATCCGGCGCGCATTCACTAGAATCGCAAACTGTTCCTCAGGTGTAATACTAGAATATAGATTATAAGGCATATCTACAATAGCTACATCGTAATGTTCTGTGATGTCAGCAATATCTCCAAGCGTAACCTCACTTGTGAATCCAAAATGGGCAATATTCGTTCTGGCACCGATCGCGATTTGAGGGTTAATGTCACGTCCAACCATATTGATCCTCATCGAGAGGGCTTCTACCATTACTGTTCCGATGCCACAGCAAGGATCGATAGCTCGTACACCTTCCGGATTCGGAACGGCTATATTGACCGCAGCTCGGGCTACACGTGTGCTAAGCGCGATAGAGTAGCTACGCGGCTTCTTCATTTGACGGAACCAGGTGGCCTTGTTCTTATGATAAGATCCAAAGTACCAGCGACCGCCCAGCGTAACAATGCCGTATACCAGCTCTGGATGGTTAACATCCGCTTCTCCTTCAATCCGCAGCCCAATTTCTCGCTCGATCACTCTTCGCTCATCATATTCTATTTTGTCCGCAGGGGACAGATCATTGGTCTTCACAAAAATAACCTTAAATGTCTTACCGCCAAGCTCCACCTGCTCCGTTTGATCATAAATCTCAGGCAAGCTATCTCCTTCGTACATAACATCAATTCGTTCTTTAATGAAGGGACTGCGGCTGACATCCACCTCTACCTCACTCTCAAAGATTGAAGAAGGTACTTCCTCTCCAAAAAGACAACGAAGCTCCATCTGACATAGTGATAACTCGTCCTCTGAACAGGTGTAAGTATATAAAAATGTGTTTTTTTCACTTTTCTTTTGCAAAATAATCCATCCTCTATCCCAGTAAATTGTACACCTAGCTTGCTAATCCAACATTTCGTGCTGACAATCATACCCTATACGCGCTTTGGCGATTTCAGCGTTGTTTCTATTGACCCATTCCACTAGGGAAGTTAAAGGATCCAGTAAGGACTCTCCTAAACTTGTCAGACCATATTCAACAGTCAAAGGTACCGTAGGCGTAGCTTTACGCCAAACTATACCATCTCGTTCTAAATGACGCAGGGTCTGGGTCAGCATCCGTTGTGATATACCACCAGAACGCCGCTGCAGTTCTTTAAACCGCAATGCTTCTGCACCCAAATTAACAATGATGAGCACACTCCATTTGTCCCCAACCCTGTCGAGAATTTGGCGGGTGATGGAGCAATCCTCCAGCGTCGGCATTAGCCGAATGGGTTCGTCCATTGAATGTTCCAAAGTGGTTACCTCCATAGGAACTCAAGCATGTAATAGTGCCTTCTTGTCCTTAAGTTTAATCAGCTTATCATGGTTACTGTTAGTAATCAACAACCGGAAAGGAACTATTAATTACGAAAAAAAGCTCCGGTCACGAGGATCAGATAAGACGTCTTTCTAATCGCTTTTGATCCATAGTGAGTTCTCCAGTATAATGATTCCTATAGAATGCTAAACAAGACGGTCACGCATGGCGATTAAGCTCATAGCCGGTTTTGCGCAGCAAAACTTAAGGAGGTACATACACACTATGTCATATGAAACGTATTTTTCAACACACCGGGATGAACATCTCGAGGAACTAAAACAATGGCTCAAGATTCCAAGTATTTCTGCCTTGTCTGAGCATAAGGACGATGTACTAGCTGCAGCCCATTGGCTGACAGAAACACTAAAGAAAGCCGGACTTGAGAACATTGAACTTCATCCGACAGCGGGACATCCCGTCATATATGCTGACTATCTTCATGCTCCGGGTAAGCCAACCATTCTTGTATACGGCCACTACGATGTGCAGCCAGTAGATCCGCTAAACCTGTGGACTACACCTCCGTTTGAACCAGAAATCCGTGACGGCAAGCTGTATGCACGTGGAGCAACGGATGACAAAGGACAAGTATTCATTCACCTCAAAGCGATTGAAGCAATCCTGAAACAAGAAGGTACTCTTCCTGTTAACATCAAGCTCTGCATCGAAGGTGAAGAAGAAATCGGCAGTGCAAATCTCCCTCCATTCCTGGAAGCTAACAAAGAGAAGCTGGCTGCGGATGCGGTGCTAGTCTCCGATACTTCCTTGCTGGAACGCGGTCGCCCTGCAATTTGCACAGGACTACGTGGCCTAGGATCACTTGAAGTGAGCGTAACTACAGCTCTTACAGACCTGCACTCCGGTTCTTACGGTGGTGGCGTTCCGAATGCACTGCACGCTCTTGTGTCCCTGCTCAGCTCCCTTCATGACGACAAAGGTCGTGTTTCTGTAGAAGGCTTCTATGATGGTGTACCTGAACTTTCTCCAATGCTACGTGAGGAATTCGTGAAGCAAGGCGTGAATGAAGATAAGATTCGTGAAGGACTTGGACTTGATGCGTTATACGGCGAAGAAGGTTATTCTTTTGTAGAACGTATTGGTGCTCGCCCTACACTTGAACTTAACGGTGTGTATGGCGGCTTCCAAGGCGAAGGAAGCAAGACTGTTATTCCAAAAGAAGCACATGCCAAGATTACTTGCCGTCTCGTTGGCGATCAGGATCCACAGCATGTTCTTGATGCCGTTGAAGCGCATCTGAAGGCTAATATTCAAACCGGAGCGAAAGTACATGTGACGCAAATGGAGAAGGCACGTGCCTTTAACATCGATCCATCGAACCCTATTCTGCAAACTGCAGCAGACGCTTACGGCAAAGTATACGGAACCCGTGCCCTCTTCACCAAAGACGGTGGCTCCATTCCGATCATGGAAAGCTTCTCCCGTGTACTTGAAGCACCAGTGGTCCTGATGGGCTTTGGCCTTGATGATGAGAACCTGCACGCACCGGATGAGCATTTCAACCTGGAGAACTTTGATAAGGGACTGCTCACCATTGTTGAGTTCTTGAAGACTGTTTAAGAGAATCAGGTAGTATAACAAAGCCAGACTCCTCTTCATTGAGGAGCCTGGCTTTTTGATATCTAAGAATAGTTCATAACAAAACCATCAACCAAAACATAAAAAAATCCTTGCATCGCAAGGATTTGGAAGTTTAAATTATGGAGCGGGTGATGGGAATCGAACCCACGCTATCAGCTTGGAAGGCTGAAGTTCTACCATTGAACTACACCCGCATTGGAAAGTGAGTACAAGAGATATTGTATCACTCCCATAAATAAAAATCAACATTTTTTTATGCGAAATATAAGACATAGAGTATGGTGTGAAACTTATACTTTCTTATATTTTACAAGGAAGCGCCGAGGGGAGCCTTTTTCAAAAATGAGGTCTCAAATTCAGCTGCTTGAATAGGTTTACTGAACAAAAACCCTTGAGCTTCATGGCAATGCTGCTCACGCAAAAACTGCAGCTGCTCTTTGTTCTCCACCCCTTCTGCGGTAACCTTAAGCTTCAAATGATGCGCCATAGAAGTAATCGTGGAGACTATTGCCGCATTATTACTGTCCTCCATAACCTCGGAGACAAACGATCTGTCAATCTTTAGCCTGTCGATCGGCATATCCTTCAAATAGTGCAATGAGCTATAACCTGTACCAAAATCATCGATGCTAATGAACACACCTAGCTCTTTCAAGCGCTTCAGCTGATCAAAAGCCGTTTCTTTATCCAAGGTCATACTCTCTGTAATTTCAAGATCAACATAACATGGATCCAAACCAATATCGGTCAGAATGGTATGAATTTTACCAGCCAGGTTCGGCTGAAGGAATTGACGCATAGATAAGTTGATAGAGACGCATATCGGCTGGTAGCCTGCTAGCTGCCACTGTTTATTTTGCTGGCACGCCATCTTCAGTACCCATTCCCCAATTGGAACAATTAGCCCGCTATCCTCAGCTAATGGAATAAACTCATTAGGTGAGACAATACCACGCTTAGGATGATTCCAGCGCAATAAAGCTTCCATACCTACAATCTCTTCTGTCTCCAGCTGCACCTTTGGCTGATATAAGAGATAGAACTCATCACGCTCAAGCGCTCTTCGAAGGTCATTTTCCAGCTTCAGGCGTTCCTTTGCCTTCATCTGCATGGCTGGGATATAACGACGAATCTCCACGCCCTGCTCCTTCGCATTATGAACAGCAGTATCCGCATTTTGAATGAGATGTTCAGCAGTTTCCCCGTCACCAGGATAAATACTCATCCCCAAGCTGAGTGAGATATGGTACTCGCCAGATTCTATATTAACGGGTGCTTCAAATAATCTGAGCAACTCTGTAGCTCGTGCCAAGCATTCTCCAAGACTTGCTCTTTCTGTCATTAGAAAAGCAAACTCATCCGCTCCCATGCTATACAGCTCTTCACCGGATCTAGCCTCATTACTGAGACGCTCAGACACCAATTTCAATAAAAGGTCTCCGGCATAATGACCCAGAGAGTCATTTATATTCTTAAAATGATTAATATTCATAATGGCCAAAGCCGAGAATTGATCATTTGTGTTCGTCTCTCCAGCATCAATCATTTCTTCTACACGCTGTGTCAGCCGACGTCTATTAGGAAGTCCTGTTAAATCATCATGATACGCCAAATAATTGATCCGTTCTTCGGCCAACTGTTTCTCGTAAAATGGCTCTTCAATTGTCAGGCGATACACGCCGGTAAGCAACTGGTAATAAGCAATTCCGCTACATAACATCCCAAAGAGATCATCAATATTTCCGCCGCTTATGGGAGTCATAAAAAAAGCCTGGCCTAGCGAGAAAAAGATAAGTGCCCGAATAATAACAAGCAGCGAGGCTGACTTTTCATTATTCCCAGGAAATACGATGACAGCCACACCTGCTAAATAAACAAAAAGTACTGCCAGATCAACGAATTGTTTAAGTGTACTCATCCAAGGCTTAGTAAATAACTCAGGCACTGCTGAGTGGATAAATACAAATAATGCGATGAAGAGCACGATCAACATGAAGGCGATTCTGAATACATTTCTTTTTTCGGTAACGGTCACTGGTTTATCTTCTCTACTAAAAATAAACAATATACCCAGACCGCTGGATAGTCGTGAAAAGGTAAGCAGCCACCTTGATTCCTCAGGGGTTATAAACGATGAAATCAATGGAAATGCTACAAAGCCGAGTGTATGCAAGAAATCAATAATACATATTCCACCAAAAAGAGCTGCGACATATAATCTTCCTTTAGATAATCTGCTAGAGAAGAACAACCAGCCCTGTGCAAATATCGCAAATCCAAAAGCAACAGTACAACAGCCGACAATGAGATAGAGTGCAGAAATAATATCCCAATTGTCCAATCGGTTTAACGATGTATGGAAAATTTGAATGAATAGGAACAGTAAGGCTCCTACAATAGCCGCTTGAATTGTCTTTTTCTCTTCTTGTCTCATAGATCCCTCGCGTCTGAAAATGATGTCGATTATTAAGCAACTATGTATAGTCTTGTCCTATGTATAAATATCGGCTAGATCGGTCTTTAAAGTTACATTTCTTTTGTGAGGTCGTATTTTTATAGCGATTATTCATAAATCTTGCATAAATATAAACCATTTTCTTCTAGCAGGCAAGCAAAAATACCTTCAGCCTTCTTATTAGAACGGTAAGTATTTCAGCGAAAAATATTAGAATCATTTATCAGAGAAACTTATAGATATTTTATTTTTATTCAAAAAAAAAGCACTTCCCCCTACGAACGGGTTCAGTGCTTCTGAACAACAGGTTTATTTATCTCCGAAGTTAACCTCAGGTGTTGTAAGCTTATCATAGAAATCAACCGCTTTATCCTTATCCGCCGATGCGCGAAGCGCCATTGCTGAACGTGGATGCTCATCAAGCGTTCCAGTGATCATGTAAGGAATGATATAGCCCCACTCTTCTTTTTCACGTAAAGGAATCATCAGGCGTTCAATGATATCAATTACAGGGCGCAATGTGTAGCGTGTATTCTTCAAATGGGTCACTAGCAGCTCTGTAGGACAATTCCCCGCAGCACGTCCCATTCCATAACAGGAAGCGTCCAGCAGCTCTACACCTTTCTCAGCAGCAATCAACGTATTGGAGAACGCGAGTTGAAGATTATTGTGGGTATGTACGCCCAGGCGTTTGTTTGGCAAATGAGTTTTGAACTTCTCAACTAAGTAATTGATATCGTTGTGATCTAGACTACCGTATGAATCCACAATGTATACCACATCAACTACACTCTCACGAATCATTTCGAAAGCTTCTAATAATTCATTCTCCATTACATTCGACAAAGCCATAATATTGATCGTTGTCTCATAGCCTAGATCATGGAAGGTTTGTACCAGCTGTAAGGCTTTCTCCACATCTTTGCTATAACAAGCTACCCGAATCAGATCCAGCATACTTTCGCTGCGAGGTAAAATATCATTCTCATCCACACGACCGATATCAACCAAAGCGGAAAGCTTCGTATGTCCCTTTTGCGGGATAACTTTACGTAAGAAGTCATCGTTCAGAAAACGCCATGGTCCAGCACCTTCTGCTCCTTTGAGCAGTTTAGGGGAGTTTTTATAACCGATTTCCATATAGTCAACACCAGCCTCATTCAAGCCGGCATACAAATTTTGCACAAATTCCACGCTGAAATCCCAGTTGTTAACGAGCCCCCCATCGCGAATGGTGCAGTCAACAATTTTACATTGATTAGTCTTCATAATTATCTCCCTTCAATTCCTGCAATCATCGTATGTGCTATTGCAATCATTATAACCTCTAGCATAGCTTTACTATGCAATTTATATCGTTCAATCATACTTTAATGAAGAATAAATTGTAAAGGTATTTCGCCTTTAGCACTTTAAAGTAATTACCACAGTAGGTCAGGGACAAATGTCACAGTATACAAACACTTAAAAATGCTACATTACAAGAAAACAGTTGAGATTGATTCTCAATCTCTTTTGGAGGGATTACAATAGCTACTTCTACCTGCTGTTCCTTACTGCAATTACAACCTGGCACTGCTGGAAATATTCATAAAATAGAAGGAATGAACCCCGTTCTACGCCGTCGTCTTGCTGATCTCGGAGTGTCAGAGGGTGTGAACATCCGTCTTAAAGGAAAGGGACCTTTTTGGGGACCGATTACGCTAGAATGTAACGGCCAGCTGTTCGCCATACGCCGCAAAGAAGCTTCTCTGATTGAGGTGAACGTATCTTGAGTTCTATAGCTCTTGTGGGCAATCCCAATACAGGTAAGACCTCTCTCTTCAATACATTAACGACTTCATACGAATATGTAGGGAACTGGTCAGGCGTTACGGTTGAGAAAAAGATCGGAAATCTGAAGAACGGGGCAGGCAAGCTCATTGATTTGCCCGGGATCTATTCTCTGCACCCACTCTCCCGTGATGAAGGGGTCGCAGCCCAATATCTGATAGAAGAATCCCCTGAAGCATTAATCAATATCGTGGATGCATCCCAGCTGGAACGTAATCTGCTGCTCACGCTTCAACTACTTGAGTATGGCAAGCCTACTGTACTCGGTCTTAATATGATTGATGTCGCTAATGCGCGTGGTATTCATATTAATCAAACCATTTTACAATCAAGATTGGGTGTCACCGTCCTCCCACTTATAGCAAGAACCGGTAAAGGCAGCGTACAGATGCTCAGCATCCTCGAGGAATCGTCAGCTATTCCTGCTGTAAAGTTCAAGCTGAATTATGGTGAGGTCGTCGAGCGAGCGATATCTTCTATAGAAAAGGAATTACGTTCTATAAAAGATCTGCCCAATCACCGTTGGGTCGCTCTACAGCTATTGGAGCAGAATCCGGTTATACTTCAGTTTCTGAAGTCGCGTATAGATGTTACGGGACTGCTAAATATCTGTGAGTCTTGTCAGAGTGAGCTACAAATCAAAAAACTCGCCCTGACACTCCCGCAATGGATTCGCTCGAACCGTATGGAGTATATTCGCAATATTTGTGTCGAAGTCCTTGATACGACAGCTCAGAAGCCCCATAACTTAACCGAAAGATTAGATTCGGTATTGACTCATCGATTTTGGGGACTGCCCTTATTTATTTTCTTTATGTATGCTCTCTTTAAGACAACATTTGACTGGGTTGGCGGCCCCCTATCGGATATCGTAGATGGCCTGATATCCGGCCCTATTAGTGATGGAACGAACTCACTGCTTCAGACCATTGGAGCTTCAGGCTTCACGCATGCATTGATTGTGGATGGCATCATCGGCGGTGTAGGAGGCGTACTGGTCTTTGTTCCGCAAATCTTTATTCTCTTTCTGATCATTTCCTTCCTAGAGGATTCCGGATACATGGCAAGGGTCTGCTTGTTGATGGACAGCACCATGGAACGAATGGGACTGAACGGAAAAGCATTCATTCCATTTATCATTGGTTTTGGTTGCAATGTACCGGCCATTATGGCGGCGCGAAGCATCGAACAGCCCAAAGATCGCATGCTGACAACACTGTTAATGCCGCTGATGTCTTGTTCTGCAAGATTACCTGTTTATGCATTATTCGCAGTTGTATTCTTCCCTGAGCAACAAGCGTTTGCCGTTCTCTCTATGTATGTTATGGGGATTGTGTTTGCCCTAATTCTTTGTAAGGTATTCTCTAAATACTTATTCAAGAATGAATCCTCCGTCTTCATCATCGAACTTCCTCCTTACCGTATGCCGCAGATCAAAACCTTATCGCGCAGCACTTGGGAGAAGGGCAAAGGGTTCCTTCGTAAAGCGGGAACGATTATTCTAGCTGGATCAGCCATTATTTGGTTCATGTCTTATGCTGGTCCTGGCGGATTTGATGTAGAAATGGATCATAGCTATCTAGCTAAATTCGGAGGCATGATTGCACCACTACTGGAACCGCTTGGTTTCGGAACGTGGCAGGCCGGCTCTACCTTGGTCCCAGGATTTTTAGCGAAAGAGGTTGTAGTGTCTACGATGAATATCATCTATCACGCACCAGATACCGCTGGATTAGAGAATCAAATTTCACAAGTCTTTACACCGCTGAGTGCAATCAGCTTTATGGCCTTTATCCTGTTATATATTCCTTGTCTGGCCACTGTAGGGGTTATCAAAAAAGAAACAGCCTCTTGGAAATGGACTTTCTTCTCTATTGGCTATTCTCTTGCTCTGGCATATATCGTATCTTTTGTTATTTTCCAAGGTGGGCGATTATTAGGCTGGTCGTAGAACTTGTAATTCGTTGATTCTCTTAATGAAAGTGGGGCACCGTAATGGTAAATGTTCTAATCGTCACTCTGATCTTCGGTTATTCAGGCTGGATCATCTATCGACATGTGCAAAAGGGCAAGCAAGGCGCTTGCGCTGGCTGTGATAAGGGCAAGACCTGTTCTGCAGCGTCTTTAGATTCTCCCCTCTCCTGCTGCTCAACACCTGTTAATAAGAAGAAGTAGGCTTGCCTAACCGTTATATGAAAGGGTTCATAGTTTAGCTTGCATTGCTTTCGGGTATGTTTGTTATAAGCAACTACAGACCATACCTAAGGAGGTAATCACTATGAACACAAAAAAAACATTTTTCACAACTGCCGCATTGGGCGTAGCCTATTTACTGAAGAATAAGGGAACTCGCGATAAAATAATGAACAGTATTCAATCCTTTACTTCTCAATCAAAGGCTAAAAAATCCAGTGGCAATAATTAATCTTCAGCATTCTTACAAAAGCAAAGAAACCTCGCCTTAGGGAATGGTCGGTCTTCCATCCATTGTCCTAGGGCGAGGTTTCTTTTTGTTGATTATGAAGAGCTAATCATTCGCTTTCGCTGAGCAACCACTGAACCAATGTGCGAACCATGACTCCTGTACCGCCTCTAGGATTAACTCCACGTTCTTTAGAAAGAAATGCGGTTCCAGCAATATCTAGGTGTATCCATGGCAGACCTTCCGCAAACTCACCTACAAATAACCCAGCGGTAGTGGCTCCCCCGAACCTACCTGCGGTGTTACGGATATCGGCCACTTCGCTCTTTAGCATTTCGCGGAATTCCGGGTAAGCCGGAAGCTGCCATATTTTTTCACCCGAAACATTAGCTGCTGTCAGAAACTGCTCCATAAATTCCTCGTTGTTAGTAACAGCACCTGTAGCTATATCTCCTAATGTCGACAACACTGCACCTGTCAGCGTAGCGACATCAATAACACGTTTTGCTCCCCATTCCCGGGCATAGGTCAGCGCATCCCCAAGTACAAGTCTCCCTTCTGCATCGGTATTCAATATTTCTATGGTTCTTCCGCTCATTGATGTAATGATATCCCCGGGTTTAAAGGCATTAGCAGATGGCATATTCTCAGCGGATGGAATGACCATTACGACATTAATTCGTGGACGTAATCGGCCTAATGCCTCCATGACTCCAAGCACAGCCGCTGCGCCTCCCATATCACTGATTAACTCTTCCATGCCTGGGGCTCTTTTTAAGGAAATCCCCCCCGTATCAAAAGTAATCCCTTTACCGACCAGCCCCACTACATTATCCCAGTGCCCCGTTCCCTGGTAACGGATGACGATCATTCGCGGAGGGTTTACACTTCCTTTTCCGACTGCGAGCAATCCGCCCATTCCTTTTTGCTCAATTTCCCGTTCATCCAGCACTTCGGAAGGAAATCCATAACGCTCAGCAACTTCTATAGCGGCCATAGCTAGGTCAGATGGAGTCAGCAGATTGCCGGGCATATTCGTCAAGTTCCGTGCCATATTCGTAGCCTCACCAAAAGCCAGCCCTCTCTGCATGCCCAGATTCCAGTCACGCTCGAAAGTATCCGCTGGCTTCTTCTCGATAATAAAAATAACCGATTTTGGACCTGTATATTGAGATTCCTCCTGCTTATAGGTGGGACGACGATAGGAACCAAGTGACAACCCCTCAGACAACGTATAGGCAATAGATACGATATCCTTATCTTCTGTTAGCTCCTGAACACCTTCAGGCAACTGAAACACTAGCTGTATTGCCTTCAATCGAAGTGCTGCACGTGCTATCTGAACCGCCATTTGACGTAGGTCTTCAGTACTAAGTAATTGATCCCCTTTTCCAACTAAAATAGCTACAGGACAACCAGATGGATAATCTAATGGCAGTACATAAGTCTGATTCAGCTTCCCACTAAAGAGACCTGACCTTCCTAATAATCGAATTCTGTCATTCCACCTCTCTGAGAGGCCGCCATGTTGGGCTTCCGACTCAGAGATGATAAGAATAAGGGCATCACCCTGTATTTCATTAATGGCACTGCCACTATTAAATTCTATATTCATTGTGTCTACCTCCATTTGTCTCCCAAAACCAACCCCCATTGTAACATAAGCAAGGCTGATCTCTGCATCTGTATTATCCGCAGGGATCAGCCTCTTAAACACTTTATATTCTAATCGAATGTACTAATGGATTAATGAATTAATGGCAATGAGATTACAAAATGAGTACCTTCATTAACTCTACTACTGACAGAAATGCATCCGCCATGATTTTTGATGATTCTGTCACTCACGGAAAGCCCTAGCCCTGTCCCATTCTCCTTAGTTGTAAAAAATGGACTAAATAACCTGTCCAGTGTACGGATATCCATTCCCTTTCCGTTATCAGAGATGAACATACGGACCTCAGAACCCTCTCTGTGGGCTCCAACCTCTATTATACCCATTAGACCATCTGCTCTATCCGTAACGGCCTCCATAGCGTTTCTAATCAGGTTAAGGACTACCTGTTTCATTTGTTTTACATCTCCAGAAATCATCATATCTCCCTCCTGAAAAGGATGTAGATTGATCTGGCAACCTTTCATCAGGGCTTCGCTCTCTGTAAGCAGCACTACTTCCTTGAGTAAAGCTGACACAGGAATCATCCCCACTTGAGGAACTGACGGCTTGGAGGAAGTAAGGAATTCATGAATGATATCGTTCGCACGATCGATCTCCGCCAAGATTATCTTGCCGTATTCCTGCTTCCCAAGCTGCTGTAGATGCGGGTGAAGCAATTGAATAAATCCACGAATTGCAGTTAATGGATTCCGGATTTCATGTGCAATAGATGCAGATAATTTACCTAGCATAGCCAAACTATCGTTCTGGTAAGCCGTTTGCTCAATCAACTTATAATCGGAGATTTCTTTAACTGTAAACAAATAACAACCCTTCATTTGCTCTCCACAGCATAATGTAACCTTCCAGTAACGGCCATACTCGTCTAAAAATTCATAATTTGATTTTCCTTTGTATACCATCTCTCTATAGCTTTGCAGTACTTGCTTTTTCTTAAAGCGGCTTAGTCTAACGTTAGATAATAAGTGTGATATTGTACAGCCGACAAGGGAGTGACGGGTTAATTCTAGCATCCCGTACATTTGCTTATTTACAAAACTTATAACTCCCTCTTCATCAAAAAGCATGATTCCGCTGTCAATATTCTCTAGTACATCCTCGTATGTAGTATCCACAGGCCCTGACTGATAGGTTCTTCCCGGTAATAGAAGACTTTCTTGATATTGGCTAATCACGATACGAAGTTCCCCCTTTTACTGCATTTGACGAAGACGCTAAAGCGACATCAAATTACTATGTATTTGAGTATATGACGAAGCCGCCAGAACATTCGGTAATCGTTGCACTTTTTCCAACCGGTTCAATTATATTCCAATCATATCCAAGTGAAGTAGACAACGCAATCAGAGAAACTGTCGAATGATAAAAAAATTCATAAAATGATTCCAAAGACATATAAAATATCACATCAAATTATATTTATCACTATTAGTTCGTTCAAATGATTTAAACTCTTTTAAAAGAAAATAGAAAAAGCTAAAGGCCCTCGCGGTTGCGAAGGCCTTGATAAAGAAATGGGTCAGACCCAAATTGTAAATAATCTTACGCTTTCTGTTGCAGACGAAGGCGTCTTTGACTCATCACAGCTAATCTTTTCTTCAATTCCCGTTCCCACTTCGTATCCTCAATCTGTTTGGCTACAGCAAGCAGGTCAAGCGCCATATCGATCTGACTCCGCACAATAGCTAGAGGCTCTTCACTCTCGATGTTAATGACGTTCTCGAATATTGCAGTTTCGTCTTCCATGACATAGTCCTGAAAATCCACATCAGTAACACCGTCTCCATGTGCGTATTCCGCCAAGATCTCATACTCGTTTTCGACCTTATAGTGAACCTCTACACGATGACATACCGGACAAAAAAGCAGGGGAACATTATGGACTTGCGTGCGATAATGTTTAAGGGTTCCCTTTGTTCCTACCATACTCGCTCCACAGCAAAAGCTCATATTTGTTCACCCTCCTTAGAATAACTAACCCATCTGAGTTTTTATTATTGTATTACATTACCCCAATGGAGATTCCTCCACTCGAGGACATAATATAACTTTTCACGCCTATTTTCAAATCCATTTTTTATTTAAGCCTTTTTTGGTGCAAAAAACCTCCTTACAGAAAAAACTTCTGCAAGGAGGTCGAAATCAGAATATCAAAGATCAGATAATAGCAGAACAACATTTAAAGGTTTCTGTCACCTGGTTTCCAGTTCATTGGGCATAAGCCACCAGATTGCAGGGCTTGCAGGACACGAAGTGTTTCTTCTACGCTGCGACCTACATCATTGTGATTAACGACCTGATATTTCAATTCACCTTCAGGATCAATGATGAACAATCCACGCAATGCAATTCCTTCTTCTTCAATCAGAATGCCGTAGTCTTTAGCAACTTGTTTAGTAATATCAGCAGCAAGCGGGAAATTCAAACGGCCAAGACCATTCGAATCCTTAGGTGTATTGATCCATGCTTTGTGGCTGTGGATCGAATCAACACTTGCGCCGAGAATTTCTGTATCAAGCGCTTCGAACTGCGCAGCCGCTTCACTGAGAGCTGTGATTTCAGTCGGACATACAAAAGTGAAGTCCAGAGGATAAAAGAAGAATACCAGCCATTTGCCACGATAGTCGGACAGACTTACTTTACCAAAATCCTTACCATCACCTGATACGGTTTGCATAGTAAAATCTGGAGCTGGTCTACCTACTAAACGTTCAGCCATTGCCAAAATCCTCCTTTGATTATGTAAGAAACCAACCATTTCTTGTCGTGATATGCTGGAATAATTTACATCTTGTCTACATATCAAATGGTATCATCGTACAAAATCAAAGTCAATCTTAGACAAATTCCCCTATAATCGTAATTAGAAATTAGATTATATTATGCTTTGCGGATAGCTGCAACAATCAGGTCGCCCATTTCAGATGTACTGATCGCTTTGCTCTTATCTACGGCGATATCACTTGTACGGTGTCCTGCATCCAATACTTCAGCTACTGCAGCCTCTATCGCAGCAGCCGCATCCTCATAACCAAAGGTTAAACGGTACATTAGTGCTAAGGACAGGATTGTTGCAATCGGGTTCGCAAGTCCTTGTCCGGCAATATCAGGTGCGGAGCCGTGAACGGGCTCGTAGAGACCGTAGTTACCATCGCCCATCGAAGCGGAAGCAAGCATACCAATAGAGCCTGTCAACATCGCAGCCTCGTCGCTCAGAATGTCACCAAACATGTTCTCGGTAACGATAACATCAAAGCTAGCTGGACGACGCAGCAGCTGCATTGCGCAGTTATCAACGAGTACATGCTCAACCTCTACCTCAGGATATTCTGGAGCAATCTTATTTACGACCTCACGCCATAACCGTGAAGTTTCAAGTACATTCGCTTTATCAACACTTGCAAGCTTATTGCGACGCTTGCCAGCAATCTCAAAAGCCTGACGTACAATTCGTTCCACTTCCATTACGTTATATACACAGGTATCCACTGCTTCTTCACCATGTTCACCTTGACGACGCAGTTTATCTCCGAAATAAATCCCACCAGTCAGCTCACGAACGACCATAAGATCGGTACCTTCCAGCACTTCTGGCTTCAATGTCGAAGCGTCCTTAAGGCAATCGAATACGACTGCTGGACGTAAGTTTGAGAACAATCCAAGTGCTTTGCGAATGCCAAGCAATCCGGTTTCAGGACGAAGCTCCTTAGAATTGTTATCCCACTTCGGTCCGCCTACAGCGCCCAGTAATACGGCGTCAGCACTGCGACAGATTTCCAGTGTATCTTCCGGCAGCGGTGTACCTCTTTCGTCTATTGCAATGCCTCCAAAAAGAGCGTGCTCCGTTTTAAAAGCATAACCAAATACTTCTTCCGTTGCTTTCAATACTTTTTCTGCTTCAGCTACTACTTCAGGTCCAATACCGTCCCCTGCGATTACGGCGATTTTTTTAACCTCACTCATCTCAGTCACTCCTCAAGTGGTCTGCTCTAACAGACATAGTTCTTCTTTATATTGTTGTATCATACCCAGTCGTAAAGGACAAAGATATAGATTCTATTGAGTTGATAGGCATAGCCTATAATTCAATGAGATAAGACAACTTATCCAAATTGCCGCTTCATATTTGCTCTTATTTCTGAAGATGTTTACAATTAAGTTGAAATCATCTACCTAAGGAGTGAATGCGAAGTGCAATATGCTAAGCTTGGCAAATCCGGTATGAAGGTCAGTCGGCTATGTCTCGGAACAATGAACTTTGGCCCACAAACAGATGAACAAGAAGCCTTCCGTATTATGGACGCTGCACTCGACGCAGGTGTTAATTTTTTTGATACCGCTAACATTTATGGTTGGGGTGAGAATTCCGGTTTAACAGAAACGATTATTGGTCGTTGGTTTAAGCAAGGTGGTGGGCGACGTGAAAAGGTCGTGTTAGCTACCAAGGTATACGGTGCAATGAGCGATAAGCTCGATGGCCCTAATGATGAGGGTGGACTATCATCTTATATTATACGCCGCCATCTAGAGGGGTCTCTGCAGCGTCTCCAGACCGATCATATTGAATTGTACCAGATGCATCATGTTGACCGTAGTGTCTCTTGGGACGAGCTGTGGGGGGCTTTCGAGCTTGCTGTAAACCAAGGAAAGATTGGTTATGTCGGCTCCAGTAACTTTGCGGGATGGGATATCGCTGTAGCCCAACAAGAAGCGAAGGCACGTGGCTTTTTAGGTTTGATTTCTGAGCAGCATAAATACAGCCTCACCTGTCGCCTTCCTGAACTTGAAGTATTACCCTCCTCTCTCCATCATGGACTAGGCGTTATTCCTTGGAGCCCACTGGATGGAGGTCTTCTTGGACGCAATGCACTTAAGAAAATAGAAGGCAGCCGCAGTGGAGGAAATACTGAGCGCGTAGAGCAATACAAAGATCAGCTTGAGGCTTTTGCAAGCTTATGTATGGAGCTCGGGGAACCACAAGATAATGTAGCACTAGCATGGTTATTAGCCAATCCTGCTGTAACCGCACCAATTATTGGACCACGCACACTAGAGCAATTCGAGAGTGCACTGCGCAGTCTTGAGATTGTGCTAGATGAATCTGTCCTTAAACGTTTAGATGAGATCTTCCCAGGACCGGGCGGAGAAGCTCCTAAAGCTTACGCTTGGTAGGTTTCTTATAATTTGAAAAAGGGCGCTAAGGCTTCAGCAGAACCAATCGCTGAAGCCTTAACTCCCTTTATTGTTCGTACTTATTCAGCTGTGTCCACGGTTACACTTCCATTACTCGTACTTAGGTCCACAGTATAAGTTCCTTTACCAAGAATGGCAGTGCCAAAGCTGTCCCCGTCTAGATCCCAAGGGACATTCCCCTTCAGTGAGCCATTGCTAGTATCCGCTGTAATCTTCGCATCGGACACAGTTGGCAACCCCACCGTAATCTTTCCGTTACTAGACGAACATTTCCATTTTCCAGTCACTGCTGAATTAATAGTGATCTTGCCGTTGCTGCTCTTTGCCGTCAACGCTCCATCTATATTATCCAATATAATCGCACCATTAGAGCTTTTGAGCTGCGCTCCACCTTGGATGTTCTGAACAGTCAGTGAGCCATTGCTGGTATCTGCTTCAACTCCGCCAGCAACATCATGAATATTTATAACCCCATTACTAGTATCAACCACTAAGCCAGACTTTAAATCCCAGGCTTCTATTGACCCGTCACTAGTATCTACCTCAACAGCAAGGCTGCTAGGTACACTTACATTTAAATAAGGACTTTTAGTATTAAATCCAAACTGAATATTAGAGAACCAATTATGATCTGTATCAAGCTCCATAATCAGTGTATCTCCCTCAGTTTTTACTTTCCATTTCTTTTCCAACGCACTTTCGGCTTCACTTTGCGATTTTCCAGGTAGGAGTAAGCTTCCCTCATAATCCAATGAGCTTCCATCTATTCCCTCGACCTTTACTTTTCCACTTGGAAGTACGATTTTCAGCGTTGTAATATTGTCTTTCACTTCGACATTGCCGCTTAGTGGAGTTAAATGTGTATTCCCGATTAAACTGCTAAGTGAGCCGCCGGCCATTACGCTCTGTGCACTGCTTGCTCCAACCAACAGGATGATCAATAGGATTGCCCAACCGCTCACACGACTTTTGGCATCGGATTTGATAAACAATCTTAGCAACATCTCGAGTCCGAACAAGATCAACAGTGCTGGCCATAAATAACCAAGTACTTCATAGCTGATCATATTATACTGAGCCATCACAATAATGACACCAAGTGCAATGCAGCCTATAGCTGCAGTAAAACTCCCGATTTTCCATCTCCCCATAGTCAAATCCCCGTTTCTTACGCTCTCGTATTGTTTCTTAGCATCTTCAGACCGTACGCAATCAGACCCAGTGATAGCAAGATCGTACCAATGTTAATCTCAATTAACATTCTCCAAAGCGTCGGAAATGCTGAGATCACCAGCATAAGGAAACCGGCAACAACACATCCAACACCAACCCAAGCCGGATTCACATCTTCATGTGGGTAACCCGGCATAGAGGACATCCCCATCGTCCAAGGTTCTCCGAAGCTGTCAGGATGGAACATCATACGCTCATGTTCGGCTGCAGTTATTTTCATCCAAGCCGCTTTCTGCAGGGCATCAAACAATTGGTAAAACCATAGTGCAGCTAGCGCAAAAGGGAAGATCATGGGCTCAGACGGAATAAACATAATACATAAGGAAGCCCCGATCATAAACTGCAGCCCCTGCTTTTTGAAACCTAAGTACAAATGACCTACACCAGGAACCATAGCTAGCATAAAAGTAAGCCAACGTCTCTTCTTAATCATAATACATCCTCCTAAAATTTGGATAGCATAAACTTTTCAGTTTACCTGAATCCATCTATTATTTATAAATCTCTTTATGACTATTTTCTAAAACCACCAAACCATTGGGTCACCGAATTCGACACATGACCATTAATCTCAGTAATCCCATAAGCCAAATTCTCAAAAACGCCAAACTGTAACAATAAGAAGCTCAAGCAGGCAGCCACCGCATAATGCATCCAAGATGTTCTAGGAGCATAGCGACGTCTTACGCTTGTCGCTTTAACCGCTCGCTCTCTGCGTCCTGTTTCGAGCTGCTCGATATGGGCCATAACACCTGCTGCGAGATCTGGAAAGTCCATCTGTTCATGCTGATATTCACTGTCCGTTTCCATTTCTGACCAAAGAGCGGACATTTCCTTAGCTTCCTCCAGCCACTGCGCGCAATCAGGACAGGATTGTATGTGCAACCGGATACTCAGCTCCATATCTGGAGACAGTAGGCCGTCAATGTAATGTGGCATCCATTCCTTCACTATTGCACAATTCATCGCAATTCCTCCCTTTGTCTACGCATCATCTGTCTGGCACGATAAAGCTGCGATTCGATAGTCTTAACGGAAACACCTTTTTGCTCCGCTATCTCTTGATAAGAATTTCGCTGAAAATAGTACAGCTGTACGACCGACCGGTACGGTTCCGCAAGGCTGTTCACATTCTCACCCAGCTCAGCTGATTGTTCCTGCTCTAGCACCTCTTGCTCTGGTGTTTGAGATGTTACCCAATCATTCTCAGTGTAATCAGCCGCACTCCGATGCCTCCACTCCCTATCATTGGCCCGTTTCCAGTCCAGACAGGTTCGATAGGCTATCCGATAAAGCCATGTCGAGAAGGTAGATTGTCCTCTGAAGGAGGGGAGCGCTTTGTATGCTTTTATAAAAACCTCTTGGGCCATATCTTTGGCCGATTCGGCTTCTCCAGTAATCTTGACGCACACTCTGTATACCATGCCTTGATAACGTGTCACCAAATGCCCAAAGGCCTGATGCTCACCGTTCAGCACAGCAGAAATCCATTCCTTCTCTTCCAGCTTTCTCCCCTCCTTCACCTACATAACGTTAGACGCCAGCCAATTCTAATCCCCTGCAACTTTGCCGTAACTTTTTTTAAAATTTTTGAAATATTTTTGTGAAAGGAATATATTGTTTTTTGTCGAATAATGTTTAATTACTATGACTAAACGAAAACTCTTTCTAATTATCGTGCTATTTCTTACTATACTTACTGGATTTCGCTTCCTATGGGTTTGGGCATCGCCTCATGCCATACAACCACAATTAGTCAAAGGAGTTCTCGATTTACGGAATAAAGACTTAAATCAAGACAAGCTCCTTACCTTAAAAGGCCAATGGGAGTTCTATCCTAATACGCTGCTTCCCACTTTCAATAAAGAATCTCTAAACAAAGCTCCCCCTAAAAAATATATACAAGTCCCGGATCAGTGGAACGATGCCATTCATAATGGCGAAAAGTCTGCTTTAGGCTACGGCTCCTATCGGTTACGGATTCTTGTAGATAAAAACGAAAAGCAGTCTTATGGCATACTCATATCCGGGGTTCGGACTTCTTCGGAAATATATATCAATGGTGAACTACTGGGAAATTCAGGTTCTCCATCTGCCAATAAAGAAGACTATGTTGCTCGTGTATTACCTTACTCCGTAACTTTTACAACGGATAAGACTGAGATTGAAATTGTGATTCATGTAGCCAACTACTCTTTAGCTCATACAGGTGGTATTTTTAAACCCATTTTATTTGGTAACGAAAAAACCTTAACACATCAGCGGATCGTTTCCATAGGCCTTCAACTGTTATTATGTGTAGTACTTCTACTTCATGCAGTCTATGCAGCAATATTATATACCATTGGTCCACGGCAAAAGATGTTGATCTATTTTTTTCTGTTGGTAATTTCCGCTATAACTACAGTACTTATTGATGATGACAAGCTTTTGCTGCATATGCTTCCCTTAAACTACCAATGGAGCTTAAAACTATTAATCATATCTAATATTATGGCTTTTATATTCATCTTACTGACAAGCAAGCAACTAATGTTCCATAATTTAAAAATTAAAAGCGTTCGGATCCTGACCAGCTTATCCTTGGTACATATCCTTTTCATACTGCTCGGTCCCGTTGTCCACTATTACGAATCATATACGCTTCTTTTTTTCATCAATATATTCGTTCTATCATTAGAAGTTGTAGTTCTCTTTCTGAAATCTGCGCTTAAAAACAACGATGGCTCTATTTTTCTATTGCTATCTATCCTAGCCATCATTAACAGCAATCATTGGGGATTGTTCAAAAATTTCGATCTGGTTGACGTTACCTATTATCCTTTCGACCTGATTATTGCCTTTTTATGCTTTGCGACTTTTGGGTTTAAGCGCTATTTCTGGAATACTAAACAGACTGAAAATCTGGCAAAAAGCCTGCAAAGAACCGTTACGCAAAAGGATGATTTCCTAGCTAATACCTCTCACGAGCTGAAAAACCCCCTACATAGCATCATTAATATTGCTGAGACCGTCTTAGACAGTGAGAGAGACTCTTTAATGCATCAGAACGCAAGTAATCTAGAACTGCTAATTACCGTCGGAAGACGTATGTCTTTACTGATAAACGATCTTCTAGATCAATCACAGCTTCGTGAAAGCAACATTCAATTACAGTTAAGAAATGTTCCCATTCAATCCGTAGCTGTTGGCGTACTCGATATGCTCAAGTTCCTAACGGAAGGTAAGCACATTACACTAATCTCGGAGATTCCCGACTCGTTTCCTTCTATTGTGGCAGATGAGAAAAGACTCATTCAGATTTTGTTCAATCTGCTTCAAAATGCTGTGAAATATACGAGTGTAGGCTCAGTTAGGGTCCATGCGAATATTCATAAGGGTGTGGCGCGCATCCATATTACGGATACTGGCATTGGAATGAACGAGGAAACACAGCTTAGAGCCTTCCAACCCTATGAACAGGGTGACTCAAGCGTGACAGCAATAAGTGGTGGAATTGGATTGGGCTTAAGTATTTGTAAACAGTTAGTTGAACTTCACGGTGGAGAGATTAGCGTAAAATCTTCACTTGGCAAAGGCTCTACTTTTACTTTTACTATGCCTCTATCCGATTCAAACATTCAAAAATTCAATTTAGAATTCTCAACAGTGACTGAATACACGGACAAACTATCTCATATTAGTCTATCCGAATTTAACACTACATCTGCTACTTCAACGGATGGAAGAAGACCTAAGATTTTGGCTGTTGACGATGACCCGGTTAATCTGAAAATCCTTACTAGCGTACTGTCCATCAAAGACTATGAAATGGTTACGGTAACCAGTGGAATTGATGCTTTAATAAAACTGGATACTGATCAATGGGATTTAATCATTACAGATGTAATGATGCCCCAGATGTCCGGCTATGAATTAACACAGAGAATTCGTGAACGTTTTACTATAGCTGAGCTTCCTATTCTACTTCTGACCGCACGTAGCCAGCCGGAAGATATCTACACCGGATTTGTTTCGGGCGCGAACGACTATGTAATGAAACCCATGAACGCTATGGAGCTAAGAGGACGGGTACGTTCCTTAACAGACTTAAAACAGTCCGTAAATGAACGGCTTCGTCTGGAAGCAGCATATCTTCAAGCGCAAATACAACCACATTTTTTATTCAACACATTAAATTCTATATCTGCTCTGGCATCTTTTGATACACAGCGTATGGGTCACCTTATTGATGCCTTTAGCTCTTATTTACGCTTAAGCTTTAACTTCTTGAACGCTGAGCCGATGATACCGATTGAACACGAGCTTGAGCTTGTCCGTGCCTATCTGTACATAGAGAAAGAGCGCTTTGAGGACAGGATGACCATCAACTGGGAGTTAACAGAAAATCTACATTTTCAGTTACCTCCCTTGACCATTCAGCCACTCGTTGAAAATGCCGTTAGGCATGGTATATTAAGCCGCTCCAAAGGAGGTACGCTTTCAATATCCATCAAAGAACTAGCTGATGACATCGAGATTACAATCGCTGATAATGGTAAAGGTATGACTTCCGAGCAACTTCAGCAACTGCTGAGCAGTCAGTCTAATGTAACAAGAGGGATTGGATTTCTTAATACACATAAACGCTTGTTACGTGTCTATGCTAAGGGTTTGCAAATTAAAAGCAAGGAAGGGCTAGGTACTTCAGTAAGTTTCATAATCCCTTCTGAAAAAAGAAATATGAATCACAAAAATACCTAGTCACAGACAGACTATAATGAACCGAAAAATAAAGAAGAGTTTATTGTTTTTTGCTAAAAAATACTATATTGAGTGGTGAAATAACAATGATTCAAGCAGTATTAGTGGACGATGAACGCCTTGCTCTCGTAAAGTTAGAATTCATGTTAAAAGAAATGGAAGCTGTTCATATCATCGCGTCCTATACAGATCCTGTTCAAGCTATACAAGAAGCTCCAGCCTTGGAGCCTGACGTTATTTTTATTGATATTGAAATGCCTGAAGTGAGCGGACTTCAAGCTGCCGCAATTCTACAAGAGGTGTGTCCAAACGCTAATATCGTTTTCGTGACCGCGTATAACCAATATGCAGTGGAAGCCTTTGAGTTAAATGCGATTGATTATATTTTGAAGCCCGTGCGACATGACCGTTTATTCAAAACAGTACAACGCTTGGAGGACAGATTGAAGTTTGCACCAAAAAGCACAGAGGTAGCACATGAACTAACGATTCGTTGTTTTCAATCGCTGCGTTTTGAACGAGGAGGACAACCTTTAAACAATCTCCGTTGGAGAACTTCTAAGGCACAAGAATTGTTTGCTTTCTTGCTTCATAATCGCAATCGATTCGTCAGTAAAGATACCCTGATTGACCTACTATGGCCAGATTTCAACCTTAAAAAGGCTTCTACCCATCTCTACACAACCATTTATCAAGTACGACAATGTTTAAAGCAGAGTGAGGTAGATCTGCATATCAGCAACGTCAGTGGCGGGGAAGGGTATACGCTTGAGACCGGGCCGCTTCTAATCGATGCAGCCCAGTGGGAGCACAACATTCTTGCACTCGAATCCATCGGAGAGGACAATTGTGCAGAACATCAAAGCTTATTTGAGCTTTATTCAGGGGATTATTTTGGAGATTACGATTATTTGTGGGCGGAGGGTGAACGACAACGTCTGCGCACCATTTGGCTACACCATGCTATGGGAATGGCCCAGTTCTATATCGACAACAACAGAGTTCCCGAAGCTGTCACCGTGTATCAAAAGGTAGTACAGCTTCAGCCCTATTTTGAACAAGGACATTTAGGATTAATGAAGGTCTACGACAGTATTGGGGAACGATCAGCAGTGGAAGAACAATATAAGAATCTGACGGAATTATTGAAAGGCGATCTAAGTATTGGTCTTCCGGCCGTTGTTCAAGATTGGTATGAAGAATGGGAACTACATAACCTTAGAATACGCAGCAAGAAATAGTTTCTATTTATCAAAGACACCCGGATCTATTCGGGTGTCTTTGTTGTTACGATATATTAATTGCTGCGTTTGAAACAGCTAGTTAAACGAAGCTAGCGAATTACGCAAGATTGAACAAACTTGTCCGAAGCAAATTCAGACATGGTTCAATAAGCCGCAATTCTAACATGTTGTTGGCAGAGCTATGCCCTATTATCCTAGTTCCGGTTGATCTACGAAGGTAACAGCGGTATCTGAAGTGCTGTGCAATTCAAAGATGACAATCTCATTGTCGCCTTGTTTCAATAGAGGACCTGGCACATACATTGTTTTCTGTGGTCCGATATTCCAATAGCGTCCAAGGTTGAACCCATTAATGAACACGACGCCTTTAGTCCATCCTTCCATGCTCAAGAACGTATCACAAGGTTCATCCACAACCAAGGTGCTGCGGAAGAAACTAGGTTCCACTTGCCTGAATAAACCTTCAAACTGCAGACCAGATAAATCCGTTAATGGCAACGTATAAGTCGTCCATTCCGACAGAAACTGCCGTCCATAACGTACCCCTTCAGTAATCCCTTTACAATCTCTCATAAAAGGACCATAGTTGACGCGTCCTAAATTCTCCACAAGTATACTAACATGCAGCCCTTCGGCCGGAACCTCGAACTCTAATTTCACCTCTGGCTCTACACGATCTAAGGTTGCAGTGAGCTCTGCATTCAGAAAGACTAATGCACGATCATGTAAATCCTGGATGAAGAACTCATCTTTAGGACGAGGTCCTGTAAGGAACGTACTATAATGAATAAAGCCATAATCCTGACCCAATTTCTCCATCGGTTCAGGGTATGCAGAGTGAATAGGTGCAGAAATACGATTCAAGTTTGCGGTAAGTGAAGTCTGCTCCTTCATCTCTACTCTCCCATATGCTCTCTTAGCGACAGGAGCTGGTAACTCAATGGGTCCGAGATCTACATATTTGGAGATCACTTCACGAACTGCATAATATTTAGCTGTCGGCTCACCGGATTCACTCAGTAAGGAATCATAGTCATAACTAGTAATTGTTGGTTCATAGCTGTCAAACGTATGTCCATTCGCTCCGTTGTAGAACCCAAAGTTAGTTCCGCCATGGAACATATAGAAATTAACGGATGCGCCTAAACTAAGTATCTCATCCAATACCTTCGCTACATCCTCAGCCGGACGCGTATGATGCTCCTCACGCCAATGATCAAACCAACCGTTCCAGTATTCCATACACATGATTGGAGCCTCTGGTTGGTATTCACGGAGCTTGTTGAATGCTTCTACTGGACGTGATCCAAAGTTCACCGTCTCTAGCACACCTGGGACCATACCTCCCTGTAACATCGCGTCTTCAGGTCCATCGGAAGTGAATAGTAGTACATCTATCCCACGGGAAATCATGCTGTCTTTTAAATGAGTCAAATAGCGCTTGTCATTGCCGTAACTTCCGTACTCATTCTCAATCTGCATAGCAATGATCGGGCCACCATTTGTACATAACAGTGGTTGTAATTTGGGGAGCAATACATCATAATACGCATCTACATGATCTAGAAATGGCTTATGGTAGCATCGAAGACGCATATCCGAATCAGCTAGCAACCAAGATGGCAGTCCACCAAATTCCCATTCTGCACAAATATAAGGTGTGGGACGAACGATGACATGCAGACCCAAATCTCCTGCCAATTCAATAAACCGGACTACATCTGCCATACCTTCAAAATTATGTTGGCCTTTCTTCGGCTCGTGTAAATTCCATGCCACATAGGTTTCAACCGTATTGAAGCCGCAAGCTTTTAATTTGATAAGACGGTCTTCCCAATGTTCCGGCAGAGTCCGAAAATAATGGATGGCCCCTGAGATAAGCCGTATCGCCTGATCGTTATAATAAAAGGAAGATCCTGAATAATGAAAAGTTGCCATATTCTCAACACCTCGTAATGGTATGATCACTTAAGTAGAATATCTTGCTATCGCTTGATTGATCCGCTCTCTTGCCTCTAAGAGCCATGTTCCCTGATCCCTCGGGTATACAGAGAAGGTCAACGATGTACTCAGACCCTCTTCCATAATGGCTATCGTTGCTTTCTTGCCAATTTTCTGCTCAAGTAATTCTAGTGCGCGCAAATCCTGCAACCCTTCATATAGAACTTCCAGTCGAATGGATTCAATCGGGCCTTCTTCTCCCGGATAGACCAAGTAGGCATCTCCTGAGGGAAATGCATGCTCAGCGTCAGTCGTACGATAAGGGTCCAGCAGCTGATTCAATGAATATTGCGAGTACCAGAAGTTATAACCCCAATGCAAGAAGCCCTGTAATCCGAATTTATACAATTGAAACCCGATTATACGATTTCTAGCAGAGGGCATGTTGAAAAACCGGTTGGATACTTGTTCACTTTGAGCGCAGCAATAGTACGTCCAAAGGTCTGGAACCTGATGTTCTAAGAACGGTTCAATATGCGTATTCGCAGGAATCGGCCTTTTCACCAGGCCCTGTTCATACAACTCCAATTCGGACAAAGCGTCCATGATCGGATAACTTGATAAATGTTTATAAATGATCTCACTTGCAGCTCGGTACGATTCCAAATGTTCCTCTCCTGGTTCATCTGAAATATGGAACCAGCTTTGCTGGTCTATTCCCTGCTCTTTCAAATATTGATCTAAGCAAGGTAAAAATTGATCCAAGAAACTACGGTATTCCGCTGAGGATGCGTCCGTATCCCAGCCGAATAGTTGCTGTTCTTCACCTTGAATGGTTACCATTATTTTTGGTGCACATTTTGCACCCCATTGAGTAAATAAATGAGAGAACTCAAAGTATTTGAAGCCAAGTCGGCGGCACATCGATACCCAACGAGTAAGCAGATCAAATCCGAATTCATAACGATCTCCCGCTTTAGTCACGGAAATCAATTGAACGGTTGGACGTACTCCACCAATGGCTGTATCCAAAGGCGGTGTAAACAACGGAGTTAAGATCATGTTCATGCCATGCTTAACCATCGTATCTGCATAACGTTCTATAAGGGCCCAATGCGCTTCACTAAATACTTCGACACCATACTTTGTAGCAAGACAATCCACATGGAACCATTCCGTATGAATTAACTGTTGCGGCGGTAGTGTTGCAGGGATGACGGTTAACTCGAATACATCCGATTCACCTAATATCTGCCCTTCAGATGATTTGAAGAGGACCTGAATAGAGCGAAGCTCCGTACTCATTGTTTCATCCAAGGTTATCGCCACCCATAAAGATCGCCATTGTCCCGGGATCGATGAAATAGATTGTTGATCCAGCGTATACAATGGATCTGGATATAATCCCGGCGTAGTTCTTAGCACATCGTCATCATGATTTTTGAAACAAGGCATTTCTGAGGGAACAAGTCCAACGGATCTTATACATATTAGATCTGAAAGAGATGACTTTATCTCTACTTCAATATTCTTTAAAAGTGTATCTGAGGTATAAGCGACTTGGAACGAAAATGTTTCCCCGACAAGTGCGGTTGCACTGTGATAGGGTTCATGATTCGGCACTTCATCAGCAAATACCTTAACCAACGAACTTAATAACATCGTCTGAAATGGCTGCGGAGCATTCATCGTTGCTTCACCTCTTCATCATTACAGACACTTTGAGCAAATTCTTTCAGAACAATACTGTTACCCTCGATGCGAGATTGCTCCGCTGCAAAAGCCATAAGGTGACTTTGAACGGAATGATTTGCTGATGTAAGTCCCTGAATCTTTCCTTCCGCTCGAACCAGCTTAACAAAATCTTTGATTAACCCCATATCGCCGCCGCCATGACCAACATGACCACCTGCATTCTCGAACGAGATTCTCTCTACCTTACCGCTGCCAAAATGGATCACTTCAATTTCATTCTTTTCCATCGCACCGCGAATTTCTCCCGTGGTACCCATCAGCTTGAGGGTACGACTTACATCTTTGGTAAACGCACTCATTGTAAAGGCTATAGTTACGGAATTAGCGAATTCTAGATTTACCACTTGATGGTCGACGACATCATTATCACAATGATAGACACATCGTCCATAAGGTCCTTCCTGAAGAGCATTCAGGCGAGCTTCATAGCTTGGATCATCGCTAATTGCCGATGTAGGCCAATCCGTATCCTCCGTCAAATATTGATTAGGAGCATAATAGAGACATTTATCTGCTGCTGGGCATCCATCTGTGCAACGTAGCGGGGCTCCTTCCGGTGCTTCACTAGATTTGAAATGGGACAGTGAGCCAAAGGAAGACACTCGAACACATTCTGAATCTGTCAACCAGGAAAGAATGTCCAGATCATGACAGGACTTAGCGAGAATCATCGGACTGGACTCATCCTTTTTGCGCCAATTCCCTCTTACGAAGCTATGAGCTTGATGCCAGTAACCCACGTTCTCATTATGTTGAATGGACATCAATTGTCCGATCGCACCACTTTCCAGCAGTTCCTTGATCGTAGAGAAGAAATTGGTATATCTCAATACATGGCATATCGAGAAGACACGATTCACTTTAGAGGCCATTTCCCCCATAAGTACACATTCCTTGGCATCAGGGGACATCGGTTTTTCTAATAGCACATGATACCCTGCCTCCAGTGCTTTCATTGTTGGCACATAATGCTGATTGTCTTGGGTACAGATAAATACCGCATCTGCTACTTTCGGGGAGGCAAAAAAATCATCCCAATGAGTAAAGCACATATCATCAGCCAGCTTATGTCTTGCCTTAAATTTATTTCTCCGCTTCGCATTCGGCTCTGCAACAGCTACAACTTGAAGCTCATTGGGGTGCTGAATCGCATATTCTGAATAATTAATTCCTCGCAGGCCCGCTCCAATTAAAGCAACAGTAACTTTCTTCATCGCAATCTGCTCCTTCATATGAGACTTTATGCTATGTCTGTACTTTATTTCTTTATTCTTTAACACTACCAACCGTCATTCCTTTTACGAAATACCTTTGTAAGAATGGATACACTACCATAATTGGCAATGCGCCCATGAATATTTGCGCCGTTCGGATCGTCTTCTCACTCAGGTTCTCCATCACCTTGAGCTGCTCAATGGACATCGATGACATCTGGGCATTGATAGACATAATCAAGGTAGAAAGATAGGTCTGTAGCGGATAATGCTCAGGTGAATTCAGGTAAAGGATACCGTCAAACCAAGCGTTCCAATGCCCAACTATGGTGAATAACCCAATCGTTGCGATGGATGGAAGGGATATCGGTAAATAAATTTGCCAAAGTACTCTCCAATGTCCGGCACCATCAATCGTAGCCGCTTCATCCAATTCTCTTGGAATAGATCTGAAGAAGTTAAGCATCAGAACCATATTCCATACATTCAATGCACCTGGTAAGATAAGCGCCCAAATGGAATCGATTAAGCCTGTATTCTTCACTACGATATACGTCGGAATTAAGCCGCCTCCAAAAAACATCGTAATCGCGAATATCCATACATATACGGTTCTAAATTTAAACTGATCATTCGATTTGGAAAGCGGAAAAGCAGTAATAAATACTAGAAACAAGTTAACTACTGAACCGAGCACTACTCGTTTTACGGAGACTCCCAAGGAACGAAAGAACTCTACCTTTTCTCCTAAATATACATAAGCATCCCAGGAAAAGCCGACGGGCCAAAGCTTCACTTCTCCAGCCATCGCAGCTGTATTCGAGCTAAGTGAGATGGAGAGTAAGTGTACAAATGGGATAATGCCGAGTATGGTAATGAAAGTTAACAACAGCGTATTGAACACGATAAATAACTTTCTGCTGAATGATTGTTTATGTAGCACCATCTCCACCTCCTAGAATATGCGGTAATTGTTAAATTTGTACGCTGCATAGTAAGTTGTTGATACCATAAATAAAGATATTATCGATTTAAAGAGACCCACTGCTGCCGCAGGTCCAAATTGTTGGCTGAACATCCCCAATCGATAGACAAATGTATCTATTATATCTGCACCTGCATATACAGTCGGGTTATACATAATCAATATCTGCTCAAAACCTGCGTTAAGAATACCACCGAGGCCTAATACACTAAGTAAAATAATAATCGGTGCTATACCTGGAAGCGTAATGTTAAGCATTTGCTTCCATTTCCCTGCACCATCTACCTCTGCCGCTTCATACAGCGTCGCATTAATTCCTGTGATGGCAGCAAGCATGATGATCATATTGTAGCCCATGCCTTTCCAGACATCCGAGCCAATGATAATCCCCCTGAACCAACCATTATCAAGCATGAACATGATAGGTTCTAAGCCCATAGCGGAAATTAAGCCATTAATAGGTCCATTGAGAGAGAATAATTCAATAATGACACCCCCAAGGACAGTCCATGAAAGGAAGAACGGGAGGAAAATGGCGGATTGAATAAAACCTGCGAACCATTTCTTAGTAAGCTCATTTAATAATAGAGCTAGAATGAGCGGGACAAGCAGAGACAATACCATTTTGATGATAGCTATGACTAGCGTATTCCAAAGTACTTGCTTGAAATCCGGTAAATTAAATACATAACGGAAGTTATCTAATCCCACAAAATCAGATTTAAAAAAACCGGATAACGGCTCAAACTGTTGAAACGCCATAACCAGGCCGGCCATCGGTCCGTAGGCATAAATCAGTGTAACAATCACACCCGGTATTAACATGATATGAAGCGGATATTCTTTCTTCAGTGATTTCATAGATGCCCTCCTCACCAACTTACTCATTTTAAAACGGGAGGTGAGTCGGCTCACCCGACTCACCTCACCCGCTTTCTTGTCCCTATGATTTATTTCGTAGCTTCCGTGCTATACCATTCATTGACCTCATCGATAATTTCATTACCGCCAAGTGCCTTCCAGCTATCCACGAATTTATCGAAATCATCAAGAGAACCACCCATGATAATCTTGGTAAAGGACTCTTGCATCAACTTATCCAGCTGACCGCCCTTTTCCACTACTGTTGGTGTAGGAAGACCGTAAAACTCGTTGTATACAAATTGTTGATTTTCTTTAATTTGTCGTGTTAAGCCCCAGCCACCGTCTTTTGCAGCCCGGCTATAATATTGACCCCAGTTTACACCTTTGGTAGCGTTAGATGTGTCGCCTGCCAGGAAGTCCTTAGTCGCTTTAAAAGTATCCGCAACGGTCTTATAATTTGCATCGTTTATTGTAATTTCAGTCTGATTAGCATCGAGCGCTTTGTTTACTTCCCTGTAAATCGTATCAATATCAACAGGGTTGGCAATCCGTGGGTTAAACCAGTTGTATACATAGCCATCTGCCGCTTTGTTCTTATCCTTGTATTTCTTATTACCAACTTCGATGTAGAAATTGAGCATCTTAATCGCTGCTTCTGGGTTCTTCATCTTTTTGTTCACAACGAAAATTTTGTTGCTGCGGATTTTTGGAACGAGTGATTTAGCTGGACCATCAATCCCTGGAAGCTGAATTGCAATCCAATCCGCCTTTTGATCTTTGTCTACGCTGGAGTTAAGCGGCCAGTTCGGATACCACCACTCTCCGTAGGAAATACCCACTTTACCTGCAGTCAGATCTTCTACAGCCTTATTCTCATCCTTTAGTGCAAACTCTTTATCAATAATTCCATCTTTATACCATGCTTGTAGCTTACCGAGTGCAGTCTTCACTTCAGGCTGAATCAATCCCGGTAACAATTTGTCATCGCCGCCTTTAATCCAAGCCGATTGTTTATCACCAACGGAAGGATAAGCACCGAATCCATTAAAGAAACCTCTGACATCAAATCCCCAAAAGAAGAGATTCTTTTGCATGGCGATACCATAGGTGTCATTCTTACCATTCTGATCTGGATCATTATGTGTGAATGCTTGTGCAACTTTCTCAAGCTCATCGATCGTCTTCGGTGCCTGTAAACCTAGATTATTAAGCCAATCTTGACGAATCCATAGCAGCTGCGTGGATAAGAAGGGATCTTCAAATGCAGGAATACCTAATTGCTTACCATCCGCACTGAACGTTTTCATCGCGAATCCACCATCTGAGTCCATATAAGCCTTAAGAGCTGGTGACGCATATTGTGCATAAGCATCTGTCAGATCAGCAAGCATATCTTGCTTTTTAAGTTTCTCATAGTTCTTCTGATCAACTTCTATCACATCGGGTAGATCCCCCGATGCCATGGCAAGCGAGAACTTCTGCTCAAACTGGGCAGAGGGAACGGTCCATTTGTATTTCACTTCAATATTCATCATCTCTTTGAGATCTTTCAGGTAGGCATTTTGTTCCGGTGTTATTCCGCTTGGAGTTCTTGGATCTTCTGGTGGATTATATCCTAGTATTTCTGTAACAGTGACCGTTTCCGGGTATTTCCCTAGTGGATCAGGTGCTGTGGCGCTGTCTGTCGCACTATTCGTAGTCTCTTCCTTAGGCGTAGATGGTGCATTCGCATTTCCATTCCCTTGACTTCCACATGCTGACAATAATGAAAGAATCATCGTTACTGACAAAATAATTTTCCATGGTCTCATTTTTTTCATCTGAACGCTTCCCCCCTTTGTTTGCTGCAATTCTTGTTGTTAATCAGTGTTCCTAGTTATTATTTTAGTCACAGAGGAAACCGCTTTCAATTTCACTTTTTTTACATCACTTTCACTTTATTTACTTATTTTGAATTCCGATAATCCTGTGGAGATAAACCCATTTTGCGTTTGAAGAATGTTGTAAAGTAGGATGGTGATTCAAAACCGACCCGGATGGCGATTTCATTTAATTTCAGAGTTGTATTCTTCATCAGCTGCAGAGCAACATGCAGCTTCGTCGACTGGATATACTCTAATAAATTTTGTCCTGTCGTCTGTTTATAATAACGAGATAAATAGGACGGATTAAGATGCACCTCTGCAGCAATTGAGGTAAGCGATAGATCCCCAGATAGGTTCTCCTGCACAAATTGGTGAATTTGTTCGATGATTAGCGTCTTGAAATCTTCCTGCTCGATTCCTCCAGCTTTGTGCATCGTATCCTCAAGTTGACTTAGTTTCTCAAGGTCTAGGATAAGCATGTGCTGACCTAATAAAGCTCTCTTTAGAATCATAGAGCGCACTGCTTCAACTTGAAGATGGATTGATTCCCAATGGTTAAGTAAATCCCCCGATATTCCGAATGAAACGCAGACACTTAGCAGCTCATCACACTCATTCTGTACAGGCTCTAATATCCCTCTCATATAAGCAACGATTCCAGGCCAATTCACCCCTTGATCTGGATAGTCACTACGAAAGCGATTCAGCAATCCTTCATCTGGTTGAAGCAGCCATATGAATACACGATCATCATAAATCACTTCTTCACATGCAATAGATGCAGGCAGGTGATCATGGAAAATACGCTGAACAGAGGGAGGCATTTTAAATTTAGGATCATCTAGTCGATCCAAGATACCAACAAGAAAGAATGAAGGACGATCTAATGCAATGCCGAACTCTACATCTTTGTAACGTACATTATTGAGTATAGAAGTAATAGACTCCCCGCTCAGCACCCGCTCCATCAGCTCTTTCTTTAGGAAGGAACTAGCGATTTGATAGTGCATTTGTGCCTTCTCCAATTGAAGTCTACGACGGTTCTCCTCGTCTAGCTTGTCGATTGCTGCCTTCACAGCTTGGAAAATAGGTTCAATTCCTTCCGTTTTCAGAATGTAATTGTCCACATTCTTACGAATCGCTTCGTATACATAATCAAATTCACTGTATCCTGTAAGGAAAATCACTCGGCATAATGGCCAATAATAGACGATTTCGTCCACGAGCTGGAGACCATTCTTCTGAGGCATACGAATATCGCTAACCAAAATATCCAATTTCGTTTTCTTAGCAATTTCAAGAGCTTCGCTTGAGGAGTAAGCTTTTCGTATATCCAGTTCAAATTCTGAGTTATCCTGAAACAGTTGGACTAATCCATTCACAATCACAGGCTCGTCATCTACGATTAGTAATCTATACATAATCACACTTCCTTACTCTCATATTTAACTATCAGTTCTACCCTCAATCCTCCGTATTTGCTGCGTGAGACAAACAAGCCATTATCTGGTCCGTACTTCAATTGGAGTCTATTATTAACGTTGATTAATCCCGTCTTCTCAACTTGTTTCAGACCCATCGCAAGTTTCTTCTGCAAGTACTCTATTTCCTCATCTTTTAAAAGATTACCGTTATCTTCAATTGTGATAATTACTATTCCCTCTTCGCATTCGGCACCAATATAGACAACCCCTTGTCGGGAGTCGTCTTCGAAAGCATGCTCGAAAACATTCTCAACAATCGGCTGAATAATCAGCCTCGGTACTAAAATCGTGTTCGCCAAAACGGGTATTTCTTCATATTCGAAAGAAATACGATTCGAGAAGCGAATACACTGAATTTCACAATAATCAAGCGCATGCTGATACTCCTTAAAGAAAGCCACCTCGTCCGATCCACTTCTTGTGATGTATTGGTAGTAGCTCCCTAGCTTTTGTGAGAGCTCAGCCGCACTATCGGAATCTCCTACTTTACACATCATGTAAATATTAAAGAAGCTGTTATAGAGAAAATGCGGGTTAATCTGTGACTGCAATTGCTTCAACTGCGAATGCTGCAGGGCAATCTTCTGTTCATAATTCTCCTCAATAGAACGCTTAAGTCTAGAAGCCATGCGATTAAAACTATTAAATATATAGTAAAACTCATCTTTGGTCTTTGACTCGATGACTAAATCAAGATTATCCGTTTCTACCATACGGAATGTCTTAACCAATTTGGATAAGGGCCTATGAATCATTAGATTTACCGAATAAGAATAAAGTATCATTACCACAATAGCGATGACGAAAGAGGCATATAGTAGTGTATTAAATTGGCTTAAGGGCCTTGTGATTTCATTCTGATTCACGTACATAATCAAGGATAGATTCAAAGAACTGATAAAGTTATGGGCAATAAAGTAACTTTTACCGTTCACCTTGTTTATTTCTGGGATATCGGAATTAAACTGATCCTGTTTGGTGATGAGCCTAAGGACCTCAGTAGATACTAACTGATCGTCTGTAGTAGATAGAATATTGCCCAGCTCATTACTTCCCAAAAATACCTCCGATTCTTGATATAAGGTTGCGATTTGATTTAGTGCCTCCAATAGCTTACCTTTTGAGATTTCAATATACGACCAAAGCTCCGCATTATCTCCTATTTCTATAAGGAAAATCGCATCACCGCTCCGATAGAATGAAGGCTTCTGCTTAACCTTAAGTAACGAGGAAATTTTCTCGTACTCCATATTAGGAATGGCCGTGACCCCCGTCTTACCAGAGATCGTTTTGCCCAGAGACTTAATATATACCCCGGCGTTAACCACATATTCGCTTGAGGCAATGATCCGATTCAATAGATCTTCAGCATTACCGATTAATTCTACCTCTTCATACTTTTCTAAACTTTCGCCTCGGAAACTAAGCTTCTGTATGTTTTTATCTTCTTGAAATTGTAATTGTTGATTGCGGATGAAATATATCTCTTTATCCAGTTGCTTGGAATAGAATGACGCCCCAGCCAGGGATGAGTCCAAAATCGTATTTTTGGTGAATGACATCCCCTTATAATTCACCCAAATATTCATCGAAATGAGCGGAATCAAAAAGACGATAAATACGATGACAACTTTCTGATAGACGAACCATTTTACTTTTCCCGTAGCCAGCAGCTTCATTCTCTACCTCCGTATCTACTCATTTTGAGCCCTTAAAGCTATAAAAAAGACCCGTAAAGTAGTCCTTTCCTCAAGGGAGGATTTTACGGGTAATGACTATTCTTTTAATTATAGATAGACTATCATCACGTCATGCTAAGAAGACTTTCATCCCATCATAGGAAATGATGAAATTCTCCTCTGCTGTATTCTTAACTAAAGTATCATGCAACTCTGCGCTGTAGTGAGAGAAATGAGTCAGAATAAATGATGTACTAGTATCACAACTATTTTGGTCAAGCAAACGTTCTCTTACAATCCGACAACCGGAGATCCCCATATGATAATCATATCTATCCTCTAGCCCATAATTACAATCCAGACTAACAACGTCCAGGTGCTTATCACGTAGATAATTGAAGGTTTCATCAATGAATATACCACTATCATTGCCGTATAAGAATCTTGTGTTATTCTGCTCAAGTAGATAGATAAAGCTATGTTCATCCGGCTTGTGATGGGCTGGCAATGCGGTTACTGTCACTTCTCCTAGAGTGAAGGGCATGAAAGGTTGTATGATATGAAACTCGTAAAAAGGATCTTCAATCGTATCGGTTCCATAATCATAGCGAAGAGCTGACTTCATCGTTTCTTCTACCGTTTCATTTCCGTAAATATGCAGTTTTTTTCCACTCTCCTGCAGCTGACAATACCAATGTTCATGCCTCATCATGAGCTCTGCTGCTGCAAAATGATCCGTATGCGAATGCGTAACAATCAAATGATTAACTTTCCCCAAATCCAATTTGTAACGAAGCTTATTCATATACATGTCAGGTGAGAAATCCAGCAGCAAATCAGAGTTAATAAGCGCTCCTGTACGAGCGCGAATATTCTTGCCACCAAGCTCCATCGCCATAGAGCAACGTTCACATTGACAAAATAAAGCTGGATAACCCTCGCTTGCTCCAGTTCCTAAATACATAAATTCCATGGTATCATCTCCCAGCGCATTTTATGATAGCGCTTACTAATTAGTAAAAAAAAGATATATACTAAATAGTGTCGCTGGCGCTACATTACGAATAATGAGTGAAAATCCCATTTTCGTCAAGGTTCACTTCGTTGGGAGTTGGGTAGTAAGTGAAGAAGGTTATGAAACGAGTAGCCATAGACCAAAAATAAAGAGCAAGGCTCCTCCAATAACAGGAGGAGCCTTGCTCCGTTGACTTTTATCCTATGGGTGTTGAGTGCCGGGACAGCACCCTTATCATTACGATATATTAATTACTTCGTTTAAATCTTCGAGCTAACACAAATCCCACAAGAACTAGACCTCCACCTACTAAGTAAATAGGAAGTGCACTGTCTTCTCCCGTTTTCGGAAGCTCTGTTGGTTTACTGCTGTTATCCCCTGGTTCTTTCACTGTACCTGTCGGTACTTCCTCGACATCAATCTCGATCTCGATCTCTTCTTCATTTCCATTCTCATCTGTCACAATGATCGTGAACTTGTCTTTGCCAATGAAGCCTGGATCTGGTGTATAAATCCACTTGCCATCCTTAGTAATTGTCACCTTACCATGATCTGGCTTTTCACCGACACTCGGCACGCCCCCAAGTGGGATTTCACCTTCAAGAGGAACTTCCTCATCTGTAGTCAGTTTCTCTACAGGTGGCGTCACCTTCGGAACAATAGGCGTGCTAGTTGGCACCGCCGTAATAGTTGGTGTTGCTGTTGGTGCTACCGTTGGTGTCGCCACCACAGGTGTTGCGGATGGAGTAGCCGTAACGATTACTCCCGGTATTGACGTCGGGGTCGACACAGGGAAAATTGGATTGTCTGGCGTCGACGTAGGTGTTACTGTCGACACAGGTGTTTCCGTCGGTGTTGCTGTCGGCGTTGCCGTCGGTGTTGTTGTTGGTGTTGGTGTTGCTGTTGCTGTCGGCGTCGGTGTTGCTGTCGGCGTCGGTGTTGCTGTCGGCGTCGGCGTTGCTGTCGGCGTCGGCGTTGCTGTCGGCGTCGGCGTTGCTGTCGGCGTTGGTGTTGCTGTCGGCGTCGGTGTTGCTGTCGGCGTCGGTGTGACCGTTGGCGCCGGTGTTACTGTCGGAGCGGGTGTTGCTGTTGGTGTTGGAACTTTATTCTTCACCTCAAGACTTACCCCTGTCGTCAAGGCAATAGTCACTTCATGTGGTGTTTGATCAAGTACATAACCCACAGGTGCTGTTTTCTCAATCACTACATATTTCCCACCGGTTAGCTTGGTAAATTCGAGTATCCCATTTATATCTGTAGTACCGTCCTTTATCCAGATCTTATCGTTGTCAACAACGCGATATAGATCAAATGTAGCTCCACTTAGTAGCTTTGCAGGATTACTAAAGTCTATCTTCGTAATGGTCAGGGGTCCTCTTACACCACTTCCTGTTCCAGAACCGCTGGAAAGCTTAACTGTAATTTCCTTGGTACTTTCATTTGTTATTACCTTGACGTTCTTACCATCAAAACTAACTTTATTGGTTACTTTATCATTGTTCTGTGCTGTAATCAGGGAGTCATATTTCAGAATATAAGCCTCCGAAATATCCTTTAGGAAACTAAGCTCAAAGCTTTCCTTTCCATTGCTGTCCGCAGTAATCTCCAGCTTATAATCCGTATCTTTGATCAACTCTTGATTGGTTGGTGTTATAGTCCCATCAGCTTTAACAGTCGTTTTATAGACATGAAAAGTATTAGACAGTAGGATCTGATTATCACTCGGAATATCTGTAATTACCGCTTCTTTTACAAAAGATTGGTTACGGTTGATGTTAACTGTCCAATGTATTTTATTGCCGTCCTGATCGCCGCCTTTATTAACGTATTCCCCACCTTGTGGAATACTAACAGTGGCTTCCAGTTTTGCGGATTCTTCTTTCGTACCGTCATACAATATGGCTGTATTTTTAATTTCATTTGAATCAATCGCTTGATCAGCGAATGTAGTTTTGAAAGTGACGTAGAACGCATAATTAATGGTTTTATTAAATGTCACCTTCAGCTCATTACCATTTAGCTTCACATTATAATCAGCGGAATTCACGTTAGCTTGAGGAGAAGGATCACCATTCTTCCCATATTCCCATTTATAAACTTTTACAGAATCCTCGTTGACGACTTGCCCAGCCGAAATGGTATCTACCAATTGTGCTTGGCTTAACGTTTTCTGATTATAATTGGCACCAATATTCCAGGTGATCTCTTTGGTTACAGCATTGTAGGACCCACTCTTTTTCCCATTTTTTTTAACTTCATCTCTTGGATTAAAGGTTGAGGTCGCTTCTTTATGCTTTGGCTCCTGTACCCCATTCACCGTTTCTTTCCAATCGAGTGCACCTTTATTTGAAAATTGCGTTTTGCCCGAAGCCAGCCAATCATAGTTAAAGCTTGTTGTATAAGTAATAGTATAAGGCTCATTAATTGAACCATTAAAAGTAATTACAAACCCATCGTCCACTGCAGGTGGATTATGATCATTGTAAACAACAGTATGAACGGTAGCAGTTCCACCTTTGGTCGGTTTAACCTTTAATGTGCCAGGAATTAGCTTTAATCCCGCGTTGCCAAAAGTATCGGTCACCACTAAATTTTCCATAGTCTTGCTGTCATCGTTAATTTGAATCGTCCAATCAATAGTCTTTGTCGCATAATTAACATTGCTATAGTTCTTATGAAGAATTTGCTGTTTAATATCGCGATTTCCAGTTTCTGATTTTCCATCATAAGTAATCTTGTTCGTAATTTGGCCATCATCAAATACACGGCCATTTGCTTTTGTCTGATATTCAATTCGGTAAGCAGAACTTAAATCATTGTTGAATTTCAGATCAAAACCATTTAACCCCGTTGCAGTTGTTGGCGTCACCGTATATTCGCTTGAAGCAAGTTCTGCGCCTTTGATCCCTTTACCATTGCTGTCAATCGTTACCGGATAGACTTTGACAGAGGTAGGGATTAAATCTTGGGAGTTGTTAAACATATCCTTTAAGATAGCATTTGCCGCTAAAATTGTTTTTTCATTGTAATTGAAATTAACAGCCCAAGAAATCGTCTGAGTTGCCGCATCGTATCCAGTGGACTCTTTCGACAGCGGCTTGCCGCGCCCAACTGTAACTGTAGTACTAGCTTTCTTAGAAATCCCGCCATCCCCAGTTAGAATAGCCTCATTATAGAACGATGCTGCATCTATACCTGAACCGGTAATATCTGTATAAAATTGAACTCGATAGGCCTTGGTAATCGGGTTATCCGTAAATTTAAGTTTAAGCTCACCTGAAGAGGAGGCGGATACATCATACTTGCCGCTATTCACCAAACTACCAAGACTTGCAGTCCCATCGACATTCACGTCAAGCTCATAAACAGCAATAGATACGGTATTTAAAGACAATCCCAAAGGAAGCTTGTCTGTAACCTCTGCATTGTAAACACTATCCAGAACCTTGTTTACATCAACCGTCCAAGCAATGCTTGTTGGGTTATAATACTGCGGTTTCGGTGAACCGTTTTTTTCTATCGTAGAGCTAACCTTTGGCTTAAAATTAAGCTCAATGGTCTGAGTTCCTCCCTGAATAGGGAATGTTATTGTCTGCTTAGCAGAGCCTGTAATCTTTTTGGAGCTCAGTAGCGACCTTACTGTAAAGGTGCCGCCCACTTGATCATGGGATTCAATATATTTGTTAAATGTGAATACAACTTTATTGGTATTTTTGTCAACCGTATAAGTCCCTACAGGCTCATCGTCAAAAATGAGATTACCATTCAGATCATTATAAAGTTCAAACTGTGTTGGAAGATCAAACGTAAAGGTAGAACCCTCCTTATACCCATGCCCATCTGAAATTGCCCATGTATAGTTTAATTCCGAATAGGAATCAAGCTGATATACGCTTTCCGTAACCGTATTTGTGTATTTATCATCGGTGTATACTGCAAGCGAAACACTAGTAATGAGATTATCTCCAATCACAGTACCATTTCCACTCGCATATGCTGGCGTATTGAACCCGAAGCCAAAGCTATAAGCCCACTGCGTCACAAGTAATAATACTATGAGCCATGCGCTTATTTTCTTTTTTGATAACATTATTAAAATGCCTCCTTTTCAATTCGTTTATTGTGCTTTCCCAAGTTCTATACTTTGGATCTTGTGCTCTTATGCTCTAATGCTCCGCAGTGACCTCCTTGATTTTTTCTCCTTCTACTAATCGCCATGCTTACATCTATTGTAAATAATGCATCTATACATAATCTGAACAGAGTCCTGTACAAGTCTTTTCCATACTTTTTCTTCCAAATAAAAAAACAGGGATATGCGATGTAAACTCGCATATCCCTGTCGTATCTCATGTATTCTCTTCTAGATCTTAATAGTAAGCGTAATACTACTTAAAAAATAAAAAATACAATGTACATTTTATATACTTGCGTGGTCACGTTTGGTGTAAGTTTTACGCTTCTCTAGAAGCTTGTTAAGCGCATCAATATAAGCACGGGCACTCGCTTCCAGAATATCGGTGCTAAGTCCACGACCCTGTGCAGCAACTTCACCCTGCGACAGTACTACATGAACCTCGCCCTGTGCATCTTTACCACGGGAGACGGATTTAATGGAATAGTCCCCAAGGGTAACTTCCTCACCCGTGGCTTTATCAATTGCATTGTAGATGGCATCTACAGAACCATTGCCTTCTGCCTCTGCTACAATAGGCTCCGCTTCCGGACCATCGATAATCACCTTAGCAGTTGGAACAGCTTTATTACCGTAAGTAACGTAAATCGTCTGAAGTCTGAATACTTCTGGCGTATCAATTAGTTTCTCTTCAATTAATGCCAAAATATCTTCATCCGACACTTCTTTTTTCTTATCCGCCAAATCCTTAAATCTCGAAAAAGCTGTATTAAGCTCTTCTTCGGATAAATCATACCCTAGATCACTTAACTTATCGCGGAAAGCATGGCGTCCAGAGTGCTTACCAAGTACCAGTTTGCTCTCTTTAAGTCCAATGGTCTCCGGTGTCATGATCTCATAAGTGGTTTTCTCTTTCAGCATTCCGTCCTGGTGAATACCCGATTCATGAGCAAATGCGTTAGCTCCTACAATCGCTTTATTCCCTGGAACCACCATACCTGTCAGCTTGCTGACCAAGCGACTTGTGCGAGAAATCTCGGACAAAGTTAAGGAAGTTTTTGCGCCAAAGAATTCAGCACGTGTCTCCAGCGCCAATGCCACTTCTTCAATCGCTGTGTTCCCGGCACGTTCACCGATCCCGTTGATCGTTCCTTCGATCTGATCTGCACCATTCTGAATCGCGGCTAACGTATTGGCCGTAGCCATGCCAAGGTCGTTATGACAATGAGCACTAAGCTGTACGCGTTCAATATCAGGCACATTCTCTTTTAGATATTTAAAGATAGCTCCGTACTCAGAAGGATTCAAATAACCCACAGTATCCGGGATATTAACAACATTAGCCCCTTCCCGGATAGCCATGCCGACCATTTCAGCCATGAAATCATACTCCGTACGGCCCGCGTCTTCTAATGAAAACTCGAGCTTAGGGAAATATTTCTTAGCGTATCGGATAGCAGACTGTGCAGTTTCCAACACCTGAGCCTTATCCATCCGCAGCTTATGCTGCCGGTGAATAGGAGATGTAGCTAGAAAAATATGAATACAAGGGTCCTGCGCTCCCTGTAGTGCTTCTTTTACAGCATCAATATCTGTCTCTCTAGAACGAGAAAGGCCGATTACCGTGACGTTCTTCACAGCTCTTGCCACCGCATTAACAGAAGCTAGATCACCTGGAGAAGCTGCTGGAAAACCCGCTTCCATGCGATCAATTCCCAGCTTCTCTAACTGGTAAGCGATCTCCACTTTCTCACGCGTGTTGAGGTTCACACCTGGTGACTGCTCTCCATCTCGCAGTGTCGTATCGAACACATAAATTTTCCGCATGCTAAGCACCTCCCAAAAATTGTGCTAAAACTCTCAAATGCGGCTCGCAAAGTCACGGCCGCATTTGAAGGTAATACTATTTAATCATAAGTATGATTATAATTATTTCTTAATCCAGTGCATCATTTCACGCAATTGGCTACCTACAACTTCTACTGGGTGAGCAGCTTCGTTGCGGCGAGTAGCGGTAAGGAAAGCACGTCCGGATTGGTTCTCAAGGATAAAGTCACGAGCGAATTTACCTTCTTGAATATCTGTCAGAACAGCTTTCATAGCTTTTTTAGTATCTTCAGTTACAATGCGTGGTCCAGTTACATAGTCACCGTACTCAGCAGTGTTACTGATGGAATCGCGCATGCTGGACAATCCGCCTTCGTATACCATGTCAACGATCAGTTTCAATTCGTGCAGACATTCGAAGTAAGCCATTTCAGGAGCATAGCCTGCTTCTGTCAAAGTTTCGAATCCAGCTTTGATCAGTGCGGATACACCACCACAAAGTACTGCTTGTTCGCCGAACAAGTCGGTTTCGGTTTCTTCGCGGAAAGAAGTTTCGATAACTCCTGCACGTGTACAACCAATACCTTTTGCATAAGCAAGACCGATTTCTTTCGCTTTACCTGTTGCATCTTGTTCGATAGCAATCAAGCCAGGAACGCCAAAGCCTTCAACATAAGTACGACGAACCATGTGACCTGGAGATTTTGGTGCTACGAGCAGCACGTCCGCATCTTTAGGAGCAACGATTTGTCCAAAGTGTACGTTAAAGCCGTGGGAGAACATCAAAGCTGCGCCTTTTTTGAGGTTTGGTTCCACTTCATTTTTATATACGGATGCTTGAGTTTCATCTGGCATTAAGATTTGCACAACATCTGCACGGGATACTGCTTCAGCTACTGGCAATACTTCAAAACCGTCATTTTTCGCAGTTTCAAAAGATTTACCTTCACGAAGACCGATGACAACTTGAAGACCACTGTCACGTAGGTTTTGTGCTTGGGCATGTCCTTGGCTACCGTACCCGATTACCGCAATTGTCTTTCCTTTTAATACACTAAGTTCTGCATCCTGTTCATAGTACGTTGTAACTGCCATTGTCAATATCCTCCTTTAATTTGAGACCCATCATAAAGAGCGGGTGCTTCAAGAGAACTGGATTCGTCGATTAGATCAAGCTGCTCCTCAAGCTCCCGCTCTTTAGCGGGAATGTCATTCATATCATATCAGATTAATGCAATCAAGCAGTAATCCGTTAAAGTCGCAAAATAAACTATTTAAGAGTTGCCACGTACCATAGCCGTAACACCTGTGCGAGACAGCTCTCTGATTCCATAAGGCTTCAATAGCTCGATCATCGCGTCAATCTTTTGTGTCTCCCCAACTACCTGCACCAGTATAGTGGTGCTGCCGATATCGACAACTGAAGCACGGAAAGTCTCAACTACACCCAAAATTTCCGGACGCTCACTTGGATCAGCATTCACTTTAATCAGAGCCAGCTCGCGTGCAACCATAGGCTTAGCTCCAAGATCAACAACTTTGATAACATCAATTAGCTTATAGAGCTGCTTCTCGATTTGTTCAAGGGTATGCTGGTCGCCAAGAGTAACGATAACCATCCGGGATAATCCAACCTCTTCGGACTGGCCGACTGTAATACTCTCAATATTAAATCCACGGCGACCGAACAAGCCTGACACCCGTTGAAGCACACCTGGCTGGTCATTTACGAGTACAGAAATCGTATGTCTTGTCACTGTTATTCATCCCCCATCAGCATATGATCGATGGTTGAACCTTGAGTTACCATCGGGTAGACATTCTCGTCTTTTGGAACAACGAATTCTACCAATACTGGACCCGGTGTTTCCAGAGCTTTCTGCCATGCATCACGTGCTTCTTCCTTATTCGTCGCCCGTAGACCTTTTACACCATAGGCCTCAGCCAGCTTAACGAAATCCGGACTACCTGCAAGGTCAGTATAGCTATAACGTTTGTCATAGATAAGATTCTGCCATTGGCGAACCATTCCAAGCACTTGATTATTAATAACAACGATTTTGACAGGTATATTGTTAATCGCACAAATCGCCAGCTCTTGGGAACACATTTGCATACCGCCATCCCCGTTAATCGATACTACCAACCGTTCAGGATGTGCCATTTGCGCACCGATAGCTGATGGGAATCCGAAGCCCATCGTTCCAAGACCACCTGAAGTAATCCATGAACGCGGATGATTGAACTTGTAATATTGTGCTGCCCACATTTGATGCTGGCCAACGTCCGTAGTAACAATCGCTTCACCATTAGTGGTGTCATTAATCATTTCAATAACCCATTGTGGTTTAAGCTCTGTCTCCGAATCTTTATACCGAAGTGGCTGATCAAGCTTCGACTGCGCGATATGCGTTCTCCAAGCATCAGCCTTAGATGCACGGCCAACCTCAGGAATCAGCATTTCCAGTACAGTTTTTACATCTCCAACGATCGGAATATCAGGCGATACATTTTTTCCGATTTCTGCAGGATCGATATCGATATGCACGATCTTGGCTTTTGGCGCGAAGCCGTCCAGCCTACCCGTAACACGGTCATCGAAGCGGGCACCGATATTAATGAGCAAATCGCATTGCTGAATCGCATTGTTTGCGGTATATGTGCCATGCATACCTGGCATTCCCATCCAAAGCTCTTCAGCACTTGGGAAGGCTCCAAGTCCCAGCAGGGTTGTAGTTATTGGAATCTCTGTCCGTTTCACGAATTCGAACATAGCCTCATGTGCTCCGGAGTAGATAACTCCACCACCTGCAATGATAATCGGACGTTCAGCAACCTCAATCGCACGAACCAGTTTATCAAGCTGCAGTTTGTTTGGAACTGTACAAGGGTTGTAGCCACGAAGATTTACGGTCTTCACTGGTGTGAACAACGTCTTTGCTGCCGACACATCTTTCGGTATATCGATCAATACTGGACCTTTACGACCGGTATTCGCCACATGGAAAGCTTCATGTATTACGCGAGGGAGATCCTCAACATCTCTTACAAAGTAGCTGTGCTTAGTGATTGGCATCGTGATTCCAGTTATGTCTGCTTCCTGGAAAGCATCTGTACCGATCAGGCTTGAGAAAACGTTACCTGTGATTACGACCAATGGAGTGGAGTCCATATATGCTGTAGCAATACCTGTTACAAGGTTTGTTGCGCCTGGACCCGAGGTTGCGATACACACCCCTGGTTTGCCACTTGCTCTAGCATAACCGTCAGCTGCATGAATCGCTCCTTGCTCATGACGTGTTAACACGTGATTGAAATCCGTAAAACCGTACAATGCATCATAAATGTACAATACAGCTCCACCTGGATATCCGAATACTGTGTCTACACCCTCCAATACAAGGCTGCGGAGTAGTATTTCCGAACCGGTAATAACTTCCGGCTCCATCCATTTTTCTTTTAGCTGCTCTGTAGACCGTAATTCCGGTATTTGCGCGCTCATCAGTATTCCTCCTCCGATATTTAACATTCATTATGCAAATGACGGACCGTCCTCTATACATCAGCAAATAGTTATTTATAAAACAAAAAAACCTTCCGCCTCCCACGCACAGTATTAGCGCGTGAGGGACGAAAGGTTGATCTTCCGTGGTACCACCCATGTTTGCATTACATCTCGCGATGCAACGCCTTATCAGGTATACAAAAATCCATCGATGTAGGCAAGGGCCCTAATCTCTGTAACCTGAAGTCCGTAACGCGGACTAAACGATTCCCCCTAATAATTCCACCACTCTAGCCAGTGGACCTTTCAGGGAAACAGCTCCGAGGTGAGCTCGTATATAAGGGATTTCGGTGGAGGTTGCAGCAAATCCTCACACTCTCTGAGCAAAAGAGCCCTTAAAACTTCGTCCTCATCATTGCCGATACAAGTATGTTCGTTAAAATGTTTAGACACATTATATGATTCCTATCACGGATAGTCAATACCCTTATTTTTAAAATCGTCACAACTCCTGCTTCTACCCTCTCGGAACGCCTGCCCCTCTCCCAACATATGATGTACGACAATGCGTGGAAAGGGGACGCTCTATGATTCGTTATCGTCGACCGAAGCAGGATGACGTTGTTATTTTTGATTTAATCGAGCGACAGCTCGTTCCATTATCTCATCTGCCGCAAACTGAAATCACTAAAATCAAAAAGGATTTACCCCGTCGTCTAGGACACGGAATCACACTTGTCACCTGTCCCGACTATGAAAGCGATCCAAACGGGTTTGTCCATTTCTTGCTGCATGGTGATTTACTCTACATCGATATGCTAGCCATTGCACCAGATGCTCGGCGAAAACACTTGGGAAATATGCTTATGGATCGGGCAGAAAGATTTGCACTTTCTCGCGGTTGTCATCGTTCTAAGGTATCTGTCGATCTAGGGAATGCAGCAGCGCTAGCCTTTTATCGAAAATTGGGCTACAGCGTAGCCCGTTATCAATCGCTAAGTTTTTGTTACGAGCTTGAGAAACGATTCTCCTAGCCAAAGCAGCACTTATCGGAACTCAAAAGAATCCAAAAGGTGAATATGGTGTGCCTCCGTACCCATAACCTCCATAAGGAGTTCCATATCCGTAACCGCCACCATAAGGTGAAGCTCCACCATAGCCTCCTCCATAGCCTCCTCCATAACCTCCACCATAAGCATAAGGGGCAGTACCAATGGCGAGCAAATCAAACAACACTAATGGAATGATTGCTTTAGTTTGTACTTTTTTACCACTTACACGTTGCAAAATAAGACGATTTCCTGATACACGAAGCAGCTTTCCTGTAACCTGTGTGCCATCTTTTTTCACAGCGATGATCTGTTTACCTATGAGCCTCATAACCTGCTTTTTCGTAACTGGCTTAGTCATAATATCCCCTCCAAAAAGTTTTGCATGCCTCTGATTCCCACCATCTTCAAAACAGTTTATTCGCACAAAAGTACCTTCGCCTGTACACTTGCCCTTACCTCTTAATGTTTATCCATATCGATCCTAACAAAAAAAGCCGTATCTCCGGAAAAGTCCGGAAATACGGCTTGATAATGATATAAGCAAAAAATCGAAAAGATCTAGCGTTTACCAGGATCGTAAGGCTGACCTAATGCCTTAGGAGCAGCGGAACGACCTACAGCACCCACCAATACAATGATCGTTAATACGTAAGGAATCATAAAGATGAACTCTTGTGGTATGTCCTTTGACCATTCAAACAATTGTACGTAGTTACGGATCGCTTGAGAGAATCCGAAGAATACAGCAGCGCCAAAGGCACCAAGCGGATTCCACTTACCAAAGATCATCGCTGCAATAGCGATAAAACCTTGACCTGAAATCGTATTATGCCCAAAGGTTCCAGTTGTAGTTAGAGTGATTGTAGCACCACCGATACCAGCCAGCAATCCACTCAGCATTACGCCGATATATCTCATCCGCTTCACCTTGACCCCTAAGGTGTCTGCAGCACTAGGATGTTCACCTACTGCGCGTAAACGCAGTCCAAATGGCGTTTTAAACAAAACGAAATAAATAACAATAACCAGCACAATGGCCAGATAAGTGGTCGGATAGGAATTAAATATCCCTTCACCGATCACTGGGATTTTGGAGAGTCCAGGAATTGAAACCTTGTTAAACCCATCGATTAGTGGAGTTTCAGCAGATCCATCAAACAGCAGCTTTACCATGTAGAGCGTACTGCCTGCGGCTAAAAAGTTAATAACCGTACCACTGATCGTCTGATCCGATTTAAAGGTAATAGCTGCAACTGCATGAATTAGTGAACCAATTACCCCGACGGCCATAGCACATAGTACGCCAATCCAAGGAGCCCATTCACCCATCCCAGCATCTTGAGCATAATAACCGCCTACTGCTGCGGCAAAAGCACCAAACATCATCAAACCTTCAAGTCCAATATTTACGACACCGGAGCGTTCAGAGAAGATGCCGCCAAGTGAGGCAAAAATGAGCGCTGTGGAAAAAACAAGCGTTGTATTAAGCAGTTGACCTAACGTCTGCAGATCCATCTATAACACCTTCTCTTTCTTGCGCTTGAAGTAAAAGGGCTTAAGCACCCAGCGCACAATCCCTTGTGCCGCAATAAAGAATATGATTGAACCTATAACGATACGAATAAGCTCTGGAGGAACATCTGCAGCAAAACTCATTCCTGCAGAACCATAAGTCAACGTACCATAGAGAATCGCAGCAAGAACAACACCAAGTGGGTGTGTTAAACCAAGTAGAGCCACTGCGATACCATCAAAACCATATCCTGGTGATGCCGCGAACACAGATTGATAATGGAATACACCCAGTACCTCCCCTGCTCCGGCCAACCCTGCAAATACTCCACTTATGAACATTGCTTTTACAACGTTACGGCCAACATTCATACCTGCGTACTCGGCAGCATGAGGATTGTAACCAACAGCACGCATTTCATATCCTTGCTTAGTCTTCCATAAGTAAACATAGAAGAATACTGCTGCGGCAAGGGCAATAGCTGTTCCCCAGTGCAGACGTGCATTGTCAAATAACGAATTCAAGAACGTCATAGAAAGTGAAGCTGGAATATCCTCGGAACGATTCTGTCCCGGGAGTAACAGAAATGCTCTTACAATATAATTCGACAAGTACAGAGCAACCCAGTTTAACATGATCGTGGTAATAACTTCATTAATCCCACGTTTGGCCTTCAAGTAGCCGGCGATGCCAGCCCACAGACCTCCACATAACCCCGCTATAATAACAGCAAGCGGAACCAATATGAATCCTGGCAAGGCTGCAAATTTAATGCCCACCACGGTCGCAGCTGTCATACCAATCATCACTTGTCCGTCTGCCCCGATATTAAACATCCCTGAACGGAATGCAAAGGCTACGGCTAAACCAGTGAGCATTAATGGCGTCATTTCGCGCACGGCTTCACCAAAGTTGTACAAGTTACCAAATACACGTGAGAACAGTGCGGAGTAAGCAGTTATCGGATCATAACCACCCATAAGCATAACTATTGCTCCCACAAGAAAACCAAGTACGATGGCGACAAGAGGAACGATATAGCTGTCAGTTGTGAAGATTTTTTTGAACTTATTCAACTGCCTTACCTCCCCGCTTCAAGCTGCCTGCCATCATAAGACCCAGTTCCTGGTCATTCGTATCCTGCGGGAACACTTCACCGACAATTTTGCCTTCATAGATAACAGCAATTCTGTCTGATACATTCATAATCTCGTCCAATTCAAACGAAATGAGCAATACAGCTTTTCCTTGGTCACGCTGTGCGATAAGCTGCTTTTGAACAAACTCGATAGCCCCAACATCTAGACCACGTGTTGGTTGTGCTGCAATAAGTAATGTCGGATCTTTATCTATTTCCCGAGCAATAATCGCTTTCTGTTGATTTCCGCCGGATAGAGAACGTGCTTTGGTCTGAATTGAAGGTGTACGCACATCAAATTGCTCCACAAGACCTTCAGCATATTTATCAATGACATCATTTTGCATAAAGCCATTTTTGTTATATGGACTTTTATAGTAAGTTTCCAGAACCATGTTCTCACTTACTGAGAAATCAAGCACCAAACCATGCTTATGACGGTCCTCTGGAATATGAGACACATTCATCTCCGTAATCTTACGCGGGGATAAATTAGCTATCTCGTTCCCGGACACCTGAATAGAACCAGAATCAATTTTACGCAGACCTGTAATGGCCTGAATCAGTTCACTCTGTCCATTGCCATCTACACCAGCTATTCCGAGAATTTCTCCGGCTTTCACATCAAAGCTAAGGCCGTCCAGCACTGAGACACCATCTTTACTCTTGCTGTTCACATCCTTCAGCTCGAGTACAGTTTTGCCAACCTCAGGAGCCTTCTTATCTACCTTGAAGGTTACGCCACGTCCAACCATCTTCTCAGCTAGTTCATTCGGATTAGTCTCTGCGGTATTTACGGTATCGATTACTTTTCCGCGTCTAATAATGGTGACCCGATCAGATATTTGCATAATTTCTTTAAGCTTATGCGTAATCAGGATAATAGATTTTCCCTCTGCAACAAGCCGCTTCATAATCGCCATCAATTCCGTAATTTCTTGAGGCGTAAGTACTGCAGTCGGCTCATCAAATATGAGAATATCCGCTCCGCGGTACAGGGTCTTCATAATTTCTACCCTTTGCTGCATACCTACAGAAATGTCATGAATAACGGCATTTGGATTCACTTGCAGGCCATATTGCTCCGATAGCTTCCGAACCTGTTCCGCAGCGGATTTATAGTCAATTTTAAGACCTTTCTTCGGCTCCATCCCAAGAACAATATTCTCGGTAACCGTAAAAGGTTCCACGAGCTTGAAATGCTGATGCACCATACCAATACCAAGCTCAATCGCTTTATTGGGATTATCAATTATAACCGGTTTCCCGTCGATTTCAATACTACCTTCGTCCGGTTGATACAATCCAAACACGATATTCATTAGGGTTGATTTACCTGCACCATTCTCACCGAGCAATGCAAGAATCTCACCCTTTTTTAAGGTCAAGCTAATGGAATCGTTAGCAACAATACCAGGAAATCGTTTTGTGATTTGCTTCAACTCTACGACAGGAGCCGCAGCACTCATGGAATCACCCTCATCACAGAATATATAACTACCATGCAGACACGGATGTACCGCCCTTTTCAAGACGGTATAACTGTGTCCAACTTATCATAACCAGTGCTTTAACAAGGAATAAGGCCAGCACATAACCGGCCTTATTCTTTGTTGCTTATTGTAATCCGATAAATAAAAGGGAGATCTTACTCGGTAGGAACTGTAATTGTTCCATCAATGATTTGTTTTTTGTAATCTTCAACTTTAGCCAAGATCTCTTCAGAAACGTTAACTTTAGATGTATCAGAGATACCTACACCATTGTCTTTCAAACCAAGAACAGTTGTAGTACCACCTTTGAAAGTACCATCGATTACTTCTTTGGAAACCTTCTTCACAGCTTCGTCAACGCGTTTGATCATAGAAGTCAAAGTTACGTCCGTACCAAATTCAATGGATTGGTCTTTGTCTACACCGATAACCCATACTTTAGCACCGCCAGCTTTGTTACGGGATTTAGCTTCGTTAAATACGCCATTTCCTGTTGCACCAGCTGCAGGGAAGATGATGTCATTACCATCGTTATACAATGTAGCTGCAAGAGATTTACCAGTATCTGGCTTGTCATATGCACCTGCATAAGTAATTGTAACTTTAGCGTCAGGCTTAACTGCTAATACACCAGCTTTGAAGCCTACTTCAAAACGTTTGATTACTGGGCTTTCCATACCGCCGATAAAAGCTACTTTGTTAGTTTTTGTAGTCAAACCAGCAACCACACCAACCAAGAAGGAACCTTCGTTCTCAGAGAAAGTAACGGATGCTACGTTAGGAGCATCTACAACGCTATCGATAATTGCCAAGTTAGCATTTGCGTTCTCACCAGCAACCTTTTTAATTGCGTCGCCAAGATCAAAACCAATACCCCAAGTCAAGTTGTAGCCATCTTTAACGAATTGGTTAAGGTTTGGCTCATAGTCAGCGTTTGATTTACTTTGCAAATATTTAACGGAAGAACCTGTTTCTTTTTCAAGAGCTTGTAATGCTTCCCATGCGGATTGGTTAAACGATTTATCGTTTACGCCTCCGATGTCAGTAACCATACCAAATTTGAAATCAGATTTTGCGGCATTTGTTCCGCCATTTGTTCCTGCATTAGTCTCGCCATTTGCAGCATTCTTAGCGTTGTTGTTTCCACAACCGGCCAATACTACTGTGAATGCCAGCAACATTACAAGAGATAGCTTGAAAACTTTTTTCATTGAATGTGATCCCCCTTAAAATATTGGATGTCATCTGTGTTCTACTTGGACATTCCATAGATCAAATTATAACTGCAATAAAATCTAAAATCCAGTCCATAAATGACCTCAGGTCAATAAATATTTGTACTTTTTCGTAAGTAACCGCTTTCCATGACACGACATGTTATCATCATGTTTGAATGATGTTAGAAAACCTTATTTTACTTTGTATAGTATTCCAACACATTACAAATATTATTGCACACTTATGTGTTTTCTATTATTATGATTGCTTAGTATTTGCACTGAAAGGAAGTTATCAGATATGACCGATGAAAAAAATCCACAAACGATGCCAGCTTTTAAATATTGCCGTGAATCCCGTGTCTTCAAAACCGGACGCGTTTTCCCTAATGATGTTAATAATCACAAAACATTGTTTGGCGGTAAGCTTATGAGCGGCATTGATGAAGTAGCCTCCATCTCAGCTATGCGCCATTGCCGTGCCAATGTCGTTACAGCCTCTACAGACTCTGTTGACTTCTTGAGGCCCATCCGACCTACAGACTCCGTATGCTTCGAATCCTTCGTTTCTTGGACCGGACGTACAAGCATAGAGGTATTCGTAAAGATCATTTCAGAAAACTTATATACGGGTGAGCGCGCCGTCGCTGCCACTTCATTCCTTACCTTTGTTGCAGTTGGGGAGGATGGTACTCCCACTCCAGTTCCTGCCATAATCCCAGAAACCGATGAAGAGAAATTGATCAGCGAATCAGCTAATGAACGTTCTGAGCTACGTAAAGTAAGAAGAACCATCAGTAAAAAGCTCGCTGCCGAGCTCAATACTGTAAAGTACTGGGAATAACTCTGCATTAAGCAGAGTTTTTTTCTCGTTTTTTTACGGCAGAGAAATCATTTCCTCATTCTATATACTTCATACCACACAAAAAAGCACCGCTGCATGGGCAACACGCAGGCGGTGCTTTTCGATTATATTACAACACTTACGCGTTGATTTTCTCTTTGGCAATACCAGCCAAGGAGTTGAATGCGTTAAGATCATTTACAGCCAGATCAGCCAGCATCTTACGGTTAACTTCTACACCAGCCAATTTCAGGCCGTATACAAGCTTGCTGTAAGAAAGACCGTTCAAACGAGCTGCTGCATTAATACGAACGATCCACAGTCTGCGGAAGTTACGTTTAGTTTGACGACGGTCGCGGTAAGCGTAAACCATCGATTTCATTACTTGTTCTTTAGCTGTTTTAAAAATGCGGTGTTTAGAACCGAAATAACCTTTTGCCAATTTCAATACTTTTTTATGTCTACGACGAACTACAAATCCGCCCTTAACTCTTGCCATATTAATAAACCTCCCAAAAATGTGTGATAAACTATTTCAAGTTAGCCAATCCTTGTTTCAAACGTCTTACATCCCCAGGGGCCATTACTGGATTACCGTTCAGAACGCGCTTAGCGCGTTTAGATTTGTGGGACAGCAAGTGGTTTTTGTGAGCTTTGTAACGTGTTACTTTACCAGTTCCGGTAATTTTGAAGCGGCCTTTCAGGCTGCTATGTGTTTTCATCTTAGGCATGGTGTTTCCTCCTTGAATATTATGCGGCGCCAAATTGCATGTAAGCAAGTGACTCCAGATTTATTGGGCTTTAGGAGCCAAGATCATAATCATGCTGCGACCTTCCAGCTTAGGCTGGCGCTCAACAACAGATATATCAGCCACTTCGTTCTTAACACGCTCGAGGATTTTCTGGCCGATATTCGCATGTGTAATCTCACGTCCGCGGAAACGAACGGAGCACTTTACTTTATCGCCTTCACCCAAGAACTTGATCACATTGCGGAACTTGGTTTGATAATCATGTTCCTCAATGTTAGCACGGAACCAGACTTCCTTGATATCAACGATCTTCTGGTTCTTACGGGCTTCCTTCTCTTTCTTCTGCGTTTCATAACGGAACTTGCCGTAATCCATGATGCGGCATACCGGCGGCTTAGCCTGTGGTGCTACATTGACTAAATCTAGATTAAGATCGATCGCCATTTGCAACGCTTCGCGGATCGGTTTAATTCCGATTTGTTCACCTTCCGCACCAACCAACCGTACCTCTTTGGCCCGAATTTCATCATTGATCATATGTTCCTTACTGATAACTCTCCACCTCCGGATCTTTTTAACAACTATACTGCCTTACTCCATAAAAAAGGGGTGCCGGTAACACCCGACACCCCGTGTTTGATCAACGTTCATGAACATTAACATTCATAAAGCATTGAGATCAAAACCAGCCGGCGAATATGCCAGTCAGGTGAGAAGCAGGTGCTTCTTCTTGCAATCCCTATGATTTGCGTACTTGAATACTATACACCACTCCAAACGGAGTGTCAATTCTTTTATTCAATATTCTTAAATATCTTATACCTGCTTGCTTTGCACTTCTTCAAGTCTTACGACACGCGTATGCTTGGTATGGCTCCATTGCTTGTTGTTCTGCGTGAAGAACGCATAGAACGTAATAGGATACCAAGAGATCAGGTAAATTGGGAAGAACACCAGATAAGCGTACACCTTCTTAAATTTAACCTTCTCCAAAGCCATCGCAATCCCAAAGGTCACCAGATTCAAACCGATCGCAAGGAAACCGAGCCAGACTGGCAAGCTGCCGTAAATATTAGCAATATTCGGTCCGTTAAAGAGGGCCATATCCACCCACATTACCGCCGTCATCAAGAAGGTGAGCAAAACAATGTACACATTTGCTCCGTAAAGCGCAAGGTCAAACTTCGTTAAACTACGTTCTTTAATACTTTGCCAAAGTAATGGAAAAAAATAACGACGAGCTACAGTAAAGTGTCCTTGCATCCAGCGCAGACGCTGTCTTGAAGAGGCCTTGAAAGTTAGAGGCTTCTCATCAAATACCTTAGCGTCATAGTTGAACTTAGGATATACACCATGAGATGCACTGCGCATCGTAAACTCCAGATCCTCAACTAAGCTTGTAGCTCCCCAGCCCATCTCTTTAAGGAGATTGGTCTCGAAACACATTCCTGTTCCGCCAAGGAAGTTCGCCATATTCAAATTATGGCGTGAAAGTTGCCACAAACGGTTAATATACCAATACGACACACCATACGCTGCAGTAATCCAGGAGTCCTCTGGATTCTTGGTGTCAATATAACCTTGAATAACACGCGCTCCTGAACAAAGATCATTATTCATCTCCATCAGGAATTCAGTATGTGCCAGATTATCGGCATCAAACATTACAACTGCGTCATATTGACGCTGCATGCCCCAAAGCTCCTTGAGCATCCATTCAATGGCATAACCTTTACCACGTAGATTCGGGTTAGTACGGACACAAGCGTTCATTCCGTGCTCTCTAACAATGCGAGCTGTGCCATCTGTACAATTGTCACAAATTACAAATACGTCAAACAGTTCTGAAGGATAGTTTAGCTGCTTCAGGTTCTCCATTAACGCGCCGACGACTTCTTCCTCGTTATGTGCAGCAACAAGTACTGCAAATGTTTTTTCTGGCTTATACTTTGTCTTTGTCTTTTTCTTGTGCAGACCAAATAACGAAAAGGTAAACTGATATACTGCGATTGCTGCCAAGATCACTTGGAGCGTAACAAACAGTGCGTCTGTCATGACCTTTTGATGCCCCCTTTTTTCACTCTCGGTGTTCTTTTTTTTCTCTCTAGCTTGCTTGACGTTCCTTCTGACCCTTTTGTTGCATCCCTTAACAATAGACCAAGAGTATTCTTATTCTAGGCAGACTTCACAATTTTTATATGTGTTGCTTAAAAGAATTGTATGGATTCCATTTATTTGGATCCTTATTTATCTCTTACCCTTTTAAACATGTTTAGTCCGCTTGAATCATTGTACGGCGTTAGCGGCTCTAAGTCAAAACTAGCAAATTTCTAGCAAAACTGAGCTTTTCCTTGAAATGGACTACCTTTAAAAAGTATGATTAAGACAGATCTAATGCTAAAGAACGGACTGCTCATAAGCACCTGTTATCGGTAGCCGACTGGCGGAGGGACAAGATATGAGACATTTATTCATGAAGCTACATCTCTGGGAGCGGCACCTTTTTAAGTGGATCAACGGACGAATGCATAATCGTTTTCTGAACTTTTGGCTCTTCTATCTCACTCATTTGGGTGGAGCTACAAGCACAATTGTTATCAACATACTGATATGGGCATTTGCTCCTCAGCCATGGAGAACCGCTAGCCTGCAAGCAATGACGGCTCTAGCTGTTAGCCATTTGCCCGTTGCTGTCGCTAAAAAACTGTATCCACGCATGCGGCCTTATCTGGCGTTACCGGATACGAACACATTTCGTAATCCATTAAAGGATCATTCCTTTCCTTCTGGTCATACTACAGCTATCTTTGCTTCAACGGTCCCATATATGGTAGCATTTCCTGCCTTGACCGTTATTCTGCTGCCGCTGGCCTGTATTGTCGGGTTTTCACGCATTTATCTGGGATTACATTATCCATCTGATGTCTTTGCAGGCTTAGTGATCGGAACCAGTGTTGCAGCGGGCACTATAGCCTTATGGATCTGAAGTATATATGGTTAAACCGGGAAAACCTTTGAGAATAGGTGAATCAAAATTGCAAAAAAAAAGAATTTTAATACTCTCAGAAGGCTTTGGAGCAGGACATACTCAAGCAGCTTATGCGCTGTCGAGCAGTCTGCGCCAACTGTCACCTAATTTACAAACGAAGGTGCTAGAACTTGGGAATTTCCTTAATCCCAAAATGGCACCCATTATTCTGTCTGCTTACCGTAAGACGGTAACGACTCAGCCAAAGCTGATGGGGTACGTCTACCGTCACCAGAAATCATTTAATCGTCTTACCACGCTTGCCCTGCATCGTATATTTTATACGCATACCAAAAATGTTGTAATGCAGTTGAAACCTGACGTTATTGTCTGCACACACTTCATTCCGGGTGCTGTAGTATCTCGTCTTAAGAGAGTGGATCCTACCCTAAAGATGCCTCTCGTAACTGTTATAACGGATTATGACGCACATGCCAGTTGGATCAGTCCAGAGGTAGACCGTTATCTGGTATCAACACCAGAGGTTAAATCCAAATTGCGTATGCGAAACATTCCTTCTGCAAAAATTCAGGTTACTGGGATACCCGTACACCCTAACTTTTGGCAGCATCCTGGAAAGCAGGAGATTCGACAGCAATTCAATCTCAAGGATATGCCAACGGTACTAGTCATGGGCGGCGGCTGGGGGATCATGAACGATCAGGTTGTAAATGCCTGTCTGGCGGAATGGCGAGAGAAGATTCAGATTGTTTTCTGTCTCGGCAAGAATGAAGAGCTGCTTCAGGAAATGAAAGAAGACTCACGTTATAATCATCCTAATATATCCTTGATAGGCTTTACGCGTGAGATTGACAAGCTGATGGAGGTGTCCGATCTGCTCGTCACGAAGCCGGGTGGAATGACCTGCAGTGAAGGGCTCGCTAAAGGAATACCGATGCTTTTCTATAACCCTCTGCCCGGGCAGGAGGAGGAGAATTGCCGCTATTTTACCGCAGCAGGTTTCGGAGAGCCGATAGAGTCTTTAGACGTAGTCGTAATGTGGATGGAACGTCTATTAAACAACTACGAGGATGTGCAGAATAAGCGAAAACTTCATCTTGAGGAAATCGCCCGTTACCACCCATTGCAATGTGCTCAGAGCATTATCGAATTATTGGAATAGTTAATTTAAAAGCGGCAGCCTCCAAACCATTTGGAGGCTGCCGCTTTATTATTGAAGCACATCTTTTGGAGTAGTGCTTTGTAACTACAACCGATATTTGTCCAAACGGGTAGCTTGATACTGCTTGAGCGCTTCCGCACCTACAATGGCCTCACAACGATGGATATTCACGCCACGTCCGACAAATTTCGTCTCGTATTCCGTCATAATATGATCCTCATTTATGATGCCGTCCGCATGTAGGTCTAACGAGATATTTTTCATCTGTAGACCAAAGTCCGCAAATGCATTTAATGAGAATTCAAATAGGCTTCGAGAATCTGTTTTCAAATGAATTTCACCTAAGTCGCTTAGCAGCCCCCGATATTTGTCAAGAAAACGCGGGTGTGTCAAACGACGACGAGCATGCTTACTCTTTGGCCATGGATCACTGAAGTTAAGATAAATTCGTTCCAGCTCTCCTGGAGCAAATACTTCCTCTGCATAATCAATATTGGCGAGTGCCAATTTCAGGTTGGGCGGCGTCTCATGACCTGCCGGCTCCCATACTGCTCTAGCCTTATCTCCAGCACGGCGGATCAGCTCATCATACATATCAACGCCGATAAAATTAATATCGGGATATTTGAAGCTCATTTGGCTGATAAACTGTCCCTTGCCCATTCCGAACTCCACATGGATCGGATGATCATTTCCGAATAGCTTGGACCACTCACCTTTATAACTCCGAGGGTCAAGAATGACTAGATCGGTCTGTTCTTCCAAACTTTCACGTATTCCTTTTCTTCCGCGTAAACGCATAGGTATTCCTCCGATTATCTCTTATACGATAACTGTCACTTGCAATATTGTGCCGAAATTGTCCCGAAAAGTAAAGGGATTGGGGTAAAAAAGAAAAAGGAATTCTCTGGCTCAGCTCTTAAATGAGCTATCCAGGGGAATTCCTTCGTTGTGTATATTTGGAATTAAGGCTCATTCTTGTCCGGTAGATTAGGATCTACTTTGTGTTTGAGCTTGTGGCAAATGTCTTTTTTTCGAATGCGCTGCGAATTTTACGCTGTGCATCTGTCTTGATCTTAGGGTTGCCGTTAAATTCCACACCTGTTAGTGCAAGGGCTTCATCTGGCGTTAAGTGGACTTCAATCGAATCTTTACCCTCAGCATATACCGTTTGAGAATTCATTGCTATCACCTCACGGTTATTATTATGGATCGAACGACACGAAATTATGAACTCCTGGCTGAATTTCTTTAAGCCACAGCAGCTTTTCACACTCTGAATATAACATACTATGTAAGCATTTTCAAGTTGAAAGCGCCTTACTTTCGGCCTATTTTTCATGCCAGTACCGGGAGTGAATGTTACGCCGAGCTCTGTTTTTTGATACAATGTATTGGATTATAAGAAACGGCTGTGTGTTCTTTTATAAAGGATGCCATCCGTCTCAGAAAAATATAAGGATAAGGATACTTATCCATGTTTATATTTTCAGAAAGGAGCTCCTCGTGTCTAATCTTCAATACACTACTCCTCCGCAGCTTTGGGGAGATAAACGTTTTCATACCTGGAATTACGAAATGCGTGAACATTTGAATACCAAGGTATTCAAAGTTATGCTTGATGCAGGCTTTACCTGTCCCAACCGTGACGGCTCCATCGCTAAAGGTGGTTGTACTTTTTGCAGTGCCAGAGGTTCTGGTGATTTTGCGGGAAGTCGCCGAGATGATCTCGTCACCCAATTTAATAATATCCGTGACAAGCAGCATCTAAAATGGCCAAACGCTAAATACATCGGATATTTTCAGGCCTATACGAATACGTACGCTCCGGTCGAAGAGCTTAGAGAATATTTCGAAGTGATTTTACAGCAGCCAGGTGTCGTTGGACTATCTATTGCTACACGGCCTGACTGTTTGCCGGAAGATGTTGTCGAATATTTGGCCGAGCTAAACGAGCGCACGTATCTGTGGGTAGAGATGGGTCTCCAAACTATACACGATTCCACTTCTGAGCTAATTAACCGGGCTCACGACAGCCAGTGTTATGTAGATGCTGTTGAGAAGTTGCGGCGTCACGGCATTCGTGTCTGCACCCATATCATTCACGGTCTCCCACAGGAGACGCATGAAATGATGCTCGAAACGGTATCTGCTGTGGCTCGCATGGATGTACAAGGAATTAAGATTCACCTTCTGCATCTCATGCGTAAAACACCAATGGTGAAGCAATACGAAGCTGGGTTGCTACGATTCATGGAACAGGACGAGTATGTGAAGCTCATTGCCGATTCACTCGAAATTTTGCCCCCTGAAATGATTGTACATCGCTTGACTGGAGACGCTCCTCGGGATCTCTTAATCGGACCGATGTGGAGCCTCAAGAAATGGGAAGTGCTAAATGCCATTGACGATGAGCTAGTTGCTCGTGATACTTGGCAGGGTAAGTATTGGAGGAAGAGCTAATGGGCTTTATGTCCGTTTTAAGCTTTGCTCATAAATTAATCTCTGAGCGGTTAACTTTAGGTGATCGTGCGATTGATGCCACTGTAGGTACTGGTGCTGATACGCTTTTTCTAGCCAAAACAACCGGAGCTCGCGGTGAAGTCTACGGCTTTGACATTCAAGCTGCAGCGCTGAACCTGGCTGAAGAGCGCCTGCGGCTTGCAAAAGAGGAAGCTCCCTCGCTCGCCACCGTCACCTTACTGGAACGTAGTCACGCCGAAATGGCTGAAGCTGTTCCAGCGAACTGGCATGGCACCGTTGGAGCTGTAATGTTCAATCTAGGCTACTTGCCTTCAGGAGATGCCGACAAGAACATCATTACTCAGCCGGACAGCTCTATTGCAGCCTTGGAAGCTTCTCTCCAGTTACTGCGTCCAGGTGGGATCATTACGGCAGTTCTTTATCCCGGCCATGCAGGCGGAGATAAAGAAGCCGCTGCCGTTGAATCTTGGGCAGCAGCTGTTTCCCAAAAGGTAGCACAAAGCATTGTTTATCGTCAGCTGCAGCGCACGGATTCACCTTATATGATTGCGCTCGAAAAGAAAAAAGGAAACCCCTCTTAAACTGTAAGCATCAAACTATTTTATATTTGGGAAGGAAGATGTAGCAATGACTCAACCATATCCTTTGAAATTTCAACCGGAGTTTAAAGAACGTGTCTGGGGAGGCCGCGCGCTGGAGAAATTCGGCCTAGATCTACCTGAAGGACATATTGGCGAAGGCTGGATGATCGCCGATCACGCGAATGGAACGTCTTCGGTGGTAAACGGAGAGTTAGCCGGTCAAGGCTTAGATCAAATTCGTGAGCAGTTCGGCCATGAATGGTTCGGAAGCAAAGGGATTTCAGAAACGGGTGGAAGATTTCCTCTACTAATCAAATTGCTGGATTGCAACGACAATCTTTCCGTTCAAGTCCACCCTACAGATGATTATGAGGGATTGCCACAAGGTGAACTGGGCAAAACAGAGATGTGGTACGTGTTAGACGCTAAGCCAGGTGCCAAAATCATCTATGGTCTTAAAGAAGGCGTGGATCGTGAAACTTTGCGGGAAGCACTGGAGAAAGGCACCGTTATGGATAGCCTTCAAGAAGTATCTGTCTCTGCAGGAGACTCCTTCTATATTCCCGCCGGAACCGTTCATGCGCTATGTGCTGGTGTCGTTGTAGCAGAGATCCAGCAAAATTCCGACACTACATACCGCATTTATGACTATGACCGTCCAGGCCTGGACGGAAAACCACGTGAGCTTCATATTGAAGATTCACTTAATGTTACAGCTTATGAAGGCGCCGGGGCTACTTCGATGAAGACAGATAACGCAGTCCCTGGAGAGTGGCTGCAACTTGCCGCTTCGCCATATTTTATCGTAGAAAAAGGAATCGTAAATGGTTCATGGGACCTCACCACTACAGAAGACAGCTTCACTATTCTAGTCATCTGTGAAGGCAGCGGACATCTTACTTGGGATGGCGGCTCCCAACCTTATGCTGCAGGAGAATGCTATCTGATTCCTTCCAGTCTCGGCCGTTACGCTATCGAAGGTCATTCTACTGTGCTTCGCTCTTATTTACCATAAGTCGAGAACCTTTAGGAGGAATGGACCATGAAGGAAAATAGCTTTACCCTAACGGATCCCATAGGTGTAAATATCCATGTCTATGAATGGTTACCCGCATCCGATGTGCCAGTTAGAGGAATCGTGCAAATTTCTCACGGTATGTGTGAAACAGCTGTCCGCTATGCTCGTTTTGCGGAAGCATTAACCGGAGTAGGTTATGCAGTATATGTCAATGACCACCGGGGACATGGTAAAACCGCTGGTCAAGTCGATCTGCTTGGCGATGTTGGGGAGGACGGATTCTATTGGATGCGGCGCAATCTGCTCCAGGTAGCAGCCAAAGCACTCTCCAAACATGAAGGTAAGCCCATCTTTCTATTCGCTCATAGTATGGGTTCCTTTCTGGCTCAAAAGCTGATGTGTGAAGAGGGTAACGAAATCTATGAAGGATTTATCCTAAGCGGTACAAATGGTCCTCGCGGTATGCTGCGCCTTGGAGAATCTCTGGCTAGTGCACAGCTCAAGTTAAAGGGTGAACATCACCGAAGTGTACTACTGAACAGCTTAGTATTCGGCAGTTACAACCGTGCTTTTTCTCCCGTAAGAACTGCATATGACTGGCTGAGCAGCGATGATGCGGAAGTTGATAAGTACATTGCCGATCCATTCTGCGGAGCCATTTGTACAACACGCTTTTTCCGTGGTTTTTTCCACCTCCTAAGGGAGATCCATTCCGAGGAATCACTTAGGACATTATGTACAAGTAAGCCCATTTATATATTTGGTGGGGATAAGGATCCTGTAGGGATGAGCGGCCAAGGCATTCCTCGTCTTGCGGAGCTGTACAAGAAACGAGGGATATCGGACGTAGAGTATCGGCTCTATCCAGGAGGCAGGCATGAAATGCTTAATGAGGTGAACCGGGATCAAGTTACAGCCGATGTGCTTAACTGGTTAGAACAGCATCTCCCTTCTGAGGTTACGACTACAGCTTAAAAGAAAACCGTAGGTTTTTTGGATTATTTGAGACAGAGCAGCGATCCTCCCGTTATTAGGGGATCGCTGCTCTTCGTTTTGGGTTGTGAGCAGCTTACATTACTCCTAGCTCCTTTCTTCCCCTCCGCTCCCGGACTCATCTGGCGCTTTTGCAGCCATTACTATCCCACTTCGTTTTCGGTCTTAGAAGACTTTTATGGCCAATCATCACTTCCCTCCACCACTTGCGAATTCAGAAGACGCTTGCGCATGTAACAAAAAAAGACCGCCCCCAAAGGAACGGTCTTTCCTCCCAACACAATCGCCCTATTACAAAGGCAGCGTATAATACTGAGCGCGTTGGCTCTCATTCTGCTGATACATTACGATTAGCAGCGTGCGACCTTCTCGAACGGAAGGTGATTCAGCTATGGCTACAGCAGAGCTTGTGGTTTGGACAGACTCTTCTAAACTACTCTCTGTAACTCCCTGTATTAATGACTCAGGAGAAGGTACAGTCCCGTCGTTAGCATCGCCTGCTTCCTCTTCCTCTGAACCCCCATCCGCCCGTAGACCGCTGATGGATTCCAGCACCGCTTCAAGCGAGAACGGTAGCACTTCAAGCACCGTATATTTTTGCAGCTCTCTTTCACTGAGTCCGGCTTCTGCCAATTGCGCAGAGATTTGACCCGGATTAGCAGCGATATCCCTCAAGTAACTCGACCAATCTGACTTATCCAGTACGAAATCCCACCAGATTTTGCGAGGCTTATACTTGTGTCCTAGGAAATAATCAAGCTTCATTAGCCCAGTAATAATATCCATAGATGGAGTCCCACGATCTATCAAGAAGGACTGCAAACGGGTAAAGAGATCTTCTAGCTGATGCCCAATCTTTTGCCAGCCTCTCTCCTCCCAGTAGTCACCGAACTCCTGAAAGAAATCAAATGGTGAATCAAACACGTGACGGATCAAGTATTTGGCTGTATGGTCCATCCGGTGGCTGTTCCAGTATTTCTCCAGCACATCCTCAAGCCGCTTCAAACGAATAATATCCGAGAAGGTCATCATATGACTGCTAAGAATTTCGTAAGGGGCATGTTCCATATACGTATACTCATATTTTGCCGCCTGTGCACGCAGACCCGTCCCGCGAAGCATTTTGAGGAATCCAAGTTGCAGCTCTTCTGGCTCCATAACGAATACATCGTTAAAGGTTTTACGGAAGGTGGTGTAATCCTCCATTGGAAGCCCTGCGATTAAATCCAGATGCTGATCGATATTACGACTTTCCTTAATCTTCATTACCGTACGAGAGAGCTTCTTGAAATTCTGGCGGCGTTTAACAAGCTCGTTCGTCTCATCATTTGTAGACTGTACACCAATCTCAAATCTAAAGATGCCCGGAGGCGCATTATTCGACAGGAAATCCAGAACTTCTGGCCGCATGATATCTGCTGTGATTTCAAACTGGAACACACAGCCTTGATGATTATCGATCAGGAATTGAAACATTTCCATCGCATAGTTGCGGTTGATATTGAAGGTGCGGTCCAAGAATTTAATGATTTTGGCGCCATTTTCAATTAAGTAGAGTAAATCAGACTTCACTCGTTCAATATCATAGTAACGTACGCCTACCTCAATACTGGATAAACAAAATTGACAGTTAAACGGGCACCCACGGCTCGTCTCAAAATAAACAATACGTTTGCTCAGATCTGGAATATCCTCTGGAAAACGATGCGGTGTAGGCAGCGTATTTAGATCGCTTTTGGGACGAGGTGGATTTACAATGATCTCCTCTCCCTTACGATAAGCAGCTCCGTACACAAAATGAAATTTCCGGTCGTCTCTCAGCTCCTGCAACAAATGATGAAAGGTCTCTTCTCCATCTCCGTTGACGATGAAATCAATGCCAGCTTCTCTCTTCATCCAATGCAGCGGCTCATAAGAGACTTCCGGTCCTCCGAGAACAATCGTAACCTCAGGCATCACTTGCTTGAGAATTCCGATCAGCTTGAGCGTCTCTTCGATATTCCAGATATAACAGGAGAAGCCAATCACATCTGGCCGTTTCTGAAACAAGTCGGACACGATATTCATCACGGGATCTTTAATGGTGTACTCCACCAAATGAATATCTTTAAATTCATGCTCACTGTAGGCTTTAAGCAAACGGATCGCCAGTGAGGTATGGATATATTTTGCGTTTAGCGTGGTCAGAACGATTTTCAATGCTACACGACCTTTTCTACATTTCATTTTGAAAAAACTCTAGGAATGCCTTACCATACTTTCGGTATTTCACTTCCCCGACACCCTTTACCCTCAGCATTTCCGCTTCGGTCTGCGGGCAAACCACACTCATCTCACGCAGCGTGGCATCATTAAAAATAATATATGAGGGCACATGCTCACGTCCCGCCAACTCTCGCCGGATCAGACGCAGCTGCTCAAAGACGGTCTCATTGACTGCCGAAGGTGAGAGGTCATGCCCGCGACTACGAACTCGCGTACCAGATGCCGCACCTGCTCGTGATGGCCGCGCTACTCGCTGCATGACCTCACGCTGTCCGCGCAGTACCTCAGCAGCCAAAGGCTGGAGCCGCACTACGGGGTATTGTCCTTCAGACAAAGCAAGATATCCCTCAGAGATGAGTACATTAATGCTCTCTGAGATTTCCTTCTCTGTCCGGCTCGACATCGCCCCATGCGTTGGCAGCTTGTCAAAACCATATTGCATCACTTTCTGATTGCGAGAGCCTTTCAGCACAGAAGCCACTAATGCTACTCCATAACGTTCCCGCATACGGTGGATGCAAGAGAATATCTTTTGCGCATCTACGGTCATATCTATAAGCTCTCGTTCATCTGTACATGAGCTGCAAATGCCGCATAACTTGTCCTCATGCTCCTCTCCGAAATAATCCAGCTGGGCACTGCGCAAGCAGCGGGTAGTATAACAATAATCAATCATTTGCTGAAGCTTGCGATATTCGTTAGCTTTACGGTCCGTGTCCTGCGGATTCTGCTCGATCAGGAACTTTTGGGTCATAATATCCTGCGCGCTAAAAAGCAAAATACATTCACTCGGCTCCCCGTCACGACCAGCACGGCCTGCTTCCTGAACATAAGCTTCCATATTTTTTGGCATATTGTAATGTATTACGTACCGGACATTGGATTTATCAATCCCCATCCCAAAAGCGTTGGTGGCCACCATGACCCGAATATCGTCATAAAGGAAGCCTTCCTGGCTATCTGCCCGCTCCTGATCATTCATACCTGCGTGATAACGGCCTGCCGCTATTCCTGAAGCCTGCAGCCTTTGATATAGATCATCCACTTCTTTGCGTGTAGCCGCATATACAATACCCGGCTGATGAGAATGCGTTGCGGTGTAATCCATGACGAACTCCCGCTTATTCTCTCCACGTAGCACAGACATCGCTAAATTATCTCTTCCGAGTCCAGTCATGAAAATACCCGGCTCGCGCAGACGCAGCAGCCGAACCATATCCTCCATAACCTCTGGTGTTGCCGTCGCTGTAAATGCAGCCAAGATTGGCCGTTCTGGCAGCTCGTTCACAAAAGGCGATACCGACAAATAGCTTGTACGGAAATCATGTCCCCACTGAGATACACAGTGCGCCTCATCCACAGCCACACAGGAAATCGCCAGCTCAGCCATCTCCAGACGGAACCAGTCCAGCTCTAGCCTTTCGGGCGCAACATAAAGCAGCTTCAAATCGCCGCGACGGGCAGCCCGAATCCGTTCATTTACTTCTTTCCCGCTTAACGTGCTATTAATAAAGGCTGCCGGAATACCTGCCGTGGTTAACGCATCGACCTGATCCTTCATCAGAGAGATCAATGGTGAGATCACCAGTGTCAGCCCAGGAAGCAGCAGTGCGGGAACTTGATAGCAAATCGATTTCCCACCTCCCGTAGGAAGAATACCGAGTGTGTCGCGACCTTCCAGCAAGTTCTGAACAATCTTCTTCTGACCATCCCGAAAATCCGGATAACCGTAATATTTTTGCAGCTCAGCCTGCGCCTGTTCAATAGTAGGTGCTTGCATCATCATATCTCTCATAACCCCTTAAGCGTTTCTATCTTTAGTTTAGCGGTCAAAAGTGTATTGAGCAACACTCCTTAACTATGGTCACCATGTTCTTCCTTTGAAATATTTACATAAAAGGCCTTCTTTTAAGCCAAGCTTTAAGAAGAGAGATTTCATAGAAGGGTGGAGCGACCGTGCAAAATTGGAAACAAAAATATACCTCCTTTAAACATAAGCCTGCACGCAAAGAGTCCTCTGCCCAGGACAATCGTCCGGTAAAGCCACTGGATTCCAGCCTGGAGAGCAATATAAGCTTCATTCAACAAGTCTTTGGAGAAGACAGCGATCTTATAGTCCGTAACTTCAAGGTGTACGGTAGACATGATGCGGCTATTATCTTTTTTTCTTCTGTGGTGGACCAGAATCAAATTCAGAACTATGTTTTAAAGCCATTAATGAATGTTTCCTCTGATCTCTCAGAAATTCCAAAAGATCTAAAGGATTTACCTGATTACATCTGGAGTATGACAGTACAAGTAACACAAGGTAACCGTACTAAGGACCTAAATACTCTAGCCTCCATCTTGTTGGAGGGAAATGTAGTTCTAATCATAGATGGAATGGATCAGGCACTTTACTTCAATCTGCGTAAAATTGAGCATCGTAGCATTGAGCAACCTCAAACTGAACAAGTTATACGCGGTTCGCGTGATGGGTTTATAGAGAATTTAGAATCCAATATCTCTTTACTTCGCTATCGACTGCAAACGCCGGATTTTCGTGTAGTAACTGCCCCTCTTGGCGTACGGACGCGCTCAAAAGTAGCTGTTTGTTATATCGAAGGAATAGCCGATCCAGGGCTAGTTCAAAAGGTGATGAGAAGATTATCAGCAATAAATGTAGACGGCATCCTTGATGCGGGGTATATCGAGCAATTCATAGAAGATCATCCCCTCTCCCCGTTTCCACAGGTTCAGCCAACCGAACGCCCGGATAAATCTATAGCCTCTTTATTAGAAGGACGAGTCATCATCCTTGTAGACGGTTCACCATTCTGCCTCATCGTCCCGGCGCTCTTCAATCAGTTCTTTCAGACGATGGATGACTATACAGAACGTTTTGTTGTAGGAAGCCTCCTAAGAATGATCCGCCTGATCGCATTATTGTTTTCCCTTTTCTTCCCAGCCTTATATGTATCCATTATCTCTTTCAATCCTGAGCTACTGCCGACAGAGTTCGCCGTAGCAATAACTGGTGCAAGAGCTGGCGTACCCTTTCCAGCCGTATTGGAAGTTCTGATTATGGAAGTCTTCATGGAGGTGCTGCGCGAAGCAACCATTCGCTTACCGCAAATGATTGGCGGGGCTCTTTCTATTGTAGGTGTGCTTGTCATTGGTCAGGCAGCCGTAGCAGCAGGTCTGGCGAGTCCAACTACCGTAGTTGTTGTCGCTATAACGACCATAGGGTCTTTTGCCACACCCGCTTACAATGCCGCAATCTCTTCAAGAATGCTTAGATTTCCATTGATCATATTGGCAGGCTGCTTTGGTCTGTACGGAGTAATGCTTGGCACTATTGTTATTGTTAACCACTTATTATTCTTGGAATCCTTCGGCGTTCCCTACATGACACCCTTTGTGCCTACGATTTGGAAGGACCTCAAGGATAGTATTGTTCGTGTACCTTTATGGTGGATGCGAAGTCGCCCAAGCTTTCTCAATACACCTGATCCCGATCTTCTTGCGAATGATATTCCCAAAATGCATACCGATCTGATTTTTAAGGAGAAAAGTGAAGCTGATGAATAGTAACCGCCCTATAACAACGATCCAAGTCATGGCTGTAATCATCAGTACGATTATAGGAATAGGAATCTTAAGTATTCCTCGTTATATGGCTGAAGCCGGAGACAGTGGTGCACCGCTCGTAACTGCTTCTGGCGTACCTGTTGCTTTTTTAGGTTGCTGGTTTACAGCGGTTGTCTGCCGAAAATTCCCTAACGAAACGTTGTTCGTATTCAGCCGCCGCCTTCTCGGAACTTGGCTCGCGGATATTTTCTCCATGCTTATTTCTTTGTTTTTTGCTTTCTCTGCTGGGATCACCATGCGCCAATTTGGAGAAGTATGTGTTGCGGTTGTCTTTAAAAAGACACCCATAGAAGTAGTAATTCTCTTAATGCTCCTACTGGTTGCCTTATCAATCCGTAGAAATATTGTAAAATTCACTTATGTACATGTTTTTTATTTACCCTTTATTCTATTATCCGCTATCGCAATTATATTGGTAGCTATGAGAAATGTTGATGTTCTGAACTTGCTACCCCTCACCGGAAATCACACCACCTTTTCAAGCTTTTCCAAAGGAACGATTACGTCCGCTGGCCTTTATCAAGGCACATTTGTCATCATCCTGCTGGTTCCTCTAATGAAAAAACCTCAACAGATCCTTAAAGCAGGCACTATTGCGCTTGGTATCATTGGATTCATTTATGTAATGATCGTTTGGGTCACTCTAGGCATGTTTGGAGCTCAGGAAACCAAATTACTGTCCTATCCAACCCTAGAAGCAGCTCGCTCCATATCCATCGGCGCAGGACTATTAGAACGGTTTGATGCTCTTTTTATAATAATTTGGGTGATTTCTATATTCACTACCATCTTTACGAACTACTACTTAGCCGCATACTCTCTGCAACAAGTGCTGCGGCACAAGGATCACCGCCTAATATCCAGTTTCTTACTTCCACTTATCTTCACTTTTTCACTTTTGCCGAGAAACATATTTCAGGTCTATTCATTTGCTAGCATTACAGCGATAATCGGTTTGATTTTTTTGACCTTCTATCCTCTTTTATTATGGTTAGTCTCTCTAATCCGAAATAAAGGAGCCATTTCTCATGAATAAAAAAATTTATAAGCGTGTAGTTCTTATTTTTATTCTCTCACTCCTGTCTGGATTGCTCGCAGGTTGCTGGGACCAGCTCGAAATTGAAGATCGTGCATTGGTGCTAGGGTTATCCATTGATTCCGTCCCTCCAGACAGCAAAACAAATGATGACCAAACCACTCATCTTAAAAGCGCAAATATTAACTTACCCCAAATTCGTGTAACCGCCCAAATTGCGGTTCCGGGAAGAGTTCCACTCGGACCAGGCAGCGGGGGTGAAGGCGGAGGCGGAAATCAAAATCCAGTATGGGTCGTAGAAGTATACGGGTACACATTAGATGACGCCATGAACAATTTGCAGCAGCAAATTTCTGATCCACGTTATCTGATTCATTTACGAGTGATTATTATTAGTGAGGACATAGCAAGAAAAAGCATGGATGACTTAAATGATTATTTGCGTCGCAATCCAGAAGTTCGTCGCCGGACCTGGCTGCTAGTATCCGAAGGGGAGGCTGCCAAATTTATGAATATTAATCCTCCGCTGCAGCGAGTGCCGACCCTTTACATCCTCTCTACCATGGAAAAAGCAGTGACATCGGGGAAATTTCCTGCTGATTATATAGGTGTATTCTGGTCAGCAGATTCCAAATGGGGCGAAAGTGGTTATCTGCCTTACGTCTCATTACATCAGGAAGACAATATCATGATTAAAGGCCTAGCTTACTTTAGTGGTGGAGTGATGGTCGGTTCGACGATTCCCATTGAGATTGGCGCATATATGTCCATGAAGGGCATTAATCCCGGGGGATACTCCGATCTTTTTTATGCTGATGAATTCGGTCCGGTGATGCTCAAGGTCAACGACCGGTTCACGAGGGTGAAAGTTCAATTCAAAGAGGGTAAACCTCACATCACCTATAACCTCTCTTTAGAGGCGGCTCTGGATGAGCATTTACGTAGTGATATCCCTATCAGTTCCAGCCGTTCTTTAGAAAAGATTGAAGATATCTTTCAAAAGAGAGTGATCGGTATTTTCAACCACCTTATCGAAGAAACTCAACAAGCGCATTCCGATGTCTTTGGCATGGGTGAATATATTCGTGCATATGCTCCCTCCTACTGGAAAGCCCATGTTCGTGACAAACATGACTGGGAGCAGCAGTATTCCAATCTCAGTATTGAAGTTAAGTTGAAAACTCACATCGACAGAGTAGGTCTTAAACAAAATTAAATGACCTTTATAGGAGGCTCTACTATGTTCTATCACCAGCTAACCTACGTAATTGTTGCGCTGCTGATCTCCAGTGTTCTGTTGCTTACTGTGGATACTAAAATATATGCAGTCAATGCTATGCACCGGGAAAAGAAATACGCTAATGTGATCGGTTGGATATATTTCAGCTTATTCCTGCTGATAGGACTAGCTCAGCTATTCTATCTATAAATCGAATTCGTTTCTTGCTGCCCTTCACATAGTATTTCTTAACCGCCCATGGTATATTGAGGAGTACAATATTAAAGGACGGAGAATGCAGTCATGAACACAAGAAGAAATCCTAAAGAAACAGCCAAAAGAGGTACTCGTTCCCACAGCAATTCCCACAGCAAGCCAAATGGCAAGCTTAATCATAAAGCTAAAGCACCCGCAGCGCCCAAGTCTTTTACAGTAAATGAACCTTCTGAGCTGCTACCCTTCTTACTCATCCATATCACAGGCCGTGGACGAAATGCTATTAAATCTATCCTCTCGCGTGGACAAGTAGCAGTGAATGGCAAAGTAGTCACACAGCATAATTTTCAATTGCATCCGGGTCAAACTGTGACGATTGATCAAGAGAAGCCTGTACAAGTAGCGGAAATGATCGGACTCACCATCGTCCATGAAGATGATGATTTAATCATTATTCAGAAGGATGCTGGACTGCTGTCGATTGCCACTGCGGAAGAAAATGAATTAACAGCTTACCGCCAGCTTATGGAGCATGTCCGCATCAGCAATCCTAAGAATCGAATTTTTGTCGTGCACCGCTTGGACCGCGATACGTCTGGGGTAATGATGTTTGCCAAAAGCGAACGGATCCAGCAAGCACTGCAAACTACGTGGAAGGATACCGTGAAAGAACGTTCTTACGTAGCTCTAGTCGAAGGCGCCGTCAAAAGACCTGAAGGTACAGTGAGCTCTTGGCTAAAAGAAACCTCTACCCTGAAAATGTACTCCAGTCCTCATGAAGGCGATGGTCTACATGCGATCACACATTATAAGCTCATTCAGGCGAACCGCCACTTCTCGTTACTTGAGGTAAAGCTTGAAACTGGACGCAAAAATCAGATTCGTGTTCATATGGCAGATATCGGCCATCCGATTGCAGGAGACAAGAAGTATGGTGCAGAGACCAAAACGGTAGGCCGTCTCGGTCTGCATGCTCGTGTACTTTCTTTTATTCATCCTACTACAGGAGAGTTAATGACCTTCGAAAGTCCAATTCCGAAGACATTCCTGAAATATACCGCACCTGCACCTACGAACTAACAAGATCACAGTGAATACCCATTCATCCTAAGGGGGCTGATTACAGTGGAGCTTACTACACTACAATCGCTACAATAACTTAACAAAGAATGGGTGATTAGCTATGACAACAGCACATCATTATGAATGTATTGAACGTTTACCCACGCCTGAGGAGCATGCCTCCTTATGGGAAGCTGTCGGTTGGGGGAACGTGAATACGGAAATGACCGCAGCCTCTCTCGCTCATTCGGTGTATGGTATGGTCGTTGTACAGGAAGACAAGGTTATCGGTATGGGGCGGATCGTCGGCGATGGTCATATGTATTTCTATATTCAGGACGTAGCCGTGTTTCCCGAATTTCAGGGCCAAGGCATTGGTAATGTCATTATTGAGCAGCTACTACACTATATTCGATCTCATTGTTTTTCTGGCGCGTTCGTCGGACTTTTCGCATCACATGGGAATGATACCTTTTACGAACGATACGGCTTTCAGAATCATGCCCCGGGTATGACGGGCATGTTCAAGGTCATGGAGTAACAAGCGAAAGATGCCCGGTCCATATGGTCCCTGGGCATCTTTTTCACTTCTATTTAGATCATGTTACAATACTAATAAACAAAAGAAGGTGCCATTATTGTTCCATCCTACTGTCTTCGATAATATTAAAATTGCTTTTGAGAACCAAATCTACGATTACGATAATTTGGACGGAATTCTAGTAGTTACGGATCGTTCCGACCTTCTGAATATGGCATTGATGTCCAGAGAATTCAGCCTTTCCTTCCAATTGACGGCTGGCAGGAGCGTAACCGCCGAAGTCTTTCTTACTTCATCTGTGAAAGATCTTAGCGATGAAATATTGGAAGTGCCTAACACGGATCCCGGCTGCAATCTTTCGTTACGTTTTTATATGGAGATCGAAGATATTCCTGCTGAATGTCAGGCAATCGAGAGTATTCTCAAAGCGATCTGGGGGCCTGAATTCCAGCCCGTGCAATCTTTAAGCTTCATTTATGGTCAAGAAGGTGAAACCTACAACAACTGCATCGAGCTGCGATTCAAAAGGCAAATCACGGAGGAGCAGATGGAGGACATTCCGAACCTGCTGAATCATCTTCTGCAAAGTGTAGAAGAACTGGAATCTTTCTCCGTATAATCCCTACTGCACACCGTTCGTACTTTGGAAAAAGAGGTGAGCCAGAAATGAAATTCCTGCCTGCTACCAAAAGTAACCGTTGGTTTATCTGGATGGCTGTTTATGGTGTTTTTCTGTGGTTGCTTTTCATTCTGCACAGATTCGTTATGATGGCTCATACATTAGATGTCACACTCTTGCTGCGCTTCGCACTCTTTTCCATTATTGTATCTGGTATCGTTAACGTCTTAGCGTGGTTCGGAGCTCGTCTACTCTGGTTAATCACTACAACAGGAATAATCATCGGTTCAGTAATTATGCTAAGCTACACCTATAGAGAGATGTCCGGTTGGGAGGATCTCGCGGGACTCCTTGCTTTTTTCTTTTTTACATGTGGAGGATTTGCACTCGGTTTATTGGCGGAAGGAATTCGTCTGCTAGTTAAGCAGTGGCCGAAAGCTTGAACGGAGGAGATGATCGATCGTTGTCCAATTCTTTTCTAACCAAAAATGCATTGTCCCATTCCTTAAAAGAACTAATGGAACATACGTCGCTCAATAAAATTACAGTCAAACAGCTCGTGGACCATTGCGGACTAAATCGACAAACTTTCTATTATCATTTTCAAGATATATTTGATTTACTCGGTTGGATCTATAAGACTGAGGCTGTAGAGAGCATCGCCCAGTATCGTAGCTACAGTACGTGGACGGACGGTTTTTATAGAATCTTCTGCTATATCGAACGAAATAAAACCTTTTGCTGCAACACCTTGAACTCACTGGGCAGAAATCATCTGGATGCGTATCTATACGAAGTGACGAATGATCTCATTATGGGTGTCATAAACGAACTGTCCGCCGGGATGGAGGTTAGCCATGAAGATAAACATTTCATTGCTAACTTCTATACACTGGCCTTCACAGGCCTTGTCATTCAGTGGATGAGAGACGGGATGAAGGAGCATCCGGATCACATTATCGAGAAGCTAAGTGTACTCATTGAGGGGAATTTTCTAAAAGCTTTGCACAAATATGAGAACAAGCCGTTGTAACCTTTGGGTTCAGCGGTTTTTTTGTCTAAAAACTAGACACATAGACCGTAATGACTAAAATCCATACACTCTAAAAGGATTGATTATACCTTCAAAATTGGAGTTGGTTTACATTAAGAATGTGATTATTTCAACAACAACTTGGAGGCGACCATTGTGAAAAAAGAGTACGGTAATAAACAGGTTTATTTTGTCGGTGGCGGAATTGCATCCTTAGCGGGCGCGGCTTACCTGGTCAGAGACTGTGACTTTCCGGGACAGAACATTCACATTATTGAAGAGATGAAGATTCTCGGTGGCAGCAACGACGGCGCAGGTGACGCTGAGCACGGTTATGTCATTCGCGGTGGCCGGATGCTCAACGATGAGACCTATGAGAATACATGGGATCTACTCATGTCGATTCCCTCCCTCGACCATCCTGAGAAATCCGTTAGAGAAGAGATTATAGAATTCGATACCGCCAATCCAACACATGCTAACGCTAGACTCGTTAACCGCAACGGTGAGGTGGAAGATGTATTATCCATGGGCTTTGATATGGCTGACCGGCTTGCGATGGGTAAATTAATTATTACACCGGAAGAAAAAATGGGGAAAGCTCGGATTAACGACTGGTTTGGTCCACACTTTTTCACCACGAACTTCTGGTATATGTGGGCTACTACTTTCGCCTTCCAACCTTGGCATAGCGCGGTAGAGCTTAAACGATATATGATTCGCTTCGTTCATGAGTTCCCAAGAATACAAACCCTGGAAGGCGTAACCCGCACTCCATATAACCAGTATGATTCCATCATCTTACCTATGCACAAATATCTCGAAGGCTTTGGTGTAGACTTTACATTGAAATGTACAGTAACTGACCTGCAGTTCAAAGATGGAGATGGCATTACCGTAACCCAAATGAACGTCCTGCGCCAAGGTGTCCCAGACGTTATTAACATAAGCGAAGACGATATCGTAATCGTCACGAACGGCTCCATGACTGAAGGATCAAGCCTTGGATCCATGACCTCTGCCCCACGTCTCAATGGGAAAGGTAGCTCATGGAAGTTATGGGAGAACATCGCCGTCAAAAAACCAGGTCTCGGCAATCCATCCTCCTTCGATGATCATATCGATGGTTCGAAATGGGAGTCCTTTACCGTGACCTTCCGAGATTCCAAATTCTTCGATCTTATGGAGAAATTCACTCGCAATCGTGCGGGTACTGGCGCATTGGTTACCTTTAAAGATTCAAGCTGGTTAATGTCCGTTGTCTTAGCCTTCCAACCGCATTTCCGCAATCAACCGGAGCATGTAAAAGTATTCTGGGGCTACGGTTTATACCCTGACAACGTAGGAGACTTCGTGAAGAAGAAAATGAGCGAATGTACCGGGGAAGAAATTATGGAAGAATTAATCGGTCATCTTCATTTCGAAGAACATAAGGACGAGATCATGGCAACTGCCAACTGTATACCATGTATGATGCCTTATATCACTTCACAATTCATGCCTAGATTAAATAGTGACCGACCTAAAGTAGTTCCTGAAGGCTCCACTAACCTTGCGTTCGTTGGCCAATATTGCGAAATTCCAGATGATGTTGTATTCACGGAAGAATACTCTATCAGAGCAGCAAGAACTGCAGTATACACCTTGCTCGGCATTAACCGGCCTATCGAACCAATCAATCAGCATCAGTATGATGTCCGCACCTTGTTCACAAGCTTCATCACTTCTTTTAGATAAACACATCATAAAGAGACAAGCGCTCCCGGATAGATTCGGGGGCGCTTGTCTTTGTAGTGTGTAAAACAGAGCAGAGTTTCGGAATTAAAAAAAGAAGAAATGGATACTTCTCCATCTCTTCTTCTCCACACTATACGAACTTTATATATTGCAAGATCCATCTGCGCAGCCATCATCCGTGGATACTTCGGATTTTCCATTGCCAACCACCTGCAGCTTTGGCCCTGCTTGCTCCTCCGCCCACACAGTATCCAACACCTCTGTAAATACAGGTCCTGGCTGTGCACCAGATAACGCATATTTATTGTTGAACACGAAGAATGGTACACCGGTAATATTAAGACGGCTTCCTTCCTCGATATCGCCGTTCACTTCAGCTGTGTAAGCATCTGTCTCCAGCATTGCCGCAACTTCTGCCTGATCCAGCCCTACCTCGGCAGCAAGTGTAGCAAGTACACTGCGGTCTCCAAGATTCAATGAATCCGTAAAGTAGGCACGTAGCAAACGTTCGGACATTTCTGCACCTTTTCCTTTTGAGCTTGCAAAGTGACTCAGGCGGTGGCTGTCGAAAGTATTCGTATGCTCCACTGTATCAAAATTGAATTCCAATCCCACATCTTGTGCTTGCTCAGCTAACTGAGCATTCATTGCTTTTGCTTTTTCGATAGACATTCCGTATTTGGTAGCCAACAGCTCATGAATATTCTTATCTGTACTCACCTCTGCGTGTGGATCTAGTTGAAAGCTACGGAATACCACCTCTACTTGATCACGGTTCGGAAATTGACTCAGCGCATTCTCCAAACGTCTTTTACCAATATAACAAAATGGACACGCATAATCGGACCAAATATCTATTCTCATGAAAAAAACCTCCTAATATTATTGTTCATTTGTAACTGCTGAATAAGATTGATAACTAAATATTCGTCGCTTACTATTATATAGTTAAAAACCGAAAAATACAAACTTAACTTTTATTTTCAAAAAAATCTCTTTAGACCTGAACCCCAACTAAAAGTATACGAAAGTGGTATATACGCTCTTCTTCAGGAACGATAGAATCAAGGTAACCATTTCGCCGGGAGACTACATTCAGATTAGCGGACGAAAGAAGTCCTGAAGGGAGATTCAAGATATGTATGATCTATCTATAGTGATTCCTACCCGTAACCGAATCGACGACCTTACGGTGTGCATAGAGTCCATTGGCAAGCAGACACAGCTTGAAGACATCTCCATCGAGCTATGGATTGTCGACGACGGTGAGATCCCTGAGGACAGATTAGCCTATTGTCGTGAAATACTAACTGGATTACCGCAGGCTAAACTTCATTATCATCGCAAAACTAAGCCTGGTCTCTGGCTTTCCCGTTACGAAGCGCTAGGACTGATCCATGCAGAAATTATGCTCCACTTAGATGATGATGCAGAATTAGATGACTCCTTATATATTCGACGATTGCTAGATACTTATGCAGCCGATGATTCCATTATTGGTGTAGGTGGTGTAGCCAAAGGCATACATAGTAGCATGCCAAGCAGGCTATTCGGTATGCTAACCGGACAAATGTCCGGATCACCAGGCAGATTGTCGGCAAGTATGTTTGCAGGCTCGCAATTCCTTTGGGGAGAGAAGAAGCATGTATTTGAAACTGATTTTTTTCACGGCTGCAATATGTCCTTCCGGCGCTCGGCACTACGTGATATTAAACCCTATCCATGGATGACAAGCTATTCCATAGCCGAAGATATTTATTTGTCTCATTTGGCCAGCCGTTATGGCAAGCTTGTGATTAATCCCGCGATGAAAATCATCCATCATGAGTCGCCAGGCTCTCGCGATAAGGCAGGCGTTGTAGCACATGCTACCGCCATCAACCACTACTATCTGCTCAACTTGCGTAAAGCTCCTTTTATGAATTATGCTGCCTTGATCTGGACATTGACTTGTCTGACGGCTAAAGCAACTCTAAAACGGAATTTCAAAGCTGTTAGCGGATATGCCAAGGGTATCCTCTTCGTATTAAATCCTCGCAAGAATAAATATAGTGAATATATGCTCGATTAAGTAGCATCGTTTACTTCTAAATCTGTAGCACCGCTCCGAATCAGGATACGGGGCTTTTTTCTATGTCGCCCGATTATAACCCTAAATGTGTCATGAAATTAATTTCCATCAACTTGTTATCTGGGGTATGATATAAATAATGTGTTTTGTTTTAGAAACTAACTTTATGGATGGTGGAATATGTTCAAGAACAAAAAAACGACGCTGATCCTCGTTGTAATCGTCATCGCCCTCATAGCTGTCGGCGCTTGGCTAATTACTAAGGATAAGGACGATAAAACAGCGGGAACTACGGGTAGCGCAACAACAGCCGGAAAAGGAGAGGAAAAGTCTCTCTCACAAACCTTTTATATTTATGACACTGTTGTGAATATCAAAGTGTTCGGTGCTACAGTAGAACAGAAAAATATGGATGATATCCAGCAGATGCTGGAGCGAATGGATATGGAGCTTAGCCGCACCAAAGAAGGTGGAGAGACTTACGCAGTCAATCAGGCAGCAGGAAAAGAAGCGGTTGTTGTTTCTGACGAGACCCTGGATGTAATTAAACAATCCATACAATACGCAAAGGAAATGGACGGGCTATTTGATCCTACAATCGGTCCGTTAATCGATCTATGGAATATTGGTAGCGGTGGAGATAAGGTCCCTCCCCAAGCTGAAATTGATAAAGCGAAGAGCCTAACCAATTACAAGGACGTTGAAATTGATGAAGCTGCGAAAACTGTAAAGCTGATGAAGGAAAATATGGTGCTAGATCTGGGCGGTATTGGTAAAGGTTATGCTGCTGACCGTATCGCTGATTATTTGAAAGAGCAAGGTCTAAATAGCGCTATGATTAATCTCGGAGGCAGCAGTATTATTGCTCTCGGTAAGAAGCCAAACGGAACGGAATGGAATATCGGATTACAGGATCCAGATCAAAGCCGTGGCACACAGCTAGGAACCATTAAGATCTCAGATGAGGTCATCGATGCTTCAGGTGTATATGAACGGTATTTTATGCAGGACAATGTTCGTTACCATCATATCCTTGATCCACGCACAGGATATCCCTCACAGAACGGTCTCAAAAGCCTTACCATTATGAGCCCGAATGCAACAGATGCGGATGCCTTATCCACTGGGGTATTCCTGATGGGAATCGAGGAGGGCATGAAATATCTTGAATCTTTACCTGATGATGTTGAAGCTTTCTTTATTACCGACGACAACAAAATCTATGCCACTAAAGGCATAAAAGAAAGAATGAACCTGACAGATCCAACGTATAGCTTCGCAGATTAAACGAAAAAAGCTTGTCCCTTTGTGCCGAAGCTGGCTTTCTAGGGAGCAAGCTTTTTTTTGGATAGAAGGAGCAACAAGAAGAACGCTTCTCCCTCTGCGAAACATGAGAAAATCAAAACATCCACCATCAACTAAGGAGCGAGATTTATGAACCTTGTGAAACCCCTAACTTCCATAGCGGCGGGCTATCGTCATACCGCCCTCCTTAAATCAGACGGCACGGTGACGGCTGTAGGTGATAATAAATATGGCCAATGTGATGTAAGTGACTGGTGCGATATGATAGCGGTTGCGGCGGGTAATGCTCATACCGGTAATGCTCATACCATCGGGCTTAAATCAGATGGTACGGTGGCGGCTGTGGGTTGGAATAAGTATGACCAATGCGATGTAAGCGGCTGGGCTGATATTGTGGCGGTAGCTGCGGGTTGGCGTCGTAGTGTCGGACTTAAATCGGATGGCACGGTGGTTGCTGTGGGTCGAAATAATGAAGGCCAATGCAATGTAAGTGACTGGCGTGATATAGTAGCAGTTGCTGCGGGTGATTGGCATACCGTCGGGCTTAAAACGGACAGCACGGTGACAATTGTGGGTAATAATCGGTATGGCCAACGCAATGTAAATGATTGGCATGACATAGTGGCTATAGCGGCGGGTTACCTTCATACCGTCGGTCTTAAATCGAACGGCACGGTAGTTGCTGCGGGTCGAAATCATGAAGACCAGTGTAATGTAACCAGCTGGCACGGTATTGTGGCTATAGCGGCAGGTAGTCATCATACCATCGGTCTTAAATCAGACGGTACAGCGGTTGCTGTGGGTTGGAATAAGCACGGCGAATGCAATATAAGTGACTGGCGCGATATAGTGGCGGTAACGGCAGGTTGCACTCATACCATCGGTCTTAAATCGGACGGTACGGTGGTTGCTGTGGGTAATAACGAACATGGACAATGCGATGTAAGCGGGTGGCGCGGCATTCAACTACCCGAAAATTAGTTATAAAAGTAATGAAAGCCATGCGCAGGTTTCTCTCGCATGGCTTTCTAATATCTTTGGAGGACTTGTTCTCTCACACCAAAGGAAGCTCGCCAAATTCCTTATAATTAGTAAAAATATAACTAGGCTTATGATCCGTAGCCGGTTGTCTTCCTCTCGGATTGTACCAGCAAACCTTCCATCCAGCCGCAAGTGCTCCAACTACATCGTTAGCCCAAGTATCCCCTATATAAAGCGAATTGTCCGCCAAAGTACCCGTCTTTTGGTTTACGTGTATGAATATTTCTGGGTCTGGTTTAGCAAGACCTACAGCATCAGAAATAAAGATCATGTCCTCGGGAATAATCTGATCTAAGCCTAGTCCACGAATCTTACTCATCTGATGATCCTTCGGTCCATTCGTAATAATGCCTACCTTATGACCATCCGCAATAAATCGTTCAAGATGCTCACGCACGCCATCAATCATCTGAATCGTATATTGACGTCCAATATATGCCGCTTGAACCGCCGTGGCTTGATCACGATTAATCTGCAAACCATACTCGGCAAAAGCAAGCTCCAAACGGCGCACCCTCGTCTCTTCAAGCGGAATCTCACCGCGCAAATACATTGGCCACAACACATCGCTATGATGTCTCACTTTATAAAATAATTCTGCAAAGTCCAGACTACTCTCATCTGGGCTGAGCACTTCCCGTACCGCTTCTTTAAATGGTACCAGATGATCATACAACGTATCATCGAGATCAAAAAAGATTGCCAACTTATGACTTGTTTCCACTTTAACGCCCCTTACTCGTCTTTCTCTCTAGCTGCTTTAGAAAAAAAGGTTATAGGTAAAAAATTCATCATCCCGAATGTAGCCATGCGCTTCATATAACCGCTGCGCCACCACATTCTCCGTCATCGTTGTCAGGGATAAGCCCTTCGTATTCGTAGAGACCGCATAATCTCTAGCACTTTCCAGTAGCATAGCACCTAGCCCTTGCCCTCGGATTTCTGCAGTAACGAACAAATCATTCAGTATCCAGAGGCGCTCCATCGTAACCGATGAAAAAGAAGGATAGAGCTGTGTGAAGCCCCGCGCGCGTTTCTCATCGCCTTCCCCCTCAACCACCATAAGGATCACAGATTCATTCAGCTTTAGTCTGTCGGCTAAGAAGACGCGTGCACCTTCCCGATCTGAGGCTGCTCCATAAAATACTCGATACTCATCAAATAATGGGATGAGCCGTTCTAAATCATCCAGAACCACTCGTTCTATCCGATAATTGTTCATCAACAGCGCTCACTTTCCGGCTTCGCCCGTTTTAACCTCATTGTAAATGGTTACTGAGCCGTTCGCCATGGAGAGAACGCCGAATGATTTGGACAATTGAGCCTTATTCCTTTGAATCGTAGAACACATGCCGGGCACTAACTTTACCCGCTTCGATATCTAAAATTCCGAAAGAATACAATTTCTCACGCCGCTTATCTGTAGGAGAACCTGGATTAAATAGCAGGATACCATTCTCCTCTCTTAGCAAGGGCTGATGTGAATGACCGAAGAGAATACAATCCACCTCATCATTCGCAAAAGCAAGCAGTGCATTCCCATCCGTTCCTTTGCGGGAATGTGGCGTATGTCCATGTACCATGCCAATCCGGATTCCTTCAAGGGTAATGATCTTGCGCTCTCCGAAACGCGCAATGATCTCATCGCCATCATTGTTTCCGGCAATCCCCTCCACCGGTGCTAGTTCTGACAGTAAATCATAGATTCCCATACTCACCCAATCACCGAGATGCAAGATTAAATCCACATTTTGAAACTCTGCTATCAACGCCTTTGGCAGAGACTTAGCCATTCTTGACATATGTGTATCAGATACGACTCCTACTTTCATAAATCTCAGCTCCTAATCTATCATACTTAACTTCGCTTATCATACTTATTCATAAATCTAATATTCAAATAATTGTACGATTTGCTTAAGCGAGAAGCAAGTTCTGTGACTCTATCACTATCTAGCTAGACCAAAAGCCGGGTACACCCTCCCATACAGGGCATATCCGGCTTCTATTAAATCTTAGTTCTCTCTATCCTGCCAATTCCACAGCCTTACTTCCCCAACATGCATTCTGCTGATCCATGTTTCTTCCTTCAGCTTGAGCAGTTCTTTCACCGGACCGGTTACGACAGCTCCATAGAGCTTAACTCCATTCTTCTCTATATAACTAATGGAATCATCTAAATCAATGAATGGAATCACCCTTTTGGAGATGGATTTATACTCTTGCATCAAGTGCAGCGTCTTGAGGAAGTTTGCATTACGCAGTTCACCATCACCATATGAGTTAACAGATGGAGAACTACTCGAACGGCTAGTCACCCCTCCAAACCATCCTCGCTTCTCCCTCGATTCCTGTGTCACTTTCATATCATCCGCATGCCAAATTGGCATATATGGAAAACCTAATGGATCATTAACTACTGGCTGTCGTGTCCGTGGACCTGTATCTGCCGCAAACCACAAAGGCTGAAGATTCTTAGGCTCAAACTTCTTCAACAGCTCATCTGTCGTAAATAATTGGTCAAAAGACAAGTATGCTTCCGCTACCGTCCCCTCAGGGAGCTTCTCTAATCTCTCCCACTCACTGCCATTATCCATACTATTTGCCGCATCATTCTTCCCCTGTGGATATAGAAAGTAATAACCAACACTTCTACTCTCATTCGTCCAGGAATAGTTGTAGAGCCTAGCCCAGCCAAATAGAAGCTTCATTGAATAATCTCCGACAGTGATTTGTTCATCTCCCACTTGTTTCTCTATCTTACTTGTCAGATTCATACTAAAAAATGGACCGGTACCACTGCTCAAATGTACAATCGTGTTCGGCTGTGAAACAGCAATTGCGGAAGAAACGACATCACGGTATTTCTCTACTCTCTCCCCAGTACCATAAAATATCGCACTGATAATACTGCAAATAATCATGAAAATTAAGAACGCAGAAATTACCGTTAAAGTATTCGATATACGGGCTCTCCATTTACCGCGGCGGATGATCTTTTTTTCCTTGCCAGATCTGTTTCTTTTACCCTTTCCGAATTTTATGCTCTTATCCTCACTTGAAGCCGGCTTTTCTTCACCCATGAGTTCATCCAGATAAGCCTGATAAGCTTCCATCTTCTCCAGTTCGCGCTCTACTACATCCCTATCCTCGTCAGCAAGGGTACCTTCGCCGTACCTTCTTAACTTCTCCTTGAACTCCTCACTCATGTTCATTCCTCCTCCGCTCTGCTTCACGCAGCTTCTGTCTAGCTCGAAAGATTAATATCTTATATTGGGACAGACCCACATTCATAATGTCCGATGCCTCCAGGTAACTAAGACCATGAAAATCATGTAGCAGAAGTGCATGCCTCTGATTGTCCGGTAGCTCACCTATCGCAATCCTCATTTCTTCCCAACGTTCCTGCCGAAGCAGCGTGCTTTCCGTGGTATCTGGATGGGCGAGCTGTTTAAAAAAATCCTCACTCTGAACAGTACTGCGTCCTTCCTTCCGCTTATAATCTACGAAGGCATTGTACGCGACACGGAACAACCACGGCTTAATCTTCTCGTCTTTACAATCCTCCAAATATAAATAAGCACGGTAAAAGGTCTCCTGCATTAAATCTTCGGCCGCGTGATGATCACCACAAAGGGAGCGCAAATAGCGGTAAATATCCATCACATACATCTGATATATTTCATCCAGTGAATTTCGCTTCATGCACTCCCCCCTTAACCTAACCACGTATACTCGCATAAAAAGTTACAGCTAAATTTAGCAACTAGTATGAATATACCAGTATTTCTATGGAAGAATGCGAAAAAAAGCCCGCTGACAAGGAGGTTTACTCCTGCCAACAGGCTTCTTAATAACCATTTCCTCGAGTTACTCTGCTTACAGAACAACCTCAACTTCTTTGAGCATTTCACTAACAGAGATTAAACCGCCACCGGACAAGTACCAGTAGTTAGGATCAAGGTAAATGATTTTACCGTTTTTAAAAGCATTTGTGTTCTTCACGAGATCGTTCTCAACTGCATCCTTCGCTGAACCGGATTTGCTGCCATCACTCTTCACAGCCGCATCTCTATCTACTACGAACAGATAATCCGGATTCTTGTCGGCTACATATTCGTAAGATACGCTTTGACCATGAGTGGATACTTCGATTTTATCATCCGCTTGTGCAAATCCGAATACATCATGGATAATACCAAAACGTGAACCTGAACCATAAGCACTGATTTTTCCTTCATTGGCAAGAATGATAAGAGATTTTTTACCATCGGCTTTAGCTTTCTCATTCAGAGCTTTAACGGAGTCAGTAATAGTCGCAAGCTCAGCTTCTACTTCAGCTTCCTTGCCAAAAATTTGGCCCAGCGTCTTCACATTTTTCGTGAAGGATTCCATATAATTCGCATTATCTACAGCAACGTACAATGTAGGTGCAATTTTGCTGAATTCATCATAAGAATCTTGCTGTCTGCCGGAAATGATGATCAGATCAGGAGAAAGACTATTTATTTTTTCGAAGTCAGGCTCTTTCAAACCACCGACATTCTCATATTTGGCATCGCTATATTTAGAGAGATAAGAGGGTACATTGCTTTGAGGCACTCCAGTCACCTCTACGCCCAGTTTATCCAAAGTATCGAGTGTACCGAAGTCAAATACAACCACTTTCTGCGGATTAGTCTTAATCGTAATTTCTCCAAGTTCATGCTTAATAGTAAGCTCTTTGGATTCTGTATTCGGTGCAGTAGTAGCCTCTGTATTGCCTGCCGCTGCTGTATTATTATTTGAAGTTGCTGCATTATTGGAGCCACAGGCCGCCAAGATTACGGCAAGAAACACTGTCATGATTAGTAAAGATACGTTCTTCTTCAAAATATTCACCCCTATAATTTATAGTCAAGCTATTTGAATTATTCGCGTATACGTCAAGAAGCTGGCGCCTATCACTTCTAGCGTTACGTCATAATAATTTCCGAATATAAGCGGCGTCTTGTTTAAAAATAGACACCAATTTTACGACCACCTATTGTTTCTATAGGGATATCCATGTCATATACATCCCTAAGCACTGCTGTATCAATAATTTCATCCACCGTACCCGATGAAGCTACCCGCCCATTCTTGAGCGCTACAATGTAGTCAGAGTAACAAGAAGCGAAATTAATATCATGAATGACGAGCACAATCGTCTTGCCCTTCTCTTCTACCAATCGGCGTAACACCTTCATAATTTGTACAGAATGCTTCATATCCAGGTTGTTGAGTGGTTCATCGAGTAAAATATACTCGGTATCCTGAGCCATAACCATCGCAATATATGCTCTCTGACGTTGTCCACCGCTAAGCTGATCAATATATTTATCCTGCATCTCTTGAAGGTCCATGTAAGCAATCGCTTCGTCAACGAACGCTCGATCCTCAGGTGTGAGCTTTCCCTGTGAATAAGGGAACCTTCCGAAAGAAACAAGTTCCTTTACGGTAAGGCGTACGCTGATATGATTGGACTGCTTTAGTACCGATATTTTACGAGCAAGCTCATTACTCTTACAGCTGCCAATTTCCTTCCCTTCAATCAGTACTTCCCCTGCGTCTTTAGAGATAAGTCTACTGATCATGGAGAGCAACGTGCTTTTACCAGCTCCGTTAGGGCCGATAAACGAGGTGATTGCACCCTTTTTAATGGTTAAAGACACATCATCTACAACGGTTACTCCGCCATAACGCTTGCTTACATGCTTAACTTCTACCACGACTTATTCTCCTTTAACAGCAGATAGACAAAGTAGACGCCACCTGCAAAATTAATGATTACACTAACCGTAGTAGTGAATCCAAACACACGTTCAACTAGAAACTGTCCCCCGACAAGCGCAATAATGCTTAGCAAAATCGTGCCGGGAATCAGATAGGAATGCTTATACGTACGGAACAACTGATGCCCCACATTGGCTACAAGTAAACCCAAGAAAGTAATCGGCCCCACTAAAGCCGTTGATATCGAAACGTAGATGGATACAATAACTAACAGCCTTTTGACTACATAGTCATAATTGATCCCTAAGTTAATGGCTTCATCTTTTCCTAAAGAAATAACATCTAAATACTTCACAAATCGCATGAAATACAGCGTAGTTAGCGCTAGAACAACTGTAGACAATATCAGTAGATCACTGCTGACGTTGTTGAAGCTGGCGAACATTTTTCCTTGTAGAATCAGGAATTCATTCGGATCAATGAGCACTTCCATAAAAGAAGATGCACTCTGGAACATCGTCCCCATAATAAGTCCTACGAGCAGCAGGAAGTATATGTTTTGACCCTCTCTGCGGAACATTAGCTTATACAGCACACCTGAGAACAGAACCATGATGCAAGCTGAGAACAAGAAATTCACATTTTTATTCATAAACGTCATATTGGATGAGCCTAGGGTGTATACACCGAACGTCTGGATCAACATGTACAAAGAGTCTAGCCCCAGAATACTAGGTGTCAAAATCCGATTGTTCGTAATGCTCTGAAAAACTACGGTAGAGACAGCTATCACCGCTCCGGTAATTAAGATGGCCGCCAGCTTTCTCCCCCGACTGGGTAGAACATAATCCCAATTTCCCATAACATGATAGGTCATAAACAAGACGATGAGAGCAACAGCGCTTAAGGATAATATAGTTAGTTTCGTCTTCATCACTAATTCGCCTTTCTTCTCATCAGCAAGTAGATAAATAGACCACTTCCGATGACGCCTACCGTAAGACTGATGGATATTTCGTATGGATATATAATGAGCCTGCCCAGAATATCACAGAACAGGAGGAACACCGCACCGAGAATGGCAGTATGCGCCAGATTTTTTTTCAAGTTATCGCCTATGTATAGCGTTACTATGTTAGGTACAACAAGACCCAGGAATGGAATCGTACCTACGGTTAAAATAACAACTGAAGAGATTAACGCTACAATCACCAATCCTACGTTCACTACCGCTTTGTAGTTCATACCGAGATTGACGGAGAAATCCTCCCCCATACCGGCAACGGTGAACTTATTGGCGAAAACATACGCAAGAATGACAAGTGGGATACTGATATAGATTAATTCGTATTGACCCTTAATAATCGTTGAGAAATCGCCAAGCATCCAAGACGAGATATTCTGAACCAAATCATTTTTGTAAGCAAAAAATGTAGTAATCGAGCCTACAATGTTCCCGAACATGAGTCCGACCAGCGGGATAAAAATACTATCCTTGAACTTGATCCGATCTAAGATTCTCATAAATATAAATGTTCCCAGTAGGGCAAAAACAAAAGCAACGAGTAGCTTCTGCATCGGTGTCGCCCCTGTGAACAGCATCAGGGACACGAGAATACCGAATTTCGCGGAATCCATCGTGCCCGCCGTAGTGGGAGAAACGAATTTATTCCGTGATAATTGCTGCATAATTAATCCGGCAATACTCATGCTTACACCAGCTATAATCAGTGCAGCTAAGCGTGGAATCCGGCTGACTAACAGAGTCTGCATCTGAGATTCTGTAAGCGAAAAAAGATCCAAAGGTGAAATGTCTTTTACGCCTATAAACAAAGATATAAATGAGAATACTATTAGAAGTAGGGACAAATATTTTAGTTTCATGAGTTGTTCCTTATCTGTTTAATAGTTAAATAGTTTGGGAAATAGATGATATTATCGGTATTGATAATGATTTTCATTTGCACTATGTTCGATTATACCTAAGCCCACTTTGAGGGTCAACCCTTTCGTATAGTAAAATTTAAAACAATTGATTTTTATAAATAACATTAAAAAAGAGACACCCTAATAGGCATCTCTTTATCACATGATCTATTTCCGCTAGCTATAGCAGTTATTTATACTTGTGCCAATCCTGATTACTGTTCTCCAACAGATGTGCAAAATCATTCTCAAGCCGCTTTTGCTCAGCTTTTCGCTGATCTTCAACCGCTTTACGAGCAGCTTCCTTGCGGTCATTCTCTTCCGCTTTCAACGCATCAGATTGCGCCTTCAGCTTTCCAAGAACATCACTGCTCAACAGGTCTTTTAGCGTAGCTGGTGCATCGGTCGCAGCAGGACGCGGAGTGGTAGGCATTTTCTTTTTTTTAGCCACTGTCAATCATCCCTTCTAGTAATGAATTAAATTGGAATTTGTTTAAATTATTGGTCTTTTCGTTTATAATGTTCACTAAGAGGTGAGCCATATGAAGTCCACTGATTTATGTCCCCAGCTACAAAAAAGTATGGATATTATCGGCAGGCGTTGGACAGGTTTAATTATCTACCAGCTCCTCCAAGGACCGCAACGTTTCAATGTGATTGAAGCAGCCTTGCCCATCAGCGGAAGATTGCTCTCCGAACGACTTAAAGAGCTGGAACTGGAAGGGATTGTCCTTCGAGAAGTATTCCCTGAGACACCTGTGCGAATCCAATATTCCTTAACGGATAAAGGACTTGCCCTGGAGACAGTTATCCGGGATTTGCAGCGTTGGTCAAAAATATGGATTGATTGTGACACAAATAGCGTAAGCTCAACACTCAAAATGTAAGCGTTTCAATTGCGGCAGTTAGATTTTAAGTCCAACAATCACTAAATCACGTTCTATACCATCCAATTCAGCTACACCGGGCAGTAATCCCCATTGCTTAAAACCGAACTTTTCTAGCAAACCAAGGCTTGGATCATTATGTCCGAATACAAAACCAACTAGATTCTTAATGCCGAGACTAGGTGCTTTCTCAATGGCCTCTTTCAAAAGAATTCTACCGGCTCCACCACCACGGAACTTTTCACTCACGTATACACTAATTTCTGCTGTTGCATTATACGCTGGACGACCATAGAAGGATTGAAAGCTGAACCATGCCGCAATCTCATCTCCCTGCCTGAGTACCCATAAAGGACGATGGTGGCTGTTATGCTCATTGAACCATTTTTCTCTGTCAGCAACAGTAATAGGTTCCAGATCCGCAGTTACCATCCGTCCAGCAATCGTTGAGTTATAAATCTCCACAATAGCTGCTAAGTCTGTAGGTTTTGCATCTTCAATCCTGCTATTCTCCCAATTCATCCCTTGATTCCTCCAAATGTGTTAATTCACTCAGGCCGACCTGCTCCTGGCTCCATTGCCACAGCCGCTGCGCCTCTTGTTTATTCTGTGCTCTGGGAGTCAGCTCCTGGTTCTTTCGTCGATAATAATATTGACCGGTTACCTCTTGCAAATCCGATTCTGTAGCCAAATAGATCGCTGTATCGGCCCCTTGTTCAGGAGTTAAAAAGAAGTATGACAGCAGCTTAAGGATCGACTTGCCAAAGCCTGTCTCCCGGTTAACACCTATATTTGTGCCCACTGCTCCTGGATGCACGCAATTCACCGTTACTCTTGTCCCTTGCAGGCGTGCTGCCAACTCTTTCGTGAACAGTATATTGGCTAACTTGGATCGAGCATAGGCTTTTGCGGGATTGAAACGGCGTGCGAGAGTTGGATCTTCATAGTGAAGTGCACCTATTTTGTAAGCACCGGAAGCAACCACAACGATACGGCCTTGCTCTGCTGCTTTTAAAGGCTCCAGTAACAGATTCGTGAGCAAAAAATGACCCAAATGGTTCACACCAAGATCCATCTCAAAGCCGTCCTTCGTAAGCTGACGCTTAATCGTGACTACCCCAGCGTTATTGATGAGTATATCTAGAATCGGATATTTCCGGGTGAATTCCTCCGCAAAACTGCGAATGCTCTCCAGCGAGGCCAGATCACACAACATCAGCTCGATATCCACGGAGTGGCTCTTTTGCTTGGCGGCAGCCAGTGCTTCCTCTCCACGCTGGCGATTACGGCATACCATAATTACTTTGGCTCCCTTGCGAGCCAGTTCAACTGTCGTCGCTAGCCCCATACCAGAATTTGCTCCAGTTACAAGTGCAATTTTACCTCTCATCCCAAGAATCACTCCTCTCTCAACAACCGTACCCCAATAAGCTTCCGCCTAACCTTACGAGAAGTATATTTAAGATTATGTTACACCAACTAGTAGGCTCAAGAAAAGCTTCTTGTCAGGTTTTAAAAGTATAGGTGATCAAATATGCATCCTTCTTTACGGAAAGCTTGCGAATAGGCATGTTATGATTAGCCAACGATAGATGTAGTCCGTCTCGTGCGTCTAGTCTATTTTTGATCTATAATAGGAATATTGCAGTTCTAATCGTGAAGTTGAAAGGGGAACACCAACTATGAATAATGCTCTGACAAGCCTAGAGCAGCAAATGGCGGGCGAAGGCCTTGATGCCCTGCTCGTAACAGATCCCAAACATGTCTACTATTTAACCGGATTCGCCAGCGATCCGCATGAACGTTTTCTCGGTCTGCTGTTGATACGCGGAGAAGAGCCAATGCTCATTCTACCCGCACTGGATGCAGAAGCGGCTCAAGCAGCTTCTTCGGTCACCAAAATCCTAACTCATAATGACACCGATAATCCCTATAACCTGCTTAAAGATTGTTTCGGCAGCAGTAAGCTAGGTACTCTTGGTATAGAGAAGGAACATTTCTCAGTAGCCCGTTTTGAGCATCTAACCGCAGCCGTTCCAGCAGAACGTTTTAGTGATATAGGTCCATTGCTGCGCAGCATGCGCTCCAAAAAGACCCCAGATGAAGTTAAGCGCATGAAACATGCCGCTGAGCTAGTTGAGGAAGCTTTGCGCCGCGTGCTTACCCATGTAAAAACAGGCGTTACAGAAAACGATTTAGTAGCGGAACTGGAATATCTAATGAAAAAGGTTGGCGCTTCCGGCCCTTCCTTCGACACTATGGTGCTTTCTGGTCCGAAAACTGCTCTGCCTCACGGTGTTCCAGGCAACCGGGTCATTCAGCCAGGCGACTTCCTGATGTTTGATATTGGGGTGTATGCTGATGGTTATGCTTCTGATATTACACGTACCTTTGCTATTGAATCCGTGGACGACAAGCTAATCACGATCTATAACACCGTGCTGGCTGCCAACGAAGCTGGGATCGCTGCTTCCAATCCTGGAGCTCCCTTCGGTTCTGTCGACAAAGCTGCGCGTGATGTGATTGAGGAAGCCGGATTCGGAGAATATTTCTTGCACCGTGTCGGACACGGACTCGGTATGGATGTGCATGAATATCCATCACTCCATGGACAGAACAATGACATTATTGAGATCGGCAATGTGTTCACCGTCGAGCCAGGGATTTATGTACCGGGACTAGCGGGTGTGCGTATCGAAGATGATCTGATTATTACAGCTGAAGGTGCGGAAACCTTAACAAGCTTCCCTAAGGAACTGACTATTCTTCATTTGTAGAAAAGAAAATATCAAGAGTATCCGAAAAATATTAGAATCAAAGATAGCCCATCCCTAATAAGTTGGAAAAGAATCACTTTCAACTTACTGTGATGGGCTTTCTCTTTTTCCCGCACCATACTCGACTTGTTCAGACCTTTTCAAATCCATAATCCCTTTCAACCTTGCAAATTCTTGTTTTATAAGCGAGATACCAATCAGATACAGTAAAACCTTTTATGTTTTAGCAATCTCACTCATGACTTTGCCTCCGTTTTTTGGTTATTGCTATATCAATATTAGCGCATATATTCCTGAGTATAGGTTGCTAAACTAATCTGCCCGTTAGTTGAACAAATAAAAAAACGGCTGCCAAAGCAACCGCTATTCCACTAACGTACCCCGTGAGCTCAATGATCAGAAGAAATTGTTTCACTCAAGCTATTCCTCAGAAATCTCTACGTACTATCTAAACCCAATTTGACGCCGAAATTAGGCATTAACCTTGCCTAGGGCGAATATCTTAACGGGGAAATACATTAAAAAAAATGAGGCGATACACTTGGGATACTTCGTTACTGTAGAACCGGGCGTAAAAGTATTTATAGAGGACATCAATCCGAAGGGAAATAAAACGATACTTTTTATTCATGGATGGCCGCTAAACCATAACCAGTTCGAATATCAGTTCAATTTCCTTCCTAAGCTCGGATATCGTTGTATCGGAGTGGACTGGAGAGGATACGGAAATTCGGATAAACCATTCGATGGTTACGGTTTCGATAGATTAGCAGATGATCTTCGTATGGTCATCGAAGCGTTACAGCTAAAAAACATAACACTGGCAGGACACTCTACCGGAGGAGCGATCTCAATTCGTTATATGGCTCGTTATAAAGGGTACGGGGTATCTAAACTCGTCCTGATCGACGCTGCGTCTCCATCAAGCGTTCCAAAAGAATTTACGAATAAAATCATCGAAGAGACAAACAATGACCGTCCAAAAATGCTGCAAAACCAAACGGAGAGCTTTTTCTTTCAGTACATTTCTGAAGCGAAATCCGAATGGTTCTTTCTAATGGGTTTACAAGCTGCGAATTGGTCGACCTCCGCCATTATGGTCACGCTAAGAGATGAGAATGTTTACAACGATCTTGGACAGATCGATGTGCCCACATTAATTATCCATGGAATTCATGATAAAGTCGTTCCGTTTACCCAAGCTCAGGAAACAAATAAGCTGATTAAAAATTCGCAATTAGTTCCATTCCAATACAGCAGCCATTGCCCTTTTTTGGAGGAGCGTGATAGATTCAACCAACTATTATCTTCTTTTGCATAACGCCTCGGATTAGCCGCACCATCGCTCCCCATAAATATAGTCCGATAATGCCCGATGATTGAGCAAACCTGCCCGTTAGCTAAAAAAAGTATCGTCAATCTAATACCTATCTTTCAGTTCATTAATTCATCTTTTGGATACAACTGCTCTGCTGACAACTTCACACCTGCATTCCCCACATCCCGCGAATCGACTCTGCGTCTTTGACCATCCTGCCGACTAGTTCCGAGACTGTAGGGATATCATGGATCATCCCTGTTACTTGGCCTGCCCAGCCAATGCCCTCTTCTTTGACATCATCATAAATCCAGCGCTTGTTGGCTGCACCGCTAATATATTCTTTTAAGGCTTCATAAGTCGGAGTCACACGCTCAATTTCGAGAATCTTATCTATGTACTCACTACGCAATACTCGCGCGGGCGCTCCGATAGAGCGTTTGATTACGACTGTATCTGACTCGGAGCTTTCTACTAGGGCTTTTTTATAAGAAGCAGCCGCATGAATACATTCAACCGTAGCAACGAATCGTGTGCCCATTTCAATTCCCTCAGCCCCCAGTGCATGGGCCGCCATCCATCCACGCCCATCCCCGATCCCGCCTGAAGCAATCACAGGAATATCAACCGCATCAACTACTTGAGGAACGAGCACCATAGTCCCTACATCATCACGTCCCAAGTGGCCTCCTCCCTCCTGCCCGACAACAATAACCGCAGAAGCGCCTAATTGTTCAGCTTTTTGGGCTTGTCTGCGTGAAGAGACGAGCACGAGCGTTTTAATATCAGTGTGCTGTAGCATTTCCAGTATAGGGGCCGGATTCCCACCGGTGAGGCTCACCACGGGAACCTGCTCATCGATGGCAACCTGCACCCGATCTTCATAACCGATACCATGCACACCGATGGCAAAATTAACGCCAAAAGGCTTGTCGGTCATAGTACGGACCCGTTCGATTTCTGAACGTAAAGCCTCTGCGCTCGGAAGACTCATCGCTGTAACCTGACCCAATCCACCAGCATTCGAAACGGCAGCTGCGAGGTCTGCATAACCTAAATAAGCAAGTCCACCTTGAATAATAGGATACTCTATGTGCAATAACTCCGTAATACGGGTGTTCCATTTCATCTTCATCTACACCTTTCCTATCTTTAACCACAGCAGAATCACAGCAAATAAAAGAGCAATTCCCCCTGCCAGATAATCCATTTTCTGAAATTGCAATACCCTATAAGAAGTTCTTCCTTTACCATTTCCATAAGCACGCGCATCAATCGCATAGCTCAGCTGTTCAGCACGTTGAATCGTCGTGAAGAGCAAAGGAATAATGATCGGGACATAAGCAAATATCCGTTTAGGCAGTGATAATGCTGTAAGGTCATAACCTCTAGCCTTTTGTGCGAGCAGAATACGATCCAGCTCCTCCTTGATGGTAGGAATAAACCGGATCGCAATCACTATCATTAAGGAGAATTGTTCTACGGGTACCCCCATTTTGGATAGAGGTGCAAGTAGCTTTTCAAGACCATATGCTAAGTCTAGCGGTTTAGTCGTTAACGTTAATACTGAGGCTAATAAGATGAGCAATATTATACGCCAAACGAAACGTAATCCTGTTCGCAGTCCCTCTTCAGTTACCTCAATAAAGGACCACGACCAGAGGATCGTTCCTTTGGTGAACACAGCATTATACAGAAGGGTAAACAGCAAAACAAATAATAACGGCCGCAGCCCCCGCCAGAAGAAATGAATAGGAACCTTCGAGAGCAGCAAAATTCCGAATACAAAAACAGTTGCAACTGCATAGCTAAGCCATGTTCCAAGCATCAGAAAGCTAAGCATGAGAATCACGATACTAACAAGCTTTATACGAGGATCTAAACGATGGAAAATCGAATGCGTCTCCACATATTGACCCACTATTACGGAATCAGCCATGTAGACGCCCCCTCGAATGCCAAATTGGCTGAACAGCATCGAAGATATCCTGCTCTTTACAGCTAGCAACCTCTATTTTTTGGCCAGATAGTTCCTCTACTAGCTTCAAAAGCTGTACGGGTTCAGGCATGGACAAGCCCAGCTCCACCAATAATTCTTCCTTTTCCATAAATAGTGTTCTGGGGTCAAAATGTCCTTCTAGCTGACCTTTATGAAAAACCAAAACCTCATCCGAGTACTCAGCAACATCCTCCATCTGATGCGAAACGAAGAGAATGGTGCTCTGATTTTGTTGCTGCCAAGTCTTCAGTAGCTTCAGCAAAGATACTTGGCTAGCTGGATCTAGCCCCGCTGTCGGTTCATCCAAAATTAGCAGCTTCGGATTCGTCATCAGCACGGCGGCAATGGCCACACGGCGCTTTTCTCCACCGCTTAATTGGAATGGATTTAACGGGAGAATGCTCTCTGACAGACCCACTTGCGGTAAAATCCTTTCAATCACCGCCGTGATTTGCTGGCGTGAAGCACCCTGCAGATTCAGAGCAAAAGAAAGCTCCTTTTGCACCGTAGTTTCGAATAGCTGATGCTCTGGATATTGAAACACGAAGCCCAGCTCCGGGACCACCTTTAATTGTCCTTTGGCATCTCTGGGAGCAGGCTGCTGATCAATCCAATAGTCTCCTTTTACGGTGGGAATCAAACCCTTCAGCACTTTGACAAAGGTAGACTTTCCTGCACCTGTGGGACCGATGATCGAAATCCATTTGCCCGCAGTAATGGTACAGTTTATATTGTGCAAAGCCACATGATCAGCATAGTTTACACTTAAATTATCTAATTTGTAGACCATTGTGATCGAATTATCCCCTTCCAATCGGCTGTTGGCGGCACTTCTGAATGGAGCAATGCATGTACACGCACGGCAAAAGGCAGTTGTAATTGATAGTCCGCAACAGGCATCGTTTCAAAAAAAGCCAGTGGAGCACCATCATACTCAAGTCGCCCTTGATGCAGGAGTAATAATCGTTCTGCTGAAAGCACTTCCTCCATATGGTGAGTGATCTGAATAATGGTCAGACCTTGACGATGCAGCTCTTGCATAATGGCAAGCACCTGCTGCCTTCCCTGAGGATCAAGCATAGAGGTGGCTTCGTCAAAAATAATGACTTGCGGGCGCATCGCCAATATAGCCGCAATAGCGACACGTTGCTTCTGACCTCCAGAGAGCTGATGTGGCATAGCGTCCAGGTAATCCTCCATATGAACAGCCTGCAAGGCATGCTCCAATCGACTGCGCATTTCCTCCCTTGGCACACGAACGTTCTCCAAACCAAAAAGCACCTCATCCATAACGGTTGTGGTGATAAATTGATCCTCTGGATTCTGAAAAACAAAGCCAATTTGCTGATGAATATCTGCAAGATCAGCTGGCTTTGTGGTGTCTAGGCCCTTAAACTGTACAGCCCCTTTTCGCGGCAGCAGCAGTCCGTCCATGAGCTTTGCAATGGTGGATTTGCCAGAGCCATTCGCGCCAACAATCGCCACAAACTCCCCCGCTTCTATTGTAAAGTTGATATCCTCTAGGACAGGCTGACCCTTTTTATAATAAAAATGAACTTGATCGAAGGTAAGCATTTATTCACTCCCCTTTTGACGATGCCAAGTAGCGAAAAATGCCCCAATGCTGTTCTCGGAAAATGCAGGTGCAGGCTTCTCCCATTTCGTCACTTTTGATCCATTCACAGCAAAGATTTCACCGGTTAAATCCGCGTCAGACTCACTCAATAATGCAGTCACAAAGGAAGCAATATTCTCCGGGCCACCTATTTTCCAAAAGTCTGGGAACGGTTCATTAAGACTGGCATGTTTCGCTTTCAAATGATTAATGACAGGTCTGGTCATATCTGTTAAAGCGGCTGGTGAAATCGCATTGACCCTAATTCCATCACGTTTCAGCTCCGCTGCGAGTGTCCACGTCATTCCAAGTATTCCAGCTTTGGCTGCACTATAATTCACCTGACCCACAGAACCTGTTAGTCCAGCCGTAGAGGTCATCAACAGGATATCGCCACCTGTCTGGCGCATATATGGAAGTACGCGTTGAATGCTATAGTAGGTGCCATTTAGATGCACATCCAGCACAGCCTTCCACTCTTCATCCGTCATCCGTAGACATTTCTGATCCTGCAAATTGCCAGCGTTAGCTATCAATACCTCAATACGGCCATACCGTGTAATAACCTCATCCACCATTGCAGTGACCGCAACTGGATCTGCTACATTAGCAGAGTATCCTGATGCCTCACCACCCGCCTGACGAATCTCGTGGACAACCTCATCGATTAAGACTTGTTTTGTACCATTTACAACTACTATATAACCGGACTTGCCGAGCTGCACGGCAATACTACGCCCGATCCCTCTGGTTGCTCCAGTAATTAAGGCTACTTTGTTCATCACTACACCTCTTTCACTGAAAAAGCTCCCGAAGCAATAACATTGCCAGCTTCTGTTGTAAGGGTCACTTTAACCATGCAGTCATCCTCCGAAAAATCAAAAATCACGACATTATCGACCTCTATAGGCTTATGAAATTTCATATCATATTGAGTGATCCACTGTGCCTGATGCGCCTCGATATATAAGGATTGGGCTAATCCCATTAGATACATCCCATGCGCAATGGGCCGCTTAAATCCAGCCTCAGCTGCAGCATCCTCATCTAGATGAATAGCGGCCAGATCTTGGGAAGCTGCTGCATATTGCTGGATGGCCTCAGCCGTTATGCATTTTCTCATCATGATCATCACCTACCCGAATTAACACCGTTTCTGCGGTGACTATAAGCTCGTCCTCACATTTACAAACCAGCGTATGTGTGTAAAAGGTCAGCTTGCCCTGCCGGCCATCTTTTTGCACCTTGCTCGTTAATGCTAATTCACAATCTAACGTCATCCCTGCCGTAATCGGAGCTTGATATGAGAATCTCTGACTGCCGTGAAGCAAAGGCTCTCCCTTGCTAAGCCAAGGAATATCAAAGGCCTGCCAGAAAATAATAGGCATCGTAGAAGGAGCAATTAGATTGCCATTAGTCGTCTGCACGGGTGCCTCAATACTCTGTGCGTAATCCGATATCCACTCAGCAGTCATAAGAATCCGATGTCGGACACTGTTCATTCCGTAATCTCCACAAGCGTTGCCAGCCCCAACCCGCCGCCAATGCCCAAAGTGGCAAGTCCCCTTTTATAAGGCGTATGCTGCATTTCAGCACATAAACGCGTCATTAAAATCGCTCCGGACGCCCCATATGGATGACCGATGGCTAATGCGCCTCCTCCAAGATTGACCTTTTCTTGTGGGATTTGAAGCTCATTCAGTGAGGCTAGAACTTGTGAAGCAAAGGCTTCATTAAACTCTACGATATCTAAATCTGCTATGGTCAGCTGTTGACGATGTAACACCTTTTGTACAGCTGGAACTGGGCCCATACCTAAATAATTCGGATCTACACCTGCTGCTTGCGCATCTACGACACGCAGGATAGGTTTAAGCTTGAGTTGCCGACATTTCTCACGGGACATCATTAATAGAAGCGCCCCACCATCATTAATAGGACAGGCATTTCCAGCGGTGACAGTACCCTTTTCTTCAAAGATTGAAGGTAGCTTTCGCAGCTTGTCCAGGCTCGTATTAGCCCTTGGACATTCGTCGGTGTTCACCCACTCCCCCTCAACCAGAAGAGGTACAATCTCCTGCTGAAACCTACCACTTTGCTGAGCATGAACGGCCTTCTGATGGCTTTTCAAGGCATATTGATCCTGCTCTTCTCGCGAAATCCCATACTTCCGCGCTACATTTTCCGCAGCAATTCCCATATCCGGATCACCGTAAGCGCTAGGTGTAAAATGAGCACGGGTATATAGCTGCGGAACCCCCATCAAGGTTTGGGGCTTAGCCATTTTCCAAGGGGCACGACTCGTGCTCTCAACGCCGCCCGCTAAATAAATCTCACCTGCGCCGCTTTGAATAAGCCGTGCTGCTATATTAATGGCCTCTAGCCCAGAACCGCACTGCCGATCCACAGTAACGCCCGGAACCGAAACAGGCAGTCCCGCTTCAAGCGCAGCTACCCGGGCAATATTTCCACCCGGACCGACCACATTTCCAATAATCACATCATCGATCATATCTACGGGCAGATTCGTCTCTGCCACAATATGCTGAATAAGCGGCGCCAGTAATGCTTCCGGCTCAAATGTACTTAATAAGCCGCCCATCCTGCCAATCGGTGTACGTTTTGCCATAATAATTACTGCTTCTATCATACCATCGCTCTTTTCACATAGTCTTTCATCGCTTGCCGGGCAATTTTTCCACTGCTTGTATAGATAAACTCATCAACTGTCAGCAGCAGCTTCGGCGCTTTGTAACTTGCTAAATACTGGCGACAATAATTCTTTATTTCGTCTATAGATAAATGCTTTGCACCATTCCATTTCACGAGGACTGCCAGCTGTTCTCCCCAATAATCGTCAGGGACGCCAAGCACCATTACTTCTTGTATTTCCGGAAGATGCTCCAGTACTCGCTCTATTTCCTCTGGATAAACGTTCAGCCCACCGGAGATGATTCTATTTTTCAAGCGACCCGCCAGATATAAATAACCAGCTTCATCCTGATAAACATAATCCTCCAACACAAGCCATCCCTCTTGAAAAGCTGCTGCGGTCTCCTTCGGTAATTGATGGTAGCCTAGAAATATCATATCACTTCGCACATATAACTGCCCAATCTCCCCCGTATGGACTTCACGAAACTCTTCATCACGAATGGAAATTTGCACTCCGGGATAGGGCTTGCCTACAGAGTTCGGATTATGCTCTTCCAGAACATCCAAATAACTAATATAACTCGCTTCTGAGGAACCATAGGATTCATAGAGACGCGTTCCAGCGAACACTTCTATGCCCTTTTTTTTGGACAACTCCGACCACTTTGCACCTGAGCTAATAATCGCATCAATCTGCGTCTGCCCAGGAACAGCCTGCTGCATCATGGATTCAAGCATTGTCGGTACAACAAACAACACCACACCCGGAATCTGCTTGCACAGCTCTAACACCTGTGTGGCGCTAAATTTTTGCGTGATATGAAAGTTTGCTCCACCATACAGACTCTGCATTACAGCGAACAAGGACAGCGAATGCACAAACGGACCCGGTGCTAAAACATCCTTTATAGCGTCCAATTCAAAGGCAGCACTCGATACCTCAAAGCTCTTTAACCACGATAAATGGGTACGCATATATCCTTTGGGTAGCCCCGTTGTGCCTGAAGTAAAGCCGATAAATAATAACTCGTTCGTCTCATCCAATTCAGCTTCTGGCTTCTGAGCCTTCAACCACTGATCATAGGAACCTGTTCGTTCATTTGAAAAAGTCAGCGTTGGGATGGCTTGGTCCTTGAAGACCAAATTCTTTGCAGCTTCCGGCTCGGCAAAAATCATTGTCGGCTGGCACTGCTCTATAATAACCCGCAGTTCATTTGCACTCCACTTGGGATCTAAAGGAATGGGAACACAACCTGCATAAATAGCCCCCAAGAAAACCTCGACAAATTCAATGCGATTTGTAGATAAAATAGCGATTTTGTCATGCTTAAGGCCCTTTTGCTGTAGACCATTGGCAATTCTCCGCATCGCTTGCACTAATGTTGCATAGGTATGAGTTGCTTGGTAATGGGTTAAGGCAATGCTGTCGGGCTGTTCTGCTGCATGACGCAGTATAGGAACTACTAGATTCATCCTTCACCACACCTATTCGTAATTTCTGTGACTACCGATTATGTACACTCTCTTCGCTCGGGATACAATTAGAATGGCTACGATAGCTTATTTTAGCTTTATATTAATTTTATGTACATATTTATATGGAACGATTGAGCTCTCTTACGACTGGAAAAATCAAACAGCGCGCATCGATTATGATCGGTACGCGCTGGCTGTATTGTTGTTTATTCCTTCTTATGAGCGGATGATGGTATTCCATCTTCAGCAAAAGTAAAAGTTCGGGCGATATATAAGATAGGTGTGCTTACTGCGGTTAGTAAGAATTTCGCTAGATACGTTGTAAGCAAAATTTCAAACCACACACTCCAGTTATACAACCCAGCAAATGCAATGGTACAGAAGATTAGTGTATCCACAAAGGAGCTAACCATCGTACTGCCGTTGGAACGAATCCACAACTGACTTGAGGTGCTGTAATATTTGCGAATCCAGGAGTACAACCGAACGTCTAGGAACTGACTAATGAAGTAAGCAGTTAGACTACCCAACGCTAGTCGAGGCATCAGACCAAAGATCGTCTCCAAAGAAGACTGAGCAATATCGGTCTCTTGCGGCTTAAATACTAGTACCATTTGCATAATGACTGTCGTCATAAGCAAGGTGAAGAAGCCAAACCAAACCGCTTTACGTGCTTCTGCTCTTCCGTACTTCTCATTAAGCAAATCGCTGGTCATATACAAAGTGACATACATCGTATTTCCGAGTGTCATCACGATATCAAATGGCATAGCAATCGTCTTAGCTACCTGAATGTTTGCAATTACAGTAGCGATACCTACCCAGGCATACATTCCACTTTTGCCGAACAGGCGGTAACAGAGTAGAAAAAAAGCAAAATTGACAATAACAAATAAAACTCCCCACATCAAATTAAACATATTGCTTAAACTCCTCCTAGTTTTGTTTACGCGGGATGGTTACGAACCGCGGCTTACATTAAGTTTTGGAACAAAACATTAATACTCTATCACACTGTCGTCAAACAATCCATAAAAATAAACAATTTATGAAATGGGTATTTATACCCATTTTTATTAACTAAAAATAAAAGTGTCAGTAATAATTCATCTTTTTCAGAAAAATATGCTCTATAAACTAAAACTTTCACTATTCATCCAGAGGTTAATTCTATAGAATAGTATCAAACACTTCATTCCCGATCCATTTAGTTGATATATTACATAACTATGGAATATATTGCAGGTTGCCAGTCACTAGCAGTCGGTAGGGATATAAAGAAATGGGGCTTCGCTGCCCATAAAAAGGGGGAGAACAATATGTTTCGTTTCAAGCAGTCGATCAGTCGCAGATTTACGCGTTTATTATTTGTAGTTCTATTACTCACGTCTCTTTTGTTAAGTACCAGCTTCTACTTTATATCCACCAGTATTTTCAACAGCTATGTCATGCCACAAATCAATCAAATTCTAACTGCAGCTGCTCAGGACGTATATAAGAATATAAATACAATGCATGCTCAGCAAGCACTAAAGAAGAACGAACAAGCAGCCACCAATCTTGAATTCTATTTCCAGGATAAGAGAAAGCAGCATGGGGTTGAGACTATTTTTCTACTCAATCTAAAAGGCAAGGAAGCTGAGGTTCTGTCTGTAGATCATGATGCAAAATTAAAGCCGGAGGAAATTGTTAAGGTGTCCTCTGCAATGCAGCAAGCTCTTAAAGGAAAGAGCGGACTAAGCGATACATACAAGGACTCGCATGGTGTACATAAGTCAGCTTATATCGGAATTCCCGGAAGTACGATGGTTATCGGAATCAGCAGTGATGTAAGCTTTATTCAAGAAAAAACAGACAGTATTCTGTGGACCAGTGCCGGGATCACTCTGCTAACGCTGATCATAGGCTCAACTGGTGCCTGGTTTATGAGTATGCGGATTACTCGTCCTATCTCAAAGCTTGCAGCTTACAGTGCCCGTCTCGCAGAGGGAGATTTCACAGAGGAATTAACGGTTAAAGGCAGTGATGAGGTAGCTCAACTGTCCAGAAGCTTCCAAGCAATGACCCTGCGCTTAAAAGAAATGATCGGACATGTACTCGTCACCTCAAATACTGTGGTCACCGATTCCAATTCTTTAAGAGAACGTGTTGAGGTCTTAAATGAAATGGCAGACCACTCTAGTACATCTGTTGTAGAAATTGGCAAAGGTAGTACGACCATCGCGAGCAGCGCTCTAGATAATTCAAAAGCTATGGAAGAAATCAATTTCGGCATTCAGCATATTGCTTCAGCAGCCACCGAAGTCACTGAGCAGATCAGTGAAGCTTCCGCTGAAGCCATTGGCGGTAATGAGATTGCCCAAAGTGCCGTTCTGCAAATGCGCCATGTTGAACGTGCCTCCCTGCAGTCGCTGGAGCAATTACAAGTTATGAATGAACGTTCAGTAATGATCGGAGAAGTCGTTCATAGCATTACTGAAATTACGAAGCAAATCCAAATGCTGTCGCTCAATGCTTCGATCGAAGCAGCACGTGCAGGAGAACATGGACGCGGATTTGCCGTGGTTGCCGGAGAAGTACGCAAGCTTTCCGAACAATCCCGTAATGCGAATGAGCAGATTCGTGATTTCCTACTCGGACTTCAGGAAGATATGAATCGCTCCGTTACTGAGATGAACCATGTGAATTCTGAGGTAGCCTCCGGGGTAGGCAAGGTGGCAGAAGCGGGCGATGCCTTCAATCACCTTCTGATTCTGATCCAAAGCATCAATCAGAATATTCAATCCGTATCTGCGGCTACGCAGCAAATCTCAGCAAGTACAGAAGAAGTTAGTGCTTCCGTCGAGGAAACCGCACAAATCACTTCAAGATCCCAAGAAAGTGCGGACACACTATCCGAGAACTCCGAGCGCCAACGTATAGAGCTTGAAGGACATGCAGTAACCGTGCAGCATCTATATGAGCAGGCTAAGAAGCTTCAGGAAGCTGTGCAACAATTTAAGATCTAAAGCTTAGGCTTAAATAAAAACAACCCGTTCACACGAAAGTGTTGAACGGGTTGTTTTGTTAGTGTCTTGGCGCCCAAAGAATGACCGAAACGCCGATCACACAAATAACAGCACCAACCCAGTCATATACATCGGGTGTTTTCTTGTCTACTAGCCAGCCCCATAACACAGCGAGCACGATAAACACCCCGCCGTAAGCTGCATACACTCTTCCGAAGGATGGAAACTTCTGCAAGGTAGGAATAATGCCGTAGCTTATCAGAATCAAAGAACCTACCAAACCGTACCAGAGAGGTCTTGATTCTCTTAGCCATAACCATACTAAATATCCGCCTCCGATCTCAGCAAGGCCAGCAATTACAAATAGTAGAATGGCAGCAACCATGTCATCCCTCTTTCCTATTGAACTCTAAAAATATCAAATGATTCGCAAAATATGATACAACGTCATCACGGTTAGCAAGTATCTGTACAAGCAAGAATCGGGCCACCAAATAGCTAACCCAAGGCATCAATAGAGTATAAAATCAGATTGAGCGAGCTGGTTACTATGCGTCACCCGCAAGAGCGACTCACATGAAATTGTGCTGGAGCAGCACTAATACTAGTAGGAGCACAGCCTCTAGCAGTTCATTCAGCGCGCCGTACACATCGCCGGTGAGCCCGCCGAGCCGGCTGCTAATCCGCTGCGCAGCCACGGTGCCGCTGGCCAAGGCCGCAGCCGGCAGCAGTAACGCTGCCGCCAGATGCAGCGGCCACGCGGCTAAGCCAGCGCCGAGCGCCAGAGGCGCACCGGCTGCGGCTAGCGAGAGCAGCGCGGCTATCGCCAGCGCGCGCCGCTCATGCGAGGGAGCGAGGCCGGCGAAGCTCGCAGCCAGCCCCTCGTTCCCGCGGGCAATGGGATAACGCACCATAGCCCGCACCATATACCAGCGGCTCCAGATCGCTGGCAGCAAGAGCAGTGGCAGCTCGTAATAGACGTAGCCTTCGATTAATGCTGCCACTAAAGAGACCTTTAACAGCAAGAGCAGCACGCAGGCGAGCACACCCATCGCACCCACACGGCTGTCCTTCATAATCTCCAGGATCCGTTCCCTCGGTCGGTAGCTTAGCAGACCATCCGCACTGTCCATCCAACCATCGAGATGCAGGCCGCCAGTAAGTCCTACCCATAAGATGAGGGTAATAACAGCTGCTGGCCAAGCCGGTAAAATCCAACCCGTCAAAGCTGCCCCAGCAGCTACGCACAGTCCGATAGCTGCACCCACCACAGGATAGAACAGCACACTTCGGCGCAGCAGCTCAGGAGAAAATCCAGGGTCACTCTTTACAGGAAACCGGGACAAAAACTGAAAGGCAGCCGCGGCAGCATCCCTGCGCTCCCTCATAAACGATACTCCCTGCTCTTGAGTTCAATTGGAATGCCCGCAGTCACTAAAAAAACCTGCTCGCATTGCCGAGCAAGCAGCGCGTTCATACGTCCTGCCAGATCACGGTACAATCGGCCAAGCGCATACTCCGGAACAATACCATCTCCAACCTCATTAGTGACCAAAATGAGGTTTCCTTGAAATGTGTGTACACTGTCTTCAAGTCTTGTAATCTCGCTCTCAATCAACTCTTGCCTATCCGTAAATCCTTCCATGGCTAGCAGTACATTCGATAACCACAACGTTAGACAATCTACGAGAACCGCCTTTTCACCAGATAAACGCTTAAGAAGATCTGGCAAATCATAAGGCTCCTCTAACGTCTCCCAAGCATATCCGCTTTGCGAGCGCTGTTGCTGATGCAGTGCAATCCGTTCATTCATTTCATCATCAAACGCTTGTCCGGTTGCAACATAGAAGGCCTGATCTGCCAGTGACGACATCAGTTTTTCTGCAAAACCACTTTTCCCGCTACGCGCCCCTCCCGTTACAAGAATACTCATTGTTTCCCAGCTCCAGAGATGCCTGCACTTTCAAAGGTGGCCATTTCGCTCAAAATGCGGCATATCGCCTCAATTAAATGAAGGGACAATACGCCTCCAGTTCCTTCACCCAAACGAAGACCCAGGTTAAACAACGGTTCAAGCCCAAGCCGCTCCAGCATCAGCTTATGTCCTTGTTCTCCAGATAGATGGGAGCCTATCATATAAGCAATGGATTCTGGCGCAAGCGCCTTCGCCACAAGAGCTGCCGCACCCGAAATAAAACCATCCAAAATGACAGGTACCCTGGCAGCAGCTGCGCCAAGAATCAGACCCGTCAAACCGGCGATTTCCAGTCCCCCTACTTTGGACAATACATCCAGCGGATCTGCCGGATTCGGCTGATTCACCTTTAAAGCGCGTTCCACAACTGCAATCTTATGTAGTAAACGTTCATCATCAATTCCCGTTCCTCTTCCAACGGCTACTTCAGGTGGTATTCCTTTTAGAGCACACAGAATAGCTGCGCTAGCCGTTGTATTCCCTATGCCCATTTCACCTGTAATAAAAATCTCTGTCCCGTTCTCAATCGCTTCTTGTGCGATTCTTATACCTACAAGCACAGCATTCATCGCTTCTTCACGACTCATCGCAGGTCCCACGGCTATATTATCCGTTCCTCGGCGCACTTTACAATCAATCAGATCCTCATGACTAAGGTCGCCGTTAACACCGATATCTACGAACTTTACCTCAGCCCCAGCTTGGCGTGCCAGTACATTCACAGCCGCTCCTCCGCTGAGAAAATTATAGGCCATCTGCATTGTGACTTCCTGTGGAAACGCGCTAACTCCCTCGCAGCATACACCGTGATCGGCAGCCATAACAACTACCGTTCGTTTGGTGAAACTAGGCTGCTCCGTACCCGAAATTCCGGCGAGCTTAACGGCCAGCGTCTCCAATTGTCCCAGGCTGCCCGGTGGTTTAGTTAGAATGTTCAAGCGGTGCTCCGCCTTTAGGAAAGACTGTTCATCCGCTGGTGTGATTCGTTTAATTACTTCTTGAATAGATGAAATCATATTTTAACCTCCAATTAAAGATATCCGTATAACCTATTCTATCTTATCTACACATAAAAGCCCCCATCTATGATAGATGGGGACCACTAGAATTACAACTTCACTTTCATAAATCCTTCGATTCTCTCCAGCGCTTCCGTCAATTTTTGTAGGGATGCTGCATAAGAGCAGCGAATATACCCTTCTCCACCCGCTCCAAACACATGCCCCGGAACCGCAGCAACACCAACCTCCTTGAGCAGCTGCAAAGCGAAAACTTCTGACTTCATTCCGGTATTAGCGATGGAAGGAAAGACATAAAATGCACCCTCCGGCTCGTGGCACGGTAAACCAATAGATCGAAATCCACTAACCAGCAGCTTTCTTCGCTCATCAAAGCATCGTTTCATGTGGTCCTTATGCTCCATACCGTTCCGCAGTGATTCAATGGCAGCGATTTGACCTAGTATCGGAGCACACATCGCAGTGTACTGATGGATTTTGAGCATCGCAGCAATTAATTCCTGATCACCACAAGCATAGCCTACTCTCCAGCCAGTCATCGCAAAGGCTTTGGAGAAGCCACTAATGACAATCGTTCGTTCCAACATCCCAGGAAGAGAGGCAATACTTACATGCTGACTATCATAGGTTAGCTCGGCATAGATTTCATCTGAAATGACAAGTAAGTTATTCTCTTTTACAATCTGTGCAATGGGTAGCCAATCCTCGTAAGTCATTACTGCTCCTGTAGGATTAGTCGGAAAATTCACCATAAGAATCTTGGAACGCGGGGTAATCACCTGCCGCAACGCTTCAGGAGTAAGTTTAAAACCCTGCTCGGCTGAAGATTCAACCTCTACCGTAATCCCACCGTTCAAATGAGTAATCGGCGAATACGCAATATAGCTCGGAGAAGGGACGATAATCTCATCCCCGGGTGTAATAAAGGCCCGCAGAGCCAAATCCACGGCTTCACTGCTTCCCACTGTAACCATAATCTCGTTTGTTGGCTCATAGCGGAGATTGAAGCTTGTGTGCAGATAAGAGGCGATCTCTTCTCTAAGCTCCAACAAGCCGGAATTTGGTGTATACATCGTCTCCCCATTATTCAAAGCACGAATACAGGCAGCTCTTACATGCTCCGGTGTAACGAAATCAGGCTCGCCTACACCAAGCGATATAATATCCTGATTCCCTGTACTTAGGTCAAAAAAAGCCCGAATCCCCGAGGGAGCAATCTCCCGTACACGCGGAGTAATCCATTCATTATGCATGACTGAGCACCTCTTCTTTCGGACTCTTTTCTGTTAGGGAAAGGGAAATGATCTCGTCCAGCAGTCCGCTGAAGCTGTAACCTGCCGCTTGCGCGCTTTTTGGTAAAAGACTCGCCTTCGTCATGCCCGGTAATGTGTTCACCTCCAGCACATATGGAATACCATCCTTAATGAGCATATCCACCCTTGCGTACACGCTGCATTTTAGTGCTTTGTAGCAAGTTAAGGCTGCATCACGTACTCGCTCATACACCTCAGCTGGTAGATCAATGACTCGTTCGTCTGCCCCGCCATCTTCGTATTTCGCACTGTAATCGAACCACTCCGCATGCGCCGAGGTGATTCCCAAAACGGGCAGCATCTCTCCATTTAGAATAGAGCAAGTGATTTCCTGGCCTTGAATGTAGCTCTCGATCAGAATCGACTGATCACAAGCAAAAGCCTTCTCTACTGCGCTCAACAGCTCCTCGCTACTGCTCACCTTTTCCATACCGATACTCGAACCGCCTGCACATGGCTTCACCATAACAGGATATCCAATCCGCTCTACGGCTTCTTGAGAATAATCCTTCATACTATCCCAGCACAGCCAATCCGCCGTATTGACGCCTGAGCAGCGCATAAGCTTTTTGGAAAGATCTTTATCCATACAAATGCTGCTAGACAAAACGCCACTACCCGTATAAGGAATCCCCATCGTCTCCAGCGTCCCCTGAACCGTACCGTCCTCTCCGTAAGCTCCGTGGAGCGCAAGCAGCGCGATATCGATTCCTTTTGCCTGCTCAATAAGCTCTTCACGCTTGGTAATCACTATTGGAGCAACCTCATATTTATTGGGATCTAGATTCTTCAAAATCTCTCTACCGCTATTCATGGATACCTCATACTCTGAGGACACCCCGCCCATAATTACGCCTACCTTCATCTTCATCTCAAGCACCTCTTTATCCCATTAGTTGTCGTGCTGTTCTGCCAATAATCTCGATCCCCTTGCGGATATCCTCATCCGTCACTCTGGAGAAACCGATCCGTATCGTATTTTGACCTTTACCGTCTGTGAAGAATATATCTCCTGCTGTAAAAATAACCCCTTGTTCATGGCAGGCCGCCAGCAGCGTCCTTGTATTAAAGCCCTCCGCGAAGGTTACAAAAAGATGCAATCCGCCATCCCCTGATAACGCCGTATAAGGAATAAACTCCTTACAGCATTGCAGGGTTAATTCATATTTTCGTTTATATTCCGCTCTGGCTTTTTTCAAATACTTCTCTAAATGGCCACCTAATAAGTACTGATACAAAATGGATTGATCCAACGTCGAGGTATGAATGGTACGTGCGCGCTTGACGCTTTCGAGAGAATAGATCAGCTCCTGATCTGCCAGCACCCAGCCTACGCGTAGTCCCGGAAATAATACCTTTGAGAAGCTACCTAGATAGATCACGCTGTTGCCGCTCCCTGCTGCTGCGATAAGTGGAGCCACATGTGAGCCCGAATAGCGTAACTCCTCGTTAAAACCATCCTCGATCACTGGTATTTGGTACCGGTTCATCAGCTTCATTAGCCTCTGTCTTTTCTCGGGAGACATTACAATGCCGGTCGGATTATGATAAGAAGGGACAAAGTAGGCACAGTCAAAAGCTTGCTCCTGCAATGCCTTCTCCAGCTCAACCAGATCAATCCCATCACGCTCCATAGGAATCCCGGTGATCTCAAAGCCATTCAGCTTCAGATTTTTGATCGCCGTATGATGCGTTGGATTCTCACAGATGACCGAACCATTCTTTTTGCTAAGTGCTGACAATACAATATCGAATCCCTCTGTAAAGCCATTGGTGATCAATATATCCTTGCCTTTCATTTCAACGCCTTTGTGCTCCATGTACTGCTTCAAATAGTCTATTAAAGGCTTATACCCTTTGGCATATCCATAATTTAGTAAGACGTTGCCTTCCACCGACATACGATCCATAAAGGAGCGTTTCACATTATCTAGATCAAAAAGACTCTCATCAGGTGCGATGCTCGTGAAGGAGATCGTCCCCTTCTCCGCTCGTATGCCGCGCTTCATGATATCCAGATCCTCCGCCAGCCGCGCATGATCATTGATACGCGTCTTCCAGTCCATCGTCCAGGAAGAGATTGTTTCACTGCCGGGAGGTGTAGGTGCCACATAACTTCCCTGACCCTGCACGGCATACGCAAATCCATCATCCTCAAGCTCTGCATAAGCAGAGATTACGGAGTTGCGGCTAACCTTAAGCAATGTGCTGAGTTCTCGTGTGGAGGGCAGCTTTTGATTGCCTTGCAGACCGCCTTTTATGATTAAGTGCTTCATATAGTCTTTAATTTGTATATACACCGGCCGTCCGGCTATGAGCTTAAAATCCTTAAACATCTCTCAATCGCCCCCATGACTATCATGGCACAATCACTCGCTTAAAAAAAGAACCACAGCCATGGGATTTTAATCCGGCTGTGGTTCTTTGAGGGGACAAATGCCCAAAAAATCAAGTTATAGATCTATGCTTCGATCACAAGCTCCCCTTCTCCAGCAGGGATCTCAAAACCATTTAAAAACCGGGTTAGTATGTCCTCAGTAATCGGAAATGCGGCATTAGCGTCAAAACGTTCACTCCGGATAAGCAGTCTCTGACGCAATTCATCTGGCTGAATTTTTAAGTGAATCAGTTCCCACACGCCACCATAACTCTCAATAAGTTGCTTGTAATCGTTCCGTCTCTGACGTTGCCAGAAGCTGAAATCGATGACAACATGATGTTTTGCCTGAAGCAGATTCACCAGCTCCCCCCGCAGCTTTATCTCCGACTCTTCTTTATAGGACTCATAATTCTGCTCTGGATAATCCACCCCGAAACGTCCGTGCGTGGCCCAAATATCTTCATCTATCGAAAGTCTGGCGAATCCCTCTTTCTCCAGCTTTTTAGCAAAGGTTGTTTTACCCGACCCCGCTACACCGCACATCATTACTACGATGGAAGCAACACTCGTACGCTTTTGCTGAAGCAATTTTTCAATAACCAACTTTTCACTCAGCATTATAAATGCATCTTCCTTCCACTTGATCTAGTTTAATTACGGCGATGATGATGGTATACTCATCGTTACAAAATACTTTCTCAAAGGATTGTGATAAGGATATGGTGAAATCAGTCCAGCAGACCTCCTAAAATGAAAAATGAAATAATTTTAGGAGGTCATAATAAATGATTTTTAACCCGATTGTCATTGATAACTGGAGTAGAAAACCCTATTTTGAACATTATTTAAACAATGTCAGATGCACCTATAGCATGACCGCAAATATTGATATCACCCTTCTACTATCAGAGCTTAAGCATAAGGGAATTAAGCTGTACCCAGCACTAATCCACATGATAACTACGGTGGTGAACCGTCATAGTGAATTCCGCACATGCTTTGATTCTGAAGGTAGATTAGGTTATTGGGATAGCTTGTCACCTAGTTTTACAATTTTCCATGATGATGATAAGACTTTTTCAAGCATCTGGACTTCGTACGGTGAAAAGTTTAATGATTTCTATAACCGTTATCTGGATGATATGAAAATGTACGGAAGCGTGAAACAATTTATCGCTAAAGCAAACGAACCACCGAACACCTTCCCTATTTCTAGTATTCCGTGGGTCAGCTTCACGAGCTTTAACCTGAACGTGTATAACGAGGGAACCTTCCTGCTTCCCATCTTTACTATAGGAAAATATTTTCATCAAGACAAAAAAATACTATTACCAATATCGGGGCAATTCCACCATGCCGTGTGCGACGGTTACCATGCCAGCATGCTGTATAATGAATTGCAATCACGTGCAGATACCTATAAGGAATGGTTACCTAACATCTAATTATCCACTTTATTCTGCTGAGGGCCAACGATAGTTTAAACATAAAGGGTTCCACATATTAGGTATACCTAATATGTGGAACCCTTTTTTTCATTTGATTTTCTCATCAATTTCCCGAAATATCTGCCGACCATTGCCCGTTCTGCCAAAATAGCCTGAGTACCATTGCTGTTCCAGGAGAAGGTGCAACTGCGCTGTAGAATGTGACACCAGGAATTAACTGTGCAAGGAAATTCCGAATAACACCACCATGTGTGACTACCAATACCCTGTTTGTTATTACCTCAGCCTTTTTTTCACTAATTGCAGCCTGCACAAATGTATCCTCAGCCCCTCGCCCCAGATCTGACAGGAAGCTACGCAACCGTTCGTCAAACTGCGCCCATGTTTCACCATCCGGTGGTGTAATTGTGGAAGGATTATCAATCCACCTTCTATACAGTGAGTTATCCTTCAATTCCTCATAAGTACAGCCTTCGAAAGCTCCAAAATTTATTTCGCGTAGACGCGGATCGTAGACAGCCACCTTCTCTAAAGAAGGAGAAATGTAAGCTAGAGTCTCCCGACATCTAAGCAAATCGCTGCAAAATACACACCAAAAATCATTCGATACTTCAGACTGCTGCTTAAGCTGAGATAGCTGCTCTACTGCACTAGATAGCAACGGGAGATCCGAATGTCCTAAGTAACGATGCTCAGCATTCCACTGAGTTTGCCCGTGGCGGACAAGTACTAATTCTAGCTCTATTGAAGGAAACGCCATGTCTAGCATTAGCCCCCGATCCATATCCATGCCACAACCGCGCATAAGCCTACAAAAATTGAAGAGGAGAGCATCATCATCCGCGAGGTCTGAATAATATCGTCCGGCTCCATCGCTCGTACCGGATCACCCATATAGGCTCGGAAAGAAGCGACACCATGATAGACGTTCTCTCCTCCGAGACGGATACCAAGTGCGCCCGCAACAGCGGATTCTGGATAGCCGCTATTTGGGCTTGGATGGAGACGCGCATCCCTCTTCACCATTTGCAAACAATTGCGCCAATCCAGACGAAGCAGCCATGCACACAGTGCCAAGAGCAATGCCGTAATCCGTGCTGGAATGAAGTTGGCAACATCATCAAGCCGAGCGGATGCCCAGCCGACATCTCGGTATTTATCATTCTTATATCCCACCATGGAATCGAGTGTATTTACTGCTCTATAAGCCATAGCAAGCGGCGCACCACCGATGAGCGCATAGAACAATGGAGAAATAATCGCATCGACGATATTCTCTGCTACAGTCTCTACCGTGCCGCGCACAATTTCCGGGGAATCTAGCGAAGTCGTATCACGCCCCACGATCATCCCCAACGCCTTGCGGGCAGCAGGGATATCGCCCTTCTGCAATTCCACGTACACTGCCATTCCTGCATCCTTCAGTCCCTTGGAGGCAATCGTGGTTGAAATCAACCAAGCCTCGGCTATCCAGACGAGCCACGGTGAGATATATGACAGCAGCCATAGCAGAATGGCTGTCAGTGCCCAAGCACCACCCGCCACACATAGCGGAAGTAACACCCCTGCTCTGCGCAGGCTTTGCGGGTGGGACCATAAACGACGGATCGCCCGCTCCAGAGCCGTGATTGCTTTGCCCATACCGATTACGGGATGGGGCAAGCTACGCGGATCACCTACGATCCGATCAATTATATAAGCCGCAAGCAGTACTAAAGCGATTGTCACAGGCGATCACCTCTGAACAATCTTCTGTTTCTCCAGCAATCCATTCTCATTAGCTGTCCTTCCTTGCCTGCACCGACAGCAAGCTGCCCGTCACTGCGCTGTATACAAGGCGTCCGATTGCGCCACCAAGGTCGGTAGCGGTTCCGGCGTAAACATGCTCTGCCTTGTATCGCCCACTTTGGCTCACAGCGAGCACTATCGCATCCGTAGTTGTTCCGGTAGCGATCAGGCCATTCTCGGGATCGGTAATCCCGAGGTCTGCCAGTGCAGCAGCTTTGGCTTCGACAGCTGTCTGCACAGCATTGACCATGGCCGCCGGTGTCAGGCGGCCATCAATACCTAGCATTATGTTAATCGTACCCGGGCGATAAACAGCCAGCACATTGCGTTCCACACCCGCGCGCGCAGCATTTCCTGCGGCGGCAGTAACGCAAACAAAAATACCCGCTGAGCCGGTGTCTTCCTCAGCTACCGCTGCATGCTCTAGCGGTACTGCCGTCATCAGACCGGCACAGCCAGACATTGAATAACCCCACTCGCGGAGCTTATTCTCCATATCCTGAACAGGATCACTACATTCATAATTGCGGTCAACATATAAATTGACGGCTCTCTCTAGCCGATTCATTCCTCCACCATAGAACGCACTCGATAAACCATCTGCTTCAGCAGGTAGCTCTAGTAGCAGATGGTTTCCCTTCCACTGTAAAGCAAGCCCTGGCCAGATGGCCGAATGGTACTCTTTTACGTCTCCTGCGAGGTTAAATGGAATCTTTACTTGCACCATATATCGATCTTGCTCCTTCCACAGCACATTACTTTTATCCATTCATCCAACCCGCTTCGCGGTCGCGCCTGTACTTCCCCAACCGTCTCACTTAGAAACTACCTAATTCTCTATTTCACAGCAAATGACTATCTGCTCTAAAATCTACACCAACACATGCCCCTAATTTCAGCTCTGAACACATACTCAATATCCGCTCCACAGATACTCGATTTCTACTACAACACATACTCCAATATCCACCTAGAAATCCATCCCTCACCCATCTATTGCACTTTATACAACAAATTCAGCTTTATTCACTGGCAAAAGCCATTCTGCTGTATTTCTTGCAATAGAATGTCACGTAAAAACCTAATTCGCATCATTTTCCAAATTTCTATTGTACACAGTGCTATAGAATCGAATTGCTACGCCAGCAAAGCGAGTTCTGTTGTACGAAATACAACGAATGCACTTTGGAGGATGTCCATCAGAAGCTATCTCACCAAACTTTGTCACAACCTTAAGCATGCAAGCTGAAGCCCGCCATCCGGTATCAAATCGCAATTTTTGCTCTACACCAGACACTTTAACAGCAAACCCGCTGCCCTCTAAGCTACACAGGTCACTTATCCGCCAGAATTTCCTTCATCTGTTTTAGCAGCCGGACATTATCCTCATGTCCCTTAACGGCTACTCGGATATGCTCGTCTCCTAGACCGGGGTACATAGCGCAGCTGCGCACCAGTATACCGACACGCCCAAGACGGGTCTGCATCTCAGCCGCACTCCACGGCGAAGGCAGGCCACAGAGCAGAAAGTTGGCTTCGCCTGGCGGCACTTCGCAGCCTAGCTGCATAAGGCCTTGACGCAGCAGCTCCCGTTCCGTGGCGATCAGTTCGCGTGTGCGATGTCCATACTCGTGCCCACACTCAAGGCAGGCTTCGCCCGCCAGCAGCGCCAAACCATTCACGCTCCAGGTAACCTGCTTTCCGGTCATCGCCTTTGCCAGCTCCGGATGCGAAATGGCAAACCCGAGACGCAGTCCGGGAATCGCATAAAATTTCGTCATCGACCGCACCAAAATCGTATGCGGAAACTGATCCAGATCCGGCAAAAGCGTATTTCGTTCTGCTTCTGGAATAAAATCAATAAAGGCTTCATCCACAGCCAAATACGTCCCGTAGCTTTCAGCTTTCTGCGCTAACCAGCGCAGCTCATCCACAGTATACTGAACGCCATTAGGGTTGTTCGGCTGTCCAAGGAACAGCAGATCAACCTTCTCCAGCAACCCGGCAATCTCGTTCACTCCAGCTCGGAAGTGCTGTTCCCTTGTTCCCTGAACAGATAATACTTCTGCGCCGAATTGCACAGATAGCTGCCGGTACTCAGAAAAACAAGGTTCTACGATACCTACCTTTTGCGGAGCAATCGCAAGCAGCAACAATGCCATAGATTCTGCGGCTCCGTTGCCTACTGTCAACCAACTACTATGTATACCAAGATCCTTTGCAAGCAGACTTTTGAAGCGCCGATGTCCAGGGTCAGGGTAGGCAACCACCGTAGACAATGCTGTTCTAAGTAGCTCTAAGACGGCTGGCGGAGGCCCGATAGGATTGATGTTTGCACTGAAATCAAGAAATGTGCCACCAGCCTCCTCATAAAGTTCCGCAGCTGTTAGCAAATCACCACCGTGGCCGTATTTTTCAAGCATATTTACACTCCCTCTATCCACTTTCGTTTGTTCGATATGTATCTCATTGCCACCATTATTGCGTCTTTGCCGGGAATACGTCAATGCTCACTAAAGGAATCACCTGAATAACCCCTTGCCTCAAATCGACATTAAAATCTACGAGATGTCAAAAGATAATAAAGTTCTAGACTGGCAGCCTCATCAGATCTACGGACACGCTGTCCCCGAACCCGAAAAAAAGAAGTCGACCATTTCGTTGGTCGACTTCTTTTTTTCTATTGCGCGGTCAAAATTTGTGGACCTTCAGCCGTGATGGCGATCGTATGCTCATATTGGGCGGCGAGCTTGTTGTCCATTGTCCGTGCGGTCCAGCCGTCCGGATCGATTGTCAAGAAGTAGGTACCTTCGGTGATCATGGGCTCAATCGTGAACACCATACCTTCTTTGATACGGGGGCCTTTTCCAGGCTTGCCGATATGCATATAAGTCGGCTCCTCGTGCAGGTCGCGGCCGATGCCATGGGCGAGAAGGTCGCGCACGACGCCGAAACCGTGTGATTCCGCATGCCGCTGAATCGCGCTCGTCACGTCGCCGAGTCGATTACCGGGCTGAGCCTGCTCGATGCCCAGGTCAAGACATTCTTTCGTGACACGCATCAACTTCTCGGCTGTCGGCGAGATCTGCCCGACCGCATAACTCCAGGCCGAATCGCCGAGCCAACCATCGAGCTCAGCGACCGTGTCAATCGTCACGATATCGCCTTCCTCAAGTGGCTTATTGCTAGGGAAGCCATGCGCGATTACATCGTTGGCGGAGGCACAGGTCGCATATTGATAGCCCCTATAGCCTTTCTGGTATGGCTTTGCGCCGTGCTTCAACATAATGTCCTCGAATATGCGCTCAATCTCGTTGGTGGTAATACCCGGTTTGATAAGCGGGGCGATTGTACGATGACATTCAGCCACCACTTGGCATGCCTTGCGGATAGCCTCAATTTCATGCTTGCTTTTTAAAATGACCATGTTCGTATCAGGACCCCTTCGTAATAGCTTGGATAGCGAGTCGGGCGATTCGATCGACGTTCAGATCGGAATTGCCCGCATAGTAGTGCAGCCCACAGCAACCGACCAGCACGGCAAGCATATGGTCGACGCTGTCGTCTTCGCACTGGGCGATCGATTGGAGTGGAACGTACAGGCGTTCCATAAACCGTCTCTTGGCGTGGTGTCGATCCCTTTCAGACAAGCCTACATAATGTTCCGCCGCCATTTTGTAGACGAGATATGCGCGGGCGTCCGACTGCCACAGCTGGAGCAGCGCTTTACAATACATCAACAACTGCCTGTCATCCGGTGGGCTGCCGCTGATGTCCGCCCATTTTGCGATAACTTGCTCACATCGCTCAAAGCCGCCTTCTAACACATCTTCTATTAATAAATGCCGGTTGGGATAATAATGGTATACTGTGCCGTAACCAAGACCTGCCTCGCGGGCGACGTCGCGAATATCAAAGCTGCCGCCCGTGCGAAAGTAGGAGCGCGCGGCGACGTCCAGGATCTGTTCTTTGCGCTGTATGCGTATGAGCTCATTTTGTTCTTTGGTACGGGGGCACATAACGTGTAACCTCCTTATTTAGACCTGCAAATTTGTCAATATAAAAATAGTAACCCATGGGCTGAAGAAATGCAAAATATTTGTTGATTTTCGATAAAATGAAGTACTTAACAATAAGACTGGGCGCTGGAAATTCTTCAACTTAAAAATCGCATTAATTCAACGATTCCAGTCTAATACTTTATTCCACCGAAACACGAAGCGATCTCTTTTGTTAAAAAACTGCTTTTGGTTTAAAATGAGAACTGTAATCAATTTTGCTGCAACGGAGGAATTCACTATGATTTTTATTGATAACACAGGGATTACTGACGCTTCCATCAATTTGGCGATTGAGGAATATGCGCTGAAACACTTGCCGATGGACGAGAGTTACCTGCTTTTTTATATTAACAGCCCATCTATCATCATCGGTAAACATCAAAATACGATTGAAGAAATCAATCAGGAATATGTTAAAGAGAATGATATTAAGGTTGTGCGGCGTTTGTCCGGCGGTGGAGCGGTCTATCACGATCTCGGAAATCTTAACTTCAGCTTCATTACTAAGGACGACGGCCAATCCTTCCATAACTTCCTGAAATTCACCCAGCCGGTGATCGACTACTTACAAAGCATGGGTGTAAACGCTGAGCTTAGTGGACGGAATGATCTTCAAGTCGGCGAACAAAAAATTTCCGGCAACGCTCAATTCTCCACACGTGGACGCATGTTCAGCCATGGCACACTGATGTTTGACCTCAATTTGGACAATGTACAAGCCTCTCTAAAAGTAAATCCAGAGAAGTTCAAATCGAAGAGCACCAAATCCGTACGTAGTCGCGTAGCCAACATCAAAGAGCTGCTAGGTACAGACATGACCATTGAAGAGTTCCGCTCCGGTCTCCTACGTTCGATCTTTGGCATGGAGCCATCCGAGGTCCCTCAGTATAAGCTTCAGGAAGCAGACTGGGACAAAATCCACGAAATTTCCAAAGAGCACTACCAGAACTGGGACTGGAACTACGGTCTGTCACCAAAAAGCAACGTCAAACACACACGTAAATTTCCTGCTGGAATTATTGATATTCGTATGGATATTGAGGATTCCCTCATTAAGGACATCAAAATCTATGGTGACTTCTTTGGGGTTGGTGACGTAGTAGATGTTGAAAATGCACTTCGTGGCAAACGTTATAATGAGGCAGAGGTTAGAGAAGCATTAGCTGATCTGGATTTGAAGCATTATTTCGGACGTATTGAGCCGGAGGACTTTATCGGACTGGTTTTCCTAGAAGAATAGTTACACAAAAATAAAGGGGCCTGCTTATCCTATGCGCAAATTTGCGTAAAGAATAGACAAGCCCCTTTTTCATATTCATTTTAGTTCAAGTAGAAAGTATAAATACATAGACAACGAACGCTAGAGTCAGCATGATGCAGATGTTCTCTACGGCTCCACCTTTTTTCGTGCCTGTACTCATTAGCTTTAGACGCAGCTTAAAGGGTATTGGCGGCAGGGGTGTAATTCCCCGTTGGGTAAGAGAGTCAGCTAGTAGGTGAAGCGCATACGACATGCCCCCAGCTATCCATAGACTGCCACCGTCATTTATACCCGCTGAGGCAAAATACAATAAGGCGCTCCAGCCCGCAACTCCATACAGGGTATGTGTCAGTCCACGATGAGGAACAACCGATGAGACTACAAGCACGCACGCTGCAATGTAGTTCCATGGATCATAGGCTTCCCCGAAGGCAAAGAGTGCTATGGCAATCAAGATCATGACCAAATGGCGCAGCTTTCGACTAGGCAGGAAAGATACACTTCCGACTAGCAATGCCAGCACAATATTCCAAGGACGTTCCACGATTCCGGCAAAATAGAGATAAATCGCCGCGCCTATCAAAGCAATTTGCAGCACTCTTAATAGAAATTCTGGAATCGCCTTGCGCACGAGCAGCGAATTCGGTTCATCGATATCAGGAAGCAAAGAGCTTAACGCTGCGACTGCAATAACTGGAATCGTAATATCGTGTGACATCAAACTCATTACAGATAGGGTAACCCCAGTGCTGATTATTAAATGGGATCTGCCCATCATGGTGAAACCGCTCCTTTCTAAGATGCGAAAAACAAGAACAAATGTGCGGTTATCGAAGTATATCAAGACCCTGTTTTTTTGTCTAGCCTAATCCCTTAAATCCCTTTAAATATAAGCCTTTGAGCGATTCTTATCTTGTCCTCCCCATGAATATACGATACAATTTGGACAACTTGACCTTGTCGTTCTTACAAGGACGGCATTTGCCGAAGAGAGGATGACCTAAGAAGTGAAGCGTTCCCGTATGGCCGATTTCAGCCTGCTACTTGTGGCGATGATGTGGGGATGCACCTTTCTGATTGTTCAAAATGCTGTCAAAGTGCTCCCTCCACTCGCGTTTAACAGCATCCGCTTTACAGGTGCTGCCCTGTTGCTGGCTCTAATCACTTTTATTTTTTACCGCAAGGAGTGGAAACAGCTAAGTTTCCGCATGGTACGTGATTCTCTGCTGCTAGGCCTTTTTTTGTTTATGGGCTATGGCTTCCAGACCATGGGACTTCTATATACAACCACCTCCAATACCGGGTTTATTACCGGTCTATCGGTCGTATTGGTTCCGTTTCTCTCTCTGGCGCTACTAAAGCATGCCATTTCACGTTACACTTGGTTCAGCGCGGCGCTTGCCGCAGTAGGTCTTTATCTGCTGACCTTCACCGGCTCTGCTTTGTCCCTGAATAAAGGCGATGCTTTGATCTTGCTCTGCGCCATAGCTTTTGCGCTACAAGTCGCATATACTGGCGTTTATGCACCTCATTATCCGGCGTTGCCGCTGGCAACCTTGCAGCTCGCCTTCGTTGGACTGTTGAGCATTGTCGCTTCGCTTATCTTTGAAGGAGCTGCACCACTGGCACACAGCGCAGAGCTTATAAAGGACCCGGACGTTCTCTGGGCACTTTTAATCTCTATTGGTCCTACCAGCGCTTTTGCTTTCTGGATTCAAACCGCCTGCCAGAAATACACTACGCCTTCACGGGTAGCCATTATTTATGCCACAGAACCTGTATTCGCTGTTCTGACAGGCTTAGCCTTTGGCGGAGAAACGCTTGGTATGTCCGCTCTGCTCGGTTGTGGTTGTATTCTGGGAGCTATGCTTATGGCAGAGCTGAGTCCGGAACCGGGTCAGAATCAACATAAGAAGAATTATTTTTCCAAATTACATTTATTTAGAAAGAGATAAGGAGAGAGACAAATGTACAAATTGATCGCGATTGATATTGATGACACTCTAATTAACGATGACAAGGAAGTAACACCCGCTACACAGACTGCGCTTGAAGAGGCTGTAGCCGCTGGCGTTGTTGTAACCCTTGCTACAGGCCGAGCTTATGCTTCTGCGCAAGCCATTGCCCGTCAAACTGGACTTAACGTGCCAATCATCACTTACCAAGGCGCACTCGTTAAGAACTTGCTCGATGAAAAGGTACTATATGAGCGTTACGTGCCACAAGATGCGGTACACAAGCTGTTCACTTACTGCGTGGAGCATAATCTGCACTTGCAAACTTACATTGACGACAAGCTGTATGCCCGTGAAGACAACCAGAAGATCAAAGATTATACAGACCTGAACAAAACGCCTTATTATATTGAACCAGATTGGGAGAAGCTTGTCCCACAAAAAACACCAAAAATGCTGATTATCGATGATCCTGCATTCTTGGATGAGCTGGCTCCAATTCTACGTGAATTGCTCGGCGATTCCGTGCATATTACCAAATCCAAACCACAATTTCTAGAAATCATGCATCATGAAGGAACCAAGGGAATTGCGCTTGAATTCCTAGCCAATCATTTTGGTTGTGATCTCTCCGAGACTATGGCTATGGGTGACTCTTGGAACGACCATGAGATGCTTGAAGCTGCCGGTCTTGGCGTTGCTATGGCGAACGCTATTCCTGCGCTGAAAGAAATTGCTGATTTCGTAACCCTGAGCAACAATGAAGATGGCGTAAAATACGCGATTGATAAATTCATTCTCAATAAAGTGAATTAAATCGGTCGAACTTAATAGTTTTATATACGTTAAACTTAAGATTTTTCTATTAAGGTAAGTGCGTGACTGCGGGGAATGTTTGGACTTCCCCTCCGTCACTTTTCCCTTTTTAGAATGTTTTAAAGTTCAAAAGGGTGTTGCTACGCCATATTTTATGACGTTACAGCACCCTTTTCTTATTTCAGCAAGCTCGGTACTCCTGTAGATGCAAACTCTAATGCCTCTTGCTCACCCTCCCCAGCCTCTTCCTCTTCCAGCTGAGAATAGTACAAATCATGATATCTTCCTTCTGCTGCAAGTAGCTCCTCGTGGGTACCACTCTCCACAATTTCACTGTTCTCCATCACTAGAATGACATCAGCGTTCTGAATCGTTGATAGACGGTGAGCGATAACGAGCGTGGTTTTGTCTCCCATTAATTTACGAATCGCTTGCTGCACCAGCTTCTCCGATTCATTATCAAGCGCAGCAGTAGCTTCATCCAGCAGCAAAATTGGAGAGTTCCTAAGAATCGCTCTCGCAATCGATAGTCGCTGGCGTTGTCCACCGGACAGACGCGAGCCTTCCTCACCGATATCTGTATCGAGGCCCTCCGGTAAGTCCATTACAAAATCATAAGCGTTCGCTTGTCGCAAAGCTTCCAGAATTTCATGCTCATCTGCATCTGGATTTCCATTTCGGATGTTATCACGGATACTTCCTGTATAAAGCCCAGACTCTTGCGGCACATAAGAGAAGTGACTCCTAAGTTTAGCTAAACTCATCTCGCTTGTCTTCTCATTATTTATAAACACTTCACCCTCATCAGGTTCATATAACCCAAGGAGTACCTTAAATAGTGTAGATTTCCCTCCACCGCTCGGTCCCACAATTGCCATTTGAGCCCCTTTGTGAAGCTCTAAGCTGACTTTGTTCAAACTACGTCTCTCCGCTCCCGGATAAGAGAAGGATACCGAGGACATGACCATACGCTCAAATTCAGGCTGTTTCGTAGCTGCTTCGGGTAAAGCCTCCACTTCTACAGGGCTATCCAACACTTCAAAGATCCGTCCCGCCGCCCCAAGTGATTGCTGCATCGAATTGATCAGTCCTGGCAATGCCGAGAACGGCATCACTAAATAATTCATGAGCTGGATGAAAGCAATCATCGCACCGACCTCAAGTGATCCTTTTGCCACAAAATAACCAGCCACGACCAGCGCCAGAAGAAACGTAAAGTTTCCCAAAAAAGAGGAGAATGAGCCAGTAGCTCCCTCAATTCTTCCCCGTTTTAATTCTTCGGAAGTGATATTCTCACTATGTTCCTGATATTGCTTCATTAGTCTGCGTTCAATGCTAAAGGATTTAAATACCATACTACTGCCTAGAATGTCATGTAAAAAGGAAGTAATCTTGCTCATATTAGTCTGAATCTTCACACTGTTCTCACGCATCGCTGAACCGAAGATTTTTCCCGTAAGGAACATCAAAGGCCCCATTGCAAAACAGATCAATGCCAGTAGCCAGTTAATATAGAGCAAATAACCAAAAGCCGCGAGAGCAAGCAAAGGGTTACGGATTAAATCAATCATTACCTCGCCGGTAGCATTACCCACAGATTGATTATCATTAGTGAAGCGGGACAACAAATCTCCGGAGTGATTACGGTCAAAATAAGACTGAGGAAGAGCTAAAGCATGTCGCATCATATCTAGCCGCAGTTCATTTCTGATCTTGGCTGAGATTTTATTTTTGAGATAGCGATCGAAAAAACCGTTGATTGCACTCACTAATAAGTAGATTAATCCGAATATAACCAGCCCTTTAAAAGCTTTCACATCAAGTCTAACCGCCGCATCCGTAATTACTGAGAGCAGCCAAGCAATCGTTAAATCCAGAACAATCCCAAATAAAGTCGTAAACAATAAAACCGTATATAAGAGCTTGTGCCTTAACATGTATGTACTTAATCTTGAGAAAACACCTTTCTGCTTCAAAAAAATCAGCCCTCTCCCCTATTAGCTACTTATTACTCCCTTCCTGTCGTTGATAAATATTCTATATATGTAAATATAAGACGGCAATACTTTCTGATTATAAAGGATAAACATGATTCTGAATACCGAATGCAATAGATATCACAAAAGGAACATCAACTGTCCGAGATTGCCCGAGTGATGCCCCTTAGCCAAATCGCATATATATTGTTGCTGTCTTTTTCATGTATACTAGAACCAGTTTGACTATCTTAACAAAAAATAGAGGAGTAACTTCACAACATGATCAAAAGACTTACTGCACTATTTTCAATTCCCTCTTATGCCTTACTCTTTTTATGTATGCTACTTCAGGGAATGGGGATTTCACTCAGTTCACCCTTCTTATCCATTTATTTCACGGAACAGCTTGGCGTATCTGTCGGATTGTTTGGTGTTTTTCTAGCCACCACGTTAATTGCCGGAATATGGATCAGTACACTAATCGGGAGACGCTCTGACCTTGGTTTAAATCGAAAAAACATTTACCTTGTTGCCACACTCTGTAATGCGCTGGCATATAGCGGGTACTTGCTCATTCAGGATTTCACGATCTTGTTCATCTACATGATTGTGTTCACCGCCCTCGGTGCACCAGGGATGCCTCAATTGTTCGCCATTGCTAGAGAAGCAGTGAATAAGAGCAATTTTACGGATACTGCGTTTGCTAATTCTACCTTGCGTTCTGCTTTCTCTCTCGGCTTTATTACAGGTCCTTTAATCGGCACCCTGCTAATCGCTGCTGTTGGGTTTAAGGGGATTTTCACGGGTACGATCGGAGTATTCCTGCTTGTTGCCTTACTCGTTTTCTTCTTTCTCAAATCAAATACAGTTACAGAGCTGAGCAGCAACAAGGCTGAAGTAAAAGTGAAAACTTTCCGGCTCAGTCAGAACCGCAATATTCTGCTTCCTTTTCTGATTCTGATACTCATGTATGTAGCTCACTGGACGAGCAGCATCAATACGGCCCTCTTTATTACAAATAATCTAGGGGGATCGACAAGCGATGTCGGTCTAGTCAGCAGTATATGTGCTGCGCTGGAAATTCCGTTTATGATTATGCTCGGTCTACTCAGTGCGAAGTACAGTAACCGAGCCTTGATGATGTGTGGGGCCATTTTAGGAGGAGCATATTATCTCGTTGTCATTTTCTCAGGCGAGATGTGGCAGATGCTTGCAGCCCAAGTTCTACTAGCCGTTTTCGTTGCTGTGATATCAGCGATTGGCATTAGTTACATCCAAGATCTGCTCCCAAACATGCCTGGGTATGCTTCCACGCTTTATTCTAATTCATCCACGATCGGTAGACTGATTGGGAGTCTTGTTGGCGGGGGCTTAGCCAGTATTGTAGGTTACCGGTATTCATTTGTGCTCTGTTTTATACTCATCATTGTTTCCTTAGTCATGCTTGCGGTAAGCGGACGTCACCCTTTAAATGAACCAGAACAATTAACTGTTTAATCCGTTTATTTCTACTTGCCCATTCTCTTCTAAAGTGAAGAGAATGGGTTTTTGTATATTGGAATTCTCATACCTGTCTGGGCTAGAGTAACGTTCTCCGGTAAAATATATGCTTCTCTCATATCCACATCATGCGACATATGGGTATACACTGCCTTTTTAGGCTTCACGATTTGCAGTAGCTCCGCTGCCTCCGTCATGTCGTACACAGAGCGGGTGGATAGCTCCGCCGCTTCGTAATAGAAGCTTGTACCAAGGACCAGCAAGTCCGCCCCATGCATCAGGCGTGTCTCCTCAGCCCCAAGAGATATGGAATCAGGACAATACACCCATGTATAACCCTCCTTCTCTAGCCGAAAGGCGTACGAATATCCATTCTTACCATGGTTTACTTTCCAGGTATCTATCTTCCAGCCGTCCAGTTCTATCCCTTCATCACAGGGAATCATCTCGATGTGATTTCGCAGCCAAGGGTATTGCCGTTCGATAATAGGAATAACTTCTGCTGGAGTATAAAGTTCACCCTTAATGCCCGTCCATCGACAAGCATCTGCCCATTCCGGTAGCCCACCAATATGATCAAAATGAGCATGCGTCACCAGCAGTCTTCGCATATTCCGAACTCCCTGCGCCTCCATCTGACGTCGCCAATCTGGCCCACAATCAATCACTAGAAAGTCACTGCTATTATCTATAAGTACAGAGGAACGCAGCCTTGTATTGCTCCCATGCTCCCTTGCTTCTGTGCAGGTCTCGCAGCTGCAATATATCCGTGGAACACCCATGGCATCCCCAGTACCCAAAAACACCAACGTATCCATATTCTATCTCTCCTTCAGTTCCCATCAAGGAAGTCTTAAATTACCATATGTCTATCTTAAAGATGCTCACCAAAATATCCCCACAAAGTGAAGCTTTGCTTCGATGCGTACCCAGGTACTTTTTGCGGGGGCCCAATTATATACTTTCGTCAAAAAAGTCATCCCTTAAGCAGTAGCCCTGCTAGGATGACTCTATTTTTACACCTCTACCTATATTCCGGCAAGTATCTGATACCAAATTCCCCGCTTGGAATAAAGCGTGCTTCGCACCTCAGCCCAGCCCCCTAAATAATTAATATCGAAGAGACCCGCTGGATCGGGGTAGCGGCTTTTGTTCTCCGCATAGACCTGTTTATCTACGGGACGAAAGCCATATTTTGCAAAGATCTCTTGTGCCTGTGGGGTCATCAAGAAATCAACTAATGCTTCTGCTGCCGCGCGTGTCCCATGCTTATCCGCATACTTCTCTACGACAGCCGCCGGGTTCTCAATCAGCATTGTATTTTTAGGAATAATGACTTCATATTTAACACCCTGAGCAATCCGGGCCAGCAGTTCATTCTCATAGGTGACAATGACATCACCCACTCCATACTCGAAGGCAGCCATAGATGCGCGTCCGCTCTTATCCAAAGACTCCACATTGGCATGTACACTTTCTAAAAAAGCTTTCGCTGCTGCTGGATCCTTAACGCCCTCTTGCTCCTCTGACAGCTTCAGACCAGCCCCATAGATCGCGTTAATATCCCACTGCGCACCACCGGATGTTTTGGGATTTGGGTATAACACTTTAATCCCTGGCTTGGCTAAGTCCGCAAAATCGTGAATTCCTTTGGGGTTTCCCTCACGGGTACCAAGTGCGACTACCGAACGTGTCACCATGCCTTGTTCACCCTGCTCTTTCCACGTTGGCGCTACGAGTCCAGCCTTAACCAGCTTCTCGACATCACCTTCCATGGCTAGCAGTGTAACATCTGCTTCGAACCCGCCTACGATTGCACGTGCCTGTGTTCCGGAAGCTTCATAGGACTGCTGAAAACTAATCTCCTGTCCAGTATCCTCTTTCCACTGCGCTGCAAATAACGGCAAAATGTCTTCCATCGCATCCTTAGCCACACTGTATGCGCCAACGACTAGCGTAACATCCCCTTGCTTCGAAGGATCTGCCATCGTCGTAATCGCCTTCTCATTCCCGCAACCGACTGCCGCCAGCGTGAGTATGGCCAGCATTAGGGCAGCAAAACATCCGTGCAGTTGTCTGCTCCTTTTGAAATTCATTGCGGCCCACATCCTTCGAGGTAATGATTTTAATATTTCCTTGAAAGTAGCTCTATGGCTGAACTAAAAATTCAAGTAACCAACGTTCGGTATTTGCCGTAATTACGCGGAATGTTTGGACTTTCGGCCGCTGTTATGCTCTAATTTCTTGATTGGAACCGTATTACGGTTGAAATTAGAGCATAAAGGCGGTTGCTACCGCTCCTACAGTTCCAAACTTCCACTCCATTACTTCATACCTTCACATCAGTTCCTCTAATCCTAGCTCATCACATTCGCTACTCTTCAAAAAAATTGAAAATCATATTATTTATTTTATATTAAATAAATATCGGCATCGGATCTTCTTTCAGGTTGTTCTCCTGGATCCAGCTTCGCTCATCATTAAACAGGTAAGCGCGGTGCACAAGAACTGAGATATCCTGTCCCGGCTGCAATGTTTCTTTCTCCAAAGAACGGTAAGTGACCAGTTTATGACCATTAACTTCAACCTCTACGAGCCATTCACTTCCACGGAAATGCAGATGCTTTACGACACCTTTTTCCGTAGCTGAAGCCATCTTGAACTCATGCAGGTTACCAACTTCAATATACTCAGGACGAATTAGTGCTTTGGTAGGCTTACCGTCTCCAGCGCCTTTAAAGCCTTTCACCTCAGAAGCATCTTCAATCAGTGTCGACTCCCCGATAAAAGTTGCCACAAATGGTGTTTTAGGCTCCTTGTAAATGTCCCAAGGCGTACCCTTTTGTTCCAACTGTCCTTGGTTGATGATCATGATCTCATCTGCCACTTCTATTGCTTCGTCTTGGTCATGTGTTACGAAGATGGAAGTGATGCCAACACGCTCAATCAGCTCACGTAGCCAAGCGCGCAGCTCCTGACGGATCTTCGCATCAATAGCTGCGAACGGCTCATCTAAGAGTAATAGCTGTGGTTCAGGCGCGAGTGCACGAGCAAAGGCCACACGCTGGCGTTGTCCACCAGATAGCTGATGCGGATAACGCTTCTCGAAGCCTTTTAACCCCGTAAGCTCTACCAGTTCCATAACACGATCACGAATGGCGGTTTTGCTGGCTTTTTTTACTTTTAATCCAAAAGCAATATTATCAAAAACAGTCATATGCTTAAATAATGCATAGTTCTGAAACACAAAGCCGATCCCGCGCTCTTGAGGAGGAAGATTGTTAACTGTCTGACCATGAAAAATGATCTCGCCATTATCCGGTGTCTCCAGCCCTGCGAGCATACGAAGAATCGAAGTTTTACCGCCACCACTCGGGCCGAGCAGTCCGATCAGATGACCTTTTGTAATGGTGAAATTGACGTCCTTGACCGCATGAAAATCTCCAAAATGCTTATTTAATCCCCGCACTTCCACATGCATATTACTGCACTTCCTTTCTTCTCTTGGTCCATTCCATCAACAACAGTAGACCTGCGGAAAATGCAGCCAGAACTAGCGCTATTCCTCCAGCAGCCGTTACATTAAAATTCTCAACATCCTGATAGACTAGCGTCGTCGCCGTCTGGGTTTTGTTCATAATGTTACCCGAGACCACGAGCACCGCCCCGAACTCACCTAGTGAACGAGCCACCGTAAGGATGACCCCATACACAACCGCCCAACGAATCGAAGGCCAAGTCACCTTCCAAAAAATTGTCCAGCCACGAGCGCCCAGTGTAGAAGCAGCTTCCTCCTGCTGTGAACCAATCTCCTGAAGCACCGGCATTACCTCACGCACCATTAAAGGAAAGGTTACGAACAAGGTGGCAATGATCATTCCAGGAATCGCATAGACGATCTTCAGCCCAATCCCTTCAAACATCGCACCCAAGGCGCTATCCGGACCCAGCAGCAGGACAATCATCAGCCCGCCAATGACAGGGGACACAGCATAAGGCAAATCAACAATACTGTTAAGCAAGCCCTTTAGACGTCTATTTATCCAGTTCGCTCGAACAAGATACAGCGCCATCATAATTCCGAACAACGTATTTAATAACGTAACTACGATCACAACAAGCCCAGTCATCATAAGCGCATGCAGCGCTTCAGGCCTAGTCAGAGCATCCCAGAAACCACCAAATCCTTCACTAAAAGCACCTATAGCCATTTTCCCTAGCGGTGCAGCGATTAGCAGAAAAAACACCAAGTAGGTGAGTCCGATCCAAAATTTTCTCATGAGCGTCTCCCCCGCATCTGCAGCATATTAATGAGCCAAAGAATGAGAAAAGATAAGGTCAAGAGAATGACAGAAACCGCTGCTGCGGAAACCGGATTATCACTTTCAACTTCACCAAAAATAAAAACAGAAGATACGAGTGTACGACCTGGAATATTGCCTGCTACGAGGACTACAGCGCCGAATTCAGCAAGTGCCCGCGAGAAAGCAAGCATTCCACCGCTGATCATCCCAGGAGCCATAGAGGGGAGAATAACATGCCAGAAGACTCTAGTTCCCTTGGCACCCATTGTATATGCCGCTTCCTCTTCGGAAGGATCAAGTTCCTCCAGCAAGGGCTGAACCGCTCGAATCACGAAGGGAAAGGTTACGAAGACCATAGCAATTACGATTGCCGGTTGATGAAAAACAATTTCAAAACCAAGCGCTTCTGCAGCCTTGCCGATAAGACTACCAGGTCCGAGCAAGAGTAAAATCATCAAACCACCAACTGCCGTCGGCAGTGCAAATGGTAAATCCACAAGACTATTAAGCAATGCTTTACCAATGAATTGATAACGAATAAGAACCCAGGCAATCATTGTTCCTAAAAAGACATTAATTAAAGTAGCGATGATCGCCAGCTTTAAGGTTAACAGCACCGACTTCCAGGCAATCGGGTCGCTTATGCTTTCCACAAAATTACCGAAACCCAGTGAAAAAGAGTTGTAATAGACCCCAAGTATAGGCAGCACGATCAATACTACAAAATAGAGCAAAATTGTAGTTCGGAAACCCCAAGTCCAACCTTTGTGTCTAAGCAGCGAATTCAATGATTTTGCCCTCCCACCTCCGGATAACCGGTCGGTATACTAACCAACATCCCCATTAATTATTCCTATTTATATACTTGGTTTTATATTATTACTACTTTACCAAATCCTTCTCGTTGTCGTCAATTACTTTCAAGTGAATTTGGGGTAAAATATATATAACAAAGGTTAGGAAAAAGTGGCACATCACAGGAAGGGGAATGATTATGCTGCATACACTGGAGATTACTACAACGAAACGGGATGAATTACGGGATATTACTCGTGAAGTCATTTCTTTTGTGAAAAAAAGCGGGGTGCGTAGCGGGGTGATCGTAGTTTATTGTCCACATACCACCGCAGGAATTGCAATCAATGAGAATGCAGATCCTGATGTGAGGCATGATGTTCTGATGCGTTTGGATGAAGTCTACCCTTGGGAGCATCCGAAGTATCGACATGCTGAAGGCAATACTGCCTCCCACCTTAAGTCTATTACATCCGGACCTTCCCAGAGCATAATCATCCATGATGGCGAACTATTACTTGGACGTTGGCAGGGTATTTATTTTTGTGAGTTTGATGGACCTAGACGTAGACAATGTTTCTTGAAAATTATTGAGGGATAAACGATGAATGGCCGCTTCCGTTATTGCTACGGAGCGGCCATTAAAATATAACTAGAATTAATTATTACTTTGACCAAGCAGAGAAGTAGCGTTATACCAATGCACAGCTTTAAAGTGTGAACTTATAAAAAAAACAGCATGTTAAAGGCTGCGACATAAAACCTTGATATGAGCTGATGCTGCCTCTTTTACATCCTCAAATGATACTTTATCTTGGATATAATAAGATATAAATCCGTGAGCGGATAAGAACAAGGTTAGCGGCACGTTCTGCCAATCCTCGGACACATATCCCTCTTCCTTCATATGACGGCGTACAATACTTGAGAATAAATCAAAACATCGTCCCTGCTCTGCCCTACAATAAGCCAGCAGCTCTTCATCACGAATCATGAACATAATTTCATACTGATAAGGATGATCTATTCCAAACCTTATAAACTCCATAATTAGCTGCTCTACTCGAGTCATACCCTCTTCAGGTGGCTTATTCATTACTTGACCAAGCAAAGTAGCCACATGATTAAAATCTTCGACAACAATGGCGTAGAACAATTCCGCCTTCTCTTTGAAATGATAATAGAGAGAGCCGTGGCTGTATCCCAAATGCTGACCGATGCTTCGCATTGAAATCGCTCGATACCCTTTGGTAATAAACAGATGCCTAGCGGCCTCTAATATTCTTCCCCTCGACAACTCCTGCTCCACTGCTCTCCTTGCCATATACCTAATCCCCTTCGCTGTAGTAAATCCGCCGCCCTTCTGTTACCAAGGCTTGCCCTTGGGTTAGATCTGTTATCCATGCCATAAATGCGTCTCCCTCATCATTTCGCGGTAAACATAACAACGTTACTTTATCGGTGAACAAAGTCTCGCCGGTCTGAATACCTCTTCCCCGAAGTTCGTTCTCAACCTTGCCTAGCCAAGTGTAATCAATTTCTACGAATACCTCTCGTCTTAGCACACGGGTGATTACTTCTCCTGCTTCAAGCGCAAGCACTGCCCCATCCGTATAAGCTCTAATCAGCCCTCCGGCACCCAGCATAATGCCTCCGAAATAACGGGTAACAACAATTGCGACATTTTTAACTCCCTGGTTGCGAATTACTTCCAAAATCGGTTTGCCGGCTGTTCCACTCGGCTCCCCGTCGTCCGATTGCCTCTGGATTTCGTCTCTCTCCCCAATCACATAAGCAGAACAGTTATGCGTTGCGTCCCGATGTTTCTTCTTGATGTCTTCGATAAACAACAATGCTTCTTCTTCATTCTCAACTGGCATAACATGACCAATGAAGCGAGATTTGCGGATTACGACTTCCTTAGAACCGGAAGAGCGCACCGTTCGATAATGTTCTAACATAATTATTCCAGTCCTTATATACATATGATGTCTTCATATAATGTCAGGAGCAGCCCCGGTATTGGATTACCTATGGACTGCTCCTGGTGACTTACACTAGTATGAATGGTCTCTAAATTACTGCTGCAATACTATTCTGTAAGTCTTGCTTCCAGCTCTGCCTTTTCTTTTTCGTAACCCGGTTTGCCAAGCAGCGCAAACATATTCTTCTTGTATGCTTCAACGCCTGGTTGGTCGAATGGGTTAACACCGAGCAGGTAACCGCTGATGCCGCAAGCTTTTTCAAAGAAGTAAACCAAATAACCAAATGTGTATGGTGTTTGATCAGGAATAGTAACGATAAGGTTAGGTACTTGACCATCTGTATGCGCAAGCATTGTACCTTGGAAAGCCTTCTTATTTACGAAATCCATAGTCTTTCCTGTTAAGAAGTTCAAGCCATCCAGATCATCTGGATCATTCTCAATGGTAACATGATGAGCCACTTGATCTACTTGGATTACCGTTTCAAAGATATTACGGTTACCTTCTTGTATAAATTGACCCATGGAGTGTAGATCCGTAGAGAAATCAACGGAAGAAGGATAAATTCCTTTGAAATCCTTACCTTCGCTCTCGCCAAACAATTGTTTCCACCACTCCGATACAAAGTGTAAGGAAGGCTCATAGTTAACGAGGATTTCAGTTGTCTTACCTTTGCGATACAGAGCATTACGAACTGCAGCATATTGATAAGCTTGGTTAGTAGCTACATCTGGATTATTGAACTCATCCGCAGCGGCAGCAGCACCTTGCATCATCTCTTCAATGTTAATACCTGCTACAGCGATTGGAAGCAAGCCTACAGGTGTCAATACGGAGTAACGTCCGCCTACATCGTCTGGAATGATGAAGGATTCATAACCTTCTTCAGTAGCCAATTTCTTAAGGGCACCTTTTTCCTTATCTGTAGTAGCGTAAATACGTTTGCGAGCTTCTTCCTTACCATATTTCTTCTCCAGAGCTGCGCGGAAAATGCGGAAAGCAATGGCTGGCTCAGTCGTAGTTCCTGATTTGGAGATTACGTTCACAGAGAAGTCTTTGCCTTCTACTAGATCAAGCAAATGCGTGATGTATGTAGAACTGATGTTATTACCAGCGAAATAAACTTCTGGAGTTTTGCGCTTATCTTTAGAAAGGTTATTGTAAAAAGAATGCGAGAGCGCTTCAATCGCTGCGCGTGCTCCCAGATAAGAACCACCAATACCAATTACAATCAGTACTTCGGAATCGCTCTGGATCTTCTTTGCGGCTTGCTGAATGCGTGCGAATTCTTCCTTATCATAAGCTGATGGAAGATCAATCCATCCAAGATAGTCGGAACCTACACCAGTCTTATTATGCAACTGTTCGTGCGCTAACTTAACTGGAGCGGCAAGGTTGTCAATTTCTTGTTGATTGAAGAAAGTAAGGGCTTTGGTGTAGTCAAAATTAATCTTCTTAGACATCGGTAATGGAAACCTCCTGTTTATCTCTTTAAATTTGAAACCGCTTGTTACAACTTTATAATTAGGATACTTTAATTTGCCTTGACTGGCAAGGTCTTAGGGCACATCCCGGGCTTTAGAACCAAGTTTTCGAAAGTTTCATGGAAGCGTTTCCCGCATCATTAGGCATGGCTGAGCTGTGGTGCTAGCCTAAGTGCCGTGATAGAATGAAGAAAACGGAAGGTGGCTATACAAATGAAACAAATCGGTTTTATCGGACTTGGAACAATGGGAGCGCCAATGGCTTCCAACTTGCTTCGTGGCGGCTTTCAGGTGACGGTGTACAACCGTACAGCAGCTAAATGTAAACCTCTTGAAGCAGAAGGTGCCCAGACTGCCCTTACGCCACGTGCCGCCGCTGAAGGTAAGGATGTTATTATTACCATGATCAGTAATGATGATTCGGTTCGTGAAGTGTTTTATGGTCAGGATGGTATTCTTGATGCACTTAAGCCAGGCGGCTTAATTATTGATTCCAGCACAATTTCTCCAGGACTAGTTCACGAAATTGCCACTGCTGTAGAAGCTCGAGGTGGACATTTCCTTGACGCGCCAGTGACCGGAAGCAAGCCGGCAGCTATTGAAGGAACCTTGGTGTTCATGGTTGGCGGCAGTGCTGAAGTTATAGAACAGCATCGCGATATCTTCGATACTTTGGGCAAAAAGCTGATACATATGGGTGAGAACGGCAGTGGTGCTGTAGCCAAGCTGGCTCATAATGCTATGGTCGGCATTCACAACATTGCCCTGGCTGAAGGATTCGCTATCGCTGTAAAATCAGGTGTTCCAGCTGACAAGTTCCTTGAACTAGTGCAGCTTGGTTCTGCGGGTAGCAAACAAGCAGAGCTTAAAGGCCGTAAAATCATAGAAAATGATTTCAGCAATCAGTTCTCCCTTGCATTAATGTTAAAGGATTTGAAGTTAGCCTCCGCCCACAGCGATTTCACAGGCGTCCCTTCTCCAATGCTGGGACTAGCTAAAAGCATGTTTCAAGCTGGGTTTACCCAAGGCTATGGCGACGAAGACCTCTCCGCTGTAGTGAAATGCTATGAAGAGTGGATCGGACAAAAAATGGGTTCTACTGTATCCGAATAACATTTCACTTACTCATGACCGTTTCTCACATGACTTCCAATGTGAGAGGCGGTCTTTTTTAACTAATTAATTACTTATGTAGTTAAAATACACGAACGTTTGTTTGCATTAATAATACTAAATTATTCTTTGTAGTGCAAGAAAAAAAAGAAAAAGCCCTGCTTTTCAGCAGAGCTTTCTAGTTATCTCTTTATAGAACCGGGTAAGAACAGCAATAATCAGTTACTTCAAATACTTCCAACGCAAATTTTGAGTTGCCAGGGACATTGAACGTTGCTGCTCCCTTAATCTCCTGCCATACCTCAGTGCCGGGAAGCAGCACTTTAAGATCGCCGGACAGAATCTCCATAATTTCAGGACCATCCGTACCAAATTCATATACACCAGGCAACATGATACCAAGTGTGACCTTAGTTCCATCCTGCAAAATTACCGTACGGCTTGTTACTTGTCCGCCATAATATACATTGGCTGCTTTTTCAATCGTTGCGTTGTTAAACTGACTCATTACTTGTTCTCCCCCTAATGATTATTCAGTTAATTACAGAAGTGCTTTCACACGGCTAACTACATTTTCAACAGTAAAGCCGTATTCTTTCATTACTCTGTCTCCAGGTGCGGAAGCTCCGAAAGTAGTGATACCGAGGATATCGCCTTGGTCACCAGTGTAACGTTCCCAGCCAAAGGTTTGTGCCATTTCGATTGCAAGACGAGCCTTAACTCCTGGAAGAATTACGGAATCACGGTATTCTTTATCTTGTTTTTCGAACAGATCCCAGCTTGGCAAGCTGATTACACGAACATCGATACCTTCTTCAGCCAAAGCAGCTTGTGCTTTAACAGCCAATTGTACCTCAGAACCAGTAGCGATCAGTTGTGCTTGTGGAGTGCCATTCTTGGAATCAGAAACAACATAACCACCACGTTTGATGTTTTCACGAACGCCATCAACTGTTCCAGCAAGAATTGGCAAGTTTTGACGAGTCAGAACCAAAGCAACTGGATTCTCTTTGTTTTCCATAGCATAAGCCCATGCTGCAGAAGTTTCGTTAGCATCAGCCGGACGAATAACAGTCAGACCTGGGATGATACGCAGGGAAGCCAATTGTTCGATTGGTTCATGCGTAGGACCATCTTCACCAACTGCAATACTGTCATGTGTCAGTACATAGGTTACTGGCAATTTCATGATCGAAGCCAAACGGATGGCTGGACGCAGGTAGTCTGTGAACACGAAGAATGTTCCTCCGAATACTTTAAGACCTGTGTGCAGTGCAATACCGTTCATTGCAGCAGCCATACCAAACTCACGTACGCCGAAGTAGATGTTGCGGCCATCATAAGATTCTGGTGTGAACGATGTCAAACCATTCAAATGCGTCATAGTGGAGCTTTCCAAGTCAGCAGAACCGCCCACAAGCTGAGGAACACCAGCAGTCAGACCGTTAAGCGCACTACCGGAAGCAACACGAGTCGATACTGCTTTATCTTCAGTAGTGTAAGTTGGAAGGTTAGCATCCCAGCCTTCTGGAAGATCGCCGTTGATTACTGTTTCGAACTGTGCAGCAAGCTCTGGATATGCTTTTTTGTAAGCTGCGAATTTGTCATCCCAAGCTTTATTAGCTGCGATTCCGTTTTTCTTCACTTCTGCAAAATGAGCACGCACTTCGTCAGGTACATAGAAATCTTCTTCGTATACCCATTTGTAGAAATCTTTGGTCAGCTTAGCTTCTTCTGCTCCAAGTGGGGAACCGTGAGTACCTCCATGGCCGCCTTTACCTTGTTTGTTAGGGCTACCATAACCAATTACAGTTTTCACTTCGATCAAAGTCGGTTTGCTAGTCTCAGCTTGAGCTTCAGCAATCGCTTTGGCAATAGCCGGAAGATCATTTCCGTCTTCAACGCGAAGTACTTGCCAACCATAAGCATCAAAACGTTGAGCCACGTTCTCGGAGAAGGAAAGGTTCAATTTACCATCAAGGGAAATATCATTTGAATCATACAATACAACCAATTTGCCCAGTTTCAAATGACCAGCGAGTGAAGCGGACTCGGAAGAGATCCCTTCCATCAGGTCACCATCACCACAAATAGCGTAAGTATAGTGGTCAACCACTTTATGTTCATCTTTGTTGTAGGTAGCTCCCAATTGAGCTTCAGCCATAGCCATACCAACAGCCATACCAATACCTTGTCCAAGTGGACCTGTTGTTGCATCGACACCAGCGGTGTGACCTACTTCTGGGTGACCCGGAGTCAAGCTGCCCCATTGACGGAAATTTTTCAATTCTTCCATAGGCAGATCATAACCACTAAGGTGCAACAAGCTGTACAGAAGCATAGAACCATGTCCTGCGGACAATACAAAACGGTCACGGTTTACCCATGTTGGATGATCAGGGTTGTGTTTCATTGTTTTTGCAAACAATTGGTAGCCCATTGGTGCAGAACCCATTGGCATACCTGGGTGGCCGGAGTTTGCTTTTTCAATGGCGTCAATCGCCAAAGTACGAATCGTTGTAATGGACAGGTTATCTACAGTTGAGTTTTCTTCCTTTTGAATCGCTTGTTCTTGTTCACTCATTTAATAGTTCCTCCTCTGAAATCTCAAGAATGTCATTTTGACTCTTATTGTATCATTAGTGTGGAAGCAATTCCAATTGTTTTTAAAAACTCTTTATTTGAACAGCTTATCTTTTGCAATATCGACGTATTTATATACACACAAGAACTATGAGACAAGCCAGAATTGCACTAGTCTATGGTCTAGTTTTTAATTGCGACTAAAGATTGTTTTACAATGCTCAAATATACAGTAAGATGGAGTTAGTTAAGCATAATTTTCATTCATTACCCAACATTTCCTAGTGGAAAGGAACTTTGAACATGAGTTCGAATAAGGACATCTTTATTGTGCTTACCGGTACAGGTACGGCCTTTAGTGGTTTTATTAAGTGGTTTACAAAAGCCGATCTGAATCATGCTTCGATCGCCTTTGACTGTGAACTGCGGGAGGTATACAGCTTCGGAAGAAAAAAAATGCACAATCCATTTGTGGCAGGACTAATCCAGGAGAACTTTATCGACCCTTTTTATAGCAGTGCTAATTGTTCCATCTATCAGTTGCGTGTTAGCGCTGAGGAATACGATACGATGTACAATCACGTCCAAGGGATGATGCAAAATCAGGAGCGTTATAAATACCATCTTTTAGGATTAATCGGTGTGCTTCTGAATATTAAAATCGATAGAGAAAATGCTTATTTTTGTTCCCATTTCGTTGCCTCTTTATTTGAAGAAACTGCAGTTCAGCCTGTGAATAAGCCTTCCTGCTTCGTTACACCGGAAGATTTCGCGCTTTCACTCTGTGCACATAAGATTTTTACTGGCAAGCTATCCTATTATTTACGTAGAGCTCAGAGAGCCTCTGCGCGCCCATCCTCTTTACCATTACATACTACTTCGGTTGCCGCACGAATGATGCGAATGAATGAAGACCGGACTGAAGGGGTCGTATAAAAGGTTCTATGCTTGTGAAAAAGGACTAAGCGGATTTAAATCCGCTTAGTCCTTTTTCATTAACCATCAAATAACAAATTGGACCATGTACTGTTTGCACATGAGCTCATAACCGATGGATTGATATAGAGAAATTGCGCCTACATTTTCCTCAAGGACATTCAAATACACGTTAGAGGTAACCCTTCCCCCCGCTCGGGTGAGCTCTGCACAGATCTTTTTCCCGTAGCCTTGCCTTCTCCATCTTACATCCGTTCCGATGTTCCCCAATTCAACGTAATCTTCGCTATAAATATGGTATCCACCTACCGCAATCAGCTCATGTTGTTCCATCACACCATAGAACGGATACTGTAATTCTTCTTTTGAGAACGCCATTGTATCTAAATCGGCCATTTTCGACTCAATGAGTTCAAAATAAGGGGGACCCAAATGTAAAACGCTTGTATCCACCGGTGGTAACGCTTCTTGATGGATATGCTTCATTAGAAGCAGTTTTTTGGGTGACTTAACAAGTTCAAGCTGTGAAGCGAGTACAGCCATAACTTCTTCATTAACGATTACATTACCGACAGCATTGTCAGGTAAACTCAATTGATCTTTCATAACTGCAAGCACGGACCGGAGACAGAATGACTTCTCCACAGGGAATACGGAAAACGCATAGAACGAAAGCCCTCTAAAAAAAGCCAATACGCCGAGCAGCTCCCCCTGCTCTGTAAACTGTCCATAGTGTACCGTATTATGCTTACGAGCTGTAAGGTATGAATAGTATAAAAAATGCTGTTCCCTATTAATCGAACTCAAGATTGATTTCATTTCCGCTGGTGTTAACTCTCGAATCATGTCCCCTACCCCTATCAATGTTTGATACAATGCTTCAACATTAACATGATCCTGTGAAGTCACGCAAAAAAGATAGGGTGATATAGGCTCCTACTCTACTTAATTCGATGATTCTGGAAATACTCCGACCAATCCGATGATATAACAACGGTAACTGTATCCGTTTTGGTGTTATACGCATTCTGAGCCGTAAAGGTAAAAGTAACAGGTCCATCTGGTAGCTTTTCAAAAGAGCTATCGTACATTTCACCTGTCCAGAAGGTTTTATCGTCGTTAGTTGGGCTGAGCTGCGTAGTGAACCCTCCGTTCATGGTTACTTGCACAGTATCCGGGAGACCTGTTGCTGTACCTTGCAGAACAAAACGTTCTCCTGCCCAAAATACGTTGTATCCTCTTGGACTCTCCTCATTGCCGCTTTTTTTAAGATTGTAGCCTTTACGGTTGTTGTTCCACTCTTCGGTGTGCTTAACGCCTCCTTTAATACTCAGTAAATTCACCATGAAGTATTTACGTGGAGAGACATCGCTCCAGTTGTAACCATCAAAGACTTCCATTTCAACGGCATACTTTTCATTCTCAATCAGTGAACTGACTGGAATCTGCCATTGTTTTGCGCTTGAAACTTGTTCACCAGATTGTACCTTGATTGCACCGGTGGCCAAGTTAATAATTCGCACCTTATAACGTTGCTGCAGATCTCCGTCCTCATCTTGATAATCCCATTTAATGATCGGTGTAAGTGTACTTGCGATTGTCGGTTTTGACGAGTCCGTACTGGTTGGATACGTAATATTAACTGTTGGAATTCTATTCACAACTGTTATACTATGGGATATTTCACGGTACAGCCCCAGAGAATCCGTTACAAGCTGTCTAAAGGTGAATACACCATTACTACTAAACTGCTTCGTGAAGTCCTTTTGAATGCTTGCTAGGGCTTCTGTTCCACTTGATGGTTTTAAGAAATACTTGTGGCTTATTGTATCTCCTTTTGGTTCGTCCGGATCAGTTGCGTTACTCTTAATGTTCAGAACGTCCGTCCGGTAGATCGGTACCTTAGTCGCATCTTTACCAGTATCTGTGATCAGAGTGAATCCCGGCTTAGGTGCATTATCGATGATGAATGTTTTTTCATTTGATACATCTGACCATGAAAATTTGGAGTACGCCCGACCTTTCACTGTAAAGTATTCAAACCGTTCAAATGTATTATTTGGGATTTGATATTGTCTGAGTAGGCCAGTAGGATCTGGATTTTCTACAGTGGAAACTAATAGATCATCCTTCGTAAAAAACTCTAATCTATATTTCTCCTGTGGATCATTTTCTGGATCTGCGTAAGTCCATTTAATTAATGGATCGCCTTGTTCCGAGTCGATCACAGATGGGTTTGTTGCTGTACCTGAAGGGCTAGTTAAAGTCATAGTAGGTGCCAAATTCTCTTTCACTTGGACTTGCAATCCAGCGATATTCGACTTATCTCCTATTTGATCGATTGCCCAATGTTCTAGCGTATATACCCCTGGATCTGAGAAGGTAAGCGTAATATCGCGAGTAAGATATGATTTCACTTCACCATTACTGTTCGTTACTTTCCAGTAGTATTCTAAAGAACCTTGATCTGATGTATCCTCATCGATATCCCCTGATGTAAATTGTTTCGTATCATACTGATTTACGGATGAAGGTCCGTTAATCTTAGCAACAGGGACATGATTCTTAACCATAAATGTACGTGTAGCATAAGAGCTTAATTTTCCATCAGAGGCTGTGAGCTGCATTTCCCAGCCATCAGAAATGGCTTTTTTATGTGATATACCGTTACGATTAATAAGATCACGAATGGTCATTGATTGATAACGGTTGTTTCCTGCCCAGTAGTAGGGAGAGTCATTAAATTTTGCATTCCAGGCATAAGATAAAACATCTCCATCTTCATCCGGATCTGGTGTTAAGTTATCCATTGTGATAATCGTATCGCGGTATATTTCGTTAGGCATTGTAAATGCTGCAGCCGGTGGATGATTGACTACCTGTACATTTTGACTGTACCAATCCGACCACAAGCCACGATTATCATGTACTTGCAGATTGAGTTGATAGTTCCCTTCACCGAATGATGCGATATTCGGCGGTGTTGTCGCTCCACCCCAATGTTCCCATACTTTATTCCATCCGTCTTTGATTACAGTCCAGTAATATACATCTAATGGATCATTATCTGGATCGAAAGATTTGTCTGTAATGGTCGTAGATTTACGATAAGAAACGGTATTCGGATTAACGGTAAATAATGCAACGGGTGGTAGATTAACGGCAGCATTCCCCACAGTACGTTGACACCAATCGCTCCATACACCGACTCCATTATCTCCATCCACATCACGGACTCTTAAACGTATATCGTAACTGTCCTTTTCAAAAACTCCCCCAGGCGGCTGCCCGTCGATCCACATCTCATCAACACTCTTTTTATATTGCCATTGCCACTGCATAATCCCTTTATCAGCACTTGTAATATGATCTAAATCGTAGGATGAATCTATTAATTGAACATTTCCATTGATAAGCCTTGCTGAAAAAAGCGCTATTGGCTTGCGATGGACTTTAAAACTCATCGTAGATGCGGCATCTTTACTCCACATCTGATATTCAGCAAAGCGAGCATCCTGTTTCGGTATATCCTTAGCTTGATAACTCACTACATATTGTCCGGTATACGGAAATGAAGTGTAAAGGCTCGTCCTCCATAGTCCCGAATCCCCTATAATCCCCATTGAGTTATCAAAGTAATTCGGATCATGATCATATCTCACTCGATCAGCGTACTTAGCATCCCACTCATAATCTTCATAGGTGGTGCCGCTATTCTCTATAGGACTATTAACGAGAACAAAAGCGTTTCGCTTCAGTCTGTTTGTAACTTTAAAGGTCATACTCGCGGATTCTGACATGTTTGAAGGATCTGCTACTTTTACAGTCATCGTATAGTCGCCCGGCGGGATCGAATCAGCCACAGCGTCTACAGGGATAGAGAAATACTGATATCCTTTCGTTTGAGATACTACCGTCTTCCTATAAAATACATTTGGTATCTCCGCACTTACGATAAGATCATCATTATCTGGATCGTGGACATATCCCTCGATGTTAAGCATGTTTCGTCCAGGCTCGTTCTGCAGGACTTGATTATTGGGTGTATTTAACGAAATGGTAGGTGGACTATTAGGTATCAAAGGAAATACTCTTTGAAAATTATGACCAATGTACGGCCCTCCAAATCCATGTTCTGGACCATATCCACGCCATCCATCTTGTTGACCTGCGCCAAAACCGTAGTTAATTACTAACCCTATTGGAAGTTCGCCGTACCCTAAAGTCCCCGTATAGTTGTAATAGGTAACATCTGTCGCTAGATTAAATGTATGTTCAAATGTATTCGGGTAAAACGGTCCATCAAACCAACTCTTGTACAATGGGGTGAAATTGGTATACTGACTGGTCCAGTCACTCGGACAACCGTATTGGTAACTTGGTAAATCTAATGGTTTCCCCTCTGGAATTGCCGCTACACAGAGATCCGCTCGAACGACACGTTTATCTAGAGCACTTTGTGAAGGAACCAAGTTTACTCCTAAAGTCAATGTTGCATCCGAACTAATGTCAAACGTAAGTTGCTTAGTGGTACGATTAAATTTAATATTCGTTAGCTTTTGGTTATTTATTGTCCCACTAAGAGTGCCATAATTCCAACCAGCATCAAAAAAAGAACCATCAGCAGGTATATTTATATCTTTATAAGTAATGAAATTTGGATCACCCGTCGCAGCCTCTGCTGTCTGAAGATCCACTCCCTGACTAGGGAAAACTCCGAATAGGATAGTGATTATAATTACTAGTGAAAGTATTTCTTTTGTCTTCTTCATTTAAGCACCTCTCCTACCACGACCAATCAACTTCTGGCGCTCGGTTTTTCACTTCTACAATCCGTGAGCTTAACTTTTGTCCATCTGAATTTGTAGATTTCCGATCAGCTTCTGTCACAAACTCATCAATGGTTGGTTGACCAAACTCTTCAAACACAGTAAGTCGGACTTCATATTTCCCTACCTCGCTCAGTTCTAAATTTAAGCGATCCTTGTTCTCATTACTGAAGATCACCCATGCTTCTCCGCTAAAACTCCCGTCATTATTTGAATCATAGCGATACTCCCAGAGTCTCCGACCCACTACATCTTTATCAGGCGAATAGGAGATATCATCCAATGAAACCACCGCTTTATTACCGTAATCAGGACTTCGATATACCACTCTAGGCAGAGTAAAATAGTTGTACGGCGCTTCATCTGGCACAATATCAAAAGTAATCTCATCACTATCAGAATACCCAAGCGTATTTTCCACATAAATCGTAGCCTTATATTTTCCAGGTTTTTTAAATAAGATGTCTTTGCTTTCAAGTTCAGATAAAGTACCACTATATTTAATATCTGCATTCGTACCGCCAGATACAGCAGTGATGATAACTCGTGTTTTCGATGGTATTAACGGAAAGCGTGTTGGACTCTGGCTTCTATTGAACAATGTCGTTTTACGATTTTGTTTAAGTATTCCTTCTATATCTATAATTGCTGCTGGTTTCGGCTCAATGACGGTAACTTCTGTACTTGTACTACCTATTTGTCCATCATTGTCAACGACTGTGAGAGCTATAGGAAATGTCTCTCCAACTTGCTCTATGGTATACCATACATACCCCCTTGGGACATTTCCGATTTCTCCCTGCGCTCCAGATGTGCTCCAAGCATAATCAGTGATATATCCATCCGGATCATAGGAAGCATTTCCACTAACGAGCATATCAGACCCTGCTTTTATGTATCTAGCTGTTGATATTCTCGCAATAGGTGGCTTTCCTTCAGGTTCTGTTGGAATAGTTGGATTTGGAGGAAAAGTAACTTGAGGATTGTTTTTATAAACACCTGCTGAAATCTGTAGAGGCTGTTCCAGAGAGGTGATGGTTCCATTCTTTGTGACGATTGGCTTTTTAAAGCGGACGAGGACGGTTAAAGCATATTCCTGAGTAAAATGTTCGCCCGTTACACTCGACTTTTTGATCTCAAAGTCAAATAAAGTGTTTACGTTAAATGTCTTTGCAGATTCCTTTTTCGTTTTGAGTGTATTATTTCTGTCTTTCTCTTTAGCATAGAACACCCACTCATCAATGTTTGAAGCATCATTGTAGCCTTGCAGCTGCCCCATTAACGAAATTTGAACGGGTTCGTCTTTATCTCCCAATTTTGTTGGATTGGGATTAGGTTTATTTAGAGTTACCGTACCGGTAAGTGTGGGTTCTGTAGGGAGAGTGTAGTCGAAGGAGACGTTACCTGCATAACTATATTCAGTAACTTTCGCATCAGCAATATAATAGTAATTTACTATTATATAATAAAGTCTTCCCTCTGCCGGTGGCGTTAAATCATGTTTTCCATCTGGTGGTTCAGGTCTCCACGGTGCATTAAAGGTCTTATCAGATGTATTAGGTATAACGTGATCAACAATCAACCGCCCATCTTTAAAATTCACTGATTTTACATTAGGTGTTCTAGGGTCTTGTTCGGTTACCCATTCTATTGGTTTAATAGATGATTGTATAATATCTACATTATCAATTTTGCTACTTGAAGAATTGTTATACCACGTTAGATTAGTTTTAGATAAATTACTCTTAGTAGTCAAAGTTGTTAATGGTGGTTTTTGAGATGGATAATAACCATCTGTAGCATTCCTATCATATGATTGCATAGTATCTGTTGTATATTTATAATCATTAATTTGCCACCGCTTACCATCAGAATATAACCATATTGAATTTCCAGGATTTGAAGAGTAAAAATCCTTGTAATTCCCTGAGAATCCTTGTACATTATTAATTGTTTTTGTAGATTCATTTCCCTTTAGCGTTATTTTGATTTTCCCATTTTCTACTATGATCGTCCCAACAACTGAGTTACTTCCGTTATATTTTATGGATGCTGTATTAACTGATGAACTGGAAACACCACTCGGAAGATCAAGATAAACAGTTTTGGATTTATTAGCTGATCCCGATAGATTTGAATTAGGAATGCTTATAACTGAATTTTTTGTAGCAGCTGCTTTTGCAGTGTAGGGAGATAAAGAATAAATAGGTATAATTAGTAACAAACAAAGAAACAAAATAATTTTTGGCTTTAACTTTAACATTGATTAATCACCTACAAACTATTTAAATCATTAACAATAGATTTACTCGCCTTAGTACCCTTAACGGACAATCTTATTACAAAATAATCAAACTCCCCTCTATAATTGAAGCCCTGATATGTAGTTAATTTTTGCCCTGGATTCAATTGATAATTCCATAAAGCTTCTTTACTATTGTTTTCTCGGACTTTTACTTCTGGCATATCTGGATAAAGTGTACCCCCATCAGAAAAAGTTAAATTCCACTTTTGACTTAGATCCTTAGCTGATTCTTCTATTATTGTTTCCCCTTTATTTTCAATCGTAATTTTGGTCCAGATAAAATATTTTCCATAACGTGAATATCCATATTTCTTAATGAGATCTTTTGCATCCATAGAATTAATATCATAGATCACTATCTTCTCCAACGTATAACTCAACCCACCCGCCGTTACTGTCACAGGTAGCTCCAAGTCTTTCTTCAATCCAAATTTACTCAGATTATCCCTCATAATAGGCACTGGCGTTGCTATAGGTTTCACGGTTGCTGTGGGTACCGCGGATGTGGTTGGCTTAGCCGTAACTACTGATGTAACCGTTTCCGCTTTTGCAACCACTCCCTGCCCCAAAACCACACTAAATAACATTGCCGCTACCAAAGTCGCCTTTACAACTCTCTTCATCCCCAAATCTCTCCCTTGTCTCAATTGGATTTTTCCTACTTATTAAACTTATACTCCTGAACTGCTGGTACTCTGATTGGCTCTTGTGTTTTGGCTCTGGAGATCAGCAACGGATGTTCCGTCTCAATGACGGCAATAACCGAGGGACCCTCTATGTATTTGGTAATGCCATATTCACTATCCTCGTATAAAAGTGGAAAAGTCACTCCGTCCGAAGCATCAACAATATCAAACTTCACAATCTTTACTTGATTCTTAAAACGGCTGCCTACTTGGGGAGAAAGGCCGTTATCAAGCCCAAGATTCGCCTGCAAGACATGTTGAAAAGTATCGTAAGCAAGCGCGGGATCGATAATTAGACGACCTCGTGTGAGTTCAGTTTCATCTAATTCCTGCGCGGCATCATGAACAGCGATATTGTTTGCATCTTTTAGCATGCTGCGCAGCATGTCCCACTCCTGATTCTGGATCTGAAAGAACCAGGAGTAGATAAAGATCAGTAGGACAAATGCCAGCTTAATAATGTAATCCATAAATTAGGCTCATCCCTTAATCAATCGAGATATTCACTCATAATTGACCCATGTCCATAATATCGGGTCGGCTGCGAAACCGTGGAAAAGTTATACGGAAACAAATTTATCCGTGGTGCTGTTACATACACATCAATTCGTTGCTTGCGTTCTTGAATGGTATCTGTACTGCTCGTAATTTCTATAGAATCCTCTGAGAACCCAATCGCCTTCAGATTTGAAATCACTTCGTTCCGCATAGACGCTGTGACCATCCCCTCCGTTGCAGCTTTTTGTGTGATGTAGGATGTATTAGCTTTGACCTGTAAATCTAGCAGATAATCAATATAGGTGAATATGGGCTGCAGGATAATAAACAGGACAAGCCACATGAATAATGCCCGGAGGACGGTCTCCTTCAATAGAAACGCCTCCTTCTAATATTGTTCTACTTGCTTAGTATGTGTGATGATATCGTCTTGACTGCTGCCAATGATATGCGTAGCTACTGTGATAAACATCCCTGCGATTACAAAGCCAATAGCCAGAAACATTGCTATAGAGATAGAGTCTTTTTTCATAATCGAATTAAACCGAAGGTTGGGTTAAGACCCGAGCAGTTGCCGTTTGGCTGGAATCCAGCGGTTGAATAAATGTCACACCCGGAATCGTCGGTTTATTATCATCCGTAGCATCAATTACATCTCGAACTACAGGAATCAAAACGGCAATTACGATGGCCACACATAAAAATCCAATAGCAATAAACAAACCTGTAGAAATAGCATCCTTTTTCATTGTTAAAATCTCCCTTTTATTTTATATTTTTTAAATAATATTGAATATACTATTTTTCACTGGAACATACCGACCCCATTAAAATTCCCTTTGATCAGTAAAATGTACTGCATCGCCATCGCGACGATCATCAAAAAAGTAGCAATCGATGGGATAACATTAATGATCGTAGATAGATCACCGATAAAAGACCACTTTTTCAAATACTGATCGCTGGAGATTTTGGAGATAATCTTACCTTGCTCACGCAAATAATTCGCCGCTTCTGTGTCGTCATCCATACCCTCAGTAGCCAGCAAAATGGACCGAATGTCATTAATAAAACTATGATTATCCGGAAACTTTGCACAAAACCATTCAATCGCCCCCTCCACACCCTCATCTACTGCTCGTTCTGACAACTCGTACAGATCCTGACGTATATATTGAAAATGTCCAGCCGTACTCCCGCAAAAAGTGCCAAATTGCGCATATCCGCGCTTGCGTAGCCGATTATTCTCGTATAGACGGATGAAAGAGATCAGCTCACCGTCTTTTTTAATAACCGTTTTTTGATGAAGCCATGCAAGCACCCAGCCAAACGGAAGGTAGCGCATCGGACTGCTGATTACGAGAATAAGAAGAGCAATTAGAGGGTCATAAATAGAAAAAGAATTAGAACGAATGAAATCACTGACGACTTGAGTTATTAAATAAATCAGCGCTGCTGAGTAACGGAAAAGCGTAATTTTACGGGCTGAAATCGATAAACCAGAATCATTCAATAATTGCTGAAGTCTATCCCCCTGCACCCGTTCCCCAAGCTCATTCCACCGTAGTCCTAATCGGACAAGATATCTTTCCTGTTTACTACTACTGCTTACAAAGACAAGTAATGCGACATAAACAATCCCGATTACAGTAACTAATAGTAACAATCTGTCCATAGCTCATCACCTTAGTGGTAGTCCAGTTTAGGTCTGGCGAGAATAGTGCTGATCACAAAAGAAATAAAAAGACCGGAGACGATCACCATCAAAAAAGAAAGTCCTACTGTAGTCTCAAACTGCAATTGGAAATAGATATCAGGCTTCAGCATGTACATAAAGGTTCCAACCGTTGATACCAGCACCAAAAGATTCCCGTATAAGCCAAGGCTGATCGCATCTCTACTTCCCGCTTTTACAGTCAAAATCGTTTCTCTCTGTTGCTCCATGGAACGGTTTAACAGCATCAGTGAGCTTTTTAAATAACGGGTTCCTTCCTTCTCGGCATAGAGCAAATCCGATATAAATTCTAGGGCGAAGGTAGTACCAATCGCATTGGAAAATCTCCCTGCTTCCTCAACAAGCTCCTTCTCATTACTGTAATTGGAAAACGCAGCCCCTAGCAGCTTCAAAGGACCCTTCAGCACATTCTTATCCGTAAGAAAATCCGCTGTCCGATCGAGAACGGAATCTACCGACAAGTGAGTGAATTTGGTGGAGATTTTGACTACATCGAGTAAATCATAGCTTCCATGCACCTTCCTTTGCGCGTAGATGTATCTCATACGAAAATAAGGAATCGTCGCAGAAATCACAGCCATAAAAAGTGGAAATCTCCATGCCCCCTGAATCGAACGCCCTTCGTTAAAAGTTATCCCTTCCAGAAAAGGATTGTTAAAACTTAATTGTCCAGGAAGCTCGCTTAGCGTCAGTAGTCCTGATAGAAAAACCGCGATAAACACTATTGCTGTACGCATGATAAAACGCATAACGCTAATTCCCGGCTCATATTTTCGGTGTACGAAATATAAAAGATTATCTAGATGACGGTAGAGCCATAGCCTTTTTTTTACCGAGCTAACTCTTTTGCCAAAAATACTCATTTTATGTTTGATACGAAAATCGAATTTCTGACCCACTTGTCGTAAATGCCTTTCGATTAGCGGTTTAATGAGCAGCCAAATTCCCCATACAATTAACAAATGAAGGACAAAACGAAGAATATACAATAATAAATCCACGGTTTCACCTCCTCACTCGTTAAGAATGATCTTAGATTTCAAGCTTTCTTTGATAGGCTGATCCATTGGTTTTGCTGCTGCAAGCTGTCCCAGCTCTTTTTGAAGTAACTGTGTTGCCTGCTCATTTTTCCTAGTCATCTTCAGAATCAGGTTCTTTGTCAGCTTGTCATTATAGGACCAACACATCTTCTGGGGTTCCCAGCGCATCAGATCATTCGCAAATACAGAGTTCTTTTCCTCGTCATAAAAGACTTCCGATATTCGCGTTAACCGCTTCTTCCCGTTCGGAACACTTTCCAAAATAAAGACCAGCTCGCACGATTTCAGTGCAGAGATCAAATGCCCCTTAAGGCTCCCGCCAATCCTTGTCGACACGGCAAAAGAGCCTTGATAAGGAATATCCTCCGAATCAACGGTGTGGAAGGTTCCGGTGATGCCGTCATACCCTTTTTCCCCACTCCACAGATAAAATTCCCATTCGTTATAACGCATTTCCGTCATATACAAAATGTTTGGGTCATGCCGCAGCGATTCTACCCCTACCTCCATCAATTCCTCGTTCGCAGCCTGGATTGGAATAATTCGGTGCCCTTTAATCTGGTAAGGTAAAATCGACTCCGGATGCTTTTCTATCATCACTACACCCATACAGGATGAAGATCCGAGCAGTTGCTCACCGACGATCGTATTTGCAAAGGTTGTTTTTCCCGAGCCTACAGCGCCCGCAATAATGGTATTGCGAAAGGTAGATGATAACGCCCGAATCATTTCGACCGATTCCGCAGGAATACATTCTGTACCCGCCTGATCTTCCAGACTCAGAAACTCTACAACCTGCCGCCGTAACGATATTGTGGTGAAGCCATCCCATACTCTCGGGGATACCCAAATGGCAAGCCTAATAAATCGACCAGGCCAGAGCGGGTCATCCATTTTAAACTCCACTGAAGGGTTGTCCTTGTTCAGCTTTTTGTTGGGATCACTTTTTAATAAGGAGCGCTTTAACTGTTCAACCCGATCTAGTGAAGGCATCTCATATGGATAAGCTACAAACTCACCTTTCTGGTTATAAAAGATCTGCTTTCCGATCATCTGTAGCCCGGTTGATTCACTGTATGCACGATCAGTAAACCAACGATAAGCCGGACCAAAACCCTTCCACTCATGATAGAGCGCTTCTGCAGCCGTTCTGTATGCTTCTGGAACCTTGCCCGTAAAGGGTGTCTTCCGCAAGTATTTCTCTATCTCATTCATAAAAAAGCTAACCGCCTGCGGATCTCCAATTAGCGCCTTCGCATTTAACTCGAAGTAAGCATCATCCTCACGTTCCAGCCCTTCGTTCATATCGTTCTTCATTTTTTGCAAAAATGCATAAAAGTCTTCCTTGCCCGGTTTGCTCATGCGTAGGATACTTTGTTTTAGAGAGAACAACGGACGGTTCGGTTGATTTCCATTCATAGGAATATGCCTTTCTTTTTAGCTTCTGGTGCCAGGCTCATGGACACGAGCAGAGAATGTACCTTATCATCCACATGCTGCAGCTCTTTTTTGCCTAGAGGTAAGCTTTCCTGCAAGGGCTGGTAATACGGTAGCTCCAGCAATATTTCAGCCCCAAAGCGAAGCGCTAGATTTTTAGGAGAAGATATTTCTTCCACATTACTGCGGTTAATAATCAGTTGAAAATCATGTGGACGTAGATCCATATGCCCAGCAAGCTCTAGAAGAGGTTCGAGTCTGTATTCATGCTTTGGATGAGTGACGATCATACGCAGTGCCGATTTGTGCATTCCGACATACCATGCAGCACTTTCCGGAATAGAGCCAAAGTCAGCAATAACCACATCTGCATTTGCCCCAGCTCTAGCTAAAAAATATTCAATCTCATCCTCCTGATAATCTTGTGCACTCAAGTAATCGTAATTGCCTGGGAGATACGAGTAACCGTCTTGCTTAATCAATTGTTCAAAATCCTCATCATGAATCATCTTCCCTGTGAGCCTTGATCGAAGCCTATCCAGACTAATTGTAGCTTTGCGGTCATATCCGGGATCATATAAATCAAGTCCAAGGACAATAACACGAAGGCCTGCCGCGGCAATTCGTCTTGCGAACAGTTTGGCTACACTAGTGCAGCCGATCCCAGGACCAGATCCAAAAAAACCAACCAGATTACTTCGTTCCTCCCCTTCCTCGTCTAGAATAAAGCGAATCTTCTCTATCACCACTGACGAGGTAGAACGAGGAGGGATAAAATAGATTCCTAAGCTTTCACACAGCATATGTACAGCTTGGTAACCACTGATTCCCTTTTGCAAATATACATATAGGATCATTGAGCTCGGATAATTCCGGCGCAGTTCGCTAAGTGACTGAGCTTGAATCTGGTCACTGGTAACCATTAGCATATGGCCCTCTGCATGAGACGGATCAGGAAGTACGCTTTGTGTAATTACAATAAATCCTGCATTTTTGATATCATTAATGGTTAACTGATCTATGCCTAGACTAAATATTTTCAAGACTCTTCCCTCCTACTCGACCCGTACGATCCACAGCTTTTTTCCCTGCTCCAAAAATTGTCCGAGCCGCTCGCCATCACTTTTCTTCAGCTTCAATTCTGGTGTCGCCACCTTGCCAGTCGAAGTGAACCGATTATTGTTGTTTCCCTTTTCTGAATCCAGCACATCATTATTGTCTTCTGTTCGCACATAATTCACGGTGACTCCAGATATAAACACCTCCTTTGCAGGTTCACTAATTGAGCTCTGCACGATCAGTTCCTCCTCTTCCTTCTTGTTTGGGCTAAGCGATTCACTCCGCCTCTCTCGGTCTCCATCAACAAGATAAATATCTACCTTATCCCGGCTGCGCAGTGAACCATTGATGGCATAGATCGCTTCCTTTGGTATAGGGAAAATCCCTTCATCCTTGAGAGGTTCTAAATCACTAACATCCACTAAGGATGCCGTCAAAATACTTCCGTTGGTCAGATTTACATTCGTAATTTTATGCTCCACTTGTGCGATTTCTGTAATTACACCCGAAGGTATATCCTTGGTCTGAACAGAATCCAGATATAAATCACTTGCTTTCAGCTCATAGTTTTTTGGAAGAAGCTCCCCGCCTTCCACCTTGATTTTGACCACAGTTCGGGATAGTACGTAGGGCTTGAAGTAGAGATCATAGCCTAGCAATCCGCCGACTCCAGTAATCAAAATGAGACTTGCGAAGAAATAATTGCGTTTCAACAGTTGCCTACGCTGTAAAGCCAAGCCTTCCACCTCCTCAAAAACACAGTTTTGAAAAACGACAAAAAGCAACTTGGCGTAAATAGCCAAGCTGCTGGTAAAATGCTTTTTTACCTGTAGAGATTTAGAGAGCTATTAGATTATAGAGTTCCGGTAAAAGCGCTCAGGTTCATACCATAGGCTCTCACCGGAAAATAACCTTTTATTTAAACACTACGGTCTTATTTTGATGGACGAGGATACGGTCTTCGATATGCCACTTCACTGCACGAGCCAGAACAACCCGTTCAATGGTGCGTCCAATCCGCTTCAGCTCGATGACATCATCACCGTGACTTACCCGCTGCACATCTTGTTCAATAATCGGGCCACCATCAAGCTCTTCTGTAACATAGTGAGCAGTTGCTCCGATAATCTTTACCCCGCGTTGGTACGCTTGAGCGTAAGGATTACCGCCAATAAAGGCCGGAAGGAAGGAGTGATGAATATTAATAATTTGGTGGCGATAGTGCTCAATAAACGACGGTGAGATAATCTGCATATACCGAGCCAGAATTATAACATCAATGTCGTCTCCGATGACCTCAAGCTGACGTTTTTCCGCCTCAGCCTTAGTATCAGCTGTAACTGGAATATGGTGAAAAGGAATGCCGAAGGACTCGACATACGATTTCATATCCAAATGGTTGCTCACGACGAGAGCGATGTCGGCTTCTAGATCACCAGCTTGCCACTGCCAGAGCAGCTCCACAAGACAATGGTCTTCTTTAGAGACAAATATGGCTAATCTTTTCTTATGACGAACATTGAAAATTTTCCAGTTCATCTTGAAACGTTCAGCCACCCCACCGAACAAAGAACGTATCTCTTCCAGACGATCTCCTAATTCGGGAAGGTCAAACTCAACTCTCATGAAGAACATTCCGCCATCTGGATCCATTGTGTACTGATCCGATTGCACAATATTCGCGCCATGCTGATACAGAAAGTGTGATACAGCCGCCACGATTCCCGGTCCGTCAGGACAAGAAATGAGCATACGCGCCCGGTTGGAATAAGACTCAACACCTGACGAATTGTTTCTTTTTACGTGTAATTCCATGATCCTCATCCCATCCCCTCATCTACATGTGCAATCTGAAGTCTAACTTATGCGTGAACGAGCACTTACTTGCCTGCTAACCATGCAATCAAGCGATGATTAATGGCTTCCTCGCTCAATTGCGGGAACAGCTCGGCAGCGATGACTTCATCATATAGACGCTCCAGCGGTTCACGTGGATCAGCTTTTTTAGCTTTGGCATCGTTCTTCAGCATCTCCCAGACATTAAGCACAAATTGACGGGAATCGATCTCTTTATTAGCAAAAAACTCACGTAGTTTTTCAACATCCTCTATAAACTCCGGTCCAAATCGTTCCGCTACGTTTCCACGGAGCAAAGCGATCTCCACCTCATACATCGGACGCTGTTTCTTTGCATCTTTACCAACCCACGGCGTCTCTAAAATGAATGGCAGACCTGCCAATTTCTCATGATGGACGATTTTGTTAATCGTATCAAAACCGATCCAACCCGAGCCAATTGGAGTGTGACGGTCTTTACCTGCTCCACATGGATTTTTGCTGTCATTGATATGGATAACCCCAAGACGATTCAAGCCGATAATCTCATCAAACTTGTTTAGAACGCCATCCAAATCATTAACGATATCATAGCCAGCATCATGAATGTGACAAGTATCAAGACATACGGACAAACGCTCGTTATGTTCAACCTTATCAATAATAGAAGCAATCTCCTCGAAGCTGCGCCCGATCTCTGTTCCTTTACCAGCCATAGTTTCTAGGGCGATATGAACTTCAGTTTCATTAGTTCCCCCAAGAACCTCATTAAGTCCATCTGCAATCCGCTGAATACCGTATTCTGCATCCTTATCAGTGAAGGCACCCGGATGTAATACGATATGCTTGACCTCAAGCGCATGCGTACGACGGATTTCCTCTTGTAAGAAATCAACGGCCAACTGATACGTGTTCTCTTTATAGGAAGCGAGATTAATAATGTAAGGTGCGTGGACGACAATCTCCTCCACACCGTTTTCTTTCATTGCTTGCTTTCCTTCAACCGGATACATGGCATCAATCGGCTTGCGGCGCGTGTTCTGTGGCGCTCCTGTATATATCATAAATGAGCTGGAACCATACTCATTTGCTTCATTTGCTGCGGTCAAAAGACCCTTGTCCGAGCAAGACACGTGTGAACCTATTTTCAGCATACTTCTTCCCTCTTTCCTTCACGAATTACCCCCTATTCTACCGTGATCAGAAAAATAAATCTAGACAAGGTCAATATGCTGGGTTCTGCTTCGCAAAACTTTGGAAATAAGCTATACTTTAATATGAGATTAAATTATGTGAGAATACTCATTGCCAAAAGGTGGTGTATGCATGTCTATCCAATCAGGACTTGGTTTATTATCCGCAACACCGAGCAATTGGTTCATGAACTCTATCGCTTTCTGGACATTTATGCTGCTGGGTTCCATGTGTATCGGCGGTTTTTTTATGTTCCGGAAATTCCTAAAGGTGTTGCCGAAAGCTGATGGAAAATCAAAGCTGGACTGGCAAAATTACTGGGTAGAACGCAGTCGTTCACTCTGGAGTGATGAATCAAAAGCTTTCTTAGACCAGCTTGTTCAGCCTGTGCCTAGCCCTTTTCGCGATATCGCCAAACATTCCATTGCTGCCGAGATCGGTAAGATCGCTGTGGAAAGTAATGCAAAAGAGGTAACTCGTGATCACTGCATTAAAGGTTACATAGTCGCCACACCACGGCGTGACAATCGTTTCCTCGTCAATTTTCTTGAAAAGAATAAAATCGACTACTCTGCTTACCAGCATTTGTTCAAGTGATTGATAATCTGATGTTGCGTTCAGAACGGAGGCCAACCTTATGAAATATGTAATATGTGGCGGCACCGGTTTTATTGGCAGCGAACTAGCAAAATACTGGCTACTAGCAGGCAATGAAGTTGCAATCGTCGGTCGCAATCTACCTAAGGCTGCACCTTATCATCCTAAGCTGAGTTACCACACATGGGACAGCCTTAACAATGATCAAGTGCCTATAGAAAATGCGGATGCCTTGGTCAATCTTGCTGGTGCTTCTCTTAGCCAGCGTTGGAGTCCAAGTGGTAAAAAGGCAATCATGCAATCCCGTCTTGCAACCGTTTCCGCTGCTGCTAAGCTACTCGACCGTTTGAAACACAAACCTTCTGTAGTCATTCAGGCGTCCGCTGTAGCTATTTACGGAACCTCTTTGCAAGATACCTTTAGTGAATCATCACCAGCCCATGTCATGGACTTCCCTTCAGAAGTGGTTAAGACCTGGGAAGAGGCTACTGATGAAGCATACAAGAATATCCGTATGATCAAGTTGCGTACTGGGGTTGTGCTCGGCAATGAAAGCGGTGCTTTCCCAAAAATGAAGCTACCTTATTTACTGGGCTTTGGTGGTAATATCGGCGCGGGAAACCAGTGGGTATCCTGGATTCACCTGACGGATATCGTCCGTCTAATCGATTTTTGTATTCAGAATCCCACCATCGCCGGACCTGTTAATGCGACTGCACCACATCCGGTCACGAACGAAGAGTTCGGTAGAACGATCGGCAAAGTATACAAACGGCCGCATTGGTTCCCACTACCCGCCATTCTGTTAAAAACAGCAGTAGGTGAATTGTCTGAGATCTTGCTCAAAGGACAACGCGTTCTTCCATCGGCGGCATTAGAACATGGCTTTATCTTTACCTTCCCCACACTTCAAACCGCTTTAGAAGATTTGAAAAGCCAAAAATAGCAGAATTAACATTCTTTGCTTGTACTCTTCATCCCATGTGGAATGTGTAACTTCCTTTTACAATCTTAAATACGGTCCCCTCTGACAGCGGGTACTCTTTGTAAGGGATCATGGCTTCGCCTTGAAAAAGCGTTCCATTTCTGGAGTCGAGATCCTTTAGTACGTATCCGCCAGGGCTCCTAGATATCTCCGCATGTACTCTAGAAGCTCCTTCCGATCTTTCTACATACTGAGCTACTTCTGCCGATCGGCCAATGATAAAGCTAGTTCGGTTTAACGCTATGGTTTCCGACTCTGCCTCTTCCTCATCGCTTCTTTTGAGATAAGGAACATTTCGAGCTAGCTTCTCATTTCGTTTGCCTTGCTCAGGTGTTTCCTCCCGTGATAATAAAGCGGTTGGGGCTATTGGACCTGGTGGTATTACAAAACTATCCTCCTCTTTCCTTGATTCAGATCGCACAGACGGAATGTTAGATAAAGGGTCGGATGGATGCTGATCTCCCTTTGGAATCGATGCTGCTGGACGCACAGGGGTCACAGGATACCTACCGAAATCCCACTCCAGTTCTCTTCGATTCGGACTCCGGTTTGTATCTTCAGAATCCTCACTCGTATGTTCCTTTTCTTCGTCACTTCCAAACCTAATTCTTTCGCTCCATACCATCCAGCTAAAAGTAGCCAAGGCAATCGTTGCGATCCCACAAACGGCTAGCCATAACGGTTTTGGGTTATTCAAATATAGGAATTTCCATAATAATGCATCACCCAATAAGCAACCTAGAATAATATAGGTTCTTGAGCTTGAGGGTTGTGAATTCGTCAACTTATTATCGTCTGTAGACCGAAGAAACCTTTCCTCTTCTTTCACCCTAAAATTCGGACTGGAATAGCTATTTAACCACGGAGCTGAATTCTGCTGCGTACGCAGACCCTTATCCTCGTTCCGCTCACTCATTTTTTTCTGGGGAGCAGGTACCTCATTCACAAACAGTTCCCTTACTCTCTCTTGCATTCGTCCTTCAGGCTCTGCCGGACGTACTTCTGTCAACTTAGGTGATGTGTATGCCATTTCTGCGTTATTACTGAATTGTCCTCTACTAGAGTCGCCCTCTGTCAACAGCTCTGAGAGAAGACCCTTTAAGCCCGCTGGTGTAAATTCTTCTTCCCCACAGTATTGCAGCACTCTTTGAACACCACTGCCAGTAAGCTCTGTGATAGAAGCCATCATCACCATGATCAGCGATTTGAGAGACTCTCCCAGCCTAGAAACAGGCTCATTCCCCTGAACAGGGATATAGGTGAGATATACCTTACCACTCTGCAATGATCCTTCAATAAAAATATAATCTTCATGCAAAGCATACTGATCCGCCCGAAGCATATATAACCTGCCATCTTCCATCCCTTGCGCAATTTGTAGAAGTAATCCAAAAAATGAGGTCATGCTCAACTTCTCACTTTTGAGCAAATGACTGAGCATTTTTTTACGCAGAACAGCATATTCCATCGTAACCTTTAAATCAATTTCCCTAAGTAACAACCTTAAATGATGAGGAATGTCAGTGTTCATCAGCATACGAGCTTGAACCATATTAAGCTTACCTACCGGCATTCCTTCTGGTTCGCCAAGCATCATATATATACCGTCCTGCTGTATAAAGTCACGGGATAATCCGTACAACAAGCATCACCACCTCCTATTTTAAAAATAAAGATAAGCGCAAATGGTACCAGGGACTACAGCCAGCATAAAGGGAAATCTCAACAGCTCATCATCTTTATTTATTAATAGGAATGAACTCTTCAATAATATGAATCCGGAAATTGTGTTAAATATCCTGCGCGTACGCCTGCCTGTCTCCCGTCTCTTTAAGACAATTAGCCAGCCTATCAAGGCCCCAAACAGTACGGAGTACATCACGACCTGCAATGTAAATAGCATTCCTGTCCACGCCCCAATCCCGGCAAAAAGCTTAACATCCCCTGCACCAACCGCCCCTATCAAATGCATAATTAGAAGCACTGCAAATCCTGCAGCGGCACCCACACCAGCCTTAAGCAGACCATCCCAGCCGTTCATCAGCGCTTGAGCAAGCAGACCAGCAAGCAAGCCTGAGACAGTGATCCAGTTTGGTATTCTCATCGACTTTATATCCGTAATAAATGCAGCTGCCAGAAACGGCAGACATCCCCAGAAGGCCCACTCCGCCATGGATTACACTCCTTTCCCCTTCACTCATTTCACTACTGTGAACATCACCTCAATAGATCTACCGTCATCGAGCTGAATTACAAATGGCCACGAGCCCGGTGTGGTATTCACACCAATTTTCCACTCCCACTCGATATATCCGTCCGCATCCGCTTGTTTCCAGCCTAAATATTTAGCAGTGCTTCCCCCGCTTTTATAAAAAACGGATAAGCTAGCGGAAGCATTCGGCGGAATTTTAGCACGAACTTTGCCTTGCTTATTGGCTACAGCTGGATTCGGTTTCTCCAAAATCTTAATAAAATCCTCTGGTTGACCAGTGCCGTCATTGCCCTTATTTGTACCCTCTCCTGTATCCCCGATCCAAAGACGTTCAACAGCACTTGCCTCAAGTACAATGCGTTGGTTTAGAAAGGGAACCTTCATCGGCAGCTCATAGCTAACCACCAATCCAAAGTAAGGTCGGGTACCCTTCTTTAACTCAGGCACGATAATGTTGGATACATGAATTCGATCATAATCCAGTAATTCTGATGACAGATACGGCTTTAATAGGGGTTTTATCGCTAGATCCAGTACACTTTCTGAGGTCTCAGCCTGTAGCTTCTGCAGAGGTCCCTCGCCCTTCTCTAAAGCTGACATGACCCACTCATTCAGCGGCTTAGGTAATGACATTGCATAACTACTGCCCCAATCTGTAAGTGACAAGCGAGGAATCGTCCAATTCGATTCGGCTTGATTGCCAGCGGATAGGTCGGTGCCATCCTTCACTGGATTAGCGCCAGCTTCGCTTGTTGCTCCCCATTTCTGCACAGCCAAAGCTGCTGGGTACATATGCGTTGAAATAGATTTCACAGTATCAGATGCTGTGCTTTGTAAGGCTGTTGAATACAAGGTCATCTGTACGATAGAAATTAGGAACAAAACAAACAGTAGGAAGATCGGAAGTACCATCGCCGCTTCTACTACCATGCTGCCTTCTTCCTGCGTCTTCCTCCTAATCCGGTACCCGTCCCCCATATCCTTACCAACCTCCTGCTAGTATGAAAAATCAGCCTGCACTGCTCTCATATATGTACTGCCTTGCACTTCTCCAGAATACCCAGCGCTATAGTCCAATAGCTTCACAACACCCGGTAGAAACCATAGTCGCATTCCAAGCTTAATATTCGATGAGACATACGTACTTCTTTCATCTGGATTTATTCCTGTGTTCAGTCGAATGAGAGCCAGCATCCGAGATAATTGAACATTCCCGCCTCCATGCAGCATCATGAACAGACGCAAATGATCACGATAAGTCAGCTGGGCCGGTAAATATTTAGACAGTGGTATGGAATCTTTCTCACAGAGTAACAACATGTCCTGAATAGCTTGCTGGATCCCATACAACAGTGCTGCGGCCAGAACAGCCAATGGGTTTCCTAAACTTGCCCTCTCAATAAAACCTTCCATCGTTCGAATAGACAGCCGCATGGCAAATATTTCAGCATACGCTGCGGCTACATTTCCAGCGGGATTATGAAATCCGTAAAGAATGTATTCCAGCTCTTGCGCTTTAGGATTAAGCTGGTCTGTAAGTTCGGCTGTGCCCTCAGAACCTTGTGCTAGAGTAGCTAACTTGGAAACATCAAAATGTTGAAAATAGAGAGCAGAGTACTCCGTTTGAAAAAGTCTATCTCTAGCCCCTCCCATAATGCCACCCATCGCTGCATAGATTCCGTCCATATCCTCCATCGCCGAACTCCCAGCAGTATACGGGTTAGTGCTGACTTCAGATTTACCAAGTGGATCTGATGCTAATTCCTTATTAAAAGCAATATTCTCCTCGTAATATTGACGAAGTGTATCATAGCTTTTCAGAGAATCCGTCACTCCGTTACCCATCATTCGAATCTTATCAAGTAACGCTTTCGCTTCACCCAGCTTCGATTTTGCTTCTCTCTCCAATTGCTTACGCTCTTTATCCGAGCTACGGTGCTGTTCGATTAAAGCCAAATCACTAACGATAATACTTCCCTTCTTACCGTAATTCTGTAGATAGTTATTCACTACGCGTGAAGCTTCAAGAACAGAAGAGATCATTTGATAGGAGTCACCATATTCACTCAAAGCTTCATACAGCACACCCGACATTCCTGTTACGATAGGTTCAATGGCCTCGTAAGAACTTTTCTGCATAGATATACTATTCTCCATCTGACTTAGATCAGTTGAGGAGAGAATCAGTGCATCTTCCTGCTCACGCAGCTTTTTAAGCGGGTCTGAGCTTATCTCTCCTGAGCTCGCCGGAATATCCCAGTCATTAGCAGGAACATTTGATAGATCCACCCCCTCCATTCGTGACTGTTCCAATATATTTCTCATCTCGTCATTCAATTGCTCTGCCTTCTTTAACGCTTTATTCGCTCCCTCCATTGATCTTTCATGGTCTTCACGAAAAGCTGTTAATAAGGCAGGAAGCCGCGATAACATTTCAGTAGTTCGACTCCGGTAGAGAGACAATTGATAAGTGTACTTTGCAGGCTTTTTACTATCACGATAAAGATCATCGTAATATTTCCCAAGATAGTCACTATACTGTGCGGGAATATCCGCCGCCGATTGCATACTTCCGAGTGAACTGGCAGAAATGGATTCTGCAGGCGGATTCATAATCCATTGAAGTAACCTTCTTCCACTCTCCGCAGCCAGGCTTCTCTGCTCTAACATAAGATCCAAAGCCTCTTCTCGCTCGTCATATAACGGCTGTAGCTTACTGAGTAGTTCAGTAGCCCGTGAGGCCTCTGCCATTACTCCTGACATCGGCTTGAATTTACCTGCCAATTCCAAAGCGAAATCCACCGGAGCCTTATACTTCATTTCCTCCAGTATTTGTCGACTCACAACATCATAGCTACCCAGCGGTCTGCTCCATTTCAAAGACGACGATTCCAAAGCGAAGGGTACAAGATTGAACGCGTCACTCCTACCACTTTTATGCATATTATCATTGAGTACCTGAGACAGCAGCATATCCCCGTCACTCTCTCCAAAGGCGAATAAACCATACTTTTCTCGTAGCTCAACATCGTAAGATGACATTACAGAGCGAACGCTAGCCCTCGCTAAACGTTCCTCCTGAACATTGAAGGCAGCAATCCGCGCATAGTCAATCAGCACAGCGGTAAATAAAAAGACGAAAGCCAGTACCATAATTAAAAAAATTGAGACTGAACCTTCCGTTTTGCCTTTACCCTGCCTCTGTTTCTTTCGACTCTTACCGCTAACAAGGCAACTGGTAAAGATGCTCCTCATCAAAACCTCCCTCCTTATCCCTACCTTCAATAGATACAAGATCCATTAGCAAGGAAATATTCACTTATCCTGAAGCTTGGTCATCATCGCGGATGCATCCTTCTTCTCCATGTGGACTCTAGACCCACTAGTACCCTCTGAACCTCCCTTGAACTTAGCCCCGAAGTAACGCATCAGGTCGACCGTACGGATAAACTCAACAGGCTCAGCGATGATAGATTGAGTTTTTACAGTTGGCTTTGCCTCATCAGACAAAACTTCATCAAGTCCAGGTAAGTGCAGTAGACGATTTAATTCAGCACTTACTTTCCGTCCTGCAAGTGAATATGCGTAGTTCAAATTTCCCGGCATGTTATTCGGAATCATAGAGGACGAATGTCTGAGTTTAAGCACTGGTAGATCACTTTCCTCTGACACTTCACCAGGTAGCTCTATTGTCGCGCCATCACTTCCAGCTTCTCCGCCGAATAAAGAGGCTAGTAAAGCATCGTCTCCAATTCTCCAATAAAGGGAGTCATACTCACCTGCAGCATAGGATCCAGAAACCTCTTTGTGGCTGTTGTCCCAATTGTAAGCCGCACGCTCAGTAGCCCCTGAGGCCACTTGCAGGAGCATAGATTTCTGGTAGCTATACAAACAGAAGAACAGAAGAAGCATTGTAATACACATGACCATTGGTAGTAGAATTGAAGCTTCAATAGTAAAGCTGCCTCGATCGTCCTTAAGCTTTTTCACTCGAATACTTCCTGGCTCTTTTCTCCTGCAGTTTTAATCAAAGCCTCCACTACTTCCTGAATTTTGTCCTTAAACAAAAGAACGACCGCAATCAGCACTGCAATAATCAGAATCATTTCCAGTGTCCCCAGGCCTTCCTCGTCCTTCCAAAAATTCTTCACGCTACCCAACATTGTCGTCATCATTAGTTTCACCCTCCTACATTTTTAACATCATGAATGCTGGCGTTCCCACCAGTACAATTACTATTAAAAAGATAACTACCATCGGAAAGACTAGTTTAGAGGAAGCTTGCTCCCCTCGCGTTCGGCTGATAGCTTTCCGTTTATCCCACAGCATCCGCGAGAGATCGCGTAGCGATAACACAAAATCCGCTCCACCTCTGCGATAATTCAGAAGAACCGTCGTCGTGAACAACGATACCTCCTGCACTGCACATCTCTTGCTAAAATTCTCGAATGCCTGCTGAAATGAATACCCTCCTTCCCATTCACTGGTCATGATCCTAAGCTCCTTATACAATGGGTGATTAACATCACCTCGGTGGCTCTCCACACAGCGGATAATCGCCCGTTGCACGGTCTCACCTGCTCCTACCAGCAATACAATGCTGTTCAGAAGTTCTGGTAGCTCGAGCATAATATTCTGCTCTCTCACCCTCACCTTTTTATGTAAATCACTCACCATAGCAGCTGGTAGAGCTACCGCCAAGAAAAAACCTAGAATCAGACCTGTCTGATCGCCGCTAAATCCTGTGATCAAACTTCCACCCACAAGCAGCAACCAACTGTAGCTAAGCATCTCACCCATGAACAACAGGGTTCGTTCTGCACTGTAACGCATCCCATAACTTCGCTGCAGGGAACGTTGAATCCTGAACATCAACGATGGAAAACGACTGACAATGCCGGTTTTCTCAATGAGCAGCAACAGCGGTTCACCCAGCTTCCGAAGTCGTAATCCTTCCATAGGAAGTTCTCTTAATCCGTCATATCTTTTTCCGCATTTAATTCGTAACAGAGCCCAGACAACAAGTAAAAATATAGTGACTACTGCACATAGCCATCGCATGATTTCTTCCCCTTCACAGCGGAATGTCCATTATTTTAGTAGTCCAGAGATAACATAAAAACAAAGCTACTAATGCAAGCGTCGATATGGCTATACCCGCTCCTGTGTACATGGGCTGCATGTAGTCTCCTGCAGTCAAACTCATAAAGATCACCATAATTAGTGGAGATATTAACAGCGCTTTCGCTTCAAATTTCTTCTGTGAAATGCTTACAGTAATATCTTGCTGAATATCCAGCTTCTCTCCAATAATCGTAGACGTACGGCGCACTACTTCTACCAGATCACCGCCTGTACGTTTACATACAGTGAACACGTCAGCGAACCGCTCAATATCTTCCATTCCTGCTCTTTCACTGAAATCCCGAAGCGCTTCCTCCACTGGCTGACCGTATTCCATGCGCGTACAGATAATATTTAGCTCCGAGATCATATCGCCGCCCCCCTCCGGGTCCAGCATACGTAAGTCTTGGACCGCTTCCCGGAAAGCATTCTCGACCGATCGCCCTGCTGAGAGTGAGGAAGACAATGAAAATAACGTCTGTTTAAACTGTAAATTAAGCATACTCCGGCGTCTTTTCAGCAAATAATTACGCAGCATACGAGGTGCATACAGCCCACCTGGCATAAGTAGTAACGACAGTATCCAATGATGATAAAAAAGATATCCCACTCCAAACAGCAGCAAACCACCTACTGCAATAGCCAGAGTTTTCTGTATCAAGGTCAACTCATATACCGTATAATCCGGCAATAATGAATGGCCTCTGGAATCAGTTTTCTTAGGCTTTTCAGCAGCAAACTTAATCTTAAACACTACCTCTTCCCCCTTTTAGAATTCAGAATCCAGCCTGTGATAACGGATAGGAGGTTACACCAGCCATTCTAAGCTTTGCTGTATGCATAAGCGGGTTTGCGCAAGAAACCAGCCCTCCTTGTACCCGGCCCTCTCGTTCACCGGACTCTCGAAATTCATATAGAGGGTTCAAGACCACTTCACCATCTTTCAGGCCTGCAACCTCACAAATCTCCATCACTCGCCTAGAACGATCACGGAGCCTGGATAAGTGTACGAATATATCAATCGCCGATGAGATTTGCTGACGAACAACCGTTACCGGTAGGTCCGCAGCACTTAACACCATCGTCTCCAGTCGACTGACCATATCGTGCGCGCTGTTAGAGTGACCCGTTGATAACGAACCATCGTGTCCAGTGTTCATCGCCTGTAGCATATCGAGGCATTCCGCTCCCCGTACCTCACCCACAACAATTCGATTGGGTCTCATCCGCAGCGAAGAACGAATCAAATCTCGAATAGAAATCTCCCCTCTACCTTCCGTATTCGCGTTCCTAGTTTCCAGGGAAACGAGATTTGGCACCGTTACAATCTGTAGCTCAGCAGAATCTTCTATTGTGATGACCCTCTCCTGTGAAGGGATAAACTGAGATAACGCATTTAGAAAGGTGGTCTTCCCCGAGCCCGTTCCCCCGCTTATAAAAATGTTGTATTTAGCAGCTACTAAGATTTGCAGTAGCTCTGCTGCTTCCTGACTTAAAGCTTCACGACTCACCAATTCATTCATCGTCATCGGCTTCTCCGGGAATTTACGTATGGTCATCGCTGGTCCCTTCAGTGAGACTGGCGGAAGTACAATATTCACACGGGATCCATCCTTCAACCGGGCATCAACGATAGGAGAGGAGTCATTTACTACCCTGTTAACACCGGATACTACCGTTTGGATAATGTCCTCCAGCCTGCTACTGGACTCAAATTCCAAAGGAAGACGACGAATCTGACCCTCCTCTTCTATAAAAATCTCAGTATGACTATTGATCATAATCTCCGTGATCGCCGGATTATCCACTAATGGCTGAAGCACATCCAATCCTCGGAAGGAGTCAAATAGTCTCTTAACTAACTCATGCTTCTCCTGTGCTGTTAAGTAACGGAGGCTTTCACTTTCTAGAATCGTTCGTTCGATAAACCCAGTAAGTTCACGGTTTCCTACTGCAGAAGTCACATCAAGCCCTGCACGAATCTCACTACGCAGCGCCCTGAACATCTCCTCATTCATGGATATTCTTCCCTGTAAAAACTAATGGGAGTGCTGGCTCTACAATCCGCTTGCACAACTGCATGATCTCCTGCTGAAATTGTGGAGAGTTCAAAAAGAGCTCCTCACGGTGTTGCAGCGTCCATGATGGGATAAAGGGACATACGCCTTCAATGATAATTCCTTCAGGAGGCACCCACTCTTCCAAACGATCCACTGCAAAATTCACTACAAATTTACTCTTCTCCATCACATAGGGGGGCATGCCAGAGTTAGGAGCGGTGCAATGCGACAACCATCTCATAGTCTTATACATGCTTACATCATCATTTTTCAGGACCCAAAGTAAAATCCCACTTCGCTGCAGCACAGCTTTCGCACGCTCTTCCTCGATGCTGCCGGTGTCCACAATAACAACATCAAAGTTTCTCTCCGCAACCAGCCGCTCTAACAAATCCAGCGTATCTTGCAAAGTCATCTGCAGCATTTCCTTCACATTAATAACTGGTCTGAAAGCAGCAGTTCGGAGGTGATCATATCTAATGAAGTATTGTCCTAATTCGATCGTATCCGCTTCATCCTTGTCTCGATTGGCCTTTATTTCATATAGCAGCCGCTCTAGTCCAGGCGTATAACCTGCAGGGATTCTGAGAAACAACCCACTGCTGTCTATACTCTCAAGGTTCAGATAGAAAACCGAAAGGCCCATTTCACCAAGCTGCTTCGCCATATTCAATGCTATCGTTGTTTTGCCCATGTTGCCGCTGGCAGAGACAACCCCCAGCAACAGCGTTTCATCTAGCACAGAAGATCCTCTACCTCTCTGAACTTCACATAACTGGAGAAATGCTTCAAGGAGGGAAGGAAGCGCCTGATATTTGGCAATCATCACTCCCCCTCCCAGACTCTTAACACTCTTACCGAGATAACCTCCATCCTCACTCAAAACTGCCCATGGAACCGTGCTTTTCCCCTCTACTAGCCAAGCCTCGATAAAAGAAGAGTCCCCCACAACAGCATCCGGGATGTCCTCTCCCCTCATAAATTCGATAAAAGCATCCATTCGGCTAAAAGCCGTAATACGCAGCATTTCTCCGTACTCGCTGTGATGAAGATAGTGCAATAATGGTTCGATATATTGACTTTCACGCACTGCGAGCACAATCCTTGCCGCCATGAAACCACGCTCCTTTCGATAAGAAGAAATCCATTATTTCTTCAAAAAAAGACAGCAAAAAAAGCACCGACAATAACCGTGGATACGGTAATTGAACGGTGCTTCCGTTACTATTCCTTTAATTTACAGCTATAGTAGCATATATATAAGAAGGCAGCAATAAGTTTTTTCGCACACTAGCTGGATACTATACTCTCATCTTATCTTCACGCCAGATCTTAATGGCAGACCGAATATCGGCAGGGTTGAGCTTCTCCTTCACCGCCCGCTGACACAGTGCTGGAAACTCATCATCACCTGCATAGCGTAGCGCTATAATTTGGGCTATTTCAAGCTCTGGATTCAAAGCTTTGCCTGTCAGACGGAAATAGCGAAACTGCTCTTCCACTCTCACCACGCGGTCCTGATTTTTTGTCGCATATATACGAATTCTTGTAATCGCAAAAAGTAAGCATAAGGACATCCCGAATAATAGCAATGGCACCGTTAAAGCACCATCATCACGTATCTCTTGAACAGCATAAATCGCCGACCACACAAACAAAATTAGAGCAAGCGGCATCGTCACAAAATGAAAAGGCCAATCAAAACGCATAAATCCCTTGGGCTTCCCTTTATTCATAATTCATCTCCATATTTTATATGACTTGTATAGCGCTTAAAGCTTGGTCTCGCCGGGAATTGCCACAATAAAGGGCTTGTTGTTCTCCCAGTTCAGCGACTTCCCTGATACTTTAGTCGTTCCATCCGCATTAACGATTCCGCAAATAATCTGACTTCCCCATACACTCGTATAATAATAGGCATAGGATGGGGCTAAAACAGGGGCTTTACCATATTCCTTCGCAATGGGGTGTCCGAATATCGCGGTAAAATCCTTTTTATCAGCCTCTTTCGAATTGTCCAAATCTGCTTCCCATACGACTGTTCTAATGTTGTCTTTAATCTCATAATACGATACAAAATGCCCATAGATTATGAAATATCCATCAGATCTGCCTTCAGGAAAATAATACGACATAGACAACGCTTCATTATCACCCGTTAATTGGGACGGTTCTCTTTCTTCAACCGGGAATTGTAAAGCAGCAATACGGGAAACTACCAAGTCCCTACTATTATAATTCTGCACAAGCTTCGCATTTGCACGTTCCTGAACCCATACAGTATTCGTAGTAGCATCTACCGTTACTCTTGCTCCAAGAGCTTCCGCAATAAATCTCAGCGGCACTGTAACTCTTCCATCCATGATGCTAGCAGGTGCATCCAGTTGTACAGATTCGGAGTTCTTCCACGCCGTTCGAGAACCCACAGCAAGCATAATCTTCATGGAGTCTCTAACGATCGTTACTTGCTTTGTACGGGCTTCCCACTGAATAGAAGTATTCTTGAAGCTCTCAAAAGCCTTCAGCGGAACCATCGTCTGTCCAGAGACGATTTGCACGCCATAATTCACGCTCGAATTATTCACCATTACCTTGAGCTTAGCATCAGCGGATACCGTTCCCATCGTACCTAAAGAAACTAGCATAACTATTAATAGATAAAGCCCTGCCTTTCGCAACATCCCTTCCCCCCTCGCTAAACGTCCTTAATTATACCAAATTATGGTTACATTATAACATCTAGCCAAATCCCGGATTACAAAAATCTTTGTTTGATCTCCGGTGTTGGGAGCAGACATTGCTCATCGCGCCCGAACCAACGGTAACGATTCCTTGCAACATAGCGGTAAAGGATATTCCGTATTGGGCGCGGCACTACAATAAAGAAATACGCAGCAGGCCAAGGCCATCTCAATCTACGTGCAATCCGCAGTACAGCAGCCGACTCTGTATAATACACACCGTTCTCCAGCAATACAACTGTGTTTAACTGCCCAGGTTGAAGTCCAGCCTCACTCATTAGCTTAGCGGCAATTTCACTTTGTAAAGGGGCGAATAGAAATTTAGCCTTGGGATCACGCGGGATGATGAAACGAATCAAACCTTGGCAAAGATGACACACCCCATCAATCAACACAATGGACTTATTTTGCATAATGTTCAGCTCCTCGTTCATAGCTCCCCCTCCCTATAAAGATAAGTGTATCGTATATTTTGGGTAAACAAAAACGCGGGATAGAATCCCGCGCCAACATGTACCGTTCTTTAATTATTCAGCAATTGCCTTTTCAATCCATTGATCACCGATCATTTGTCCTTCGAAATCAGCAGTGAATGCCTCCATGCATTTACAGATGAAATCTTTGCGGCAAATTGGACATGGAGTTTTAAGCAGGCGGCTGATGTTCGTCATTTTCCATTCCGGAAACCGATTATAAAACGCACGGCACTCCGTTCCATCAGCAAGCTTGATAATGAACTCGTACAATCCTTCCTTATCGTTGCTGCTGGCTTTGGTCACATTCGTAATATTCGGTCTGTAAGACATCTTCATCACCCATTATTTAAATTTTTGGTTGTAAATTGCACACGCAACATATTCTCAGATACTTAGACATATTAAAGAATTTTAAGAGTGATGTCAACCAAAGACGCCTAACACGGAGGCTATTTCTTGCTCTTTTCTGATCAACGCCTTTATTCAGTCATTATTTCCATAAAATATATACAGATACATTTAATTTATGATCATTCATTTTGCTGTGATTTGATAAACCGAATGGGCGTTAATGGTTCATAGAATTTTCTTATTTGGCTCACCCTCATAAATAGTGTACAATTAAATTGTGTTAAATTAAAATTAAGAATTACAAAGGAGGTGGCATCCATGAGTATTTATGATTTTGAGGTCAACACTCTTCGGGGTGCAGAAGAATCATTGTCCAAGTACAAAGGTAAAGTACTCCTTGTTGTGAATACAGCTAGCAAATGTGGGTTTACGCCTCAGTATAAAGGGCTTCAGGAAGTGTACGAGAAATTTAAGGATCGTGGATTCGAAGTACTTGGTTTCCCAAGCAATCAGTTTGCTGGCCAAGAGCCTGGCGAAAGTGATGAAATTGCAGAATACTGCGAGATTAACTATGGGGTAACCTTTCCAATGTTCGAGAAGATTGATGTAAAAGGTGATGAAGCACATCCATTATTCAAATACTTATCAAAGGAAGCACCTGGTGTTCTAGGCTCAAAAAGCGTGAAATGGAACTTCACCAAGTTCCTGGTGGATCAAGAAGGCCGTGTCCTTAAGCGTTTTGCTCCTAAAACTACTCCTCAGCAGATCGAATCCTATATCTCCAAGCTTCTGAAATAATCCATTCAATATGAAATTTTAAAAAAGGATACTGGTCACATCACTCAGCCCACTGGGTGATATATGCGGTCAGTATCCTTTTGTCATTATCCAATATACGAAAATACAGCTTTCCGATTGCTCGTTAAGCATAAAAAAGAAGCCTTGCATCGCAAGGCTTCTTTCGTCATTCTGTATGCGGTAGAGAGGACTCGAACCTCCACGGGTATACACCCACTACCCCCTCAAGATAGCGTGTCTGCCATTCCACCACTACCGCGCGGTGTGATAAAACATAAAACTTTGTTTGAGGTCAACATTCATTATTATAAATGTACTTCCCCAAAATGTAAAGGCGTTGATTCAAGAATTTTCGTCGACCCATTTCTGCTTACGATATTCAGTGAATGCTAGGTATTCTTTAATGAATTCCTTTTCCTCTGGACGCAATTCATCCACTCGACCTTCATTCAACTTCACTTCTCCGAATTCATAGTCCTCATTGCTCTCTTTCAATATTTCAGATGTATTTCTACCTAAAATAAGCCAATCCAGACTTACATGAAAAAAAGCGCCGATCTCAATCAATTTATGTGTTCCCGGAGTAGACTTGCCACGCTTCCAATCTCCCATATTACCTGTGCTTATATTTAACTGCTCACAGAATGATTTCTTGGTGAGACCTTTTTGCTTAATCAAGTACTCTATACGTTCGTATATGGTCTGCATCCGTAAACCGCCCTTCACAAAAAAATAAAAAAAGACTTATTTAAGTAATTACCTATTGCAAAATAACGCAAAAAAGTATATAATTGGTGTTACTATGTATTATCCGATTATATCATATGGCTAGAGTGACGATAAGAGGCGCTCAGGTGACAAGTGTCTGATGTAATGCCGTCTGACCCCCTTAATTAACATGTCATCCCGAAGGATCTCTAGGAGGGAGCGGTGACTTTTGTCAAAATGCTTATCATCTTCCATTATCCATTCACTTGAATATCTGCCGCACAATGCAGTGGTCATCAACAGCCAAGGAGTTATCCAGTTCACCAACAGGAAGTGGAAAGCATTTAGTCATGAATATGGCCTCTCCCCTCACAAACAATGGATTGGAGCTTATTATTCGGAGCTTCTGCAAGATGTGATCATCGATTCCGATCAATGGGCCAAGCTTTATGATTCGGTGAAAATTATACTCCGCAGAGAGCAACAGATTTATACCTCTGAGTTCATCATACAAACCACCTATAAAGGGACGCGAATCTTTCGTTTGGAAATCTATCCGCTGCTCTCTGATTATTATCTAGAAGCTGCTTTTATAATTTCTCTATATGATTTGGGTGTATTTATAGAAGGAACTAAGATGTCGGGGATCACAAGCATCTGTTCGACATGTCAGCCAACACAAGAGTTAATCCCCATCTGCGCTTCCTGCAAATCCATTCGAAATTCTAAGGATGAATGGATCAACATTGAACTTTTTTTAAAACATCAGCTTTCTCTGCAATTCACCCATGATATTTGCCCAGACTGTGTCAGACAGCTCTATCCCCAATATGCAAGAGCCTTCAAGAACTAATCAACTTGTCTAACCCTATAAAAAAAAGTAAGAAAACCTCTGCGAAGCAAAGGATTTCTTACTTTTTTATTTGTATGCGGTAGAGAGGACTCGAACCTCCACGGGTATACACCCACTACCCCCTCAAGATAGCGTGTCTGCCATTCCACCACTACCGCATAATATGACCCGTATGGGATTCGAACCCATGTTACCTCCGTGAAAGGGAGGTGTCTTAACCCCTTGACCAACGGGCCTTAGCAAGGTTGTCTTAACGTGACAACAAAAATTATGATACCAGAAATATAAGGACATGGCAAGCACTTTTTTTCATATCACTTCAGCCTGTAGCATTCTTCGATTCTTCAATCATCTCTATATCCCAATCACGTCTAATCCTTGCCTTGATCTCCTCATATTGTTCCCTGGAGTCGCTGTGTATCTCATGAACATAAAGAAGCTTCCTTCTAGGACCATGATCCTCGTAACGAATAGAAAAATTCACGCCGCAAGACCGTTATGATAAGACATATCTCCTTGATGTGTAAACGAAAGTATAGCTGTCTGTGTAAGAACAAGAGATATTAAGGAGGCTACTAGATTGGATATAACATTTGTCTCATTGGTACATACAAAAAAAACTTATTCCCAACCGATAAACGGAAGGAGAATAAGTTGTTCATATTCTCCCTTTTAATTCCAATTCTTTAATCTGCATCATATGATGTCGGTCATGCGATATAAAATCCTTTAAATAGGACTCAAAGGAAAACCTTCCGTCAACATATTTCCCCGAGTATTTCCCCTCTTCAAGGCTACTTATACAATCTAATAGTAAGTTACGATACTTCATAGTCAATTCTATTAATTCATCTTTGGTTTTTGTCTTACCATATGTAACAGCATCATTATTGAATTGATCGTAATCAATAAGTTGAAGTGTTATCGCTTTATCACATGCTATCGGTTCTATCGTCGATTCATAGAAGTATTTATCCCATAACATAATATGACTAACAACATCATGAATTGTCCATTTTCCTTCAGCGATGGATGTTTTCCAATCTAAATCAATAATTTCTAGAACAAATCCATTCCATTCCTTAAACTGATTTAGCAAATCTGATCTGTTATTCATTGGCACATCTCCTTTTTTATCATCATAACCCTCTTGAAAGTATCCACATTTAATTGCGAGCAATATTAGTAACCCGCTTTACAAGAGATGATTTAGACATTATCAGATCTCCATCGTACTTATTAATTTACGCTAATTCCCCATAGCATTGCACATTCCTGACGTTCGAACAGCGTAGATAAACGAAGCTGTCAATCCAAGAGCTTATGGTCTGCAATGTGAATGCATTATTTGCTATTTTTCATATATGTAATCGATAAATCCTTGCCGTATCCATTCGCCTTCAAACTTTCTTTCAAGCACTCGATCTTCTTTATATATTAATTGCATATCAGAAAACATAGAGTCCGCCTCATCATAATCATAATAAGAGTGAATTACTAATTCATCATCTTCCATTTGCTCATACTGATGTTCTCCTAAATCAACTCCGTCACCGACTCGAAAATCCTTAAGGGTTAAAAAATTAACAAATAATAATCCACCAGGTTTTAGCACCCGTTTCAATTCATTTATCGCTTCTTTCACATCTTGTTTTCTCATATGAAAAATAGAATTATAAGAATACACAAAACTCATCGACTCATCGTTTAATGCCAACTGTCTCATGTCACCCTGATGTATGTTTAAATTCTGCCCTCTTTCTGCTGCGAACTGATTAGCTCTGTTCATTTGTTCAACATTCATCTCTATTCCATATGTAGCGTATCCATAATTCGCAAACAAACTTAGTGGAGGAGTATCCCCTCCTGCCCCACAATCTAATATGGTCTTTTCCATGCCACTTTCATTACATAAAGCCAAAAATCTGTACAAGGGTATTTGTTTAAAAAGCTCCACAGTTGTTTCTCTCCTTTGATTTTAGGTTTATGCCTTCCTCAAGCCACCTTAATCATAGCTAAGATCCTTCTTGTAGTAAAAGTGTTTACTTCCAAGCGGAGCATCTTCGATAGTTGCAATTACTTTTTATCCATACTTCTTATAAAATTCGGGCGCTTGAAAACTGAATGTATCTAATTTGATAAAAGTACATTTCTTTGCTTTGGCAACTTTCTCTGCTTCTTCCAATAATCTTTTCCCGTAACCTTGACTACGATAGTTATCATCCACCCACAAAATACCAATTTCCATCCAATTCCAACAAATCGCACTGTTGATACCGGCAACAATATCTCCATTATCATCCTTCAAGCATAAATTTATCTCCTCATAAATGCCGTTTGGTACTTGTTTAGAGTTAAATTCAATAAGTTTTTTTCTGACGTAATCTGTTTCTTCATTTGTGCTATAAAATATCTTAGGATTAATCGACATAAGTTCCTCCTGATGGTTTATCTCTAACATTTCGACTAACGTTTCTGAGTGGTTAACCACTCTATTATAAATAGTAACCTATCTCATTTAAGTGACCACTAGAAACCCATTCCTGTGCCTCTCGAATTGTCTCAAACTTTATTTTTCAACAAACCAGGATATTGAATTCTCAGAATTTTGATCAAAGTGATTCATTTAACGATCAATACCTTCTGGTTTTAAGGCTAAATGAATTTGTGACTGTATTCCAACAATAAAATTATGATATGGCATTATAAAACCCTTTCAGATTAAGTCGTATGCATATGCATTTCTGACGTCCAAGCCGCTTCAGGTGCGTAGCATCGGTTAATTTACGAAGCAGAAATGCGACGTTATCCGCAGGTTAATTCTGCCTTGATTACGCCTTTATAATGCTTGTTCACCTTTTGGTTATTTCCTTTTTTCAAAGCTCAAAGACGCATAGAATTCATACAAAAAAACTTCACCTTGCAGATCCTATGAACTTTATGTGTTTTACGTAGGTAGCCTCGCAGGGTTATTCTCCTGATTCAACTCTATTCGAAATTCCTTGAGTGGACCATCAGTAAGACTACGATGCGTAGACGCTATGCTATCGAAAGTTTCTACTTCAATGGAACACTCTCAAATTTTCTTATCAATTATATGTTTGTTGTTCTTAATTTCTGTTCTAAGCATTCTAATTTCATCAATTAAAACATCCATTTTTTTTGACATATTTGATCCATCAATTGCACTTCGAATTATTAATATAAACATTGAAAAACTAAATAATAAAAGAAGAACTCCAGATGTTATCAATAATATATTATCCATTAATTACGCTCCCACAGATGTTTTTTTATGATCGCCTTTTTGATCATGAATATAATTCGTCTTGCTGACGACTTCATGAATCACATAAACAATATTTCAATATTTTTTATGTCCTCTTATTACTCCATCATGAAAGATCTCAATCACAAATTCATTTGGTCGATAAAACCATATATCTGGTGAGACCGCAGTTATATTATTTAAGTTCTTTAATGCAGATTCTAACGTAGTTTGTATAACTGGATCTTCGCCATGACTCCACAGTACATACATCTCTTTTGATCTATCAATATATCTCGTGTTGTTTTCTATTACTTCTGCCGTTATTTCTATAAAATCATAATTTGACCATTCGATTCGACCATAAAATGTGATTTCATACTCTGCACTAAAATCTTTATATATTTCCTTTGATTTCTCTGAACTAAATATAAGGGTCTGCTTTCCAAGAGTTTGTATGCATTCATCAAACAAAGAACTTGTTATAATCTTTTTATTCTTTTTGTCTTGATGTTGTAATAGATATTGAAGTCGATCCTGCCTATGTTTGGTATCCATGAATTTTCCTCATTTCAAATTTTTTCGTCAATCTCCCACAACTCCAAACTACCACTCACCTAATCATCTGTTCCTATACAGTCTAATAGTCTCTAGATTCAGGATACCACTGATGTATTTGATGCTAAAATCGATTTCTCAAACGTCTTCTATTTTGCGTATACTTCAGTAAACTTTCGCCTTTTTCACTCTATTCACCTTCCAAAATATAGAATATAATCACTGATAATTCGAATTTAGCCACCGAAAAAATAATTTTACACAACAAAAAAAGAGCCCCCATAATGGAAGCTCTTCTTATGTAATTCAGAACGGAGAGAGTGGGATTCGAACCCACGCACCGCTTACGCAGTCTAACCCCTTAGCAGAGGGTCCCCTTATAGCCACTTGGGTATCTCTCCATAAAAATGGCTCCCCGAACAGGACTCGAACCTGTGACAACTCGATTAACAGTCGAGTGCTCTACCAACTGAGCTATCAGGGAACATTAGAAGTAAATTAGAAGTGAACATGAATTAATTTATCATGATTTCAAGGTCTAGTCAAGCAGGTAAAATAATTTTTGTGATCGTTTTCAAATTCATGCATTATTTCTGCCATTAGCTAGATATAAGAGGGGATCACTCCCCCCTTTAGTTTATGCGTAACACCATTCCCCGTCTTGCGGAAGCTGTACTCGATCCTGTAGCTCCTCCTTCTCCAAGTGAGCTTTTAGCTTATCCCGGGTAACAAGGCAATGGTTGATGGCGTCCATGTGTACAGCGATCACCTTAGTAGAAGAAGCATATTCGCATAAGTCTACGACATCCTGCTCATTCATTGTGATATGACCTCCGGTTAAAAACTGCGCTCCACCAGCATTAACGATCGTTACCTCAGGTTTAAATACATCGAGTGCAATCTTCACCTCATCACACCAAATCGTGTCTCCTGCCAAATATACAGCTGGTTCGTTTTCCGCCTGAAAGACAAACCCGGATACCTTCCCCATCAGCTTGCCAATCTCTCCGGTTCCATGCTGTCCACCGGTACGTGTTATAGTTACTCCTTGGAATGTCAGCTTATCGGTGATTTCCGAGACGTTCTCAAATCCCTGCTCTACTAGGGTATGCTTGTCCCCCTCCTGACAAAATAACGGTAGATTATGCGGCAGCAAGGAAACGGCATCTTCATCCCAATGATCTGGATGAAGATGCGTGACTATTATTGCATTAGGATTCAGCCATTTGTCTACTGATCCCGGTAACGATACAAGCGGATTCCGACGGTCATTTTCCGTATTAAAAATGGGAGGATTAGCGCCCTGCTCACTCAACATAGGATCGATCAGAAATGTACTTCCCCCATACTCCATCCATAGGGTCGCGTTGCGAATATGCTGTATTTTCATCGTAAGCCCTTCTTTCTTTCAGATATCTTCTGCTACAATTAATTATAGTTGGACCTTGAAACAGAATACATTGAGATTGGAAAGAGATTGGCCTGTTCTACTTTCACGCAGAAAGGATTTTAAATAATGACGAGTTCTTATTCCATAGATGATGTGGATTTTCGCATCCTACAGCTTCTTATTGATGATTCCACGATCAGTCACAGAGACATTGGGCAGCAAGTGCATATGACAGGCCAAGCTGTGGGCGCACGTATTCGCAAAATGCAGGACACCGGAGTGATTGAAGGCTACACCGTCCGCTGGAATCCAGATAAAGTTGGTGAGGCGATCAATGCCTTTATAACGGTCTTTCTAGGTTCGAATACGGTACATCCAGCCTTTCAAACATTCGCAAAGCAGCATGACAGCGTAAAAGAAATGCATCGCGTCAGTGGAGAAGGCTGCTATTGGATACGCGTTCGTGCCGGAAGCCAAGAGGATTTGAATATCTTTCTCGACGAGCTGCTAAAGTTCGGAAATTACAGAGTCAATTTGTCGATGGGGAAGCTTAAATAAGGCTGTATCGCCTATGAGGCCGCTATCGGAGCCAGTTGACCTTTTACGCAGCATAATCGAATATTCGGCATACTAACGGACCCTCTAGTCGCTATTGGCATGAAAATAACCAAATATGTTCTGGCAGACAGCCTTCGTCCAAAAAACGCAGAGCAGCTATTCTCCAATTACTGGAGAATAGCTGCTCTTTTAGTAGAAATTTAATTCAATAATCCGGCAGCTTTAAGTAATCTTGTTAGGATCATGGCTGCCTCTGCACGGCTAGTATCACTGCCAGGCGCAAAGCTATCTGCCGATTGGCCTTTCATGATTCCTTTTGCTGTTAAGACATTCACAGCCTCTTTAGCCCAAGTAGAAATAGCAGATGAATCTGTAAATACATTTGTCGCAGGGTTAGCTCCCGATTCTCCTGCTCCAAGGTTTAACAGCTTCAGTGCCCTAGCTACCATAACAGCTATTTGCTCCCGTGTAATAGGGGCGTTCGGACGGAAGGTTCCATCCTCATAGCCTTGAACCAGTCCTAAGGCTGCTGCAGCTCTGGCGTCTGCAGCATACCATGATAAATCAGACACATCACTGAAGGTCTTCGTTGTGTTCGCAGCGGCTAGGCCTAAAGAGCGAATTAGCATAGCTGCGAACTCAGCACGACTAACGGAATTCTGAGGTGCAAATTTATCTGTGGATTGTCCGGTCAAGATCAGTCGACTGGCAAGCGTTTCGATCTCGTTCTTTGCCCAGTGTGAAGAAATATCTCCAAAAGTTACAGGATGTTGTGCAACGACGAATATCCCGCTAGCACTGCTGCTCTTAACAGTAACCTTGGTCAACCCGCCTACGATCTCGAATAATGCAGGTACATAACGGAAGGAACCCGTCTGCTCATCGTAAATAAGGACTACTCCCGTCTTTGCAACCAGTGCTCCCTCCATCATAAATGTACGATCTACATACGTAGTGCCGAACCCATTAGCAGCTACAGTGTCTTTGCCATCTGTGACCCTTAAGGTGACACTTGCCGGAGTTCCTTGCACATTAAAACCTTGCTGCTTAGCCTTGGCAAGCAGTTGTTCCAATCCTTTTCCGTTTAGCGGATTTAGTTGGAACTCTAAAGTGCCTGCCGGCATTTGTGCAGCTTTCAGCACGCTCTCCACGAGTCCTAACGGAAAGCGATAGCTCATATCGCCACTGGCAATGACAAGCACCGCATTCGGGCTAAGTGCTGCTGCATCGCGTAAAGCTTCTGCGCTAAAGCGAGCTATACCCTCTCCGTTAGCTGAAATCTCGATAAGAGCTTGCCCAGCAGTCGCCTTAGCTTTTAGCTGCGCATCATGATTAGCAGCTGGTGTTGGAGTTGGTGTAGCGACAGGTGCAACAGGATTTACTGACCCCGCCGGATCAGGAGTACTCGTTGGTTCAGTCGGATCCACAGGATCCGTCCCACCATTAGGTAACACCACCTCAACTGTATACACCCTCTTATCGTTGCCAACAGTTACCGTGAAGTCTGTGCTTCCCGCTTTAACTCCATGAATACTGTTGTTTGTAAAAGTAGCAATGTCACTGCTCATAAAATTAAGTGTAGCTTGTGTAGTAATATCCGCTCCTTCTTTGTCCAACACCTGAAGAATAGCTGACTTTCCTTGTTCTAGTACAACAGGTCCGCTCTGTCCATCTGCTAGCTTGATGGAGAAAGGTTTAACAGCTGTGGCTATCCCTTGATTCTGTTCAATGATGCTAAATTCAGGAGATGCATTGGACAGGAGGTTCATCCGTTCACCACGAATAATCAAGTTGTCGACGAGCAGGTTACCTTTCAGATTTTTCGTTACTTCTATACCGCTCGTACCTGCACCGTCTAATACATTATTCGTCAGAACAACTCCATCAATCGTCGTGAGAGCATTTCCCTCCAGATTACCGTGGGCAATCAGGCCAGAATAGGTGCTGTCGAGCGCCGTATTGTTACGGATGAGTACTTTTCCTTTTAGGTCGCTCTCACCAGCGTACAGCCATAACGCACCGAGGTTTACCCCGTAGCCCGAATCATAACTACCTGTGCGAAGCAATGTATTCCGCTCAACGATTGTCGTTCCTTGGAACGGCTCTGCGGAGAAACGGGTAGATACAGCGATCCCGGCTCCATTAGTTACAGTGTCTTTTACCACGTTATCTTGAACTTTGTTATCTTTACCACCGAAGACCACAATGTTATCGGCCAACCATGGCAGTGAGACGTTATTAAAACGTGCCGTATTGTTATAGCTAAAAGTCCGTTCCGCGCCATTCACTTCATTCAATTTGGCATCTGTGAACGACCACATCGCAATACCATCATCCCCTGGATAGCGGATGTCACTTTGTTCCATCATGCTGTTGCCAGTGCCTACAGCAAAGTTAATTCCATCCGCCATCAGATTGCGGATTCGAAGACCTGCCATATACAGACCATTCGTACGAGCCTTCTCACCAATAGGTTGTGTTAACCACAAGCCTGCTTTGGTATGTTCAATCCATACGTTCTGAATGACCGAGCCTTGGCCAAAAGCACCATGGAAGGCGTTAGTGAACGCTTCATCGTCCCGTACATTAATGCCACCTTCAATCAATAGATCGTATACGCCAACCTTGTCACCGTGACCGTAAAATTTGGCGCCATTCAGAACCGTATACCACATGCCTGCTCCACGGATTTCGGCTGTATCCAGATCCAGCAGACCCTCTCCGACATTAAAGGTACCTACCGGGAACCAAACCCCTTTCCCTGTTGCCTTCGCTTCGGCAAGCGCTGCCTTAAAGGCTGCGGTATCATCTCCCTCATCATTGGCTACTGCTCCAAAATCCGTTACAGAAATAAAGCCGTCAGGGCGAGTCAACTCAGGGGCTACCTGCTCCATATCCACCAAGTCGATGACGTATGAAGTCGCTTGGTCTCCTGTTCCCTTCTCTAAACGAATGGTTGCTCCGGCAGGAGCATCGCCAATCAGAGCATGAATTTCATCAAAGAAGCGATGTCCACTACCTTGACGAGGATCATTTGACCATGGGTAGCTGCCATATTCCCAAGCATATTTTGAAGTCAAATTAAGCTGTTTCTTAACTCCATCTACATATAGAGTCAATGTTTCTTCAGCACCAGCACCATCCGAGCTGTCCGGAATGGAATAGCGCAGAACAATAGAATTAGCTGCTTCTGCAAGCTTGAACTCTATATAGTCCCCAGTATTCTTCAAGGCGATGGCTTGTCGTCCAGAAGCCTCAGAAGCCATAGTGCGATATTTCCGCGAAGGACCGATTAGTGTTCCGTTAGTCACTGCATCCTCAGCTTCATAGCTAATATAAGGAACTGTTGCCCCGCGGTAAACTTTGTTCACGCTATTTTTTACTGTCAGGCTATCAATGCCTACTTTATTCCAATCGATATTGTCGTTGCTTAGAGAAACGGTGTTGATTCCTGCACGCAGCTGCAGCTTCACCTGTACAGTCTTCCAAGAGGAAGTCTTGACCACGTTAACTTTATCTGATTCCTTCAGGCCGTTCACCTCAAGCAACAGATCTGTAACAGCGCTGGAAGTGTTCTTGTAACGAACAACGGCATCATATTCACCGGCTTGCTGGGCATTGACTGCAAACCGTATAACATGATCGCCTTGGAATGCTTCTTCTCCTGTATAAATTGCATCTGTAGGGATAGGCAAGAAGCTCCAAAGAGTGCTATCGGTTCCCACAGCAGAACCAAGTTGAACCGCCGATGCGCTGTGAGTAAGAAAGCCCGTTCTATCAGCACTTAGCAGGAGGTTGTAGCCTAACTTCTCTTCCAGCGTCCACTGGGAACGTTCTGTTTCCCCGGAAGATAACAAGACGACTTGATCCCCTTCATTTAAAGAAAGATATTGCTTCGTCTGAACATTCATTATGCGTTTACGTCCATTTACATCCTGAACGATCCACTGGGAGTGAGCCGTCTTATCAGAAGCTTCTGCATATACGATTGCCCCTTCTTTTTCTGCCAATACTTTTCCAGTCGTCCCTTTCGGTACGATTGTTATAATGTTGGTATCGTTCTGAACTGGAGTTGTTGTATTGTTGTTGCGCAGTTCTCCAGACGGAGTAGTAAACTCCTGTGGAGCTGCTTCAAGCTTCCATTGAGCTGAGCCGTCACTCTCTAGTAGGAGTGCCCGTTCAGCATATCCCGTCTTATTCGCAATGTTTATTAATTCATCGTCGTACTCTCCATAGAGACTACGAATGGTGTAATTCGTATAATCGGAGGCCAAGCTTACTTCCCATGCAGATGCCCCGTCTATAGCCGGTTCCGCATTACTGCTCTCCAAGTAAGAATAATCCCCATTCACTGTTAAATAATGGCCTGTTGCTCGATTGATGATCGTCTGTTTGCCGTCTTGCACAGATATATTCCAATGCGAGAATCCATTCTCTGCTGACGGCTGCCCGTACAGAACAACTCCGTGCTCATTCTCGTATAAATACTCCCCACTACTTGCATTCTTAAATCTTACAGGGTAAGCAGGGATCGGTGGCGCAATTGCTTCAACGGCTTCAGCGGCAAAATGAGCACTGTTTCTATCCGCTGCATCGGGAGCCTTACTGATCTTTATAATCGGATTCCCATTCTCGTCAGAAGCCCCATACATATAGTGGCCAGCCCATCCACTCTTGAAAGTAGTCAGACCTGAAGGCTGCATATCCACAATCCACTTAATGCTGCCCCATACATCATAGACGGTTTGCAATGTCTGAACGGCAACATTAGGCTCAATCTCATCTACTGCACCACCTATATGCTCCAGGGAGAGGTAACGTCCAGTACCTTTATTTTTAATCTTCACAGATCCATTGCTGCCAGCTATTTCTTGCAGCTGCCAGACAAAGGAATCGTCGTTAATATCAAGTGGGCCATAAGTAGCCTGACCTACTGTCACATCCTCGTTTGCAGCAGCTAGAGGTGCAATTTTTGCATCAGAGATTGTAGGTTCCACCACCTTATCCTGCGGCACCATTGCTTCAGTGTCCTGTGAATCATAGACAGATTCAGTGACAGTCTTAGATTCTAGCAATTTCTCTAGTACATTTGGAGAAGTCAGCAAAGGACCATCTTTAAGATACTGATCCTCCCCATTTACAGTGTCTAGCTTAAAGCGGAATAAGTCCTGCTTTTTCTCTGTGACAGTAACGAATCTCCACTGTGGACTGCCCCAGCCTGGATTGATCACACCATACTCGGCGTATTTAGTGAGATTTTGAAGTGAAATGAACTTCTCAGGGAATTTATTTGGTTCCTTGTCGAGAACACTGCTAATTACGTATGTGTTGTCGCCAATATTTTTGCCTGTCCATATAAATTCCCGCTCCACATTATTCCTGTCTGGAAGCTCAGTGACCTGAATATGGCCATCTGGCATGTTCACTGTGTTAATGTAATGGCCTGTTTTCTTATTCTTGAATAGCTTGCGGCCATTATATTTCTCCACGAGCCACTGATCGGAGCCATCCTTCTGCATATTTCCATACTTCAAGAGGCCGTCAGCAGACTCATACCAATAAAAAGACTTCCATCCATTTTGAATTCGATAATATGGAATGGTTCCATCAGTCGGTGTATTGGGATCTAGAAGCTGCCACTGGGCGCTCAAGGAAGTCGCATCCCCATTTGCTCCAGCATTACCTCCACCCAAGGTAGAGATATAGATGTCTTTGCTCTCAACATTTTCTAGTGTCAGGTAATCATCATAATCATCAGAATCTTTAAATTTCCACTGATCCGATGGCTGACTTTCGCTGATCTCTACAGCCTTGGCTGTGCCGTCAGTGTATGAAATATAATGATTAGTTTCCGCATTACGGATACGCTTATTGCCATCATAATCCTCTACATACCATAGATAATCGGATGAATCTGCATCCTCTGAAGTCATAACGCCATGCTTAAGCTCGCCGTCTGCAGCTTCATATAAAAAATCTGTAGCTACTTGTGCATCTGTATAAGTAGCCAATCGTACCGGCTTAAATTCAGAAATTGGCACGATGCTCCACTGCGCACTTGGATTAGAGGCTGATCCCGGCCAGCCGTTAGAGCGCACGTTATTGTCATCGTTGAATTGTGGATTTAGCCATAACGGACTCCCACTATCAGTTAAACCACTGTTACGAAGCGTAATAAAGCCTGTTCCATCTGGATCTGGTGCACTCTCTTGGAACCACTCACTTAGCTTTACATTATTCATATCGATTTCTTGCGAAAAAACTCCTGCCCAAGTCTGCTCATTCTGCTTAATATAATGACCCGTCTCACGGTTACGAATCATCAACGTTCCTTCGTCCGTTCCCTGATCAAGATACCACTGGGCTGCTTCATTTTTCAAAGACTGTTTGCCGTAGAGAACATTTCCTTTTTCGTCCTCATACATTACCTGACCGGGACGCATCCGGCTTTCCAGCCTTACAGCTACTGGTACTGAATTCAGATCAATAAAAGCCCACTGCGGACTCTCAAACGTAATATTGATATCCGAGCTTACTTGCGCGTAACCAAGCTGATTCTCCTCGTGGATAACCAGTTTACTCTCTGGCACTGTTGCGCTTCGGATGATCATATATCCGTTTCTATTGGAAGTATCGATCAACCATTGATCCGTAACACTTCCTGATCCTTGTAGATCTGCCGCCTTAAGCGTATCCTCTTTGCCGTTATTACCAGACATTGTAATGTAGTGGCCCGTCTTCACATTCTTAATTCGTGACAGACCATTTACCGTCTCCACTGTCCAATGCGATGATGTGTCCGCTGGATTGGTCATGCCATAACGCACGATACCATCAGACGTTTCATATAAGAAATTATTTTTCCACTTATTCTTGATGAGTACTGTCCCTGATGGAATTAGCCCTGCGCCTGTTCCTCCAACCCCTTCTGCTCCTACGGAACCGCTACCGATTCCCATCACAGGCAAGCTTGAGAAAATCAGCAGCATCGCGAGCAGACCCGCCATCGCGGACCTGAATCGTTTCATAAATGTGCCCCCTCTACCTAATATGGACTTCCCTTCCATCTTAAGTTGGTAACGCTTACAAAACGATGTGTGATTTTATCCATAAAAAGGTGTATTTGTACGTATCTCCCGAAAGGTCTGAGCGCTACTGAAAATTGACAAATCTGCTGAACCCTAAGATAGTTAATTTAATTAGAAACGAGCATTCATTAAATGGAGGTACATATGAAATTCAAAATGGATTCACCAAAAATATCAGATCCAGACGCTCTACTCCCTGAGCAAATATACTCGCTGCAAACCAAAGATGAATTCAGTCGTTGCAGCATAAGCGATACAGTTATTGATAATCAAGAGGCGAATAAAGTCAGCTTTGATCAAGTGGTTTTTAAAAATGTTACGATTATCGAGTCGTCCTTAACTGGGATTGAACTGATGGATGTAATTTTTGAGCGATGCGATCTATCCAATGTGGATTTTACGAATGCAATTGTTCATCGAACCGAATTCAGGAACTGCAAACTCATCGGTACGGATTTCACAAGAGGCAGATTCCAGAATGTTCGCGTGGTCGATTGTATCGGAGATTTCGCAACATTTCGAATGGCTAATCTGAAGCAGGTTGCTTTTGAGAATAGTTCATTGATGAGCTCTGATTACTACCAATCGAATTTCCAGAAAGTCAGCTTCAGCGAATGTAATATTGATCAAGCCACATTGTCAGGATCAAAGCTTAACGGGATCGATCTTAGTGACTGCGAGTTTAGTGGCTTGATCGTGGATATACAAGATTTGGAGGGATGTATCATTTCGCCTCAGCAAGCTGTTTCCTTTGTTGGATTGATGGGTCTGGTTATAAAATAACGTGCTGTTCTACTTACTGGACTTCCAGCGCTAGCAGCTTCAGCTTACCCGAACATTTGCCGCAGCGGTAGCGCTTTGGGTCTACTTTTCGCTTACGCGGATACTCCATAGCACATGCTGTACAGATCAGCTTGTACCGGTAAGGGAGTGACTTTCGAGCTTTCGCACCCGGCAATGTCTGACAATAGCGACTCCCGCCGACTTGTGCCAGCAGTCTTTTGAAATCAGTGTCACGATGCATATACCCTCGCTTCGCCAAATGCAGATGATAATGACAGAGCTCGTGTTTTATAATCTTCTCCGTCTCTTCTCTGCCGAACATAGCAAGCTGATGGGGATTAATCTCTATATTATGGCTCTTGGTAAAATATCGACCGCCTGTTGAAGATAATCGGCTGTTAAAGCTTGCCTTGTGCCTAAAGGGTACGCCAAAGCTGTCCCGTGATACCTGCTCAATCCACAGCTGCAGCTCTTCGTTGCTCATCGTTTCCATAGCGTTCTATCACAAGTCCTTTCCACGGGAATTAAGATCTCTACTTGAATTGTAACTTGTGCATAGGCTAAACTGTCAAGAAGGAAGACAAGTACGGAGGGAGAATGACCAATGCCGAAAATGCGGTATGTAATTTTGCAGCAACATCAAGAATTGCAATTCGTGGAAATGCCCGAGGAATATGCGTACCAGCTAAGTGCGCTCAATTTACGTCTAAACAAAGAAATCGACAAGCTGACAGCCGATAATGTACCGGAGCTGCCCTTAGCTATTGCTGAGTGTGATTCATTGGATCTGCTACGCGAAGATTACTCCCTAGAGTCCGGTCTGGATTATATCAATAGATTGGAACAGGCCTTTGCCTCTGTTCAGGAGCAAAAGAACTATCCACTCATCTCCCTGCTGACCGAGATTCGGGCGCTGCAGGCTCAATTAGAGCAGTGGTACGAAGAGGAAGCAGAAAGCATTCTGTAAATCGTCACCTTTAGGCTCATTTCTCCATATGCTAACTTACGTAAGCAGTTAGAGGAGTGATACCCTTGCCACAGTGGCTCTGCCATCAACTGATGAAAGCTTATTACAAAAAAGACCGCCGTCAGATCAAGCTGCTGAACGAGTGCTGGTTCTTTTATCGTAATTCTGCGGAATCACCGGATTCCATCCAGAGAAATTTATAGGATTCGTTAAATTCAAAAATCCATCCCGCTACTTACAGGGGATGGATTTTTGTATAGGATTCGTTGGAATCCGAATTAGAACATAGGGAATACATATCTGACCAAGAAGAAAAGTGCTCCGAAAAAAATAATAATATAAGCAGCATATTTAATAAAGGTAGATGCGACAACACTGGAATCCGATTTCCGTTGCACCTCTGTATGCTCCACTTCAACGCTTCTATCTTTATAGCCCGGTTCCATCATCAATCTCTCCTTTCGAATATAGGCTGGTAGATAGTCTCCATTAACCCGGGGCTTTCAGAGTTGAAACAAAATTCCAAATCAAACCAGTTATTTTCCGGCATCATGAAACTGCTTTATTTCTTTTATGATTCCAAGCACATCGCCTTGTGAATTCGAGCTCCCTGATGGTTCGGCTCCAAGTGCAACGCTTCTTCAAATCGTTCTTTCGCTTCTGCCATTTTCCCTAAGCCTAATAAACCTAAACCCATCATGAACAAGCAATGAATTTGATTGCGTCTATTCAGATCATCCTCAAATACGAGGAAATCAGGTAAGGATACGGCAAAATAATCAATCTTCACCTCATCAAAGAGATGTCTTTCTGCGAAATCGATCAGCTTATTAAAACGCCGGTTCGCTTCCTTCGGATGATTCAGCTGTACCCATGCTAAGCCCTGATAGAAGATCATTTCTGGCGGCTGATCGTTGTAGTACATCGCGCTGGCTGGTTCTTTCAAGCCTTGAGACGCAATCGCCCAGTGTCGTGCAGCTTCTTGCATCTTGCCTAATCCGTTATAAGCCACACCAAGCTCGTAATACACATTATTCTCTTGCGCACCATCGAGCTTACCCTCACCTAAATTCTCTGGATAATGAAGCGCACGTGTTAATAATGAGATAGCCTCTTCATATTGGCCTACCTGATTCGCCTGCTTACTCAGTTCAACAAGCGCCAAAACATATTGCCCCGTAGCTTTCCCTTCGCCACCTTCCCATGGATGGAATTGGCGTCGTAATAGAACTGACAAAGCCTCTTCATACTTGCTAAGCAAATTCAGTAGGGTCACATATTCAAGGTATAGATCATCCCGCTCCTCCACCAGCTCCATATGCTGCTGCAGTCTTGCCATCCGCTCCTGAGCAGAAACACCCATCTTCTTATACAATTGGTCCAGCTCGTAGAATACTCTCGCATCATTCGTATTGCACTGGAAAGCTTGTTCAAGTGACTGCAAGGAAGCCTCAGCATCATTACGCTTATTGTAATAAGCAAGCGCAAGGTTACGATGAACCGTCGGGAAACGATCATCAAGCGCGACGGATTGCTCCCAATGGCGAATGGCATCGTCGGTACGTTTTTTATCATAGAATAGATTTCCTAGATAATAATGAGCCTTACTATCTAGCGGATTGCAGGCAATCGCGCTTTCTAATACCTGCAGCTCAAACAAGCTGTTCGGGAAGCAATAATCAGAAGATGCTGCTTGAGCAAGCTGAAGCTGCGCTGTCGCCTCTTCCTCACGGCCCATTTTCTCGTGTACATAAGCCAATGTGTAATGCACCATCGGATAATTGGGTTCATTCGATGTCCTACGAATTTGCTCTAACACCTGTGCAGCTTCCGCGAACAATCCACTACCTGCATAATCGGAAGCTAGATTTAAATAGTTATGCACATCGTTTCGCATGAACCGTGCAAGCTTCATCTGAGCCTCAGCTGCTTCCTCTTGTCGCCCGAGCAATGTAAGCGTAAGCACTCTCTCATGCGCTGCCCCGAAGTCCGCGATATCTAGTTTCAATGTCTCCTCTGCGAATGTAATCGCCTCAGAGTAACGTCCAAGCTTGCGTAAAAGTGCTGTTTTCACATGTCTTGATTTATAGTTTCTTGTGTTACGTGCCAAAGCTCTAGTTGCGAGCTCCAACGCTTCTTCATACGCCCCTCGTTCACAAGCAATTTGACTCAATGCATAGTATCCACTGTCTTGGAATGCTGCAGACCATACCGCCTTGTAGAAGGCAGCAAATGATTCTTCCTTGCGATCCTGCAGTCTGAGAACTACACCAAGCTGATAGTACGCTTCACTATCATATGGATTCGGATTGCGCCAAGTCAGCGATCGTATAGCTGTACGGAAATGTTCTTCCGCTTGCTTAAACAATCCTCGACGAAGCAGCAGCGTCCCATAAGCCACATTAAGCCGAATATCGGATGCATCTCTTCTTAAGCCTTCTTCATAATAATGCTCTGGCTCGAACGTGGCATGACGGTATTGCTCCAGGTGAACTCCAGCCAAATACAACTGCTCTGTGCTTTTTAATTCTTCCGGTAGTGGAAGTGGCTTGGCTGCATCTGGAACCTGTTCAATGCTAGGCTTCGCTGGACGATAAGATATGAGGCTGTTTCCGTTCACATCAAACACCGTTAGGATTAAGTGATGCGGCTGATCCACTTCATCTAACGTAATGACGGATTTATAGGTTAATTCTGGAGAGAGCGTAACGGTATCCTTTACGTACGTTCTATGCTGTCCTCTAAGTTCAATAACCGCTCCCTCGAATACCGAAGTTCCATAGGCCATCACAGTGGCAGTCCATAAAGTCTCATCCACCTCAAGATTAACGGCGGCATCAATAGAAGCATTTTTCACAACACCGATGTTCTTATATGGCATGAAATATTGTGTGAATGACTTCTCTTCATACGGCTGGAGCCAAGTGAAATCGGGTTGATTATCCGTAAATACCCCTGTCATTAATTCAATGTAGGGTCCGTCCTCATCGGTTAAATTACGGTCCCACGCTTGACCAAATTCGCCATTCCCCCAAGTCCACTGCTTTTTACCCGGAGATACATGGTGATTCGCTACGTGAAGCAGACCCGCTTCAACCCCATGATCATAGCCACCCACGAAATTATATTCGGATTTGTACGCCATGTATGAGGTAGGAACAGGAATATTTTTATAGCGCGAAATATCTACACCTTCGGAATAGTCCATCTTGTAATACGTTCCTGTTGCAATAGGGAATCTGGACACATCACGCTTACCATGGTCGAATACGGCTGTGACATCCGGTGGAAACACCGATTGCGTATGGTCATTGACTGCAACCGCAGGGTTTGCCCACCATAAGAAGGTTTGTGGCTCCGAAGTTCGGTTATATAGCTGTGCTGTAACTTCGAGATAGGCTTTTCCAGGATGCAGCGTGAAGCCCGTTGTGACCTTCGTTCCATACATCCGGTCAATTTCACTCACCCATACGGTTGCACTGCCATCTTCATTCTCCGTAATTACATGCTCCACAGGGCCAAACGTGTTCGGACGATGATGCTGCGGCCAGTTAAATTCAATTCCACCTGAAATCCATGGTCCTGTCAGACCAACAAGCGCAGGTTTAATCACGCGATTATAATAAACAAAATCATAATTGTTCGTCTTATCCAGAGCACGATAGATACGGCCGCCAATTTCAGGCATGATCTCGATGCGTACATATTCATTTTCGAGCATTACCATCTGATACGATTTCATTTCTTTCTCATCCATAATTTTATCAACCACAGGATGTGGATATACTCGCCCCGAGCTGCCTTGATAGACTCGCTTCTCGAGGAACATTGGATTTTTATCGGGTTCGCCTGTTTCATAGGTAGGAATTTCAACCATTTCCTCCCATATGCGGACGCTGTTCGTTAAGATTGTAGAAGGCTCTTTCATACTCATTTCGTTCTCTCCTCCTTCGTGATATAGCTCTAATTTATCGTTGTATGCGCTTTTAAACAATTGACGATAATCTGTAACTGATGGACAATATTCTTATCCTAAAAATAATAATCTCCTTATGAATATGTTGTTATTTCAAATAAATTAATTATGTTCTTAAAAAGGAGGGTTATCATGACAGATATCTCATTAAAGCCGGATGGCTTCGATGAGCAGAAGCTTTTTGTGCTGCCCGATTTCATGATGAATGAATTAAATGAGAATCCGTTAACAAATTCCTTCTATGTAAGTGACATTGGCTGCTTCCCAAGAGCGAAGTTTCATTATCGAGAGCGTCCACAAGGATGTGACTCGCATATTCTTATGTATTGCGTAGAGGGTGAAGGGTGGATGGAGAGTCATCACAGTAAGCTGATCCAAATAAAAGAACGGCAAATAGCTGTCATTCCTGCCGGAACACCCCATCGATATGGTGCTTCAGATGTGAATCCCTGGACGATCTACTGGATGCATCTAAAAGGAACGCATGCCGCTGCGTTGATTCAAACTTATGCCATGGACGTAGAGCCGCTAACCTTTACACTGAACCTTCATACCCAATGGATCGAAGATTTCGAGCAATGTTATGCCCTGTTATCGGATAAGCCTTATGCCATGCGTAATCATATCTATGTGTCTCAGTGCATTCGTCATCTGATCAGCCACGTGGGGTTGAGTACTATGAACTCTGAGCAAGATAAAAAGAACGAACGTTATCTTGAGCAAGCCATTCGCTACATGACGGATCGAATCAACAGCTCCATTTCACTCCCGGATGTAGCGAAGCATATGGGGTTATCGAAGCAGCATCTAATTTATCTATTTAATCAAGAAACCGGGGTTCCCCCGATTGAATTCTATCTGCGCCTCAAAATGCAGCGTGCCAGTCAACTGCTAGCATTAACCGATTTACATATTAAAGAAATCTCTAGTGCTATCGGGATGCAGGACCCCTACTACTTTTCTAGATTGTTCAAAAAAATAATGGGATGCTCGCCGACTCAATATCGAAGCACCCCAAAAGGTTAAAATAAAGAAAAGCCACACGACCGCTGCACCAGGTAAACCAGTATAGTGGAGTGTGGCTTATATTTTTATTGTAGAGGTTCTAATTAAAACTACGGTTGGAAACCCAGGAGCCTTGCAGTTTACGAAGCATAATAATTTGTCCGGTGTGGTATGAATCATGCAGGATAAGACTCATTACCTCTTCCCCTGGGGCATGACCCGAACCACCCCAATCATATGCGCCTTCTTCCAACGCCTCAATGATTTCTCTAAGAGCAGCGTGCACGTCTTTCAGGTCTGCAACGGCCTTCGACCATGCTTCTTCCCCTTCCGTTGTTACAGTGAAGGTATCATCGTTGCTTTCAGCATCAGGTTGTTTGGGCAACCCTTTTAACTTTCGCAGCAAACGCACCTTATAATATGTTAGATGGTTAACCGTCTCCCAGATGGAATTGACTGTACTCCCCTCTGGCTTCCAAAGTGCCTGTTTACTGTCCACACCTTCCAGTGCATCACTTAATGGCGGGGCCCAATCCTCGATATCCATGCAATAATCCCAATTTTGCAGCAGAACCTCACTGATTTTATTTTGCATGTTCAACCTCCTAATACTTACTGAATTATGTAACTACTTAAACCATTATATAGTGGTTACACAAGAAATGTAGCATATTTCCAGCGTTCAATCAAGTAACTAGCTAATCACAATTTTAACTGTTACAATCGTTGTAATCGAGAGTTGTGCGGAAAGGATGAACAGGACGTGTTGTGGGAGGATTTCATTAATAGTTACTGGCGGGATTGGCGAACAGGAGATAAGAATAAGGATCGGGATGAACTCGAAGATCCGGAGTGGATTGCGAAATGGCTGAAGAAGCATGCTCTGCTAGAAACACAGCTGCCGAATACGATAGAACTGGAACAGCTAAAGAAGCTTCGATCCCTATTATGGGACTGGGTACAGGCTATTGTACAAGGAAAATCGATGGATGGAGAAATGCTAAAGCAGCTCAATATCTATATGGACAAGGGTCCTGTTACGCGGCGAATGGTATGGAAAAGTGCCGAGCAAGCGGAGATTTCATTATTGCCACTACATAGCGGTTGGGAGCAGGTGATGGCGGAGATAGCGGCGTCTTTTGCGGAGGCTTTGCTTGAAAAAGAACCCTCAAGATTCCGTATCTGCGAGAATCCTGATTGTCTCTGGGTGTACTATGATGATACACGTAACCGTTCTAAGCGTTACTGCGATGACAAGGCTTGTGGCAACCTCATGAAGGTGCGGCGGTTCCGGGCGCGGAAGAAGGCTGAAAAGGGTTCGGAGTGACTATTAAAGGAACTCTTGCGGGATGACGAATTTCGATCAACATTTATCCCCCCCAAACTTTTCAACACTCCTAATACGTCTTGCTAGTAAGTGCGCTAATAACACACTTATTACAACGAAATGGAGCGTGAACAAACAATGAAAAAGAGCCCTTTTAACGTATTGAAGCTTGGTGTAGTCGGATTAACGGTTGTGGGAATAAGCGCTGGCATGTTACCAATGAATGGCACTGCTTTTGCTGATGCAGTGAACACGACTAAGCCTGCCATCAATGCCCCGATTTCAGCTGTACCGATTTCCACCATCAATAACACTGGGATCCAAATCAAAGAAGTAATTCTCACATCTTCAACGGAGCTTCTGAATACAAATATTAAAGTGCCACAGATCGTAGGTATGTTGGACACTAAGGCTCAGGAAGAAATCAACAGTATCATTCTCTCTAAAGCGCAGAAAGACCTTGCTCTTTGGGAAAAGGATGCAACTGAAGCAGCAGCAGACGCTAAAAAGGCTGGTTTCGAGTATCGTCCATATGAGCTACACATTATTTATGAATTAAAAGAAAATGGATCGGATAACCCTTCTGGAGTGATCTCACTTGTTGTTACTTCTCAAGGAGACACTGGTGGAACGGGCATGCCTCGTGTAGATACATACAATGTATTTAATACGAAACAAGCGAAGCGGATTTCCTTGTCAGATTTCTTTGGAAACGACTTTAAGGAAAAGTTGAATACCGGTATCCTTGCGAAGATCAATGAGGAACCTGAGAACTATTTTATTGAGGATTTCAAAGGGATCGACGAAGAACAAGGTTTTTATATTGAAAATGGTGAGGTTGTCATCCTCTTCCCTAAATATAGTATTGCTCCAGGCGCCATGGGAACTCCTGAATTTCGTTTCAGTACCCATATTACGAACAACCCGAAGCTCGATTTAAGTACAATAGCTACATTTAAGAATGCTAATGGGGTTTCAATGGTGTCATTACGAGATGTGGCGAATCGTTTAGGATATGAAATCAAGTGGAATCAAACGTCGCGCTCAGCTGAGCTGAAGAAAGGTGCACAGTGGACAAATGTTACCTTAGGTAAAGATTCTTACTTTTTTGCCAAAATGGCACCTGTCACTTTAGGCACTGCTCCTATCCTAAAGAACGATACGATATACGTTCCGGTTAAAATGGTTACCGATATTTTACGTGTGGAAATTAAGAACGGCTAATTAGGCTAATGGCATTCCAGAATGATTTTTTGTTCTAGAATGCCTTTTTAAATTCATAGGCACTTGTGTACCGATTTCTGATCCATTCATGGTCACTCCTTTATTTACCAAGAGAAGCTAAGAACTTTTTTAAGTTAGTCATACGTCTTGCTGACATAAGACAACTGATGACGAAGGAATGAACTACCATGAAAGAAATCAAGGTTACACCACCGACTAACTCTTTAGAACCTGACAATTCCACGACTAGAAGGCGTTATATGCCGGGAATAGATGGACTTCGCGCACTCTCTGTGATCGCAGTTATCGCGTATCATCTCGACCTCAATTGGGCTCCAGGAGGACTTATAGGGGTCGGAATATTCTTCGTTCTGTCTGGATATCTGATCACGGATCAAATCATCCAAAGGTGGAAGCAAGACCGACGGTTCGACCTTAAAGATTTCTGGATCAGACGAGCGCGACGGCTATTGCCTGCTATGTTTGTCATGCTTTTTGTCACTGCTATGTGGCTTCTGGTGTTCGATCGTTCACGATTAGCAGCATTACAAGGGGACTTTATATCTTCAACGTTATACTTCAATAACTGGTGGCTTATTTTTCACGATGTATCTTATTTCGAGAGCTTTGGACCTCCTTCTCCTATAGGTCATTTGTGGTCGCTCGCTATTGAGGAACAGTTCTACTTCATTTGGCCATTGGTTATTATTGTAGGGTTACGCCTTGCACCTCAACGAGGTAAACTCATTGTGATGTGTCTAACAGGGGCATTCCTCTCGGCACTTGCTATGGCGCTAATCTATCAACCTGGAGTTGACCCAAGCCGAGTCTATTATGGTACTGATACTCGAGCTTTTGCTCTACTGATTGGAGCCGCTCTCGCTCTAGCATGGCCGAGTCAAAATTTGACCGATAAGATTTCACGCAGATCTCGCTATATCCTTGACTTCAGTGGTGCAATCGGATTAATCACCCTCATTCTTATGATTTGGCGGACGAATGAGTACGGACAATTTCTTTATTATGGCGGCTTGGTTCTCGTGTCGATCCTTTCCGCAATTGTAATAGCTGTACTCGCACATCCTGCGTGCCGACTAGCTAAAATCATGGGTTGCAAGCCCTTGCGTTGGATTGGCGTACGTTCCTATAGTATTTACATATGGCATTATCCAGTCATCATTCTAACTAATCCTACAGTAAATACAGGTGGGTTCGATGGTTTCCGTGTTCTTTTTCAGCTGGGAGTTAGCCTCCTATTAGCCTCACTATCGTGGAAATATATCGAAGAACCTATTCGTCAAGGTTTATTAGGAAGATGGTGTACGAAATTAAGCAGGCGTCTGCAATTCAAGATTCGACCCTTATTCATCTTTATTGCAGTCCCGTTAATCATATTGTCCATATCCTGCAGTAGCAACTTGGATACTAAGATATCCGCAGATCCGAATACAGGCACTATTACTAATCCCGATAAGAATGAACATAATGTCACACTAGTGCCCCCTCAAAATATACCAACACCTGTGCCTGTGCCTGTACCAGTACCAGTAGATCCACCGAAGAAGCCAGAACCTCAGCCTCAGGTAGAAGAAGCAGGTAAAGGTGTTACTGCGATAGGTGATTCCGTAATCCTCGATGCTGCTCCTTATCTACAAGAACTTCTGCCAGGCATTGTTATCGATGGTAAGGTAGGCAGGCAGATGTCACAGGCACAAGAAGTGGTCGATAAACTTAGGACGAAGGGGAAACTTGGCACTCGAGTGATCATTAATCTAGGTACGAACGGAGCTTTTAACTCCAATCAATTGCGGAAATTACTTATTTCACTTGAAGATGTTCAGCAAGTCGTACTGGTAAACACACGTGTACCGAAAAAATGGCAAAATACTGTGAATACCTTGCTTAAGAAAGTGGCTTTAGAATTCCCCAATGCTATGGTTGTAGACTGGCATTCCTCAAGCGAAGGAAAGGATTCTTACTTCTATGAGGATGGCGTTCATCTAAAACGAGAAGGTGCCAAATCCTATGCAGCACTTGTAGCTAAAGCCATACAAAAGGAGAATCAATGAGAATAGTAATCTAACAAACTAAAGCTACGCAATATAAAAAGAGAAGGGTTTTACGAATATGCTTAAGAGGAATAAAGAGAAATTACTCACTCTTTGTATTACAGATAACAAGGAGAACATATACCGTCTAGCTTACAGCTATGTGAAGAACAAAGAGGATGCATTAGATGTTGTTCAGGATTCGATTTATAAAGCTCTCTCCTCTATAGGGTTGCTAAAGAACCCAGAATCCGTAAAGAGTTGGTTGTTTAGAATCGTAGTAACTACCTCTCTGGATTTTCTGAGGAAACATAAAAGAGTTCAACCAGTAGATGATGAAGCACTCGACTTTTTTATCCCTGGTGCGGTAGACGTGTATCCAGATATTGATTTAGAAAGATCGCTGGATGATCTACCCCTTAAGTATCGAAATGTCATCGTCCTTAGATATATCGAAGATTTAAAGATCGAGGAAGTTGCGGAAGTATTAAATGAAAACGTCAATACAGTAAAGACTAGACTATATCAAGCACTCCAGTTATTAAGAGTCAACATGCAGGAAGAATCCTCAAAGGAGATCAATTAGAATGGATAACCAAATCAAAAAAATTATAGAAGATTATAACAAACTCCCTATTCCTGAGGAATTAGATTTCGTTGTAAGTAAAGCATTAAAGAAAAGGAAAATAAGAAGAATACGTTACCAGTGGATATCTGGAGTTTGTGCGGCAGCCCTATTTTTCGTGATTGGGATTAATGTCAATGTTAACATTGCCAATGCCTTCTCCGCTATACCTGGTGTAGACAGTATTGTTAAAGTGCTAACTTTTAGAGAATACAAAGTGGATGAGCAGACCTATAATGCAGACATAAAGGTCCCCATCATTACTAACCTAGAGAATAAAGAGCTGGAATCGACTCTGAATGAAAAATATCTCGAAGAAAACAAAAAACTATATGATGAGTTTCAAGCAGAGATGGAGTCTTTAAAGCAATCCGGAGAGGGGCATTTAGGGGTCGACACAGGTTTTGAGGTTAAAACGGACAATGCTGAGCTATTTGCTATTAGCAGATACGTGGTAAATACCGTAGGTTCATCGTCAACAACAATGCAGCACGATACGATAGACAAGAAGAATCAAATCCTGCTAAGTCTGCCTATGTTATTTAAGGATGATCGATATATCAGTATCATAAGTGAAAATATTAAAGAACAGATGCGCTCCCAAATGAAAGCAGATAAAGATATGTTCTACTGGATTTCAACAGATGAACCCAATGAAGACCTTTTTTATCAATTTGAAAATATAGCTAAAGATCAAGATTTCTATATCAACGATAAGTACCAGCTGGTTATTTCCTTTAACAAATATGATGTGGCTCCTGGCTACATGGGCGTTAGAGAATTCATCATTCCAACAGATGTAATTGCAGATGTTCTGGTCAGCCGTACGTACATTAAATAAATCATTATGAGACTCATAAGGGGTATGCGTTTTGTATCCCTTATGAGTCTTTTTTTGCGTGAAAAGTCATTAATCAATCCCTATGCCTCTAATGTCTTGCCATCCTATTTTTATTTCTTCTAATAATTCATTCCCTATCTTAACTTCTATACTTGAGATAGACTCTCCCCCAACGCTGTGGTAGAAATGAATCGCCGGATTGCCCACCAGCACCCAAGTCATGAACGAACTATAATTTTTCTTCAATAAATTCTGTGCTACACTTCTTATGAGCTGCTTCCCTAGACCTTTTCCTTGGTGTTCCTTAAGCAAATAAAGTGCGTAAAGCTCCGCATCGTAGAGATCCGGCTCTCTTCGCGCCCCTCCATTTGCAAAGCCAATGATCATCCCAGCCTCATCTTCAGCAACATACATTACCTCGTCTTTATTGGGATTTTCAAAATTCTGAATCCAGCGCTTCCTTCTAGCTTCTACTGTGAAATTATCAAGAAACTCGTCTGATATTAGTCCTTTATACGTGGTTTTCCAACTCGTAGCGTGGACGAAAGCGATCCCGTCTATATCACTAGCTGTTGCTTCTCTGATCTTCATTTTATCTCACCCCTGCAGCGCCTTTCGCACGCTTAATATATATTTCGCCTGATCTAATGGATTCACGCCCCGGCGGGTGCGCTCAGCGGATACGTCTGGAGGACATTCTTCATAGCCGGCAAAAAAAGAAGTGAACGTGCTACGCCCCTTCGTATAGGAGCTTAAAGTAACAGGATAATCAAGCGACGTTGCCAGTGGCAGACGGCCTTCGATGATCATCCGCTCACCTTGCAGCACAGGTGGCTCGAAGGTGCCGCGCATCTGAACCAGGTCGTTCATCACTCGGCCGCCATTCTCCTCAGGGACAACGATGCGAACCTGAAGAATCGGCTCCAGTAGTTTAGTGCCTACCCGCGCGAGTCCATCCATAATCCCCATAGGAGTCGCTACGGCAAAATCCAGCGGATGGGTATGCCATACATGATGCTGTCCCTCGATTAAGGTCACTTTAAGATCGGTAACCTCCCAGCCGTACAAGCCCTGTTGCAAGGCTTCTGGTACACGGCGTGCGGTCTCGCTCTGATATTGCGGCAGCAGATCGGAACTCCGCACTACCGAATCATAAACTAAACCACTGCCAGGAGGTCCGGGCTCAATCTGAAACCGCAGAATCGCCCAGCACGGCTTCGGCATCGTATAAGCGATAAAGCCTTCCCCAGCAGAGGCTGGCGTTTCTTTATAGATAACAGAAGGCTGACCGAAGGTAACCTTCAGCGCATACCGCTCCTCCAGAACACTATTCAGAATCTCCAGCTGAATAGGTCCCATTACTTTGATATGCAGCTCTCGCTCATCCTGCAGCCACTGCGCATCCAAGAGCGGATCTTCATCCGCCAGCTCCTGCAATGCTCCGATAACCTTATGGTCATCCATATCGGTTCCCCAGAATACGCGCACCGTTAGCAGCGGTACAGCCAGCTTCGCTTCCTCCGGAATCGCCTCCGGATGGCCGAGTACATCTCCGATCCGTACCCCTGAAAGACCATAGATTACAGCGATATCCCCCGCTTCAAGCGATCCGACATCCTCAGTACGACCACCCTCGACCTTGCGGATCTGGGTCACTTTTCCCTGAATATTCTGCGTGTAGTTCATTACCGTATCGCGGTTACGGATCGTTCCTTCATAAAGGCGGACAAACGCCATTCGCCCCATGCTTTTATCACGCTGAATATTGTAGACAATGCCGGACACCGGCCCCTCAACATTGCCACCAGCTCGCGGAAAATACTCAACCATCGCGTCCAGCAATGCAGTAATGCCAAGACCCTTGGCGGCAACACCATAAACCATTGGGAAGAAGCGTCCTGAAGCGGAAGCTGTCTTCATATATTTTTTCCAAGCTGCAAGATCAATCGAACTACCTGACATATACGTCTCTAGCAGATCTTCATCCCGCTCAGCCAATGCCTCCAACAATTCAGTCTGTGCAGCAGGATCGGCATCGCTCCCCCACAAATCTATTGCGCCTATGTACTCCTGCTCTTTCCCGGTGGGTTGCTGTACAGGAATGATATCACTAGACAAATAATTTCTCGCTTGCGCCAGCACAGCCTCAGGGTCTGCACCTACACGATCCATTTTGTTCATAAAAATAAGCGTCGGTATTCCCAGCTTCCTCAGCGCGTTCCAGATCATCTCACTTTGAGCCTGCACACCCTCTACCGCCGACAAAATTAGCACCGCACAATCCATCACTCGCAAAGACCGTTCAACCTCTGACAGAAAATCGACGTGTCCTGGTGTATCAACGAGGTTGATCTGCACACCCTTCCATTCAAAAGAAGCTAATGCCGCCCGAATGGATATTCCTCGTTGCCGCTCTACATCCATAGAATCCGTCAATGCTGTCCCACTGTCTACGCTGCCGAGCGCTCGAATGCGACCGCTTTCATACAAAATATGCTCTGTTGTTGTTGTCTTGCCGGCATCCACATGGGCAAATATCCCCACATTAATCCGTTCTGCTCCCTGCTGCTGAATCATCTATAGTACCCCTATCATGAGCTAGATTGATCTAAATTTATATTGTACACATCCTTATGTCTCATAGTAATACATCCCTCCTTGTTGTTCCACCCTCCTACTAAATTGGTTAAATTCAGCTATGCCGGGTATGTAATTACTAAGTAAGAAGTCTAACGCCAAGGAGGAAATTCATCATGTTAGATCAACGTTTGCAAAATAAAGTTGCAGTAGTCACAGGCGCAGGGTCCGGTATTGGAAAAGCTACAGCCATAAGGTTTGCTCAGCACGGAGCTAAGGTATATATGCTTGATCGCACCCCTGAGGAATCCTATGAAACTAAACGTGAAATTGAATCCATTGGAGGAACAGCTACAGTTATCGAATGCGATGTTTCCAATCCAGGTCTTGTCGAAGAAAGTATTCGTAAGGTTGCGGATGAGGCTCGGAAGATTGATATTATTTTTGCGAATGCTGGCATTAATGGTACATGGGCTCCAATCGAAACACTAGAAATCGAAGATTGGGACCAGACGCTAGATACCAACCTACGCAGTACCTTTGCCACAGTAAAATATGCTATCCCCCATATGAAAGAAAATGGCGGCAGCATCATTATCACTAGCTCTATTAACGGAAATCGAGTGTTCTCGAACATCGGCGCTGCTGCGTACTCCTCTTCCAAGGCTGGACAAGTCGCTTTTATGAAAATGGCTGCGTTAGAGCTGGCGCAATACGGTATCCGCGTAAATGCGGTCTGTCCTGGATCAATCGACACTCAAATTGGAGATAATACGGATAAGAGCGATGATCTTCAAGAAGTGAAGATTCCTGTAGAATTTCCGAAAGGCAATCATCCTCTGGAAGATGCGCCCGGTAAACCTGAACAAGTAGCCAATCTAGTATTATTTCTCGCCTCGGATGAGTCTTTCCATGTCACAGGAACTGAGATCTATGTAGATGGTGCCGAGTCACTCCTTCGCGGATAACGTTTTACTTGAATCTTTATAATATTTTAAATTACCTGCAACATTTTGGTCTAATCTACCATCTAAGAGTATGGAGGTGACGCATAATGAAGAAATCATTATTCATAAGTAATGTCAAAACAATGACGATAGCCTGCGGTATTCTAGCAGCAAGCCTGTCATTTGGGGCATCCGCTTTTGCTTTTACGGATTTGAAAGGTGATCCTGCGGAAGCAAAAATTAACTCCCTGCATAAAGAGGGGATTATAAATGGAGTAGACAAAGATAAGTTCGCGCCTAAATCTAAAGTAAGCTTTGCCCAAGGGATTCAGTTCATCGTTGGGGGTCTGAATCTGTCTCCGAAGCCAGAGGCGGGTAACAGCTCATCCAAAGCTAGTGATTATTTTGATAAGGTGAATGACAAATCCTGGTATGCTTCAGCCTTCCTGACTGCCAAGCAAAATGGTCTTTCACTTGATCGAACAGTAGATCCTAACGGAACCATCACCCGTGCTCAGTTCGCTCACTTATTAACGCAAGCACTGCAAAGTAAAGGTAACTTCCCGGTTACACTGATGTATGTAGACATTAAGGATGGCGATAAACTTTCTACAGAGGTTATAAATAGTCTCCAGATCCTGTTGAATACACATATCGCCACACTCGATAAGAACGGTAATTTCCGGCCAAATGATGCCATTACCCGTTCGGAAGCAGCCGCAATGACCTACGATGCAGCTGCTTTTGCCAAACGCGTAATTGTGTCTAATGGCAGCCCTACTACTCCAACCTATGAGACTGAGGTTACACTAACCAAAGCGGGTGAAGGAGTAAACAAGGCTACATTGACCGTTAACAACTTACCGCATTCTGGATATGGACTAGTGATTGAGCGAATCGAATTTGGCAAAGACAAGACCGCAGTGATTTATTTTAATGTGACTGCTCCTGACCCAGGAAAAATGTACGCACAGGTGATCTCAAAAGCATCTGTTGTCACTTATCTGCCAGAGGGATATAAAGCGATCGCTAAATCGGTATCCGGATCTACATCTAGCGCTACGCAATAAAAGCTCCGGACTCGATTCTTATGGAACGAATCAAACGAAGGTGCCCCAAAAGCCGTAAAATGGCTACTGAGGCACCTTCGTTTTTTGGGTTCTCCCCCATGTTCTAAACTACCCAAGGACTAATAAGAATTTCTTACTTCTCAGGGTGTCCATTGATCGTGAATAATGCCTACTAGTGCATGATCCTCTCCAATCTTCTCGAAAACTAGACGCAGGCTGCGCCAGTCCATCCCTTCGACAGAAGGATCGATGCCAGTAATATGATATTCAACGAAATCATATTGCTCCTTGGGATACACTTCGTTCAAGTTATTGATCGTTGTACCTTGCCCAAGCCCCTTGTTCACAGCAATTTCGGCCGTCTGAATGAAGTCTGCATCGTAGACAAACCGCATGTAGTAATCTGCGAATGTCAGCTCAATTAAATCACCCGATCCAGCAAATGTTCGCCAGACTCTTTTGGTAGAGTCATTCATTAATCCTTCCACTTCATCCTTGCTGAATACAAGATCATTCTTCGTATCTACGTATGCGTATGGAGAAAAACGTAACCCTTTATCTGAATGTACCCATGCGGCCAATTGCTTCATATCCTTATTTTTAATAGACCTTATGACTGTCGTCGCAGCTTCCTCTACAGTTGGCGGAAGTCCCTCCTGATCCAGTGGCTGATCCGTGCTTGATGGCTCCGTCTCCTGTAGTGGCTCCGTAGTAGCCGCTGGTTGTGCAGTTTGTGTCTGCTCTGGCGTTTGCTCAGGCATCTGCATTTGCGTCTGTTCTGGGGTCACCTTCGGTTCCGTTCCCGCTTCTGGCGTTCCTCTGCATGCTGTAAGCCATAACATAGCTGCTATCAGCGCCAAACCACCGATATTTCTTGCGAAGTACATAAGATTCCTCCTCGTTTTTGATCCCTCGCTCTTTAGACTGATTTGAACAAATGAAGGTTGCAAGCTTATACTAAAACTATCAGTCAAACAACTCTTATGAGAGGGCGGGGTTACTATTCATTTAACTGAAAAACTTAAAAGCCTTCCCCTGACTCCCGGCGTGTATCTCATGAAGGATGGCCTTGGCCATATTATATATGTGGGTAAGGCGAAACAGCTGAAACGGAGAGTGAAATCCTATTTTCAAAACTCGAAGTCTCATTCCCCAAAGGTAAAACAGCTCGTTCGACATATTAAAGATTTGGATATTATCCTTACAGATACCGAATTTGAAGCTTTTATGCTGGAGTGCAAATTAATTAAAGAAATAAAGCCCATGTACAATAGAAAAATGAAAAATCCGCAGGCCTATACGTATATCGTAATAGGAACGGATGATAAAATGCATTCGTTAGAGATTACCTATGATCCTACTGTTCAAAAAGGTAACCATATTTGGGGCCCCTACACGAGCAGAAGTACCGTGGAAAGAGCCGTGCAAGGCATCAAGGAAAGCTCAAAAATCCTTTGCAGCAATCCAAGCTCCAAAAATTCTTTATGCCTAAACCATTCGCTTGGCTTATGCATAGGGATGTGTGCTGGCGGCGATGCTGCCGTTCAATATAATACAATCATTGATAAAGTCATAGCCCTACTAAACGGAACGGATTCCAGCCTCCTTGTGGAGATGGAGCAACAGATGACTAAAGCTGCAGAGCAATTTGACTTCGAAACCGCCGCCAAATACAGGGATTATATCGGAGCCATCAGCTTCCTGAATCACAAAGAGAAGGTTATCGAATTCGCTGCAGAGAATCAGAATATCGCGATCCTTGAAGCCATGGATGAACAGACGCTTAAACTCATATTGCTCAAAGGAAATCGCATCCTGGCGCATACTAAGCTCGAATACGCTCAACCCGATATTACCTACCTGCAAGCCGTTATAACATCAGCGATTATGGACACTTTCTGCGGTGAACTTAACCAGGCCCCGGCAGCAATTACTCGCCATGAAATTGACGAAGCACAAATTATATACAGCTATTTAAAAAGCAGCTCCTGCAGCTACATCATCGTGCAAGAGGATTGGCTTGCAGCAAACAATCATTCCCGTCTAGACACTGCGGTGGACGAGCTGTTGCGTATCTTTTTAAATGCTACTCCAGCCCATTCGTATAATTAATCTACCTTGTAACTGCGGTGAATGTTTGGACTTCCGCCCGCTCTTGTCTTCAGATTTCTTGATTTCAAACCAGTATTCGTGGTAGAAATCTGAAGACAAAGACGGACACTAACACTCCTCCAGTTCCAAAACCCTCCTCCGTCCCCTTCATCTCATCTATTGGCTCAACTGTTACTCTAAACTTACCCAAAAAGAGCAGGTCTTTCATTCCTTAAACGACAAAACAGGTTTCTCCCCCCATGTACGGAGCGGAAGAAACCTGTTTTGAAGCTTGCCTATCTCTCAACTATATTTACACAATCCTTCATCCAGAAGATTAACAGCAAAACTTAATTGCTCTTCAGATACAATAAGCGGAGGATGCCAAGTGATGCAGTTTCCTCCAGCCAATTTAAAAGAAAGACCCTTCTCCAAGCAATAATACAGTACTCGCTCAGCTAATTCCTCATTCTTCTCTTTGGTGTCTCTGGACTTCACAAGTTCAATAGAAATCAGTAGTCCAGCAATACGGATATCTCCTATGCAAAGATGTTTAGCCGACAGAGTGTCAAGCTTCCCTCTTACAAATTCAGACCTGCTGATACATTGTTCCTGCAGATTTAAGTCATCGATATAATCGATGGTGGCACAGATCGCTGCACTTCCTAACGCCGGTTTCTCATGGGTATAGTGCCCCAAAGAAATATCCCCCGCACAATCATATTGCGTTCTGGTAAGCACCGCTGCTTGCGGGATCACCCCTCCACCTAACCCTTTTCCTAGCACGAGGATATCCGGATCGATATCGAAATTCTGATGGACGTAGAACCTACCGCTTCGCATCAGCGCTGTAGGAATCTCATCAAAAATCAGCAGAATCCCATATTCATCACATATTTTTCTTAATCTTGTGAAAAAAGAGATAGGCGGGATATGCGTATCCGTTGCCCGAATAGGCTCAAGTAAGATCGCCCCGATCTCTCCCTCATGCTGAATCATATATTCCAGATAGTCGAGGCAGAAGGTAGCCACTGCTTCATGGGAATGACTTCCCAGCAGGTTGCGGTATGCGTTAAAAGGAATGGCTTTCAGCATTCCTGGCATTTGCGGGCCCATGTCCTTTTTAAACACGTATTCTCCTCCGACAGCGATTGTGTCCAGCCCCGCGCCATGGAAGGACTCCCACATGGAGATGACCTTATGCTTCCCCGTCCATTTGCGAGCAATCTTAAGGGCCAGACCTACAGCTGCACTTCCGGAAGGCGTAAATAATACTTTATAGTCCTTTGAGGTTGTTTTGTTGATTAAAGCTTCTGCAGCTTTCACCGCAATATCTGCCGTAAATCTTCTTGGAATGAACGGTAGCTCGTCGAGCTGTTTTTTCACAGCTTCAGTTACATAAGGATTCTTATAGCCAATCTGATGAATGCTATTTCCATGAAAATCAAGATATTTGTGTCCATTCACATCTGTGATATAACATCCCTCAGCATCTACGATACTGTTCAAGCATGGCGTTGACATGGATTGTCGCATATATGCACGCTCGTCCGCTTCGATCCTATCTATACTCACAGCGCTTAACTGGGTCATCCACTCTGTCCGCAAGGGGCTAAAGTTGATGTCACCTTCTCTTTTCAGCTCATGATTATCTCGCATAAGGTCTGATTCCTTGAGAAATCAGTACATTGATTCGCCCAATCAGCTGAGGCAGCTCACTCATCGATTGAATCGTAAAGTCTGCCCCGTTTTGAATAAAAGAGGTCTGTGTCGCTGAGATCACCGTTTCCTTCTCCACGTCTGAAAGTGCATTAAATTCCTCCTGGCTTAAGCCCATTTCAGAGCTTCCAATGATTACACCTACGGACCAGACGCCTGCATTAACACCTTCTTGAATGTCTGAAATCGTATCGCCTACCTTAACAACCTTCCATGCTGCCGATAGCTTTAAAGCTTCCATATTATGATAAATCATATACGGGTAAGGTCTTCCCAGTGAATGCGTTCCATCTGGCGTGATTACATAATCCGGTTGATAGCCCTTCCCAGCGGCATTCGGAATTACAACATCCATCATGGATTGGGTATATCCAGTGGTCGAACCAATCTTTAGCCCCTGGCTTCTGAGCACTTGGACGGTCTCAATAACCTGCGGAATCGGATCAGTATATTCGGATAAGGATGCCATCAGGGCCGGTTCAAATTCAGCATACAGGTTCTCTACATCCTGTTCAGTAAAAGCTCTGCCATACTTTCCTTCCCACAAGGCACCTACTCTTGGCATGGATAACATCGAACGGATATGATCTATTTTCAGCATCCCCATAGGGGCTCTTGCTTCCTGCATCGTAACTTCAATCCCAGCTTCCCGAAAAATATCAAGGAACACATTCACCGGTGCAAAGCAGCCAAAATCAACCGCTGTTCCTGCCCAATCCAGAATTACGCCTTCAACTTGATTCATTGTGTCATTCCTCCCATGTATGCTTCGATAATATTACATAAGTTCTGAATATCTTCTTCGTAAATCTCACCAATATTCCCAATCCGGAAGGTGTCGTGCTCCGTTAATTTGCCTGGGTAGAGGACGTAGCCTTTTTCTTTCACATATTCATAGAAATCTTCAAAGCTGAATGTCTCGTTCGGAAAAAGAAAGGTGGTTATAATAGGAGACTGCTTATCGTCTGTGATATACGCCTCTATTCCTATTCTCGCAAGTCTTTCTCTCAGTATGCGGTTATTATTCTGGTATCTCGCTGCCCTTGCAGGAATGCCGCCTTCTTCGATCAGTTCTTCAATCGCTTTCGAAAATGCAGCCACTACATGGGTCGGAGACGTATAGCGCCATTTCCCATCCGCGTCCATCGCCTTCCATTGATCGTATAGATCAAGTGATAGACTACGTGCATTCCCTTTACATGTGAGCAGCTTATCCAGCTTTGCAATGACAAACCCAAATCCCGGAACACCCTGAATACATTTATTGGCGCTGCTGATTAAATAGTCAATTTCAAGCCCAGGTACATCAATCTCTATTCCACCGAAGCTGCTCATCGCGTCGATAATTAATGTTTTATCGTAGGCTTTTGCCAGTTGTGAGATCATCTCCAGCGGGTTAAGAATCCCTGTCGTCGTCTCGCAATGCACCATCGCAATGTGCGTAATGGCTGGATCCTCTTTAAGAATCCCTCTAAGCTCTGCCTCTTGGGGGAATTCATTATATAGGGCACTATACACACGATAATGGAGTCCGATATATTGCGCCATTTGCACAATACGTTCTCCGTAGGCACCGTTTGTAATAATCAAAAGCTTATCATCCGCTGAAATCGCTGTAGTCAGCACAGATTCCACTGCAAACGTACCACTACCCTGCATGAGAACTGCCGTATATTCATCGTTCGTTGCCCTTGCCAAATCCAGAAGTCTGGATCTGATTTGTTGTGTAATGTTCTTATAGTCCTGGTCCCAAGTACAACGGTCAAAGAGCATTTGCTCTTTGACCGTGTTAGTAGTTGTCAATGGACCGGGTGTCAGCAATTTATAGTTGTTCATGGCCCTTCACTCCTTGTTCTAATCTTATTTATTTCGCTTCTTTAAAGAATTGTTGATGTTGCTCCAGCAGTTCCACAGTCAACGGCTTAACAAATTTCATACTGTGTGCAGGCTTATGGATATCACTAACCGTTTCATCTTTATACAGAGCCACTGGGTAATTTGTAATTAAGTCTTTTCTAGCATCTTTAATAATCGTTTCTGCCATTTTCATAGCCAGCTCTGTCGTTGCATCGTCTTTTTTCACCACGGCTACGGATTCTGTAAGCGAGAAGTTACCTTCCGTTGGATCTACATAGTCAATCGGTGCGCCTTCTTCTTTAGCTAATACTGCCTGATGACGAAGTCCAAAGCCTGCAGCTACTTCTCCTGCTTTTACCTTTTTAATCGGACCGGAGCCGGAGCTTTCCAGATGTGGGCCTACATTAGCAACTAAATCATGCAGAACCGTTTCACCTTCTTCTTCCCCGTATTGCGAAATAATCGCCTGAACCAACAACCAGCCTGTCGAAGAGTCCATAATGTTCGGAACAGATACCAAGCCTTTAAATTCTGGTTTTGTTAAATCCTTAATGGACGTTGGCATCGCCAAGCCCTTATCTTTAAGCACCGCTGTGTTTACAAAAATAGCACCGGTATTCGCCAAAATCGGCGTATAGTACGCTGGATTGGAATCTAGCGCGTTAGTCGTAAACGATAGATCTTTAAACATGCCATGTTTCTCTTGCGCACTTTCTACAAAATAAGAGCTCATCGTGATCAGGTTAGCCTCAATTTTGTCTCCCTCTGCCATCAGCTTTCCACCCAGCTCAGAAGTGCCCAAGGATTGAAAGAGATATTGCCCTTCGTACCCCGCACCTTTTAGCGCAGTCTCCATAGAGGCTACAGCTTCTTCATCCGCATTGGTCAAAATCACTACTTTACTCGCATCACCCGCTGCTTTATTTCCACAACCTGCTAATGTGAACACCAAACTCAAAGCTACGATAGACAACATAATTCCTTTGAATCCCTTAATTCTCTTAGACATAATTTCTCCCTCACTTTAACTGGTTTTTTTTATATTTAAAATCGTTAACTAACGAGAGTTTGATTGCCGTTTCTGGAGATAGTCACCTAGGAGCTTAATGATAAGGTTGGTGCAAAAGATCAGGATGGATAGGACAAACACCTCATTAAATTTGGCGAAATGCTGCAGCTCTTTTATTTTGCTCGCAACTACCGAGGTTTGGGCAGTCACTAGAAAGATAATTCCGCTAATGGTCACCATCGCATTGATAAAATAGTAGCTGACCATCTCTATCACCGTGGATGCAGAGTTCGGTAGAATGACCCGGCGTATCGTCTGCAGCCAGCTGTCACCTAATAATTCAGCAGTGGTCTCCCACGATGGATTCATTTTCGCCAGAGAGTTCTTTGCCATCAAATAAGGAGTCGTAAAGTAATGAACAAGGGTACAGAGCACAAGAATCGTAAAGGTTCCTTTGAGACTGCTGTTATTGAACAGAAGTAGATACGACAGACCAAGGACCATACCCGGTACCGTGTTCGTCACCATCGATAGGATGTCAAAAGTCGCTTTCCCTTTTATAGGCGTTCGCACATTGATGATAGCCGCAGCATAAGCCACGATCGTACCTACGATTGCCGTCAGTCCTGCTACGAGCAAGGAATTTTTATATACATTGATTAAATCGCTTGATTGAAAAACATCCACAAAATGCTTGAATGTAAACGTAAGATCATAAGGATAGCCATTCATCAGTGGTGCAACGAACATGACTGCAAATACAGCTAGTAGACCGATTAGAATCACGGATGAGATTAGTCCAAGAACCGAATCTCTGCCTTTATTCGGGATCATCTCGATTTCAGTCACCTTGTCATAATGGAAGTTGAATTTTTCAAGATACGTTAACAGTACAACCCCGAACGCCGCCGGTATTAACATCAGTACAGCAATAACTGCCCCATTGTTGAAATCCGGTATAGCCCCAAGCATGACCTGATACAGCTGAGTAGCAACCACGTTATACGTCCCCCCCACCGATGCAGGGATCCCAAAATCCGTGAAGCTTAGGATAAAAGAAAGAACAAACGCCCCTCCCAAAGTGCCCCACAAAGGCCGAACGATCGTGTTCATGAAGCTTCGCAGCGTCCCATCCCCCATAAGCTTGGATACGACGATGAACTTTTTATCAATGTACTTGAACGAATTATGAATCAGCAGGAAAGCAGAAGGTAAGGTATAAATTACGTAGCCTATCAACAGACCATTAAATCCATAAATCTCGAATAAATTCCGTCCGAAGATTTTAGTAATCAATCCCTGGTTGCCAAAAGAGTACATTATCGCAAACCCGTAAGTAATCGTAGGCAGCAGCATAGGAATCAGAATTCCAGTTCTAATGATGCTTTTTAACGGGCGATAGATTCTTGTACAGTGGATAGAATAGGCTAGGATAAAAGCTAGAACCGTCGTGATGAGTGCCGTAACACCGGAGACCTTCATACTATTTCCGATGGACTCTCGAATCTCTTGATCTTTCAAAATGGTGAGATAATTGGATACCGAATAGCCTTGGCCCGTTTCAAACGAGCGGATAAATAAAACTACCAGTGGTAAGATCAGAAACACGATAAATAACAATACGATTGGGATAAAAATGATCCGCATTTCCGGTTTAGCTTTAGGCATAATGTTCACCGAACAGGTTATAGATATTTTCCCGTTTCACTTGCAGTTGCCCTAAAATAAATTCTTTTACAAAATCATTGCTAGGTTGTTGAATGATCTCTTGAGGTGTTCCAAATTGGGCAATATGACCTTGATTAATGATGAGAATTTTATCCGACAGGGTTAACGCCTCTTCCGGGTCATGGGTGACGATAATCGTCGTAAGCTTGTATTCTCTGGCGATGGATTTAATCCGAGCTTTAATAGATTCCTTGATGATTCCATCCAGTGCGCTTAGAGGTTCATCAAGCAGTAATAATTTGGGCTTCATTACGAGCGTTCTTGCCAAAGCCACCCTTTGCTTCTGTCCACCCGATAGAGCGCCGATCTTCTTCGTTAAATGCGGCTTTAATTCCAGAAACTCGATATACTCCTGAACCTCATGCTCCGACGTTAATCCCTTTTTATTTTTCAGACCATAAACGATATTTTCGTAAGCATTAAGGTTGGGGAAGAGCGCATAATCCTGGAACACTATATTAAATCCGCGTTTCTTCATGGGTACATTGCTTAAATCTTGATCATTAAAAATGATTTGCCCCTGCTCCATCTTAGCCAATCCCAAGATGATGTTTAGCAAAGTGGTTTTGCCACTCCCGCTGGGGCCGAGTAAGGAGACAATTTCCCCTGCTTGGATGTCTAGACTAATATCCTCTAGAACAACCTTGTTATCGTAATGCTTGCTTATGTTTTGTAATTTAAGCAAAGGTTCCACCTCCTCAAGTACAACCTCAGTATAAAAAGGTTTTGTTTTTGAGGATAAACAGTTACGTAAAATGTATGTAAATTATAAATAAGTTGTGAGTATATTATAAGTATATCATGACTAACTTAGAAAGGAGTAGTTGCTACCCTATATTAATCCCTTTATACTTCAACTATCGAAAGCGATATAAACTTTGAATGGGTGATTACATGTTTCCACTGGAAAGACAAAAGAAAATCATAGAAATCTTAATGTTCAAAAAGGTTCAGAAGCTGCCGGAGCTAGCAGAAGAGCTTAATATTTCTATCGATACCCTTCGCAGAGATATCAACCTGCTGGACAAGCAAGGGAAGATCAAGAAGATTTATGGTGGAATTAAACTGGTGGAATCGGAGTTTGCTGAATCTCCAATGGATGCGCGGATGGTCGGTCACTTAGAGGAAAAGAAAATGATCGCCCAAAAGTGCAGCGAATATATCAACGATGGGGATTGCATCTATCTGGACAGCGGCTCTACCACCTATCAGATCGCCAAATATATCAAGAATAAAAAGAATCTCACGGTCATTACGAACTCCATTCCTGTGGTAAACGAGCTGATGAACAGTGCGGTTGAGCTTATTATCATTGGCGGAAAGGTCCGACTAAATGAGCAGTCTGTCATTGCATATGATTATCTATTTAATTTCAGTGAATTAAATATCCTTAAGGCTTTTATTTGCGCAAGCGGCATTACCCTTGAAAAAGGCATCTCCGACTATAACCTGGAGGAAGCGCAAACGCGCAAAAAAATTATCGATCTCTCCAAAGAAGTTTATGTTGCTGCTGACCATACTAAATTCGGGAAAGATGTGACCATCGGCATCGCCTCACTCGATAAAATTGGATACATTATTACCGACCGTAATATAGATCGAAGCTTCCTCCAGAAGTTTAAAACCAAACGCACGAGCTTGATAATTGCGGAATAATATTACAAAAGAAACCTCTCTCGGATCTGAATGGTTGTGTGGTACTTCCATTTTACCTAAGGGAGGTTTTTTTCGTGTTTTTTTAAGGATCGCAGACACTTACCTTAACATCATAGACATCATTTCGTGAATCTCTTAAACTTAAAAATCAGAAGTACTATTACATTATGGAGTGTGAATATGCCCTTGAATCAGATGTCCGAATTACACCAGAGAAACAAATTAATTATTTACTTGTTTTGGGGCTGTTTGTTGTTCGGTTCAATTTCGCTTTACAGATTTCCACAAACAATCATGGCGATTATATCAGCAGCGGTACCCCTTGGATTATTGTGTACGGTACTAATTTGGAAACGTGTGGCTACACCCTATATTATGTACATAACAGCTATTGGCTTTAATATCATTACATACTTCTACATCGATGCAGGGGCAAATATCATTAGTACGTTAATTCTATACTGGGGTCTAGGCATCGTATCCCTCTATCACAACTATCGCCCATTACTCCTTAATGGTGTGATAGCTTGTATCTTACTCAACTATTTTCTGATGACCAAACCCGCTTTCGAATCCGTTGACGCCTTAAGTGTTAACGTTTTTCTCATCATGATGATACTGGTTCTGATCTATCAGAGTCAGATTGGTGCGAAAATGTTCAAAAATATGTCTAAGAGCAGAAACGAAGCTGAACGTGCCAGAGCGGAAATGGAAACCATCCTTACAGGTGTTACTGAATCCGTAGGAGTTCTGAGTCAATCTAGTAACCTAATGCATAACAACGTACTGACAACAGATCGAATTTCCAAAGAAGTCGTAACCGCCTTCCAAGAGATAGCTAGTGGAGTAGAATCACAAGCACAAAGTGTTAGCGAAATCTCAAATGCTATGCAGCAGTTAAACGAATCAGCTATGCAGGCAAATGCTGCCTCCGTCTCCATGAGCAATAGAAGCCGTGAAACGGATCAAATTACGCAAGAGGGGCAAGATGAAATCATTCGCTTAACTGGAACTATGTCTGAAGTTACGGATATCGTAACGAGTACTGCTGGCTTGATGACACAAATGAATGAAGAAAATCAGAAGATTGAATCGATTGTTTCCAGCATCGTAGGAATTGCTGAGCAGACGAATCTTTTGTCGCTAAATGCTTCCATTGAAGCCGCTCATGCGGGGGAACACGGCAAAGGTTTCGCAGTCGTATCCAATGAAATCCGAAAATTGGCACAGAGCTCCCACAATGCATCGGCGGACATTGCCCGGATTCTCAGAAGCATTCAAAATAATATTGCCCAGGTTGGCGATATGGTTTCTAACGGGTTGCTAGTTGTAGAATCAGGAAAAAATTCCACTGATGATATCGCTCGATTATTCGAGGGCATTCGAAATAATACACACCAGGTGCTTGAACAAGCCGAAGACCTGAAGGATAGGAGCGATCATATCCGGCATGCATCCACCCTTGTACTCGGCGAAGTTAATTCAGTGGCTGCAATTACCGAAGAGAATACCGCAGCTATTGAACAAGTCCTCGCTAGCGCTGAGGTCCAGCAACAACATGTTTCTGAAACGGTGATTAGCATCAGCAATCTAAATGAGTTAGCTATTAAGTTAGACAATTTAACGAGATCTTCATAGATACAGCTGTTTGTTTCAATACCATTCAGTCAAAAGAAAAAGCCATCTACTCCTCACGAAGTAGATGGCTTTCTTTGTTCACTTAGTTCACTTTAGCTAAGACTTCCTGCCTCAACACGCGGCGGACGCATGGTCAGGCTGACCCGGCCCTTCTTCAGGTCAACACCCATCACCCAGACGGTGACATTATCTCCTACGGAGACAACATCCATCGGGTGCTTCACAAAGCTGCCGCTGAGCTGGGATATATGCACCAGCCCATCGTTCTTGATCCCGATATCGACGAATGCGCCGAAATCGATCACGTTGCGGACGGTTCCCTGCATTTCCATGCCGGGAACCAGATCCTCGATCTTCAGCACGTCGGTGCGGAAGATCGGCAACGGCAGCTCCTCGCGCGGATCGCGGCCCGGACGCTGCAAGCTCTCTAGGATGTCGCGAAGCGTTGGCACGCCGACATCCAGCTTCACAGCCAGCTCCTCGGCATTTTGTGCCTCCAGCTGTGAAGCCACTTCTTTGCTGCCAAGCTTATTTACATCGAGGCTTAGCTCGCGGAACAAGCGATCCACCACGGGATATGACTCGGGGTGAATAGGTGTGCGATCCAAGGTGTTGTCTCCACCTGGAATCCGCAGGAAGCCGATACATTGCTCATAGGACTTCGCACCCAGACGAGGGACCTTTTGCAGCTGCTTCCGAGTCGTGAACTTACCGTTCTCTTCACGATATTTAACGATATTTTTAGCAATTGTACCGTTAACGCCAGCCACATAAGAGAGCAAGGCAGGAGATGCCGTATTTACATCCACGCCCACATGGTTAACCGCCGATTCTACGACAGCCTTAAGACTCTCTTCCAGATGCTTCTGGGAGACGTCATGCTGATACTGCCCGACGCCGATAGCTTTCGGATCGATCTTCACCAGCTCCGCCAGCGGGTCCTGCACACGGCGGGCGATAGAAGCTGCACTACGCTCTGCTACATCCAGATCCGGGAACTCCTCCTGCGCCAGCTTGGAAGCAGAATAAACACTCGCACCAGCCTCATTAACGATCAGGTAAGCCAGCTCTGGATCGCCAATTTCGGCGATCACTTCTGCCGTAAATTGCTCGGTCTCACGAGAGCCTGTCCCATTTCCGATCACGATGAGCTGAATGCCATATTTAGCGATTAGTTCTTTAAACTTAGCAGCAGCTTCAACCTTCTTGTTGTTCGGTGGTGTTGGATAGGTCACGGCTACTTCAAGCAGCTTACCAGTATCGTCTACGACGGCCAGCTTACAGCCGGTACGATAGGCAGGGTCAACACCCAGCACACAGCGCCCCTTAACTGGCGGCTGCAGCAGTAGGCTACGTAGATTACCAGAGAAGATCGAAATCGCTTGGTTCTCACCCCGTTCGGTCATCTCCCCACGAACTTCACGCTCCACAGAAGGAGCAATCAGACGCTTATAGGCATCCTCAGTTACTGCTTCTAGCAGTTCCTTCACTGGGGATGGCCCTTTAATAATCTTCCGCGCAATGTAGGCATGAATTTTGTCAGTGATAACCTCAATGCCTACCTTTAATATATTCTCACGTTCACCGCGGTTAATAGCGAGTATACGGTGAGGCGGCATTTTGTGTACAGGCTCACGATAGCTATAGTAGTTCTCGTATACGGATTCCTGCTCTGCATCCTTAGCTTCAGACACAAGGATCCCCTGACTTGCCGTATATTGCCGAACCCAAGAGCGGATCGCAGGATCATCTGCAATGTTCTCGGCGATGATATCCAGTGCGCCTTGAAGCGCTTGATCTGCGGTCTCCACTCCTTTTTCAGCATCTATATATTTCACAGCCTCGGTTTGTGGATCCCCATGTCTCTGCTGCTCCATAATCCAGTTCGCAAGCGGCTCTAAGCCTTTTTCCTTCGCGACACTAGCACGAGTCTTACGCTTCTGACGGAAAGGACGGTACAAGTCCTCCACTTCCTGCAGCTTGACCGCATTGGTGATTTGTTCATGAAGTTCCTTCGTCAGCTTGCCCTGCTCTTCAATATTGCGGATAACGTCTTTCTTACGTTCGCCCAAATTGCGAAGATAAGCCAGGCGCTCTTCAATATCACGCAGCGCATTCTCGTCCAGCTCACCCGTCATTTCTTTCCGGTATCTGGCGATGAACGGAATCGTATTCCCCTCATCCAGCAGTCCAACCGTTGTACGCACCTGCTTTAGGCTAATGTTCAATTCCTTGGCAATCGCTACAGTAATCAATTCCTGCTCCCGCTGTGCGGCCGCCTCATCCGTAATGACTCCCGTATTGCTGTTATCTACCGTCATTAGTATCCCTCTTCCCGTACACAATCTGCTTATACAATTCTTGTTCTCATAACTAAAATAGTATCACAGATCGGCTCTGTTCCAAAGTCCAGCCTAGAGAGGAGGTAGATTGGGTAGTTTACGCGCGTTGTCCCATTCCCCTTTTTCCAGAACTAAGTGACAACATAAAGCATACTGCTAGAACAAACGCCGCTGCCACATATGGAAAGTTAATACTTAGATCAAAAAGATACCCTGCAACGATAGGCCCTGCGATATTTCCAAGACTCGTATAAGCAGAGTTCATTCCTGCTACGAAGCCTTGCTGCGTTTCCCCCGCCATCTTGGATAACTGGGTGCCTACCGCTGGTCGAAGAATATCCATAGCCAAGAATACGACAAAGGTAATCGCACAAATCGCCCAGAAGCCACTTACAAACAGCGTCAACAGAATAAACATTGCAGCAGTTATAAGGCAAGTGGAGATTACCTTATTCTCGCCGAATTTATTCAGAATCCAGCCAAACGCGGATACCTGCACCACAGCACCGGCGATTGAGCCAAAGGTAATCACAAAAGCAATATCTTTAGGGGTAAAGCCAAATTTATGGTCCACGAACAATCCGAATACCGTTTCATAGTTAGCCAATCCAAAAGCCATAACAAATACAATAATTAACCCGAAAAAGTAAGGTTCACGATAAGAACGCATCAATTGCGTGAAGAAGCTCTCCTGATTATTTTTAGATAGCTTCGCTTCCATCCGTTTCTCTACAGACAGAGACTCAGGCAAGATCAAAACTGTGATTAGAGCTGCGATCCCAGCCGCACCAGCCGCACAGAAAAAGGGTACCCGCATGCCAAGCTCAGCAAGATAACCGCCAATCCCTGGACCGATAATAAATCCGGTAGTAATGGCTGCATTAATAAGCCCCATGCCTTTCGCTCTCTCTTCAAAAGAAGTCGTGTCCGCTACATAAGCCATAACTGCTGGCATAATTAACGCAGCGCCTACACCACCGAGCAGTCTTGAAACGAACAAGAGCCAGGACACATTCGCCAGACCAAAGAGCAGCTCTGAAAAAGCAAACACGATCAGACCCGCAACGATCACTTTTTTCCGGCCAATTCTGTCGGATAACCTGCCCGCGAATGGCGATACTACTAATTGGGCAAGGGAGAATGAAGCCACTAACAGCCCAACGGTACTTCCTGTGATCCCAAGTTCATTCATGTAAGTAGGCATGATAGGGACTACAAGTCCGATCCCTGTAAAAGCAAGAAAAATATTAAGCATAACAAGTAGCATAGCGCCCCTGTTTCTAAGTAGTAATGACATTGTGTTAACCTCCGTAGTTTCTAAAGCCAAGTCTTCAAATAGTTCCCCTGTAGAGACCGACCATCCGGTCTAAATTATAGCAAAAAAATAATCCTTCTAATCCGGTGCCTTTAAGAAGCTTCAGCCTTCTTGATTCCTGAATGTAAAGCTCCTTTCAAGCCCCATTATATCTTACCCCGTATATATCCCTTGTAATAACAATCGTACTGATTCCCGGTAATATTTTTTTATATCATCCGGAGTCTTTTCAGGAATAGAACATTCAGCAGCTCTTCCGATCCCTTCGAGCATACCATTTACAATAATCACATAATCCTCTAAATCACCCTTAATAAAATACCCCGTGTCCATGCCTTCCTTCAGAAGATCACGACACGCATGCGAGGCAGCCTCATATAAATGAGCAAGACGCTTAGTGATATCCTCCGGATGAACTCTGCTTCTTGAGAATTCCTCAAGCGCCCGAATCAACGGATTCTGAAAATCATTTGCATAGTGCTCGGCTAAAGCATATAAACGCTCCTGAACACCAACAATTTCATTCTTCTTATCTTCCCACGCCTGTAACCACTGCGCGGTATCCTCTTCTACCACATATAGAAAAAGTTCATCCTTGCTCGGAAAATGATGATATAAGCTGCCCTTACTAACATTCGAGGCTACGCAAACTTCATTCATGGTTACAGCTGCATACCCCTTCTGAACAAACAGCTGTGTGGCTTTAAGTACAATTCGTTTCTTTGTTTCTTCTCCGTCTGAACGTCCTCTGATTCTAAGCACCTCCTAAACCGACCGTACGGTCTAATACTATCAGATCATTTTGTAAAAGTGAACCCCTAATCCTTTTTTACCATGAGTTCGTAAAAATGCACATCAAAAGACGCCCGGATTCGTACCCGAGCGCCTATCTCATGGATTATCTATAACCCTGGGTGATTAAAAATCAATCAGTCCGAGGCTGATTTGCAGCGAATCATCCACCTTCTTCATAGTCTCATCATCAAGGTGGGTGATCTTGTCAGTTAAGCGTTGTTTGTCAATCGTCCTAACCTGCTCCAGCAGTATAACAGAGTCTCTGTCAAAGCCATGAGCTGCTGCGTCAATTTCCACATGCGTAGGTAATTTAGCCTTCTGGATTTGGGCCGTGATTGCGGCCACAATTACCGTCGGGCTAAAGCGATTGCCAATATCATTCTGGATTACCAGTACTGGCCTTACTCCGCCTTGCTCAGAACCTACAACCGGCGAAAGATCAGCAAAAAAAACATCGCCACGTTTAACGATCAATGTCTACACCCCGCTTACTAAGCGGCCAAGAGTGCTGTCTGCATCTTCCTCCGCGAGGAACGCCTCGCATGCCATGGTCAAGTTGATCTTAGCCATTTCCATGTAGCCGCGCTGCATGGACTCCCGGATAGAACGTTTCCTCCGTTCGCTCAAATACAGCTTCATGGCCTGCCTAATCAATTCACTCCGGTTGGAATTCTCCAATTGAACAATTCCGTCCACTTCCTGCAAGAGATGATCGGGCAAGCTGATCATGATTCTTTTGGTGTTCTGCAAATTGGCCACCTTCTCTTCCACCCCCACAAACCTTCTGCCCTTGTGTTCCAGTGTTGCAATATACAAGGAATTTTATACAAGGAATATATGCCGCCAGTATATCAAGTATGCTGCATCCCATTATAAACTAGAAATGGCGGTTCGTATAGGCTTTTAGTCATATCTCCTAAAACGATACAATTCCTTCTATTTTCTCCCTTGAATAACATCACTGTCAAGAACTTTAAGATTGTAACAGAGCATTTACTAATTTAGGAAGTGTGCCTTCACGGATATAAACGCGCGGCACCCGATGAGCCAGCATGCAAATTACCTCGTAGTGAATCGTTCCAAGATGGAGAGCCAACTCGTCTGCCGTGACCATCACGTCAGCTTGACGGCCGATGAGTACAACTTCTTCGCCTGCTTTAATTTGTTCCGCTTCTTCAGCGAAAGATTTGAGTGATACCATACACTGATCCATGCAGATTGTTCCGACGACAGGAACGCGGCGTCCACGTATTAACACCTCCGCTTTGCCAGTTAGCATGCGGGAATATCCATCTGCGTACCCCACAGGTAACGTTGCGATAATCTCCTCGCTGTCTGTGAAGTACCGAGTGCCGTAGCTGACGCCCCAATGAGAAGGCAGGCTCTTCACATATACAACCTGCGTCTTCAGCGTCATTACCGGATGTAGTTCTACCAGCTGACGGTTTACCTCAGTTGAGGGATAAAATCCGTACAAGCTGATGCCTACCCGCACCATGTTGCTGGATAAATAAGGTGAATCAATGGCCGTAGCGCTATTGCCCGTATGTATGATCGGGATCTGAATGTTCTGCTCCCGCAGCGTTTCCGCCACGCTCATGAACCGTCGATGCTGTTCCAGTGTATAGCTTTTGTCTAGTTCGTCTGCCTTGGCAAAATGGGTAAACATACCCTCCAGCTCCGCCTGCGCAACAGACTGCACTTCAGAGATAAATGCGGGTGCGTCATCTGGTAAAAGACCCAGTCGCCCCATCCCGCTATCAATCTTGATATGCACCTTCAGCCGATGTTCCGGATCTATAGGAAGCTGTCTAACAGCCTCTAATACTTCCGGTGTGAACAGTGTTACAGTTACATGGTTCTCCCAGGCAACGGCTATTCCTTCTGGAGAAGTGTAGCCAAGCACCAGTATAGGAATCAGTATTCCCGCCTGACGCAGCTCCAATGCTTCATCCAAAAAAGCCACACTAACATAATCTGCTCCGAGTCTTTCCAGTTCCCGTGTTACTTCCACTGCTCCATGGCCGTACGCATTTCCTTTGACGCATCCCATAAACTTTGTCTCTGCCGGCAAGTAGCGGCGAAAGGCTTCGTAATTGGCACGCAAATCATCCAGATTAATTTCGGCTACTGTCGGTCGATAGCTTGCTTGCACTTCAAAGTCACCTTCTTACGTTGTAGTAAAACGTCATAGCTGTAATGATCATTGTCTTAGTACTCATGGTAATGCTACGGAAGGTGGCTGTCAATGTGAGCTCAGTTATCTTTTCGCTTCAGTTCAAAGCGGCTGGAGCGCTGGCAAATATAGAAAGGCGGATACTACGTTGTAGAGGAAAGAATCCCACAAAACGCAGTATCCGCCTACTTTATATTATTTACCCGATTGTGCCTCCATAGAAGCGGCAATTTGCATCATTTCGTTAACAGGAAGATTAGCACTTGTAATTCGATATTCTATACCCTCAGACATCCAAGTCAAAGTCTGCTGCTCATCACCACTCAGAAGTCCTGCGGTAAAACCAAGATCTATCAGCGTTCCAGGAGCCAATGCTACTGCACGGTCCAATGGACGGGCTTCCATAATGGTGTATTGATAAACCCCATCATACCGGATGAGAACAGCATGATCCTTGTTCCCCTCCATTTTATGGGAGTCCTTCAACTCGACACCTGCCGGAACGTACCCCGGTTCGATAATACCAAAGTCACCCAGCTCAGCAGCGACAGGTTGCCCCTCTTGCTCCTGACCCTCAGGAACTACAACCGGATTTCCATTTTCGTCAACCTGAGCTACTGTACTTTCTGAAGCAGCACCTGTAGTCATATTCTTTTGCATATCAAAGGAATCCTTAGTGAAATCTGTATCGAATTTAAAGGTGTCAAACTTCACGTCTACAACTACCTTGGCTTCAGAATCAGAGACTTGAACCTGTTTAGGCTCATAAGTCTTTTTATCCAGCCAAATCTTCTGCCGCACAAGGGCATTGCTCTGATAATTCGCAGCTACCTCAAACACATAGTTATTTCCATCTTCCACAAATTGACGATTGTTATCTGAGACGATGCCCCGAACTAGTGTCTGATACAAATAAACCTGGCCTTGATTGTCCGGCCAATCACTCTGGAAGCGGAAGCTCTTATTCATACTTGGTGTAAGTACGAACACTCCCTCATCATTACGAAGCACGATCTGCGTAATATCCTTCTGTACATTCGCCAAGCTGATCCGGTAATAAGAAGGGTTCTTGTACCATACCTCTACCTTATACTCCTGCGGCTGCTCGCCGGTGAATAGGGTCATAATGCCTGAAGCTTGGTACGTTCCCTGCTTACTCTCCAACTTGTCGGCCACATTGTTCAAATCCTTGACCACGGAAGCGGCATCCTTCTTCCCGCACCCCGTCATCACCAGGGCCACGCTCATAATGATCGCGAGTACCCATATTGTCCGGCGCATGACATCATCCCCTTAACCTGTTTTGAATGCATTGATTAGTACATGTCTATGAGGGACTTGGCCGCAATATGCAGACGGGCATGACAAGCTGGGAGTTAGATTTATTTTTCAGGAACATACAAACAAAAAAAGCCCACGCATAGCGCTGGCTTTATGTTTTATACAGAAATGTAATAACATTATGTAGGTCTTATCTTTTGAATAGAGAGAAAATTATACGATCAGTTTCTTGTTTCAACTCTCATTATCACTATGTATTGCTTTATTGTACTGATTGATTAATTCATCCAACCTCATCGACTGTCTGATCACATTTGGATGTAACAATCCACCGTATTCCCTTTCCATTAAATAAAGTTTGGCTCTAGCACCCTCTATTCTCTTTTGGATAATTTCTGGATTATTCATTACACTACCTCCTCAAATTAATATACTAGAGGTATATGTCAAATTCTATAATTTACAAATAAGTGCAGTACTATAAAGAAATGATTCTAATAAATACTAGAATGAAGGTAATAATTACGTTACTATGCACTGCTAACAACAAAGCCATTTTTCTTTTCGTTGATTCGATGCACCTTACTAATTAGGTTTCTGTATTCTTTTTGCGTTTCTAAAGATACCGTATGACGAAGCTCTTCGAACATTCCAACACATTTTATAATACATGATTCACTATTGATTTTTACTGAATATTCTAAACTTTCCATTATATACTTTATACTAATCTCATATTTATTTCTTCTTATATAATAAAACGCTATCTCAGCCATCAAGTTGGTATATCTATCTTCGAAGATTTGTTGATTATAGGATCTAATCTCTAGCTGATGATGATCTCTACAATCTGATATTTTCCCCTCAAACTGCAGAAGAATATCATCCACGTTAAATTGGTAATAATTAGCTGCTTGAAGGATTTTGAACAGACCTGAGAGGATCTCTTCCTCCCTTTGTTCAAGATATGCTACATATTCCGGCAGCACCGTTATATCCCCTTTTAAAATTCGCAGCAAGTTAATATTAGCCCGTGCCCACTCCATACATTGATTCATAAGCTGCAAAGCTTCTTCCGTGTCTTCCCGAATCCAGTTCATATCCATATACATGTTAACATAATGTAAAGCCCTATCATAATCTCCTAGCTCTCTATAAACTACTGAACGTAGCATGTAAGAGTATTGAATATATGAGAATAGTGGGATTTCAGGTTCCTTTTGAAGCCTGCTTTTTCTGGCACGGTCGTATTTAGCATGATATTGAATTGTTGCTTTATTCCCCATTTCCTTAGCCATTGCCATTACCTTGTCCCAATGTCGTAAAGCACTATATGTATTCGCCAAATCTTTCAGCGCATCAAGCTGGTCCACCTCATCAAGCCGGTTAACAAATCCTTCAAATTGCACAGCTGCTCGCAAATTAGCATCCCGATCTTCACCCAAAGCGATCGTGAATAGCCTGTATTGGCAAAGGGCCAGCCGCTCTGAATGTTGATACTTCTCACTCTCAGCCACACTCTCATATAACATCGCTGCTGCTTTGTGCTTCCCTAGCGTAAAAAAATCTTCTGCAGTATCAAATAACGAAGGCGTATAAGATAAGCTATCCATCATGATCCCAACTACCCGTGCAATACATTCCAGCTTATCCAGCTCTGCACAGCGATATAGAAATGGCCGAAGACGTCTCCAATTCGGATTGGAGTGAACAAAACACTCATCCACATACAAATCATAGTAGCAGCCTTCTTCTAATCCCATACCTTCTGTAATCCGATCTAATTGTTGCATGGCTATTGGGCGATTCCCATTGATGATATTACTGATCGTGCCTGAATTTACCTTAGACACCTCTGCGAACTGATTGATCGTTATCCCCTGCTTCTTGAGATAGTCTGCCAGTTCTGCACGAATGGTCATCTGCTTCATGATCAAAGCCACCTTCCGCCAACATAATTCATAGATAAGCAAATAGCATTTTAATAAATATATGTCTAATTATTCCAGTGGTCAAATACTTTTTTTCTATTCCTTTTCATTATGCAATTATTCGGTGATCAATGTATAGACTTTAAATTAGTAAAAGACAAAAACCACCAGAATACAAGGTGTAATAGACCTTTTCTGATGGTTTTTCTTATGATATTGCTATCGATAGTTATTCAATACATGCATTTAAATTCAACTAAGAGCTAGGTTTAATCATCATATCCAGCTTTTTAATATAAGGGTCTAGCGTTTCAATTAACTTCTCTTGGTTTTGTATCTCTTCTTTCGAAAGCCGATCCATATGAATACTGCCATCTGCATCAAATACCTTAGCATCATAGCTTTGTAAGTCTATGATTAATCGTTCGATCTCCTCAAACTCTTTTTTAGTAAGCCTCTGTTCAGCTTTTTCAAGCAAGCCATTCCAGAAAGCATCGCGATCTACGGATTGCACTGATTTCTTTGATGTTTTCGCTTCATTTATTTGTTCGAAATATGGTTCAAGCTTAGCCTGTAACTCTTTATATGCCTTCTGGTCCTTCGCACCTAACTGTTCTAGGTGAAAGACGCCTTCAGCATCGGCCATTTGCAGATTATAAGCTCCCAAATCCTCTAGTAAGGACATCAGCTTTGTGAATTCCTCTTCGTCAAAGCTTTGCTTCGCGTTTTGCAGTTTGGCCTCAAGCCTGTCATATTGTTGCTGGGTTACTCCTATCGTAGCAGCAGTTGCTGGGGATCCATACATATTGTCTGCCAAATAATGATATCCGGCATAAGCTCCAGTAGGAATTAATAGTGCAGCCGCCATAATACTTGCCACGAGCCATTTCTTCATACGTCTTCCCCCTTGTTTGGCTACGGCCCTATTTAATATTTGCTCCTTCAGTTCCGGTGGGGCACTTATATTTCTCGCCTCTTCCTGCAGAACTGTCCGTAACTCTTCTTTGAAATTCATGCAGGTCCTCCACCTTTCCCTTAAAAAGAGTATGATTGTCTGGCTTCTGACGAAGCTTCTGCAGTGCAGCGTGAATACGGGATTTCACGGTTCCGAGCGGAATACCCAGTATCGCAGCACTTTCTTCCTGTGAATATTCGTTTAAATAATGCAGAATAATCACCTGCTTCAGCTTAAATGGAAGACGATCTACACTTGCTAGCAGGCGGCGGTTAGATAACCTGTCCACAACATCACTCGTGAAATCATGCTCCAGCATTAGATCTGTTTGTTCTACTTTTTTCACCATTCGGAGATGCGTCCATCTCTTTCTTCGATAGGCATGAATTTGCCGCATGACCACTCCCATCAGCCAAGGCTTAAAGGGGCGGTTTACGTCAAATTGTTCAAGAGAACGGTGCACCTGAATGTAAATCTCCTGAACGATATCATCCACATCGGAGGTTTCGCGAACGAGGAAATGAACGGTCTGATATACATCCCGGATCGTTGCTTCATATAGCTCACCATACGCTTCACGACTGCCGGCTAGCGTAAGCGCAATGAGCTGAGAATATTCATTTGGATGTTTCATCCCTCTCAATCCCTCCTTCGGTCTTACACTATATATTGGTAAATCAAAGAGATATCGTTCGATTTATTTTAACGAATTTAACCCAGCCTTTTGAGCTGCATCAGGTTCAAGTGGTTTGACCGCCGTTATGGACCAAGCACCACGCGCTCTGGCATCACTCAAACTCTCCTTTCCCGCAAAATTTACTTAGCTAAATAAATTCGCCTGTAAGAAAGAGAGAACCCCTTAACTTGACAAGCTTATTATAGCTTCTATATATTTTAGGAACTAAAGTAAATTGGAGCGTGGCTATGAGCACAGAGCAAGATAAACAATATGCTATCCATAAGGTTATGGAATCCATGGCAAATGTGCAGCAGAAATCCCAGTTCTTCATTGATATGATCACCAAGCAGGAGACCCTGACTCACAATCAGATCCTTCTGCTGTTCCAGCTCAGGCTTATAGGTAGCTTGAACATTACTGACATCTCCGAACGATTCATTATTACACCAGGAGCCGCTTCCTCGATGTGCGATAAGTTGGAAGATACCGGTCTTATCGAACGTGTGCGGACGAAGGAAGATCGCAGAGTCGTCAATATTGTCCTTACAGAACAAGGGCATCAGCGGATTCTCCATATCTTTGAAGCCTTTCCTACCTCGGATTTGGATAAAATCTCAGGAACCTTAGAACAAATAAATGTGCTAATGGATAAAATGATGAACTAAAAGCTTTTGGGTTATATTGCTGCCTGTCAGGAAACTGACGGCAGTTTTTTTATGCCCAAAATACTATATTGACTATATATTATAATAATTATATATTTTAATCATTAAAATATATTTTGAAAGGCGGCCCCTGTAAATGTCCAATGCTAATGATCTTTTTGAACGCCAGGAAATGATCGGTCCACCGCTGAAAGTAAGAGGTTCACTGACCCTCAAAGAAGATGTTCGTGCGGATACCATCGATGTTGTCGGCCATTTAAGTGCACAGAAGAATGTTACTACCGCTAAGTTAAAAGTATCTGGCGATTGTTCGATTGGAGGTCATTGTAGAGCCAAACAGGTTATCAATCTGGGAGGTCTCCGTGTTCAACACATCCAGGCAGACAGACTGCAATCGTCTGGATACTTTTCTGCAGCACAAGATGCTGCACTCGAAACCTTCTATGCCGAAGGTGCTGTGAAGATCCATAGGTTAACTGCTGAATCATCCATTGAGCTACGTTTAGGAAACAGAAGCACAATCGATGTCATAAAATCTAGCGGTACCATTACTGTTAAGCCATCTTTGAAGCTAATGAATGCGCTAATCCCCTACTTCCGGAAGCTCACCTGCAAAACGATTGAAGGGACTAGCATCATGTTATATCGAACGACAGCAGATCTCGTCTGCGGTGAAGATATTGTCATCGGACCGGGTTGTTCTATTGGGGAGATCCGCTATAGCAAAAGTCTAACGGTAGACCCTAAATCACAAGTTACTCGGACCGTATTTTTAAATAAATAGCAAACGTAACAACCTTGTCTCTGCTTTGTTTACAGAAAGTGACCTACTACGCGCTGATTTAATCTATACTTAAGAGGATTGGACTTAATCCTCGGAGGTAATTATGAATAAAATCATCGTAATCGGAGCTATCACGCTCTTTTTAGCCGGATGCGGAGCATCGGCATCTATAGATATGGATACAACAATGGCAATTAACCAAACACAAACTACTGAAGCACCACTGAAGCTAATCGTTGATGGAGAAACCGTTCTTCCTTCTCTCCCACCTTTTTTCTCAGGTGATAAGGTCTATGTACCTGCAAAAGTACTCATGGAGTACTACTCATCTGAACAACAATGGGATAATGCTACGAAAACCTTAACCATCTCTGATGGAAGCAGTAAATATGTTTTGAAGCCAGGTAATGAGTATATGCAAGGTGACGGTTATCAAAATGAGCTGGGGGGACCTGCAATTCTACGAAATGGTATTATATATATTCCGGCAGACTCTCTAAACTCTCTCTCTGGTGCCACTGCGCAGCTGAATGCCTCGCAAAATGAAGTTTCCATTACATCAGGGGATGTTAGTACTACCGTAAGAACACCCAGCGAACCTCTCGCGATTGCTACAGAAAATGACCAAGTTAAGCTTTATACTGCCCTCAAAAATGGCGGTACCTACGAAGGATTTGTTGTAGAGGTGAACGGTAACAAGCATACGTTTAATTGGGAAGCACCAAGATTGTTAGGTTACACTCCTGAGATTCATTATGCCGACATAGATCAGGATGGGCAGGAAGAAGTTGTTGTCATACTGTGGCTAGGAACAGGTACGGGCATGTCTATGCAGGAGCTTCACGTCATTAAGCCTGACCAGTGGAAAGAAATGAATGTACCTTCCGCAGATAAAGCTGTCTCAGCATTTGTTACCTCAAAAATCTCCAATGAAAAAGGCGATGCCTTAATTCAAATTCAGGTAAAAGGTTCAACTCCATCTATGGTTACTATGCGGTATCCGGATCGTGGCGGGGATGGCAATCTTGGCGAAAAAGCCGGGATTGGTGCTGTGACTTACTACATGGTAGAAGAAGGCAAGCTGAAAGCTGAAACCAATGTTTATATTGGATTTTTAGAGAGTATTGGCACATTAACCTTTTCCTACAAATCAGGGAATGATGGAATGGAACCTGAATCCATTCGTTTTGAGCCTCATGAGGAGTATGCCTCTTATGTGGTGGGTAAGCAGCTATGATTGATGCCCATGTACATTTAGAGCAATATGAGCCTGAGGTTTCAGAACAAATGTTGAGTGAGATTCCTAACTTGGGGATCGAAGCCCTGATTGCTGTCTCCATGAATTTAGACTCTTGCGTTCGCACTCAAAAGCTTGCCGCTACCTATCCCGGAGTGGTACGTCCAGCTTATGGTTTTCATCCAGAGCAACCCATACCGCAGAAAGCTGAGTTATCCTCTTTGCTGGAATGGATTGAGCGTCAAGCCCGGGAGGATTTCATCGCTGTAGGTGAAATTGGACTGCCTTATTATTCACGTGCTGAAGCGCTGGAGCGTGGCGAAGCTTTTGATATGGAGCCTTACATTCAGCTTCTTGATCAGTTGCTTGAGCTTGCCGCCCGTATAGATAAACCAGTGGTCCTGCACGCTGTCTATGAGGATTCGCTGATTGCCTGTGATCTATTAGAGAAACACGGTATAAAGCGTGTCCACTTCCACTGGTTCAAGGGACCCGAAGAAGCCATTGACCGTATGATTAAGAATGGATACTATATCTCTTTCACCCCTGACATCCTTTATGAGACGGAGATCCAAGAGCTTGCCCGCCGCTATCCCCCAGAGCTTGTCATGGCGGAGACCGATGGTCCTTGGCCATTTGAAGGACCTTTTGCGGGTAGAGTCACGCATCCATCTATGATTCGAGATGTTGCTGCCGCTTGGGGAGTGCTCCATGGCTACACTTCCAGCCAAGCAGAAGAGATACTGACTGCGAATACTAAGCGATTTTATAGCTTGTAAATAAACAAAAGGATGGTTCCTAGCGAATGCCAGGCCATCCTTGTGAATAATCACAGCTTTATCCCAATTTGGGAGTTCACAACCTCTCCACACCCATTAACGTTCCTCCTGCAAACTCCATTTTATAAATATCCGGCTTTGTGGTTTGTAGTAGAAAATCCAGATCATATTTAGCGTCAAAATAATTCATCATAAGCGTCATGACTGCACCGTGAGTGCCAATCGCAATCTTTTGCCCACTGTGTTGTTTCAGTATATCTTGCAGCACGCTAACTGATCGCTTCTGACACGCATAAATGGACTCTCCACCAACCGGAACAAAATTTGGATCAGCAAACATTGTTTCCAGTAATGGATATAGCTCCTGGTCAGGCATGATCATATTTCCATCCGAAAAATGGATTTCCCGAAGATCTTCAACACTTTGAATCTCTGCCCCTAACTCCTGCGCCAAGCCAGAAACCGTATGTATAGCCCGAAGATATGGACTTGAATAAAAGACTTGAATTCCTTCGAGACGTAATTTTTCCGTTAACTTACGGGCATCCGCCTCCCCCTTCGCTGTTAATCCACGTGTTCTCTCAGTTCCTCCGGGCAGCTTGGGTGACTCACCATGCCTTACCATATAAATAAAAGTTGCCATTCTTCCCCCTCCTCTACCTTTACATTTCTCGTGTTCTATCCAAACTCCTTCATAAAAAAAGCCCTTACGGGCAAGAATCGATCCTAGCGAGCTAGGAAATCTCTTAATTGCACTCTATACAACTATTAAGCGTAAAAAGAGGTCTGCTGAGCAAATAAGTGTAGTTTCTGCAACTAAAAACCATCATTTCTACCCCAAAAGAGAAAAAATCAATTTATAGCTGCACTAAATACAACTAAAGTTCGGCTTGAACGATGGAACAGCATTTAATTGCAGATTCTGCAACTAAATGCTAGGTAAGCCTGCTAGGTAGTCTATGCTACTCAAGCCTTCTAGTCTGGCAAGTTTGCCTGACCTTCACTCCAACCTTCGCAAGCTTATTTCTGAATAAATCTGCAGCCTCAAGTTTCCACCACTTTAACCTTACCCGGTTGCTCCGTTGAGCTATCACTTTTCTCTTTCTGCACAGGCCACAGCACGCGGCCAAATACTATCCCCAGCACACCTATCAAAGCGATTACGATACCAAAGTTTAAAAAGATTCGACTAGGCCCAGCAGCCTGAACCAGCATTCCACCGAGGAGTGGAGCGCCAATCATAACTCCGCTAAGAATGGTACTTTGAATACCGAACACACGCCCTGTCATGTACGGGGGAGTTTCTTTTTGTAAACAATAATTGAAGGTAATCATAAACATTCCGTTTCCGAGACCCAGTACGAATCCCAGCAGCAATACAGGAAGGCTAGTAACGCCTGGCTGAAGCAGGCCAAGCCCTCCGACCGATACACCAATAAGTGCATAACCGGTACCTAGCTTCCAGCCGTAGCCTGTTCCCCGGTTCATTTTGTTCATGACCATGATCATCAATATTGCACCCACACCAGTTGCCGCGACAAGCCAGCCCAGCATAGATTCCTCAGCAGGTGCGATAATTCTGAATAGACTTGTAAACTGAAAATCGATCATCTGAATAGCTAACGCACCAACTAAACCAAACAGCATGCTGTTTAGCAGCAGTCTGCTGCGCAGCATAAAGCTCCAGCCTTCCTTCCACATCGTGCGGAGAGAAACATGCTCCTCTGGATCCCCCTTGCTCTCTGAGCTGACTTGTCCTGCTTCACTATTTTTAACAGTAAGTAGGAGCAAGTAAGAACAGCCTCTTAGACAAGCATTGATCAAAATACACCACTGCGGCGTCAGCACAGACAATGCAAAACCACCCAGCAATGGCCCAGCGATTTTGGAACCCTGATTTACGATTCCATTAAGTGAAGTGGCTTGAAGCAGTTGATCCTCTCTAACCATACTGCGGGTCATCGACTGCTGGGCAGGCACATTTAACGTCGAGATAGCAGCACGCAACATCAGTAACGGAAGTAGCCACACCATACTGGGAGCGAAAAGAACTAGTACTGTTAACAATGCCGTTAGTAGATCACACATCCGCATTAGCTTTAGCTTATTTAGTCGGTCAGCCGCTACCCCCGCCACGGAGCCGAGCAGAATCCCAGGTAAAGCGATGGAGACTGGAATCAAAGCCAGCATTAACGGACTAGCCTGCCAGCGGTACCCTACGAGTACCTGAATCGCCAGTGCATCGAACCAATCCCCAAAAGTGGCTGTCGCATATGCGCTGTACACACGCATATACACTTTGTTTTTTAGCAGACTCGTTCCTGCTTGTGATGAAGCATTCATCGGACATTCCTCCAAGATACGATTAAGAACAAGAACATATGAAGCATGATCTTAATGTAACGGAGAATTGTCAGAGAATTATCAGAGAGCTGTCACGATATTCATAAGCACGTTTTCCAAGGATTGCTCCAAACGATGGAATCCCCGCTCTTCCTTCTCTCGTTCAAATAAATCTGCATATTTCTGATGCAAAGCTGACTGGGGAGAAAACTCGTTACAATAGTGAACAATTCGGTATAACGCATATATCCGCATCGGCACGAATCCTGACATCTCTAGCACCTGAAGCGCCTCATCCAATAACTGCTCTGCTTCACGCCAAGACTTGCGCCGTAGACACCACAAGCCTCTTGCAACTTTATAACTGCCGATCTCACGCAAAAAAGGTTTCTCCTGCAAAAGCACTTCAATGTCTTTTGCCATCCGCTCCAATTCCTGATCTTTTGTCCCCATCCACAAGTGTACGAGCATTTCGGAAATGGCCGTTACAGGAATGAAGTTCTCATACCCAGGCTCTTTAATCACCTCATGCGTTAGCTTTAATCGTTCTATTGCTTTTTCCGGTTGCCCGGCAAATGTGTACAAATCCAGAATATTAAGGATCTCCATTTCACGATGCTGGGGCGGCAAAAGAATCTTTTTCTCAAGGACTAGCTCACAGAACTCTAATTTCTTCTTCGGATCACCCAAAAATATATAACAGATCATCAAAGAATAGAAACGCTCTTCTATCTCAACTTCCTCTGTGTTCAGAAGCCATTCCAAATCTCCCTGCACAAAATGAATATAGATCGAATAGAACGGATCCATTTCATAACCCAAAACATCCTGTTGTCGCGCTAAAGTTAACATGGATCGTCCTTGGCCGTATTGATGATATTTTACGAATACCTCCCGCATCGTCTCTTGCATCTTTGCGTCATATGTAGTCGGATTGGTCATAGTTACTGAGGGTTCCCGCATCGTCAGACTATAGCCAAATCCACGAACAGTCTTAATATCCAAGCCTTGTAGCTTGTTAAGCTTTTTACGAAGGCGATAAATATGATCATCTACCGTTCGCTCTACTGGGTATTCTAGGGGCCATACCTTATCCAGCAGTTGATCTCGACTAAACGTACGCCCTCTATTTTTGTACAAGAACTGAAAAAGCGTAAACTCTTTTGGGAATAATTCGATCGTTATCCCATCTCCGGTCACTTTATATTCACTTTCGATTAATTCCAGCTGCATGATAGAACCTCTCTTTCCCCCGAATCCGCTCATTGGTTACATTATATCAGCCCATCCAAGGCGTACTCCAGATTAAAAAAAAACATACAAAAAGAGCAACCCGCAGATTTCTCTGCATGATTGCTCCTTGCACCCATTGCTGGTCTTATCCAGCCATATTATTAATGGAATCCTGTTCACTAAAAACAGAGATGTGACCTACCTTACCCGTCGAGTTTGGAATAATGAATTTCAACTGGAATTGATCATTGGCTTGATAAGTGTAGATCTTATCCTCGCCATTTACTTTGGTATCATCCGGCTTGCCCAGTGTGGACTCGATCTGTTTCAGTGTTAGCTCTTGCAGCGCAGCATCACTGGAACGAACATCGAAGATTAGGCTCCCTTTATTGAATCCGAATACGACATGTTCATCAGTGTAGGTAGCATAAATACCTTTTCCCGCTGACTCTTGTTGATCAGGTTTACCCCAATCAGCTTCTACCTCATCAATTAGTCCGGTATGAGCAGCATATTCAACACCGGGCACCTTGCCCTTTTTAGCAAGCTCAAGTAATTCTTGAAGTTGTTTGTCGCTATTCTGCGGATTCGCATTCGCTGTATCTTTATTAGTCTCCGTAGGGGAAGTGGTCGCTGCTGGTGCGGTTTCCGAAGGAGTGGTTGATGGGCTAACTTCTGGTTCTGCGGTTGCTGTTACCGTTTCAGTTGGCGCCGTAGTTGGGGAAGCAGAATTAGCTTGCTCATTGTTCGAGCTGCATCCAGCTAATCCAATCATTCCTGTGAGCAAAATAGAAGCTGCTAAAAATTTAATCTGTACCGACATGATGTCATCTCCTTAGTAGGTTAGCTCAAAACCAGCTTGCAAAAAAATGGAACTGAAAATATAGACGATACTGAAATGAAAAAGTTTCATCAGCCAAGGAGGGCTTGGCTTGGTCTAAAAATCATTTACCCAAATCTGCTGAACATCAATAAATTACGGGACATCATCTCGGGAGATACTCCCCCTTAGTAAAAATATTCCACACAAACGCAACCTTAATCCTCCAAGCCGCATCTTATTAGTAAAGGGAGGGGAGCTTCATCTGAATATTATAGAGAGAATCAAAGCAAAGGATGAGTCAGCTCTCCGCCTATTGATGGACGATTACGGCGATATGCTGCTCCGAACCGCTTGCTTACTGCTCAAGGATCGACAGAGTGCCGAAGAGGCGGTACAAGATACTTTTATTCAAGCCTATGCCAAAATGAATCAGTTGCAGGATCCCGAACGGTTAAAGGCTTGGCTCATTCGCATCGTAGTCAACCGCTGCCGCATGAAGCAACGGACTTGGAGCTGGCGTAATATTTTCCCCTCGGGTGGGTCAGAGCTACAAGCCAGCGATGATGCGGGCTTCACTGCCGGTGCAGAAGAGCTTTTTATGGTGGAATGGCATAATGTTAGACTCGCCGAATTCATCAGGAATCTCGATTATGTATACCGCGAATGTCTGACGTTATATTACTTTCATGAGATGAGCATCCGTGAAATTTCCGAGCAATTGAATACACCGGAGAATACGATTAAATCCCGGTTAGTTAGAGGACGGACACTCTTAAAAAAGATGTTGGAGAAGGAGGGACATTTCTTATGAATACGGGGAATACGAAACGCGAAGCTATCAAGCAACAGCTAGATGAAGAACTACAACCCATACACTTCGAAGGACATGAACGCGTCCTCAAGATGACCCACCCTCCAACCTTTGGAGCTCGTCTCTTGGCTTTCTGGAATAAAGAAATCGAGATCCCTGTGAAACCTATAGGCGCGATTGGTGCCATTATTCTAGTCGTATCATTGACACTTCATCAACCAGAGGTTAAACATCAACCACAACAAAACGTCCAGCAGCACCCGAACCGTGAACTTATTGAGGCTGGGGGCAATACGTACTGGAAGGATATCTATGATCAGGCGGTGAAGAGACATGCGAATTAAGATCAAAGTCAAACATCTAGTGTCATTCGTGCTACTCCCTGCCTCCCTGCTCATTCTTCTATTTAACTTTCTGCCCTCCTCAAAGGCACAAATGGAGGAAAGCCCAGCTGTTCAATCTAACCTGGCCCGTACAGAACTTCTGAAAAAGCTAGAGTCTACAACTGGCAGTAAACGTATGGAGCTTATTCAAACAAATATCATCGATAAGGAGCACGGCTACGATCCGTATAGATACGACGTAAATATTGGCCCCTCTATGAGTCAGTGGAATCATGATGAACCTAGTATTTCCGGCTTGCTGTCAGAGGATAAAATCGCGTTGCTAGAGGAATACATTCTTGATGGGCCAGCGAATAATACACGTATATTTGCGGTAAAGCTGCTTGCCTACGAATATGATGCTCTTGGTCGTAGAGACGTCGGAGATCAAGCGCTAAACACCGCCGCGAAACAGTTAGACAGTAATTCTAGCGTGGCAAAAGAACTGGCGCTGCTTCAAGCAGAACGTGCCCTGAATCGTGGGGATACAACAGCCGCTGAATCTATTCTTGAACAAACTACATTTCCATACGAGAATCAGAAAGATTTAGAAGCGCAAAAAGCATGGCTTACCGGGCGCCTGCTCTTCACGAAAGGCAAAGCGCAGGAAGCCCTTGCCGTAGTAACCAATGGCTTGGAGAGCTACAAAAAATACTGGCAGGATATTCATAAACAAATGAGTCTTGTCATTAGTAACTCTGATAAAGACACTGCAGACAGCGAAGCAGCGGGCTCATTATCAAGTTCAGCACCAACGATTGGCACTTCAGAAGCCGAAATGCAGCTTGAAGCGCTAATATCTGCCATTCAGTCAGCTGTAGATATGGGAAGTACCTCAACAGCTGTCGTATCTGGAACCCTAACCCGAAGCGATGGGACACCAATCTCACGCGCAGGTATTTTTCTCCGTGCTGAAAGCGAGGTTAATCACAGCATCACAGCTGCTGAACCGTACCGAATCGTTACCGACGATGAAGGGCGTTTCGAATTCCACGGTGTGATTCCGGGCTTCTATCAATTGCAGCTTGGACTTAGCTATGATCAGATCGACGGATGGACTTGGCCTGTACAGAATGACGATTGGATTGAAGTTAAACCGGATGATAGGTTGAATGAGAGCATTGTTCTACAACCTCTGCTTGAGCTTCAGTCTCCTATTAATCAGGAGACGATAACGGGTCAGTCTGTAGATTTCCACTGGAAGGCTGTTGAAGGTGCGGCTTACTATCGTTTAAGCGGTGGGGTCTCAATGGTGGGGAGCTCCTTCAGTTCGCAGATTCGGGACCATATCACGGACAATCAAGTCTCTATTCCAGTAGATGAACTCTATTACAACAGTGGTTTCTCCTACGGCAGTGGCGGAGAGGGCTTTGAATCGATTGATCCTCTATCTTTTCTCGTGTTCATGAATCCTGAAGCACGCTTTTCTTGGAATATCGAGGCATTTGATGCGGATGGACATCTGCTTACCCGCAGTAATGGCTACAGATTGAACGAAGACACCGTTGGTAATCTGCCCTTCTTCTATCTCAAGGAACGAGAATTAACCATAGCCGATAGACTATTGTTAAATAAGAAACCTGATCAAGCCATAGAAATGTACCAACAGAATGTTGCCGATGATCCACAGGATGCTCATGCCCTGCATATGCTTGTGAAGCTGATGCTCGCTAAATCCTCCCTGACGAAGGATGACTCATTAGAAGATCAGGCGATTCCGCTACTCCAAAAGCTCATACAGTTGCATCCTTATTCTAATTATACCTTCACGTTGACACAGTATTATTTTGACCATAAGGACTGGAAATCTTATAACGAATTTCATTCCCGCTACAACGAGTTAAACCCAATCGAATTAAACAGTTATGTACGCTCTATAAACGCCGTAGCTCTCATGCATCAAGGCAAGCTTACAGAAGCTCGGGAGCAATTTGCTATCGCCTTAGAGCATGATAACAGCCATCGTTTTATTGGCAGCTATTTGGCGGCAGAATTATACGCTGGTGAGTCGCTTTCTTCTGTATTGACACTGGCTGAGCATTACCCCGAACACAGCTTTGGTCTTAATGGGTATCGTTGGCCACAAATGATTAAACAGCTCATAGCTGAACGAACAAAACAGCCTAACAACTTTGACCAAGAGCTGAAGGAAAAACTCGGATGGTATGTAAATGGTCAGACAGATGTTTTGAAGCAATGGATCGAAGGGGCAAAGTCTTCCGCATTGAAGACCTTTATGCAAGCTGTTGAAAAGGTAAGCTAACTTAGCCTAACTCACTTATACAAACAAAAATCCGGTCCCTCTCGATTAACACGAGCATGGACCGGATTTTTTAATTACGCATGATTTTATTTACCTTTAGCTTCCATCATGTAATTCTGGAAGTCCGTAATGCTCGGGTTGGACATATAGTGACCACCCTCTACTTCAATCGTTTGACCAGTAATGAATTTAGATTCATCCGATGCCAGGAACAACACTGTGTTTCCGATATCATCCGCTTCTCCATGGTAAGGCAGAGCGTTGAACTTCTGAAAAATATCCAGCACAGCTGGCGGCATATTTCTTGCAGCCGCAGGTGTTAAGATCAGGCCCGGAGCCACTCCGTTGCAACGAATCTTATCTTTACCATATTGTGTGGCGATGTAACGAGTTAGGTTCACAACAGCTGCCTTAGAGGAGCCATAAGCCGTGCGCAATGAATCTCCAGCAAATGCTGACATGGAAGCTGTGTTAATGATCGAACCCCCGCCCGCTTTAATCATATGTGGAATGGCAAACCGGCTGCCTAACAGAACACTTTTGGTGTTCACATTCATCAAGCGATCCCATTCTTCCAAATCTATGTTGACGACATCTAGGTCTTTTTGCAGATTAGTTAGACCTACATTGTTAAATAAGACTGTAATTGTGCCATACTGAGCGACTGTGAAATCAACAGCTTCCTTGATCGAATCCGCTTGGGATGCATCCAGGAAAAGACCTTCCGCCTCTCCACCTTCACTTTTAATCTTAGCCGCTGCTTCTTTGGCAGCCTCTACATTAAAATCGGCGATGACAACTTTGGCTCCTTCTCTAGCCATTAAAGTAGCGGCTGATAAGCCAATACCTGAAGCGCCTCCAGTTACTAATGCAACCTTACCTTGAACTCTTCCCATATTCATACCCCTTTATAATGTGATTAAGATTCTTAGATGACTTCATTTATGTTTCAGAGCTATCAAAGCTCGTTAACAACTTTTCATAGATTTTCAAGAATTGCTGCAGTTCTTCTTCATCGAGCTTCTGAAACATTTCAGCTCGGAGCTCCTGCCCTTTTAGCTGTGCTTCCTTCAGTACATCTCTGCCTTTGTCCGTGATAGACAGCAGTACATTTCGGCGATCATCCTCGTTATATTTGCGCTCGGCCATTTCCTGCTTAATTAAGCGATTGGCAATATTCGTCATCGCCCCCGGCGTATAACCTAGCTTCTTAGCCAAAGTAGTTTGCTTCTGGGGACCCTTTTTATTCAATTCTCCCAAGACGAGAACAGGAGATATCCCAATATTGTGGTCAAAAGCATTCATCCATCGAACAATAATTTCATTCGTGAATAATTCAACTGCATGTATGAGTCTAAAAATATCTGGGTTTTCCAAGACATCCTCCTTAGATATTCATAATTATTAGCTGCTTCGACATATATTTTAACACTAAAATATTTAATAGTAAATTATTTAATAGTAAATTATTTAATAGTAAAATACTTAATATTAAAAAAAGGATGCTTATAAAAGCATCCTTTAGATTGCGGATTTATCAACAACATAAGTACCAGCCATCATATCGTGAAGCGCCCGTTTACGGGGAGTAAATGCGACAAATAGATAATCCACAAGCATGATGAGGCCAAGTATTTTACTGAGGTCAGTAGCTAAAGGTGCCCATAAATTAAGAGTGGTGGAAATCACAGTGAGATCGTAGAGGCTTACGCCAACAATCATTGAAAAAATCGTACTAATGATTCGGAAAATATTTCGAATTAGAGCTTCCTTCAACGTTGGGATATTCCCTTGCTGATTGACAATTTTCATCTTTAAAACCAGCTTCCCAGGCGTTCCTCCAAATCTAACGATCATAAAAACATCAAACACGACGAAGAAAATATACTCAAGGATGATGGGAATCTCCGAATGCAAGGATACAGCTAATGAATTGAATATCCAGTATACAATAACCGCAGGTATCAGAATGATAAGGAGATCAAGAATAGTAGCGAGAACTCTTTTCCAAAAGCCTATGAAATCCTCCTGTTCCAAACGTTCAACCTTATAATTATCCATATTAGGGCCTCACTCTCTATGCTTACTTTATTCATTCATCCTGATTATCCGCTCTTCAATAATGGTTTCCAGTTCCTTATTATGCTTTAGAATCACCCGTCTATCAGAAAAATTATTCGTTAATTCAACTATTCTATGTATCGCTTCCTGATCATATCCCCGATTCCATTCAAAAATCATCACAGCCCCCGATGATTCTAATCCTCATAGGCTTAGCCGAGCCCGATCGGCAGGATGATAAGTCCTAGCGATACAACCATTGTGATTCTCGTAGTGAGGATCGTTAGCTTTTGATTTTTGTGCGATTTGTACCAACCTTTAAACTGAAAATGATTCCGATACAGCATAAAAAATATCAATAAATTCCCGAGCGCCATACTCCAGTTATACATAGGCTGACCAAATATAGATTGATATATAAATCTCTCTACCCCGCCTAAAATAAACAAGGTCAACACAAGCAATACACACATTCGAAGTAATTCCAATATAAAAGAACCTAGTTTTCTCATTTCTAGAGCCTCCCCTTCAAAATTTTCTGTACGCAAAACATCCATATTCACCCAATTATACACTTTGACTGTGATGACTTCTAACGGAATAAAAAAACAACCCAGCCCAAGATACCTTCTATCCTGAGCTAGGTTGTGTCGGTTCTTCCCTATGAGTGTATAGTTTTTTCCTTACCCTCTATTTCCTGAATCTGCGCCCTCAGATTAACGATTTCCGCCATTAACGCTTCATTCTCCTCCTCTGTATTCCTAGTTCCGCTCTGGATCAGTTGATTCAGACGCAGCTGCAGAAGAACGAGGTCGTCCTCAAGGGCCTGTTCTTTACGGGTAAGCACGCGACTCCTGTCTTTTGAGATGTATTCCTCATAGGAGCCTTGAAAAAACTTCGGTGCCTGAGTCGGTGCTAGTATTACCAAACGATTAGCTACTTTAGTGTGAAGGTACCGGTCATGTGAGACCATCACAATTCCTCCCGGATATACCCTTAGCGCTTCTTCTACTCGTTCCCTAGTGTCAATGTCCAGATAATTGGTGGGTTCATCCAGTACTAATAGGTTAGCTTTTCCAAAGTACAGTTTAAGGAAAGCTACACGACATTTCTCCCCCAGACTTAAATCACCAATTCGTTTAAAGACATCATCCCGCGAAAATAAAAAGCAGCCCAGAATCGTTCGTGCCTCCGTTTGGGTCATACCTGGCAGTTCAAGCAAACTATCCAGAATGGTGGACGACACCGCTAGATTATCGAGCTCTTGCGCAAAATAACCAACCTTCGTACGCGGATGCAGCCGCACTTCACCTTTGCTAGGTTGATGAATACCAGCAATCAGCTTCAGCAAAGAAGACTTACCGACACCATTAGGACCCAGAATAGCGAGACGATCGCCTCGATTCAATGACAAACTGAAATTTTTCAGTACAGGCGCACTACCCTTATATGCAAAATCAATCTCACGGAGTGACAGCAAAGTGTCCGCCATAAACGCTTCACTTTCCAGCTTCATCTTCAGCTTACTTGTCTCGCGTGGTAATTCCACACGGTTCTTATTTAAGCGTTCGAGTGCAGCTTCCTTCGCATGAAGACGAGATACGTTCTTCTTTGATTTCGCACGCAGGAAATCATGCTGTCCGGCAGCACGGTGTGCCTGTTGGAACCATTCGGAATACCTTCTGATGCTCTCCAGCAGCTTCTCCTTTTCCTGTTCCTGCTTCTTATATTGTCCCTCTAGCGTTCGCGCCTCTACCTCCTTCTGCTCCCGATACTGCGTATATCCACCCGAATACCGGCGACACCCCTCTGGACTAAGCTCCAGCAACGCCGTCGCCGTTCGATCGATGAACGTACGATCATGCGAAACATAAAGCACAGTTCCGGGATAGGTATGGACCCATTGTTCCAACCACTCCATCGTTTCTCCATCTAAGTGATTCGTCGGCTCATCTAGAATCAACAGCTTCGGCTGCTGAGCTAACAATGCGGCCAATTGAACGCGTGTCTTTTGCCCACCGCTTAGCGATGGGTACGGCACATTCCAAACCGAACGCTCAAGTTTGAGCTGCTTCAAGCATTTTTCCGCTTTTGCCTCCCAGTCATAACCACCAAGCTGCAAGTATTGATCGTACACTTCGGCGTATTCAGTAAGTCCCGCTTCACTCTCGTCGTTCTGCTCCTGCAACCTCTGACTGAGAATTTCAAGCCTGCGCTTCAATTGGGGGAGCTCTGGCGATCCGGCGATTACGTAATCCAAGGCGGTCACTTCTTCGGACACTTCTAGCTGCTGATCCAGCACACCCCATTCCTCACGTGGCAAACCATGATAGATACTTCCCTCCTCAAAGAGGAGGCGACCGATCAGCCCCTTAAGCAATGTGGTTTTGCCGATTCCATTACGACCGAACAAGAGCACACGCTCTCCTTCTGATATCTCAAAGGACACCTTCTCGAACAACAGGGTCCCGTTCCATTCTTTACGTATATTTTTTGCTTTTATTAGGGTCATATTTCATTCCTCCGATTATATTGCAAATAAAAAACCGCAGCCAGCGGTCTGCGGTCAAATAGCGTATGATGGGGGGGGAAATATGCCATAACATGAATAGACTACGGCCGTGATCACCTGCTGTATGCAGAGTAAACCAAACAATAGATAGATCTATTCATATAAAAGCAACGTAAGACCCCCGACCGACACACGTATCCCTGACCGTTATCACCCTGAACGGGTGATCCGTGACTTGTGCATATGCACTTCACAAGCTCTATGGTCTTCTTCTAGGAAACGTGTTAGTTATTCATTAGTCGGTGGTCCTCCGTCATTGTCCGAATTGGTTTGAATGAATATAGTATATACCCATTTAAGCCAGAATTAAAAGTTCAAGAATAGTTATAAAATAATCTTTACCGACTGAGACTGTGAACTCCATTGCACCTGAATACCAAATAATTCGGGCAAGATGCTCAGCGGAATCATCAATCGACCATTTTCATTACGGGACGCTGGTATCGTAAACGTCTTTCCATTTACAACAGCCTGATCGGATAAAGGCTGATGTGCCACCGTACGATTTCCTATCGTAATTAGCAGTGCACCTGTTCCAGCTTTGCTCTGTAAAGTTCCACCTAACAAGGCTACAGATTCTCTCAGCGGAACAAATACACGGGAGTTATCCATTAAAAAAGGATCTTTTAGCTTTGTCGTGACTCCATCCAGCTCAAAAGCTCCAGCAAACATCTTACTTCCTACGGAATACCCATTTTTAGTCGCAATACTCTCCATAGCCAGTGTGCTTGTTGTAATAATGACCCTTGTATTTTTAGCTATTTTTGGGTACAGCCAGTGGATGTCATCATTATGCATTCGAATACATCCGGCGCTGACATACTTTCCTATGGAGGACTCATTATTATTGCCGTGAATCGCATATGTGGTACCATAAGTTCCGTTCACTTCTAGCCCTAGCCAGCGGTCGCCAAGTGGATTGGCCGGATCACCCCCGGGTATTTTCTCTTTGTAATAGGGTCTGTTCTTTACTTTAACTACCATTTTGAAGCTGCCTTCAGGCGTCAGTTCCTTTGATTTTCCTGTTGCGACTGGAAAAGTCTTCACAAGCTTACCATCACTGAAATACGCGAGTTTGTTTGTTTTTTTGTTCACGATAATCAGATCTGATCCAGCAGCAGCTTCCGCCTTTCCCACACCTGTAAAACATGCAGCGAACAGAAGCCCAAATACAAGCATCAGCTTCATGTTCCGCTGTAATAATGATTCAAACCGGCCACCCGAAACGAAAAATCCCAATTTTCTCCACCTCCATATATAAAGACGAAATCATTTCAATTTTGTTGCATACCAACCTGTACCTATTCTTTTCAACTCGTCCCCCACATTTGACGCAGAGATTGCAATACTGTAACCAAGTGAACGCACATTAAAAAAGCCGACCTTTGGATAACCAAAGATCAGCTCTATATTTTATATGCTCAGTATTTCATGATTAGACAACTAATGTTTCTTACCTGAACCAAATGCAATCACGTATCCATCCGGATCTTTAATCGCAAAATCCTTCCAGCTCCCCCAGTCTGCTTCCTGAAGATCAGGCTCTTGAACAAATTCTGCTCCTTTACCCTTTAGCTCTTCATATAGCTCGTCAAGCTCAGAATGAGTCTCCACATAAGCATAGGTATCCCACGGAATGATCTGACCTTGTCCTGCTGAATTGGGTAGTACATCTTCAATACGAGCTGCTTGAATTAGCTTAAATCCCAGTGCAAATTCATCGCGTACCGCCCACCAATCATTCACTTCACAGCTTAACACTGTAGCGTAAAATTCCTTGGACCGCTCCAGATTGGATACCAGCCTTACTTGAACCGAAAACTGTACCTTACTCACTGTGGATCATCCTCCGATTGTCATATTTGACTTGATCAACATTTGCAAATTTAATATTCCAATTTTATAATATCATCCAATATACGGAAATTAAATCGAAATCTGCTGACAAGTTTATCGAAGAATGGAATCAATAATGACGGTAAGCTAGTGATCTTTCCTTTTATTCAGAAGGTTTCGAACAGCCTGCAAGCGAAGAGGATCTATCGGCTTTAGCGCATCTCCATCTTCTCTAACGGCTGAACCGAAATGCACTCGTCGCACACCCGTTTGTTTTATAAAATCACTTAACCCGTCTGCCGTTAACCCACTGCCAGCAAGAATAGATATAGATTGCTCCGAGGTAAGCTGCTCCAGTGCAGCAAGACGTTCCGCACCTTTAGGGGCTGTATTCTCGGCTCCTGATGTTAGAATGTCAGTAATTTGAGGATAACGCATCAATATTTCTAACGCCTCAAATTGATCCCTCACTTCATCAAAAGCACGATGGAATGTCACCTCCAAACCTTTTGCAGTATGAAGCAGCCTTTGAAGTGACTCTTCGTCAATTGTTCCATCAGGGCGTAACATACCCATTACGACAGATAACCCGCCGATAGATACGATATGCTGAATATCCTGCTCCATGGTTTCTATGTCATCCTTATCATAAGAAAAGGATCTGGCATGGGGTCTAACCATTACCCTGACCGGGATAGAGACAGCATTGCGCACTTTTTCAATAAGTCCCAGACTGGGCGTCAATCCCCCTTCACTGATCCCAGTGATCAATTCAATTCGATCAGCTCCATAACGCTCGGCCATTACTGCATCACTTAATGTTGTAGCAATAACTTCTAGTAACATTGTTGTCTCTCCTTTATTCATCTTAGAACCTTGCTTTCTGCTATTTTCTTCATCCGCACATTATCCTAACCCACATCCACATAAACACGCAAAAAAAGGTCTTGATCCTCTACAAACACTAGAGAATCAAGACCTTTCGTTCTTAAACTATTCTTACGCCCACCACATACCTTGTGGTTGATCGCGAATAAGAATGGATTGCAAATTGGTTACTGCACGTTGGAAGCCTTCGTCTACCGTCATAAGAGGGTCTTCATGCTCGATGCTGACCACATAATCATAACCGTAAGTACGCAGCGCACTCATGATATCCGACCATTCAGATATGCTGTGTCCACAGCCAACGGAGCGGAAGGTCCACGCGCGGGTCTGTACATCGCCGTAAGGCTGCATATCCGTTAGACCATACATATTAATATTGTCCTGATCCAGGTACGTATCCTTGGCATGGAAGTGATGGATCGCACCAGCTTTACCAAGAATCTTGATCGCGCCTACAGGATCGATGCCTTGCCACCACAGATGGCTCGGGTCTAGATTCGCGCCAATCGCATCACAGGTTGCTTCTCTAAGCTTCAGAATCGTGTAAGGAGTATGGCAGAGGAATCCGCCATGAAGCTCGATACCGATCTTAACGCCATGCTCCTCAGCCAGCTTACCAATTTCCTTCCAGTAAGGGATCAGTTTATGCTCCCACTGCCAGGTTTTGATGTCGCTGTACACGGTAGGCCAAGGTGTAACTGGCCAGTTCGGTGCTTTTGCATCGTCGCTGTCTCCCGCGGTTCCCGAGAAAGTGTTCACTACCTTAACGCCCATTAGCGAAGCTAGCTTGATCGACTTACGCAGAATTTCGTCGCCTTCACGAGCTTCTTCTTTATCCGGCGAAATCGGGTTATTATGGCAACTGAATGCACTGATCATAATGCCACGTTTCGTGAACTTCTCCAGATATTCCTTACGTGCTGATTCGCTGGCAAGCAGCTCATCTGTTGGACAGTGGGCATTTCCGGGATTGCCTCCTGAACCGATCTCTACCGCATTCAAACCAGCAGCAGCGATTTTATCAAGCATCTCATCGAGAGTCAAACTTCCAAATACAGGATCAAATACGCCTAATTTCATTTATAATACCACCTTTTCTTTGATTGGCTCCAAAGCTTCAGAATGTCCGTAAACTGGATAATCACGCTTCGTTGGTGCACACCAGTTCACACCATTGATGATCACTCTTTGGATTTCTTTGTTGTAGTAGGTTGGATAAGATTCATGACCAGGTTGGAAATAAAAGATCTTCCCGTTCCCACGACGATAGGTCGATCCGCTTGGGAACACATTGCCGCCTTCAAACCAGCCGACAAAAATTAGACTCTCTGGTGCTGGCACATCAAAGTGTGCTCCGTACATTTCCTCTTGCTCCAAATCGATATATTCGCCAATGCCCTCAGCAATCGGGTGACTTGGGTCCATAACCCAAAGTCGCTCCTTCTCCCCTGCTTCACGCCACTTTAGATCACAGCTGGTGCCCATCAGCTTCATGAATATTTTGGACATATGACCCGAATGAAGCACTACTAGCCCCATGCCTTGAAGTACTCTTTGGTGAACACGATTTACAATCTCATCACTAACTTCTTGATGGGCAACATGTCCCCACCAAATCAGTACATCTGTGTTATCCAGCACTTCTTGTGTCAGTCCATGCTCCGGTTCATCCAGCGTAGCTGTCTGAGCGTCCAGTCCAGCTTCCTGAAGGAAGCTGGCCAATTGTCCGTGAATCCCTTGCGGATAGACCTTGAGAATTCTCTCTTCCTGCCGTTCATGGCGGAATTCATTCCATACCGTTACTCTGGTCACTTTGGACACACTCCTAGTTCATAGTTATCTATGTCGTTAAACTTGACTGTTTATTCAAGAAGAAACGCCGTTGTCATCCTTAGAAGATGACAACCGTTTCTCGTAGAAAAGTAAGGATTAAGTATAACGTGGAACTTATACTTTCTTACTTTTCAAAAAATACAGGCATGCCAGTTTCAGAGGATTTATAAATAGCCTCCAAGATGCGGGTAACAACGAGCGCCTGCTCTGGCTTCACTACAGGCTCGGTGTCATTGACGATGCTTTCGATCCACTGAGTAGCCTCGGTCAATGCAGGATCATCTCCCGCGCCATCATAAAAGTCAACGCCACCGGCTTCCAGGCTGATATGCTTCTCGAATGTCTTGCCGTATTCTTCTCCGTTAATGCGCAGACCATTTTCCATATCCGCTCCACCTTCAGTACCGCAAAGCACAGTTTTAGCTTCACCAACATCAAGGGTATTCAGCGCCCAGCTTGCTTCGAGAACGATGCTAGCTCCATTCTCCATAGTAATGAATCCAATGGCGGAATCCTCAACTGTAAATTTCTCAGGATCCCACGGGCCCCAAGCGTTCGCAGCGTTTTTACGACCGGACAGCTTATGATAAGCGTTACCGACAACATATTTTGGTTTGTAGTTATCCATCATCCAAAGAGTCAAATCAAGGGCATGAGTACCGATATCAATCAATGGACCTCCGCCTTGCGCTTCCTCGTCCAGAAACACGCCCCACGTTGGAACGGCACGACGACGGATCGCCTTAGCTTTAGCATAATAAATCTCTCCAAGACCATCATTCTCGCATACCGTATGCAGATAAGCTGAATCTGGTCTGAAACGGTTTTGGTAACCGATGGTCAGCTTCTTCCCAGTTCGTTTTGAAGCATCGATCATTGCTTGCGCTTCTGCTGTGGTCTTAGCCATCGGCTTTTCACACATTACATGCTTGCCTGCCTCCATTGCCGCAATGGAAATCTCTGCATGGGAAATGTTTGGTGTACATACATGAATTACATCTATACTTGCATCTTTAAGAAGCTCTTTATAATCTGTGTAAACCACGGAGCCCTCATCCCCAAACTCCGCTTTTGCCTTCTCAGCACGCTCTGGAACGATATCGCAAAAAGCAACCATTCGAGCACCTTCCACTTTTGATAGCGCTGGCATATGTTTGCCGTTTGCAATGCCTCCGCAGCCGATAATTCCTACTGTTAATGTCATTTTTATTCTAACCTCCACTTGTTCCTGTTTTGATATCTCTATCATACAAAGCCCGGGGGCGTCTTTCTTCCTGCATTCTTGCTGTATTATTCCCGAATATTGTCTTATGGTATTTTAGGGGGGATATCCCCGTGGCATCTTTGAAAAAATGATGGAATGTCTTCACGCTGCCAAACCCGGCGGCTTCCGCCACCGCAGACATCGGCAAATCTTCATTGATTAAGATCCATTTAGCTTTGTTAAGCCGATATTCGTTTAAGAAAGCTATAAAGGTCATACCAGTATTCTTCTTGAATAGCTTGGTAAAATAATACGGACTAAAGCCCATATAGCTAGCTACCTCATTTAGCGTAATGGCTTCCTGGTAATGCTGCTCTACATAGATAAAAATTCGCTCTAATCTTTCCAGTGTTTCTCTGGACTGGTTCAGCGTATCTTCCGAGAACTTAGGCTGTTTATTGAGTGCACTCTTCGGCACTTCCCGTAAAATAACGGTCAATAGTTCAAACAATCTAGCTTTGATTAAGTAAGCGTACCCATCTCTTCGCTGCACGTCTTCCTCATAAATACTCTCAATCAGCCCTTTGATCTTCACGGCGGTTGCTTCGGGCCATTTTGAACTAGAATGCTCCATAAGCGTAAAAACCTCACGAAGCGAATAATCACTTCCGCTCAAAGCTGCGACTTCCTGAAACAGGTTAAGATCGAATTGAATTACTACCCGTTCGCTTTCAGGTGAGGCGAGAAAATAATGGACATCCCCACCGTTGATAAATTGAACCTCACCCTGCTCCATGTGAATAGGGGTATCGTTTATTCCCAGATTTAGACTTCCTTTAGTTACATATATAATTTCAATTTCTTTATGCCAATGCGGATAGCACAGCGTATCTCCTCCACATAGTAAACTTCTAAAAGGAAAATGCTTATCCACATCTGGAATTTCGAGATAAATATTCATAAGCGCAGCTCCTTATCCGGTTAAACACTAAACCAACGATAAACATGTCAATCCGATTTGACGTAAGCGTTTACTGTCTAAATGTTAGTCCTCTAATATTCTTTTGTCAATTCTGGGTCTCTGTATTCTTAATATCCTGCTCCAACTACATTTCTCCCTCTTATACACCACTTTAACAGAGATTTTCTGGTAATTTAATCGGTTTCATTCTATTAAAAAATAATTACCTTTCATGGTTCCTATCATTCACATATTTTTTAAGTGGAGTTGACAAGCATACCTGCCAGGATTTATATTCAGGGTAAGCGTTTACGTAATACTTTTTAAGTAATTTGATTTTCGAAGCGTAAACGTTTAATCTAAGGCTAACCGTAATCTAAGGAGTCGTATGAATGAACCCAACAATTAAAGATGTTGCACAAAAAGCGAACGTTTCCATTGCAACAGTCTCTCGCGTGCTAAACAATTTAAGTGGGTACTCCGACAAGACGAAACAAAAGGTAAATGAAGCTATCAAAGATCTCGGCTATCAACCTAACGCGATTGCTCGTGGCCTAATCAATAAGCGTACGCAGACGATTGGTGTAATGTTTCCAAGTGTTTCTGGAGCGTTCTCCTCCGATCTGCTTAAAGGCATTGAGGAATTGGCCAATGACCGCAATTACAGTGTAATGGTCTGTAATACCGACCAGGATGGTAAACGAACGTTAAAGTACTTACAACTCTTAAGGGAGAAGCAGGTCGATGGCATTATTTACTCTAGTGAGGTCTTGAAGAAAGAGTATTACGATGTGCTAGAAACCATGAAGATCCCAGTTGTGTTGGTTTCTTCTCAAACGGAATTTGCCAGTGTACCTTACGTGAAAGTAGACGATTACCAGGCTGCTTATGATGCTACCCTCTACTTAATTTCCAAAGGTCATAGCAAAATAGCCATGATCAGCGGAAATCCAAGCGATGCTATCGCTGGTGCACCCAGAGCCGAAGGATATCGTAAAGCGCTTGAAGCGAGTGGGATTCCTTTCGACAGCCGCTATCTCACCTTTGGAGACTTTCTGTATGAAAGCGGGAGCATTGCAATGGAAGCTCTCTTGGAGCAAGCCCCTGATGTCACTGCCGTCTTTGCCGCTAGTGATGAAATGGCGATTGGTGCTCTTTCCACGGTCATCAAATATGGTTTAAGTGTTCCCGACGATATATCCATTATGGGTTATGACGATCTTGGAATGGCGAAAATGATTATTCCTCCGTTAACTACAGTGCGTCAACCACTGTACGATATTGGTAAGATCGCCGTAGAGAAGCTTATTCAGATGATTGAAACAGGCGAGACTGTGGATAGTAAAATTGTCGATCACTTAATCGTGGAAAGACAAACGGTAAGATCACTTACCTGAGTCTTTTTACCCCTTTTACGTAAACGTTTACTCTCTCTATTGGTGATGCATATCTGCCGCCTATAAGTAGCAGAATATCAATTAGTTTTCATTTACGTACATGTTTAATCTCTTACATGTTCATAATACCAACAAATTATTAGGAGGATTTAATCATGAAAAAAACAATCAAACCCGTAGTGGTTAGCGTACTGGCTATGTCCGTACTTAGTGCCTGTGGTAGCAATGCGGCTGACAACAGCGCAAATAGTGGTGGAAATGCCTCCTCCGGTGAAAAGGTAAAAGTCGAGTTTTTCCAAAATAAAACCGAAGCCAAAGCCACCTTCGACAAGCTGGTTGCGAAATTCAATGAAGCCAATCCAAATATTGTTGTCACACAGGTTAACCCGCCAGATGCTGAAACGGTATTGAAAACTCGTGCAGCGAAGAAAGATATTCCTGACGTGGTAGGGATCGGAGCAACTGACACCTACAAGACGTTATCTGGCAGCGGTCTTTTTGAAGATTTCACAGGCGATCCACTCGCTGAGAATATCCAGCCAGCATATCTTCAAATGCTGAAAGACCTGACGGGTTCGGACGAACTGAATGGTCTTCCATTCTCTTCAAACGCAAGTGGTGTCATTTACAATAAAGCGATGTTCGCTGAAGCCGGTGTTACTGTTCCAACTACTTGGGATGAGTTCATGGCTGTCGCTCAAAAGTTCAAGGACAGCGGTAAAAATGCTTTTTACCTGACACTTAAGGATTCATGGACAACACTTACGCCGTTCAACTCCCTCTCCACGATCATTAAAGGGAATGATTTCTTCAAGGAGCGTGCGGCAGGCACTGTAACCTTCGCAGACAGCTTTAACGAGGTTGCTGAAAAGCTGCTTAAGCTGACGGAATACGGACAAAAAGATATTTTTGGTAAAGGTTACAATGACGGAAACACAGCATTCGCTAAAGGTGAATCCGCAATGTACCTGCAAGGCGTATGGGCGATCCCAGAAATCGTGAAAGCCAATCCATCCATTGAACTTGGCGTATTCCCATTCCCAGCAACAAATGATGCTGCCGATAACAAAGTCATTTCTGGCGTAGATACGTTGCTGACGATTTCCAAGAACACTAAACATAAAGAAGAAGCAAAGAAATTCGTAGACTTCCTGCTTCAACCTGAGAATGTTAGCCTATACATCAATGAGCAAAAAGCATTCCCAGCTGTAAAAGGTGTAACACAAGATGATCCAACGATGGATGGCTTCAAAGAAGCGTTTAGCGCTGGCAACTTGGCTGACTTTGCTGACCACTACATTCCAAGTGCGATGAAAGTGGATACCATCAACCAATCCTTCTTGCAAAAGAAAGACATTAAAGCTTACCTAGAACAGCTTGATAAGGAATGGGATAAAGTAGCTAACCGGAAATAAACTGATCAGACAAACATGAACCGCGAAAGAGAACGGGGCTTCCCCTCTTCTCTTTCGCTTTTACAATGAGGAGGATTACATGATGGCCAAACGCCGAGTCGCCTTTTATCTGATGACTATACCGGCATTACTTCTTTTCTTTGCCTTCCATACCTTTCCTGCAATCCAGGGTATATATTATTCGTTCACGAACTGGGACGGCTTTAGTGACAGCTTTGATTACGTAGGATTTAAGAACTTCATTAACATTTTTCAAGATGAAAATGTGTTGAATTCATATGTGTTCACTTTTAAATATGCCATTCTAACCACTATTCTTATCAATATCATCAGCTTGTTGATTGCGCTTGGACTTAACGCCAAAATTAAAGCTAAAAACTTTTTCCGTGGCGTATATTTCTTGCCGAATATCCTCAGCGTATTGATTGTTGGTTTTATTTTTAACTACTTGTTCGCTAATGTATTCCCTATTTGGGGTGCGAAAATCGGCAGCGAATTCCTATCACAGAACATTCTCGGTAACTCCGACTGGGCTTGGATCGGTATCGTCATTGTAGCCGTTTGGCAGGGGATTGCTTATAACACGATTCTCTATCTGGCGGGTCTTCAAACCATTCCTCATGATCTTTACGAAGCTTCCAATCTGGACGGCGCTAGTCGCTGGAGAGAATTCTGGAGCATTACGTTTCCAATGCTTGCTTCCTTCTTCACCATCAATATGGTGCTCGCGATGAAGGGCGGTCTAATGGTATTCGACCAAATCGTTGCCTTGACAGGCGGGGGTCCAGGTCGTTCAACGCAATCCATTGCCCACTTAATCTACACAGGCGGCTTCCAAGGCGGAGAATTTGCCTATCAATCGGCGAACGCCGTGATTTATTTTATCGTGATTGTCGTTATCTCCGCCCTTCAGCTTAAATTTCTGCAGAAACGGGAGATGGACTTATGATCAAAAAATCAACCAACTGGCCTGTAACGATTCTTATCGCCCTAGGCTCAATACTGATCCTGTTTCCGCTGTACATGACCATTGCCATCGCACTCAAGAATCCCGAGGAAATGGCTCAATCAATCTTCTCGCTGCCAACTGGCCTGCATTTTGAGAACTTCTCCAATGCGATTAAAGCAACGAATTTCTTCAATGCATTAGGAAATAGTACCGTGATTACCATTACAACAGTCGTGTTCATATTGCTTACCAACTCCATGGTAGCCTATGCTATTGCACGTAATATGAAGCGAAGATTTTTCAAAGTGCTGTACTTCTATTTTATCAGCGCAATGTTTATCCCTTTCCAGATTATCATGCTGCCTGTGGTCAAAGTGACTACGGATCTGCACATGAACAACATTGTAGGGATTATTATTCTATACGTCGTATATGGTCTGGCTTTTAACGTGTTTGTTTACACCGGTTATATCCGTTCCATTCCGTATGAACTGGAAGAAGCGGCTACTGTAGACGGTGCATCGACCTTCGGAACGTTCTGGAAGATTATTTTTCCACTTCTTGCTCCTGTTAGTGCAACGATCGGTATCCTGTCTTGTCTATCCACTTGGAATGACTTTATGCTACCGCTGGTTCTGCTCGGCGATCAGGATTCCTACACACTTCCGCTGGTACAATATGTATTCCAGGGGCAGTTCAGTACAGATTTTAACTTAGCTTTCGCTTCATATTTGCTCGCATTAACCCCGATGCTCATCGTCTATTTGTTCGCTCAAAAATGGATTATCAGCGGACTTACATCAGGATCCATTAAATAAAATAGTAAGATCTATATAGAGATAGGAGATTACAACCTTGGATAAAAAATGGTGGAAAGAAAGCGTAGTGTATCAAATTTACCCCCGCAGCTTTAAAGACAGTAACGGGGATGGTATTGGTGATCTGCAAGGGATTATTTCGAAACTTGATTATTTAAACCAGCTTGGTGTCGACGTGGTGTGGCTGTGCCCAGTGTACCAGTCGCCTAATGACGATAACGGTTATGATATCAGTAATTATCAAAGTATCATGGATGATTTCGGAACGCTCTCCGATTGGGAGGAACTGCTTGCTGGTCTTCACAGCCGTGGCATGAAGCTGATTATGGACCTTGTGGTCAACCATTCCTCAGATGAGCATGCTTGGTTCGTAGAGTCCCGCAAATCGCAGGATAATCCTTATCGTGATTATTATATCTGGCGTCCGGGTAAAGACGGACAGCCGCCGAACGACTGGGGCTCCTTCTTCAGTGGATCAGCTTGGGAATACGATGAGAAATCGGAGGAATATTACCTCCATCTATTCTCCCGTAAACAACCCGATCTAAATTGGGACAATCCAAAGCTCCGCAAGGAAATCTACGATATGATGACCTGGTGGCTAGATAAAGGAATTGACGGATTCCGCATGGACGTGATCAACCTGATCTCCAAAGTACCGGAATTGCCTAGCGTTTCTGGGGAAAGTAACGGAGAACAGCCTACGTACCACTTCGGTGGAGACTATTTCGTTAACGGTCCACGCGTACATGAGTATATGCAGGAAATGAACCGTGAGGTGCTATCCAAGTACGATATCATGACAGTGGGCGAAGCTGTTAATGTTACTCCAGAAGAAGCTTCACTGTATGTTTCCGAGGATCGTAACGAGCTGAACATGGTATTCCATTTCGAGCTCATGGACGTCGATTCCGGTCCTGGAGGTAAATGGAATGTACAGCCTTGGAAGCTGGCGGACATTAAGTCCATTATTTCCAAGTGGCAAGTCGCACTCGGCGGTAAGGGTTGGAACAGCTTGTATATGAACAACCATGATCAGCCGCGTATGCTATCCCGCTTTGGTGATGATAAGCTGTTCCCGAAAGAGTCTGGCAAAATGCTAGCAACACTGCTTCATACGCTCCAAGGTACACCTTACATCTATCAAGGTGAAGAAATCGGCATGACAAATGTACAATTTGCTTCCATCGATGACTACAAGGATATTGAAATTGTAAATATGTATAAGGAATACTTGGCTGCCGGACACTCGGAAGAAAAAATCATGAATTCCATTTACATCAAAGGTCGGGACAATGGCCGTACGCCGATGCAATGGAACTCGGAACCGCAGGCAGGCTTCACTACCGGCAATCCGTGGTTGGCTGTGAACCCTAACTACAAAGATATCAACGTAGAGAAGGCACTGGCTGATCCCGATTCTATTTTCCACTACTATAAGAAGCTAATTGAACTGCGTAAGCAGCATGAGATTATCGTATACGGAAACTATACAATCTTGGCCGAGGAGAATGAGCAGGTATACGCTTATCTACGTACTCTTGGAGAAGAACAGCTACTGGTTGTATTGAATTTCTTCGGAGAGCCTACGACTTTCGAACTTCCTTCTACTGTGAAATTCCAAGCGAAGGAATTGCTTATTGCCAACTACGAAGTAAATCCAGAAGAAGAACTAAACACAATTCAGCTTCGTCCTTATGAAGCTCGTGTATATAAGCTTAAATAATAAAATCCATCCGATCTGTCAGCAAAGGTCAATGGTAGAACTATAAAAAGGAGCCCTTCGGCTCCTTTTTGTTTTATATGCTTGTAAAAACTTTAAAATTCACTTTATGTAGCTTAATCCTCAGAGTTAATAATTCCATAATGAATAAGGTCATCATATTTATTTTCTTTATAGATATGTTGCATGAATATGCCTTCCTCCACCATTCCACATTTTTGCATTACCTTCCCAGAGCCGGGATTTGAAGCAAAGTGTCTTGCAAATATTTTATGATAATGCTTTTCTGAAAAAGCAAACGCAATGATCGCTTTTGTTGCTTCAGTCGCGTATCCTTTACCCCAATATTCCTCACCGATCCAATATCCAACTTCACCATTTCTGTGTGATTGCTTATTTGTCAGTCCTATAGCTCCATAAAGCTCGTTTGTACTTTTATCAGTAATCGCAAACTCATAATACATATTATTGATAAAATTCTCTTCATGAGCTTCAATCCATGATATTGCACATTCGATAGTGTACGGATAAGGTAGAGTCAACGTACTTTTGTAGATATTATAATTATTACAGAGTTCAGAGACACGTTTTGCATCAGATAATTCAAAGGGTCTCAGTATCAATCTTTCGGTCGTAATTGTTCTTTTCTCTTGATTAAACATTGTTTTACCTCCGCTCAAGAATCTCCTGCACAATTGGCATCGTCAAACCCATATTCTCCGCTTCGATTACTATCGCTGTTAGTCCCTTCTCTGTGCGTGTCTCATGCCACTCGCCCTTGTCCCAATATACAGCAGAGCTAGCGCTAACTGAAATTTCCGCTTCTTCCCCTGCTCTGACCCAGCCTTCTCCGCTAACAACCAGAAACAGCTGTGGAATCGGAGCCTGATGCCAGCCAATAAGTCCATTCACGCCCAAGTGCATACAACCTACTTGCGGAGAAACCGCCTCTGTCAGTATTCTCGACATATAAAGCTGCTGGCTTCCGAAAGCATCAATAGATTTACCAGCTTCTTTGGCAAAGCTATATACTATCATCTTACATTGTTCCTCCTACCGACACTGGATTTACCTGTACCTGATCTGCATGCAATTTTTCAATAATCGCCAATAGGAAGGTTTCGGCTAGACTATTCTTTTTAATAGCAATGGCGGCCTCTTCCAAAGTAAACCATTCTGCATGATCTACCTCAGCACTCACCTGACTTAAGTCCTCCGTATCTGCAACACCTATAAAATTCAGCATCAGCGTATTAGAAGGTGCGAAATACAAGCTGCGCATATATTCATAAGCTACAATATCAATTCCTACCTCTTCTTTTACCTCACGAATAAGTGTGGTTTCCGCATCTTCACCTTTATTCACGTACCCTGCAAGCAATATATAATCTGGTCGGTTATACTGCTGAATCAATAGAATCTTATTCATATCCCGATTTAATACTGACGTACTGATCGCCGTGCTAAAAATAGGGAATCTGAACGTTTCGCATGCATTACAATAAGGTACCTGCCCTTCCCCATCGCTTTCTTTCATTACTAACGCTGTTCCACACTCTAGACAATATTTCAAGCTGATCTCTTCCTTCTATAATAAAGTAGTCAATACCTATTCCAGTTGCGGTGGAACACGATGCTGCGTAGCTTGTTCAAACCCATAGGCTATGGATAGGAGCGTAGGCTCACTATAGGCTTTTCCGGAAAAAACTACACCAAAGGGACCCCGAGTAGGATCACCATCAGCATCAATAATGCCCTGTTCTACATACCCTGCCGGAACGGTAATTAACGGATACCCTAAGCGTGCCGCAATATACATACCATCTACATCACCTGGCAGTAATAGCGCATCCAAACTATATTGTTCCAACACGTAATCTATTCCTTGCTCGAGCGCTAGCTTTCTGTATTCTTGTTTCTTTTGCTGATATTCTTCTTCTGTTAAAGTTACTTCCTCTGACCTAGTTAATGTGTCTTGCCCATATTGTAATGCGATTTCAGCATGGAGCTCATTATACGCTATCAGTTCTTGCAAAGAGTGAATCGGAACGGAATCATCTACCCCAGATAAATACGCGTTGAGCCCCTTTTTAAATTCATAACAGATTACATCATTATTCCAGTTTTGTTGTTCAACGTAAAGCGTAACCGGATCTATAATCGTAGCCCCTTCATTCTTCAAAGTCTGGATAGCTGCTTCCATAATTGAAAGTCGCTCTGCATCTAAATGGTTATAATAATGCCGTGGGACACCTATTCTTGCTTGCCGTATAAAGCTTTTATCTAGAAATGGAGTATAGTCCGTAAAAGCATGCTTCTCGCTCGATAATGTTGCTTCATCCTTGTCATCCACTCCCGTTAATGCCCCCAAAATAATCGCCGCATCCATAACCGTTTTAGCAATAGGTCCAGGAGTGTCTTGGCTAACTGAAATAGGAATCACTCCAGTACGACTGACTAATCCGACCGTTGGTTTGATCCCGACGAGAGCATGCTGACAGGCTGGCCCAACAATTGATCCCGCGGTTTCCGTTCCGATCGATGCTGCTGCCAAATTCGCCGCAATAGCTGCTGCAGGTCCAGAACTAGATCCGCTGACAAATACGCTCCCAGGTCCATAAGGATTCAGCACTAGCCCTCCCCGGGAACTATACCCAGCTGGCATTGAACTAGACATGAAGTTAGACCACTCCGACATATTCGCCTTTCCAAGCAAAACAGCTCCTGCCGACCGAAGTTTCGCAGCTACGAAGGAATCTTTTGCCGCGAATGATCCTGCTAAAGCTATTGACCCAGCACTCGTATGCATTTTATCCGCGGTATCTATATTATCCTTCAACAATATAGGAATACCGTGTAGACTTCCCCGACTTCCTTGTTCCCTACGTTCAATATCCAGTGCTCTAGCGATGTCTTTAGCCTCTGGATTGATTTCTAAGATTGCGTTTATGTCTATATCGTACTTATGAATCCGTTCCAAATAGGCTGCTACCAAATCTTCTGAGCTGACTACGCCTGCTTCCATAGCCGCTTGCAGCTTTGCAATATCCGCTTCTATTATCCATTCCTGAATTTTGATCTTCATCAGAACAGCTCCTTCAAGTATAATCGCCTTCGGCGTCCTTATAAGGACGGTAAGCGTTTAGCGAGAAATATAAGGATAAAATATAGTGTGAAACGTATACTTTCTTATATTTCAAAATAATGTAATTCTCCCTAGCATAAACCTACCATAAATGATTAGCTCAAGGACATGACGAATTTGACTATAATTATTTAAACCTGTGATTTGACTCCCTCGGCTACAGATGATAGGGTATTTTCGAAGTTAAATTTTTCCGGGAGGGAATGCCCATGACGGAAGTAAAGCTTAGTATCGGATACGACGAATTCGAAGAAGGCCAAAGAATTGGCACTGAAATTGAGAAACTTAGTAGCAGCCCTGAAAGTTCTTCGCTGACAAGTCTAATTATCGGTGATTGGGGGCAAGCCTACGAAAATAGTTCAGAAGAAGTTGTAGAGTCACTGGTTACGCATAGTGCTAGTTTCCCTGCTTTGCGCAAGCTTTTCATAGGCGAGATGGGCTATGAGGAATGCGAGATTTCTTGGATTACCCAAAGTGATCTATCGCCGTTGCTCCCTGCTTTTCCAGAGCTACAGTCACTCACGATTCAAGGTGGGAATGAGCTGAGCCTCTCAGAACTCAAACACGACAAGCTAGAAGAACTGATTATTATAAGTGGAGGCTTAGGTAAAGCCGTTCTTGAACAGATTGCAACTAGCCAATTGCCGAATTTGCGCAAGCTGGAGCTATATCTCGGCGTAGATAACTACGGATTTGACGGCAGCCTAGCAGATCTTCTCCCTCTTATAGAAGTAGGAAAGTTCCCTAAGCTTACTTATCTAGGTTTAAAAAATAGCCAGATCCAAGATGAGATCGCAAGTGCATTAGCAAATGCTCCTATTCTGGATCAGCTAGATACGCTCGATCTATCACTCGGTACCCTAAGCGATGAGGGGGCAGAATTGCTTCTAGCCAGCGACAGAATCAAAAAATTAAAAGCATTAAACCTAAGCCATCATTATATGTCTGACGAGATGATTACCCGCTGGAAACAAAGTGGATTGCCTGTTGATGTTAGCGACAAGCAGGAAAGCGATGATGAGGAAGACTGGCGTTATCCTTCCATCACAGAGTGAGCCTCTCATGAGGCCGATGATCGTTATCGGTATTCCCGGTGATAAACGGACTAGCGGCATCCAGCAAGCGCGTTCCGATCTTGGAATGCCCCCTGCCATTATTTTATCGTACGCTGAGTTTCTACAAGGAAGATCGTTAGGCGATCTTATGGAAGAGCAGAAGAAACAGATACCCCGTCAGTCCTCCGTTTATAACGGAGTAGATCTCAGTGCAGCTCCCCCGCTACTGAGACTGGAATCGCCTGGCAGCAGCTTCGAGATAGAACGAGCCATTATCGCTCTGGGTGCACCGGATTCGGATGATATGGACGATTCCCTTCATCCCTTCGCCGATAGGCCTGATCCGCGACCACTCCGCGTGAAGGTAGCCCGACAATTGAAGGAAATACAAGGTGTCCTGCATCATCCATCACAATGGTTCCGTGGCTACTGCCGAATGCTGGCTAGACTACAGCGAGAGGCCAACACCGCGTGTCCAGGTTCGCTGTGGTTAAATGACCCTACTGACATTGCGGCCATGACCGATAAACGCCAGACACAACAGATTCTGAGCGAGGCAGGGATTCCAATCCCTCGCCCAGTAGGCGAAGATCAGCAGCCTACGGATTACGACTCTCTCCGGGAGATGATGTTATCCCGGCGCATGCACCGGGTATTCATTAAGCTAGCCTTTGGTTCTGCCGCTTCTGGAGTGATCGCCTATCAAATCCATCCTGTGACGGGGGCCGAAATTGCCTTAACAACAGTGGGGGTCGAGGATTACATCACTCGACCACCCATTTACTATAATTCCGGTAAACTGCGACGGTACACGGATACCGCCACAATCTCGGGAATTATGAACTGGATCTACCAGCACGGTGCTTATGCTGAGCAATGGATCCCTAAAGCGGGGCTTAAGGGTAAAGCATTCGATATTCGCCAGCTAGTCGTTCTCCGCGAGGCCTGCCACGCGGTTGCTCGGGTCAGCCCTACACCAATTACGAATCTGCATTTACGCAACCAGCGGATGTCTCTTTCGGAAGCCGGTCTGTCTGAATCCGTACAGGAGCAGGTGCGGAATACCGCTGTGCAAGCACTGGCTGCTTTTCCCCGTTCCGGGGTAGCCGGAATCGATGTACTCGTCTCCGGGGGTTCACAGCAATGTTTTGTCGCGGATGTCAATCCATTTGGCGACTTGCTGTACGATGTAAAATACCGCGGCTGCAGCACCTACGAATGGGAAATGAAGGTATTGTCGGCTAGAGACTATATCACACCTCCCTCCACACCGCTTATAAAGGAAGGATTATCTTAATGGATATGAACACCATCGTCGGCACTCATGACATTCTTATGATCACACTCGATACTCTTCGTTATGATGCTGCTGTTATGGAAGAATCAAACTGCCCGAACTTGTGCGGAACCGGATCATGGGAGAAAAGACATACCCCAGGCAGCTTTACCTATGCGGCTCATCACGCCTTCTTCGGCGGTTTTTTGCCTACTCCAGCCACAACGGATAAGACGGAACATATCCGAATGTTCCATTCTCGAAACACCGGAATGAAGACGCATCCCCATACCTGGCTGTTCGATACACCCGATATCGTATCCGGGCTTGCTGCCGAGGGCTACCGTACGGTTTGTATTGGGGGCGTTATTTTTTTCACCAAAAAAAATCCACTCGCTCGTGTGTTACCAAGCTATTTCCAGCAAAGCTACTGGCGGATGACGTTCGGGGTCACCAATCCGCGTTCCACAGAGCATCAGGTGAATCATGCCTTGAAGCTGTTGAAGGATACTCCGGGCGAACAAAGATTGTTCATGTTCCTCAATGTCTCAGCCATTCACGGGCCAAACCATTATTTTATACCCGGTGCTAAAAAGGACTCCGTAGACAGCCAGCGCGCTGCACTCCGCTATGTGGATGGTGAACTGGGCCGATTATTCGATGCCTTCCGGGAACGCGGTAATCCTACCTTCTGTCTGGCGTTTTCTGATCATGGAACCGCTTTTGGCGAAGATGGCTATCAGGGGCATCGCTTGGCTCACGAGACCGTATGGAACGTCCCTTATCGGGAATTTATTTTATAAAAGGAAAGGATGGAGAACTGTTATGACGTTATCGTCCTTCTCTTTAGAAGAGCTTCACGGGTGGAAAGACAATATTACTGCTAACCCTTACCGATCTTATCTGTATTCCTATCCACACAAAACAGCTTACAGGGATTTGCAGCCTCCGATGCCGCTAGAAACCTTATGGCGAGATGAACCTGCAGAATCCTTTTTTCTATATATGCATATCCCGTTTTGCGGTGCTCGCTGTGGATTCTGCAACCTGTTCACCTTGCCTGATAAACGCGCGAATGTTCACGCTACATACGTAGACGCGCTAGAACGCCAAGCCAAGCAGTGGGCAGCGTTCACCAAACATAAGCCGTATGCCCGTTTCGCGATTGGTGGTGGAACACCTACATTATTGGCGGCAAATCAACTGCGTCGTTTGTTCCACATTGCCGTTGATACGATGGGACTGGATACGAGCTCAGCCTCCATCTCAGTGGAAACTTCACCGGAGACGATCACCGAAGAGAAGCTGAATATTCTAAAAGAATATACGGTGGATCGGGTCAGTATGGGCATTCAAAGCTTTGTCGCAGCTGAATCGGCGGCCATCTATCGCCCGCAGAATCCGGATGAGGTGTATCGCGCATTGGAGCTGCTGGGAAAATATGATTTTCCCATTCTAAATTTGGATCTGATCTATGGTCTTCCAGGGCAGACCGTCGACTCTTGGCTGTATTCGCTAAATCAGACGCTTAGCTATGATCCTGAGGAAATCTTTATTTATCCGCTCTATACCCGTGAGCATACCATCGTAAAGCCTGATGATATCCAGCGTCAGGAGGATATTCGCCTAGACTGCTACAAGGCCGCTGAGCAGCTGCTTAAAGCCAGAGGTTATCGCCAATATTCCATGCGTCGTTTCGCCAAGGAAACCGCAGGAACAGATAAACGCATTCTTGACTACAGCTGTCAGGAAGAAGGAATGGTCGGGCTAGGCTGCGGGGCTAGGTCCTATACCCGCAATGTGCATTACGCTTCCCGTTATGGGGTGAGCCGTAAAGCAACCGAGAGCATTATTGCCGATTACGTCAGTGCAGATCGTTACGATACTGCAGATTACGGAATTGTGCTAAGTCTGGAAGAACAGAAGCGCCGCTTTATTCTAAAGGCGATTTTACATAGTGAAGGTCTGAGGCTTGGAGATTATAGTCTGCGCTTCGGAAATTCACTCTGGAGTGATTATCCTGAACTGTCTAACCTGCTTCATACCGGCTTAGGGAAAGAAGAAGATGGAGTTTTACGCCTCACTACTGAAGGCATGGGCTACTCCGATTCCATCGGTGATTGGTTTATTTCAGGGGAGATACGAGAGCAGATGGAAAGGTTCGTATTACCATGAATGCGGTCCTCTACTACCGTGGGTCTCTCACCTCCTGCAACTATGACTGCCCCTACTGTCCTTTCGGCAAAACAAGAGACAGCGCAGCCACTCTCGCGAAGGATCGACAAGGACTGGAGACCTTTGTCGAGTGGGCCTCTCTGCAAGGTACAGCGGGCCATCGGTTGTCTATCTTTTTCAATCCCTATGGCGAAGGGCTGATTCATCGCTGGTACAAAGAAGCGATGATCTCGCTCTCCAATATGGAGCATGTGGAGAAGGTAGCGATTCAGACGAACCTTTCAGCAAATCTTGACTTCATTCATAAGCTGAATCGAAACAAGGCTGCCTTTTGGGCTACTTACCACCCCGGACAGGTGAGCGAGGATAAGTTTCTAACGCAATGCATGACTTTGTATGAGAATAATGTGCCTTTCAGTGTAGGGAGCGTTGGGATCCGCAGCGCCTTTCCTGCTATAGCCTCGCTTCGCGCAGCATTACCGGAGAGTGTATATCTATGGGTCAATGCTTATAAAGATAAACCGGATTACTATACTGCCGAGGATCTTTCCATTCTTAGCAAAATTGATCCGCATTTTGCTGTGAATGCTATGGATTACGAGAGCCTTGGTCAAACCTGCAATGCTGGAAATGAAGTCTTTTATGTACAAGGCGCCGGACTGGTGAAACGCTGCTATAAGGACAGAGGTGTCATTGGCAATCTCTACCGCGATGGCTTGGAAGGCCTATCCGCTGTAAGAGCCTGCCGAATGAAGGTATGCGACTGTTATATCGGTTATATTCATATGCCAGAGCTGAAGCTGCAAAACATCTATGGATCAGGTCTGCTGGAACGGATTCCTTATGGCGCTATGAATCATTGAGGCGAGAATTTGCAGTAAGATTAACTGCATGTTAAATTTCAAGAAATAGAGCCCTGTCAGTATTTCTAGACAGGGTTTCTTGTCTTCATGTGGAATATGAAAAGTAGCCCTCGTCTACAGGGCGACAGCAAACACTAAGTTGGAGGGATGAATAGCTGATGAAAAACATTATTAATTTTGCGCATCGCGGCGCATCGGCAGTGTGTCCGGAAAATACTATGGCAGCGTTCCGCAAAGGTCTTGAGTTAGGTGCAACCGGGATTGAAACCGATGTACAAATGACAAAGGATGGCGGGCTTGTTCTTATTCATGATGAAACCCTAAACCGTACGACAAGCGGAATTGGCTATGTGAAGGATAAAACCCTTGCAGAAATTCTGGAAGTGGACGCGGGCTCTTGGTTCAGTCCCGAGTTCAAAGGCGAGAAACTCCCCTTGCTAGAAGATTTGTTAGATCTGCTGCAAGGTCGAGATACAGTACTGAACATCGAGTTTAAAAATGGTACTTTCTTTTACCCGGGTATGGAGGAAAAGGTTATCGCGGCTGTACGGGAGTTCAAGATGAGCGATCGCGTGATTTTTTCGAGCTTCAACCATTATTCACTAGCTCACAGTAAAACGATCGCACCTGAGATCAAGACAGGAATTCTATACGGGGAAGGTCTGTATCGTCCTTGGGATTATGCAGCTACGCTTGGCGCAAACGCACTACATGCTTATCATCAAGCAGTGCTTCCTGAATTCGTCGAAGAAGCCGCTAAGCATGGCATCGCTTATCATCCTTGGACTGTTAATGATCCAGAGCGGATGAAGGCTTTAATCGAAGCTGGAGTGTCAGGTATTATTACAGATCATCCAGATGTGCTGGCTGGGCTTCTAGCTAAATAATAAGGGAGTGTGACTGTGTGAAAAAAGTCTGGTTGCTCGGATTCGGCTTTTTCAGCATCAGCATTACGTGGAGTCTGTATAACGCATTTGTACCCTTTTTTCTAGAAAAATACGTACATAGTGTGGCACTTATCAGCTTCTTGATGACGATTGATAATTACTTTGCCTTATTCCTGCAGCCTTGGATTGGCAACCGTAGTGACCGCACTACCTCGCGTTTTGGACGCAGAATGCCTTATCTTATGATCGGTATGCCTTTCGCTGCCGTGCTAACCATGCTGATTCCGTTTCATACCGGACTATTTACACTTCTGTTGTTTATGATGCTAATGAATCTGGCCATGAGCTTATACCGTTCACCAACCGTCGCCCTTATGCCGGACATTACGCCAGAAGAGCAGCGTACAAAGGCCAACGGGCTGATTAATTTCATGGGTGGGTTCGGTTCTATTCTCGCTTTTGGCGTAGGTTCGATCCTGTATAAATCCAATCCAGCACTTCCGTTTATCGTAGCTGGACTGATTACCTTATTATGTATGTTTATCGTATCACGCTTCATTAAAGAAAATCGGGACGGCGTAAACGTGCAAATGAAGCTTCCTTCAGAAGCAGCTACTGCCACCAAGCCCTCTCGTATTTCCTTTCGAAGTCAGCTTGACCGTACCACAATATTTTTGCTAGCGGCGATTTTCTTCTGGTTCGTAGCATATCAAGGCGTTGAGACACTGTTTACCTTATATGGTAAACATCATCTCGGCCTAAGCGAACAGGCGGCCTCCTTCTCGCTCACTTTCTTCTCTTTGGCCTTTGTGCTGTTCGCCATTCCGAGCGGTTGGCTGGGCGGAAGATTCGGGAAGAAAAAAATGATCATCATCGGCGTATGCGGACTAATGACCATTTTTGCTCTCGTCGGTTTTGCAAAGGACTTATTGCTCCTTCGAGGGTTACTGTTGCTAGGTGGAGTCTTCTGGGCTTGTATTAATATCAATTCCTATCCTTATGTTGTGGCAACAGGGACAGAAGAGAGCATTGGTACACGAACAGGGATGTATTATCTCGTCTCTTCCCTTGCGGCCATCAGTTCGCCTCCACTATTGGGACTTATGATTGATATCTTTGATTACTCGATCCTGTTCTACGTGGCGGCGATTAGTATGGCAGTTGCTCTTGTCTGCTTGTTCCTCATGAAAGGCCGCAAGGATGTGACTAACAGCATTCATTCGCCTGGCGCATAATTTCATTTCAAAGGGAATAGTTAGTCCAATAAAAATAGCGGCAGTCGTGGACCTATTGTAAAGGTCAATGGCTGCCGCTTGTATTTTATACCAACTCATTCTAATTCTTATAAACGGAGTAACGCCCCGTACCAAGCTGTTTGGCAGCGTACATCGCTGTATCTGCTTCATTTAGCAGCCTAAAATGATCCACCTTACCATGACTTATGCTGATCCCTATACTCATGGATACGAACAAGTTATGCTCGCCAAGCTGGTAACTCTTAGTCGTCTTCTCCAGAATCCGCACAGCAAGCTGCTCCGCTTCCTTCTGAGTGCTACCTTTGGCGACAATCACAAATTCATCCCCGCCGACGCGGAAAATATGACGTTTTCTTTTGCTGGAGAATTGAATTAGATTTTTACCCACTTCTTGCAGCAGTAAGTCCCCCACATGATGCCCCAAGCTGTCATTGATCGATTTGAAACGATTCAGATCCAGAAACAAAACAGCAAGCTGCTCATTTACTTTGCATCGATCCCAAAAATGATCCATTCCATTCTTATTCAATAACCCCGTTAAAGCATCCTTATACGCCAGTTCTTTCAATTGCTCTCTTTCAGCCAATACTAGATTCATGCGTGTAAGTAAAAACATGCATAGGGCTATCGTAAGACTATAGACCACCAGCGGTATAATAACCCCATCATCGTCCACTTCATTTCCCAGTAAGGTTTCTACACCTAGCTGGTGCATGATCCATAGGGAGGCGACGATAATGATCACGGAAAGACCGGTATGAATCGCTCTTTTTTGAGGCGTTTTAGATGAAATATCCCGGTAAAGTCTTAGCACTAAATAACCGGCCGCTGCTGCGATGAGAATGGAGAATAACGTTTGTAAGTAAATCTGGACCTCTGCCACCTTAAATTCGCACATCCTTCTGACTACAAAAATGATTAACTATCTGAGCAATTACTATATTAAAATGCTCTGAACATTATCTGAACACTAATTATATCTTCAAATGCCGTGCACAATTGTATAGTTCGCAATTCCATGTCGAATCGGATTTAATAATCCGGGTGATAGATGTATTACTCAGCAAAACAGTTACATTCAGTTCTGGAAAAAGTCTTCTAAGGCTACTCCGTAAAATCGCACCATGGCTAACGACCAATATACGACTGCCCGGATGTTTCTCCGCGATATCTTCGATGGCCTGACTGCCTCTGATCTCACTGGCCTCCGGACTTTCCAGTCCCAAATCTAGCTTCTTCCACTCACTTCCCCATCGTTCAACGCGATCTTGTTCCGTAGTACCTTCAATCTGCCCTGCGTTCATCTCACGGATCCCTGGTACTAAACCGGCGATCTCCATGCCAAGCCTTGTTGCAATTACCTCTGCTGTTTGTCGCGCTCTAAGCAGATCACTCGAATATAAATAGTCCCATTGTTCAGTGCTGAGCCGTTCAGCAAGAAGAACCGCCTGCTGCACACCCTCAGCATCCAATGGATTATCCGTATGCCCTTGCGCTCTGCCTTCTTTATTCCACGCGGTACTTCCATGGCGAATTAAACCTATTGTAGTCATAAAGATCTCCCTTTAGTTGTTGAGTTCTAGTACTATTCTTTTAATGGTATCTACATTCTATCAGAATCTTTCCATGGATATTTGAAAAATGAGGTTATCCATGTTTTAGAACTTGAGGTATAATAAACCTTACCGCTTTTTACATCAGCTACAGGATAAGGAGATTTTGGTTAATATGAAAAAGTTATTGTTTCCGTTCTTTCTCGCATTTCTACTATGTTTGGTTCCGGTTTATACAGTTTGTTCCTCCACTGCTGGTGCTGCTCCGGTTCCGAAAAACACCGTGTATGTGACCAAGAATAATCACTCGTACATCCCGCTGCGTCTCTTAAATAATTTCACTGGTATACATGCTGAAATGAATGCTAGTGACAAACGTATAACCATTACGAACGCAGACACTAAGATTACACTTACTGTAGGACAAGCAGCTGCGCTAGTCAACGACAAGCCAGTCACACTAACCGATTCCGCTTTTAGTGATAACGGTACGGTATATATCCCTTTGTCCTTTATCAGCAAAACGCTGGGCTTTCAATTAGAGTGGAATCAGGAAGCCTCTTCTGTAACCCTTACTAATAACGGGATTTCATCAACGGTACCTGTACTGACTGGCGCACTTATCAAAGCAGATTCTTCCCCCGTTGTCAGTGCTAGTAAAACTTTCAAGGTGGGCGGCAGATCCTTCAAAGCCCAAACGGTTACGGTATCCCTACTGCATCCTAAAGTGAAGCTCGACGTTGTACTAGCAGGAAATACGGTGGGAAAAGTGGAAGACCTGAGCAGTCTAGCCAAGCGCAATAATGCCGTAGTGGCTATTAATGGTACGTTCTTTGATGCCTATACTAAAGGGGCCTACAAAGCTCCTTACGGTTACATGGTCAGTGGTGGAAAAATGCTCAAAAACAGCTCTGGAGATCGCCGCACGATTTTCACCTATGACAGCAATCACCTGGCCTCACTTATTCCCGGACTAGAGTTTACGAACCATTTCGCTTCCGGATCTATGGAAGGGGCTCTCCAAGCCGGACCACGTCTGCTTGTGAATGGTAAGGTATCTCTTAATGTTGCGGCAGAAGGCTTCAAAGATGCCAAAATCTTAACAGGCGGCGGAGCCCGCAGCGCACTCGGCCTCACTCGCGACCACAAGCTAATTCTGCTAACTACTGGTGGAGCTACTATCCCACAGCTCGCAGAAATGATGAAGCAGGCTGGAGCGTATCAAGCCATGAATCTGGATGGCGGCGCATCAAGCGGATTATACTACAATGGCAAATATCTCACGACCCCTGGGCGTCAGATTAGCAACGCGATTGTGGTTAAATATCAATAGAATGATCTAGCCAGCGGCACGAACGAGCGTTGTGCTAGGTTCGGCTTCTACTTCTAAGAATACTTTTTTTGATGCATCTATTGCAGTTTGTGCAATAGATGCATTCTTTTTTATAGGAAAATAGGATTCTGTTGTACTTTGTACATTAGAATTCGACCCATTTGTAATAATAAGACGTTTTGGTAACCAATTGGTTGCAGAATGTGCAATAGAATCAAATTCCAATGTCTTTTTGATAGAATCTATTGTACAAAGTGCAACTATTCCTCATATTATTTTTCGGCAGCTAGACGTCCTTTTTGCATAATTTTCCTAGTCCGTGTTACTGTATAACCGTGTGAACCATTGCATTCTTATATTTGATCAAAGGAGCACAACTGTGGAGACTATTCTAATCATAGAGGACGATGCTAAGCTCGCAAGCCTACTAAGCACGTATCTATCTAAATATGAATTTCGTACGGTGATAGTAGAGGATTTCAACAGGGTACTGGAGATTTTTAATGACAACCATCCTGACCTTGTTCTGCTGGACGTTAACCTGCCTAAATACGACGGGTTTTATTGGTGTCGCCAGATTCGCACTACCTCACTCTGCCCTATTCTTTTCATATCCGCTCGGGATAGTGGAATGGATCAGGTGATGGCGCTAGAAAATGGCGGGGATGATTACATCACCAAGCCTTTTCATTATGAAGTCGTACTTGCCAAAATCCGCAGCCATTTACGCAGAGCTTACGGCTCTTACTCACAAATTCAAGAGGAACGGACGCTCCAAGCCGGAGAACTAATTCTTTATCCTGAGCGGTATGTGATTCAATATGGCGGACATACTAGCGAGCTGACACAGAAAGAAGCGGTTCTACTGGAAGCCTTATTGCTAAAAGAAGGACGAGTTGTTAACCGAGAGCGTCTGCTAGATCTCATGTGGAAGGATCAGCATTTTATAGACGATAATACTTTAAATGTGTACATAACCCGTGTCCGCAAAAAGCTCAAGGATCTCGGTCTTGGCGATATTGTGGAAACCGTAAGAGGCGCTGGCTATCGGCTTATTGTCACTAAGGATATGCCATGAAGCTATTTTGGAGAGACCAGATTTCGCTAATCCTTTTCTATCTGTTTCAAATGCTACTTATTCCTTTGCTATATTGGCTGTCTGGAGAGAACAGACCGATCTCTATCATGCTCTATGGAATCGCTCTGAGCACCGTAGTTCTTTTACTATTTTTAGGCTACCGATATGTTCAGCACCGGAGATTGTATGCAGCATTAAGTGATCCTATGGACATGCTCCAAAAGCATCTCGTATCCTTAGGGGACACTCCACTTGCCGAAGCGATCCATGAGTTATTACAGCTTATTGACCGCCAGTATCAGGAGCAGGTAAATGGGCATGTCCGCCAAATGGATCAGCATATCGTATTCATGAACCGCTGGGTTCATCAGATGAAAACTCCACTCTCTGTAATTCAGCTCACGTTAAAGGATCTTGAAGAGGAAGCCGCTACAAGTATTCAGGAGGAATTAGAACGTCTACGCGGTGGGCTGGAGATGGTTATTTATACGGCAAGGCTTGACCGATTTGAAGATGATTTTCAAGTTGAACCGTTACTTCTACGCAAAACAGTTAGTGAAGCGGTAGCCGAGAATCGCAGACTCTTCATACGCCGAGGCATAAAAGTAGATGTACAGGTGGATGCCAATCTCGCTGTATATAGTGATGCCAAATGGTTGATGTTTATGCTGACCCAAATCTTAACCAATGCCGTAAATTATACCTCCACCTCCGGTACCGCTAAAACTGTTACCCTCTCAGCTCAGCGTGCAGGCACCGACACGATTCTGGATATTACCGACCAAGGCATCGGCATTTCTCCTGAGGATTTGAAGCGGGTTTTTAATCCCTACTTTACGGGTGATCGTGGACGACATTATCATGAATCGACAGGTATGGGACTGTACCTCGTTCGGGAGATTTGCAGCAGGCTCGAACATAAAGTGGTTATTCAGTCCCGGCTCGGAGAAGGAACCCGCGTGCGACTAATATTCAGCAACAGTGATCATCTACAGAAATAAGCCCAGAGGGTACTTCTAGTCATACTTATGGCTATGTAGTCCCTTTTTTTTGCAAATACCCCACTCTTGTTAGGATACGAACATAACCTTAACCACGTTGTAAGATAACGTTAAGGTAAATCCATAGCAGCTTATCACTCGATCTTATAAATTATATACATAAACCGTCCCCGCTTCGTGAGGGATGAAATCACTTTTGTAACGGAAGGAATGTATGATATGAATGTATTAGAGGTCAAAGGACTTCATAAGGTATACCCCGGCAAAATAGCGACCCAAGCCCTCACCGATATCCATCTTAATATTGAAAAAGGTGAATTTGTAGGCATCATGGGCCCCTCCGGTAGCGGCAAGACAACACTGCTTAACATGGTTTCCACGATCGACAAGCCCTCCTCTGGCGAGGTGAATATCAATGGCAGCAACCCATATCTTTTGAATAAAAAAGAGCTCGCCCATTTTCGCCGCAAACAACTAGGCTTTGTGTTTCAGGACTTTAACCTGCTTGAGACATTAACCGTTGCTGAGAATATTGTGCTGCCCCTAACTCTGGATAACCGTAGACTCTCGCAGATGGAGATCTTGCTTCAAAGCGTCGCAGAACGCTTAAACATTACCGATATTCTTAGTAAACGCACCTATGAAATATCCGGCGGACAACGGCAGCGAACAGCTATTGCCCGTGCGATTATTACTTCGCCTTCGATTATATTGGCCGATGAGCCTACAGGTGCGCTTGACTCCAACTCTTCACGGACGGTAATGGAATCGCTGGAGAATATTAACCACATAGAGGGCACGACGCTAATGCTTGTAACGCATGATCCACTGGCAGCGAGCTACTGTAATCGAATCGTCTTTATAAAAGATGGCAAACTGGCGGCGGAAATTCACCGGGGAGATAACCGTCAGGCCTTCTTCCAAAAAATTATCGATACACTTTCATTCTGGGGAGGGAATAGTCATGAACTTTCCTCAATTCGCGTTTAACAATGTGCGGCGCAATTCACGGGCTTATTTTGCCTTTTTCTTAAGCAGTGCTTTTATGGTCATGATCTTTTTCTCTTATTCAGTCTTTATTTACCACCCTAGTATTACGAACATCGCGCTGGGTGCCAATTCAGCCTCCGGCATGCAAATTGCTTCTTATATCGTGTTTATCTTTGCGTTCTTTTTCGTTCTATACTCGATTAGTGCGTTTCTGAAAATGCGTAATCTGGAGTTCGGCATACTGATGATTTTAGGCGCACGCCCCGGCCAGATCAACAAGCTGATTCTTATAGAAAATATGCTGATCGGGATGCTCTCTATAGTAACAGGTACGTCTTTTGGCATGCTTTTATCCAAGCTGTTCTTACTGCTAAGCACGACAATTATGGGCATGGAGCCACTGCCATTTTATTGGCCAATGAAGGCGTTAATAATTACTTCTATCTCTTTCATTTCATTATTTCTGGTCATTTCCATCTTCACATTATTGTTCATTCGCAGGCATCAAGTCCTTGAACTGCTTAAGGGAAATGTTAAGCCTAAAAAAGAGCCTCGTGTCTCCTTCTTGTTCTCGCTTTTCGGATTTCTACTGTTGACCATCGGCGCTCTCGCTATACGGAAGCAATTGTCTCCCAGTTCACTCCTAGTCGCTGCTGTTACAGGTATTGCGGGAACCTATTTTTTCTACTCTCAGCTGTCCGTACTAGGAATACGATTGCTTAAGCTAAGCAGAAAACGGCTTTGGCGTGGAACCAATCTGCTGTGGATTTCCGAGATGAGCTACAAGATCAAAGACAATGCAAGAATGTTATTTCTTGTTACGGTAGTTACCTCGATTGCTTGTATGGCTTCAGGATTTCTTTTGTCCATCAATCAAGCGAACACGGAGCACTATAAAAAAACCTCCTTCGCAATGAATTATTCAAATTATAATCCAAAGGGAGAGATGCCTGATTTAGGACACATCCATAATAAATTACAGAATGCCAAAGTCGAGTATACAGAGAATAAAGTTGATCTAATTTCCGCTTCCATTCAAGGAATCGATAAAAAAACCATACTTAACATTGATATCATTTCACGGTCAGAGTTCAATCAATTGGCTCCTCAAATGAATGTGCCCGAAGTGGGACCCTTATCTGAGAAAGAAGCTGTATTACTGCTGAGCCCTCATATCCAGACACAGAATTATGCTGCTAATCAAACGGTTCTTTTGAAAAATCAGAAAGATGAAGAGCTGCTGCTAAAAGAACTGCGAACTCCCAAGATACATCCAATGGACCCCATGGCAAGCTCACTCTTAATCGTAGATGACGGCTTCTATGAGAAGTTTTCTTCAGCAGGGAAATACACCAGGCCATATGTGAGATACCTATATAAAATCCCAGCATGGGACGGCCCTACTCCTGAGGATAACTCCCCTGAAGCTGTGATCACCAGAGAACTTATCCAGTGGAGTAAAGCATCCAACAGTGCTAACCATCAATACAACGCCTTACTTACAGCACGAGCAGACAGCTATTTATCAACCAAACAGGGAACAGCCATATTTAGTTTTATTGGCATTTTTATCGCGCTGATTTTCTCGCTTTCATCGGCCAGCTTTCTCTTTTTTAAGCTTCATACCGAGCTGAACACGGACAAACAAATGTACAATGCTTTATCCAAAATCGGTTTAAGTACAAAAGAAATGTCAGCTTCTGCTACCAAACAAATTTCTGTGCTCTTTTATATTCCGATTGTGATTGCCACCATTCAGACCCTTGTCGTGATTCGTCCCATACTGAAACAAATGAATATCACCGATGTAACTCTTCCCGTACTAATTACATCCGGTACATTCCTTGCTGTGCAGACCCTCTATTTCATTATTGCTCGATCTCGTTACATTCATAGTCTCAAAAAAATAATGGTATAAAAGACTTCTCTTCAGTTGGCGGAACAGTGACTCTCACGTTACACTTGTTATATTATTCAATAAACCTAGCAAGGAGGTTCCGAATTTATGTCCAAGGCTGATCATATGTTATCCATTCTTTGGATGCTCAAGCAGCGGGGAAGAACCGCCGGAGAACTAGCGGAAGCGTTAGAGATCAGTGTTCGGTCTGTGTACAGATACATCGATGCGTTATGCATCAGTGGTGTACCCGTTATTGCGGATAGCGGGCCTGGTGGCGGTTACAGCTTACCGGAGCATTTTATTGAGGCGCCATTATTCTTTGACTCCGAAGAGCAGCGGGCCCTTCTACAAGCTTCTTCTTTTGCCAGGGGCACCGGATATCCTTATGTTGAAGCTCTGGACCGAGCCCTATCCAAGCTAAAAAGATATAGCAATGCCCAGCAATTAGAACAAATGGAGCGCCATGAGAATGGCATTGAGACGATCCATTCTCCTTCCCCGTCGCTTAGCCATCTGATTCAAGAATTGGAATTGGGGGCAGCGAACGGATCCACCCTGCAAATGGAATATCGTAAGGGTAATGGAGAAACCAAATCATCCCGTGCCATTGATCCTTACGGACTTGTACTCTGGAAGGGCCAATGGTACACCGTAGCTTACTGCCACGAGCGACATGAAATTCGTAGTTTCAGGGTGGATAGAATCATTGAACTACATCGTACAGAAGCTGTGTTCACTCGTCCTGCTGACTTCTCTGCACGTGATTTTTTGTTAAAGAGCTTACTGCCTGCACGCAATACTGAAGAGAAACTAGTTACAGTAGTCATCGCATCCGACGAGGGAGTCTTGAATGATCTATGCAGCCATTGGTTGTTCGGACATACGCTGGTACAGCGCATGGAAGGACAAGCCCGCTTTCAAGTGGACGAAACTTCTTTACTGACTTATGCACCCTATTTCTTGTTGCCTTATGGAACCACATTACGCATCATTGAGCCTTCCTCACTAAGAGAAAGACTAGCCTCCATAGCCTCCAATTTAGCAGCTCATTATAAGACATAAATTACTTTAGGATCACTGACCGTAGTTGTCAGTGATCCTTTTGTATAGTGTAAATGAGTCTGAGGGAATAAATGAACCTATAAATCAAGGAGGAATAACGAATGAAGGAACTACACTATGAATTTTATATTGGCGGAACACCTGAGCAGGTATGGGAAACCTTAATCTCTCCGGAAGGTACGAAGCAGATTTATTACGGCAGCGTTATTCGTTCAACCTTCAAAGAAGGAGAATTACTGGAATACATCGGACCGGGTGCAGATGGAGATGAAACGCTGCATGTCTATGGGACTCTGCTGGAGTTTACCCCACAAAAAGCACTGCGTTTCACACATAAGGTCGGCCCCTCCTATCATAAAGGATATGAAAGATATGAATCGCGTATTTCTTGGCTGCTTGAACCAGTGGGCGGAACTACTAAGCTCACGCTTATCCATGATGAATGGCATCCTGAAGATCCTTCGTATGCAGGCAGCATCAGCGCTTGGTGGCAGGTTCTAAGTAATACCAAGACTTTAGTAGAGACTGGACGCACGCTTGATTTTGGAAGCTGGACATAACTTCACGACTAATAAAAACTTGGATTAGACTATTCCAATTAAAGACAAGCCTATAAGTAGACTCAACCTTAGCCCCTCGGCTGGAGAGCGCAAGCCTTCTTTCCGTTAGGGGCTTTTTTGCGCCTAAATTAATTTTGCCTTAGGGAAACATTCTTGTTGCAGGGACAAAGTTGTTCACATATACTAATATTGTGTCAGACCACAAGAAAAATTCCAATGCACAAAATAATAACCATAAAAATACAAATAATAATAAATGAAAGAAGGGGATCTAATGTCTGGAGCTAGTATTCCTTTATCAGAAGCGGCTAAAGGAAGCACACTGCGTATCAGCGGCATTGAAGTTCAGGGTGTGCTTAGAAGAAGATTACTGGATCTCGGGT